>CAJUQO010000054.1 GCA_910588295.1 uncultured Lachnospiraceae bacterium | reverse complement strand
GCAACTATGTGGCTTTCAGACACTTTCACGGCTGTGCCGTGAATAATCTAGGTTTATAATTGTTTTGTTATTCATGGGCGTACCAGATGGCTTTTGCCTTTGTGTACAGTTCCAGGGAGCGGGAACCGCATTCCCGGCCCCAGCCGCTTTCTTTGTAGCCGCCGAAGGGGCTGGCCGGGTCGTAGCAGCCGTAGCGGTTGATAAAGATCTGCCCTGCCTGGAGGGCGTTGGCCACTCGCTGGGTTCTCGCCACATCGTTGGTCCAGAAACCGGCGGCCAGGCCGTAGTCCGTGTCGTTGGCGATGGCGACGGCTTCCTCCTCGGTGTCAAAGGGGATTACGGTGAGAACCGGCCCGAAGATCTCTTCTCGGGCAATTTTCATATTGTTGTTGCAGTCCGTGAAGATGGTGGGATTAATGAAATAGCCTTTTGCGTTGTCCCCTTCCACGTTCCGGTCGCCGCCGCACAGCAGACGGGCGCCCTCGGCTTTTCCGGCCTCAATGTAGCCCATGATCGTCTCAAAGTGCGCTTTTGAAACCTGGGCCCCCTGGTCGGAAGCGGGATCGAAGGGGTCGCCCACCTTCCATGTCTTGTACTTTTCCGCCAGGCCCCGGCAGACTTTATCGTAGACGGTGCGCTGTACCAGAAGCCTGGTGGGTTCCGAGCATTTTTCTCCCTTGCCGGACATGATCGCCACGAAGGAGCGGTCTATGGCGTAATCTAGGTTCGGCGCGTCGTCAAAGATGATGTTGGCGGATTTGCCGCCCAGCTCCAGACTCACGGATTTCAGGTTGCTGTCCGCGGAATCGTGTACCAGCTGCCGTCCCACCGCCGTGCTCCCGGTAAAGGCGGCCTTGTCAATCAGCGGATGCCGGGTGATGGCCGATCCCATGGAACCAGTGGCCAGGATCAGGTTCATGACGCCTTTGGGCATAACGCCCAGCTCGTCAATCAGCTCGAAGGTGCGCACCAGGGACAGCGAGGTCATGCTGGAGGGCTTGATGATCAGGGTGTTGGCACAGGCCAGCGCCGGCGCCAGCTTGAATCCGGCCATATCCATGGGGTAGTTCCAGGGGATGATCTGACCGCATACGCCCACAGGTTCCCTCCTGGTATATGAGAAAAAGTCTCCCAGAACGGGGTTCGTCTCACCGTAGATCTTGTCGGTCCAGCCGGCATAGTAATCAAAGAAATCGGCCACGTTGGTGACGTCTTCGCAGGACTCGGTAAACAGTTTGCCGTTGTCCAGGGTCTCGATGGTGGCAATCTCCTCGATGTGTTCCATCAGCGTGGCGGCGATCTTCTGCATGATCTTCCGGCGCTCCCTGTGGTTGACGTCCCGGGTCCAGGAGCCGTTGTCGAAGGCCGTCCTGGCCGCTTTGGCCGCCAGGTCGATATCCTCCTCACCGGCGCAGCAGATATGCCCGATTACCTCGCCGTTTATGGGGCTGATCGATTCGAGGACCGGGCCGTGGCCCTCCACCCACTCGCCGTTGATGTAAAGAGATTTTGTGGTCTTTAGCCATTCCCTGGCCCACTCGATTCTGGGCTGTCTTGTTTCTGCCATCTGTGTCTCCTTTCTGTATGCATTTTCGCAACAGCCAGGGCAAACCGGGCTGTTATGCTCCCTCCCAAAATGTTCGCTTTACGCGCAAATGGTTCATGATACGAACTACAAATATTATAACCGTTTTGGGGTTTTCTGTCAATCATGTAGTTGCTTTTGGATGTAATATCTATGAGTATGTAATTACTGTTCGGCCCAGGACTTTGCATTCATTGCAAAGTCCGTAAGAATGCTGGTGTTTTGCCAAGAGTGAATCCAGCCTTCGCCGCAGGCGAACTCCCAATGTATTATAATTATGAATAAGACCTTGCCGGTGCATGTGGGATGCGTTATATTTGAACGAGAGAGGCAGGATTTTGGTTTGGCGGAGACGATATGGGCAGGCGGCGCGGCTTTCGGCGGTCGTGTACCGGGCTGCCCCGGACGATCGGGAGAAACACAAAAAGAGCCTGTGATCCCGTGATGGAGAGGAGATCAGTGGTATGAGATATTTTATGGGAGTGGATTTGGGGACATCCAGTGTAAAAGCTGTTTTGATGGGAGAGGATGGCCGTATAACAGGCCTGTCTCAGAGAGAATACGGCATGGATAAGCCCCGGGCAACGTATGCGGAGCAGGACATGGAGGTTCTGTGGAGAGCGGTTCGGGAAGCCCTGTGTGAGCTGACCGGGAGATGCCGGGAGCATTTGGGAAACCTGTGCGGGGTCGGTTTTTCCGGGCAGATGCACGGACTGGTAATGACGGACCGGGAGGGCAGCCCCGTGCGAAAAGCCATCATCTGGGCTGACCAGCGTTCGGAGGAAGCTGTCGCCTCCCTTTACAGGCAGATACCCGAGGAGCAGTACAGGCAGATTACTCTGAATGCCCTGGGCACCGGATTTTTGATCGCTTCTCTCCTGTGGGTACGGAAAGAGGAACCCCGCAATTTCGAGAGGGCATACAGGGTCATGCTGCCCAAAGATTATATCCGTTTTAAAATGTGCGGGGAATGGGGGACAGATATGACAGACGCATCAGGAACCGGTGTGTTTGATACGGCGCATCGGAACTGGGCCTGGGAGATCATAGACAGGCTGAGTATTTCCAGGGAACTTTTTGTACCGTGCTTTGAATCCGGCGAACTGGTGGGAAAATGTACCCGGCAGAGTTTTGCGGAGACGGGGGTTCCGGAGGGAACCCCTATTGTCTGTGGGGGCGGGGATACATTGATGCAGGCTGTGGGGAACGGCATAATGGAACCGGGAATCCTAGTCTCAAATGTAGGGACGGCCAGTCAGGTGGCCTGTGCGGTGGATGCGCCGCTGTGTGATCCTCTGTACCGGATCAATACCTTTTGCCATGTACGGGAAGGGGTGTGGATGATGGTGGGGGCCAACTTGAGCGGCGGTGTGTCATTGCAATGGTTGAAACAAAATATTTTACATATGGATACTTTCGATGAGATGGCGGCTCTGGCGTCGCAGTCTCCGGCAGGAAGCGGCGGCCTGCTGTTTCTGCCTTATTTAAATGGCGAGCGGACGCCATGGAATGACCCGGAGGCCCGTGGAATATATTTTGGCCTTAACCTGAACCATACGAGGGCCGATATGATACGGAGCACGATGGAAGGGATCGTGTTCAACCAAAAATGTTCCCTGGAGATCCTGCAGGATAGGGGGCTTTCTTTTAGCAGAATAATCTCATCCGGCGGTGGGGCCAGAAGCAGGCTGTTTCGCGAAATTCTTGCAGACGTATTCGGAAAAGAAATCTGCAGGAGCCTGGTAAAAGAACAGGCGGCTGTAGGTGCGGCGGTCACAGCAGCGGTGGGCGTGGGAGTCTATCGGGATTTTTCAGAGGCCTGCCGGTGTATCACCAGGCTGGACAGGGACGTTGTGGAACCTGATCCGGTTCGTGTAAGGCGGTATGAAGAACAATTTCAGCAGTTCAAGGCCCTGTACCCGGCGAACAGGCGGCTGTTTTGCAGGAAAACGCCGCAGGGAAAAACAGATTGAAAGAATTGGTTATTATAAGGAGAAATTGTCTCATGACAAAAATTTTATTAGTGGAGGATGATAAGAGCATCGTCGCCAATCTCACCGAGTTTCTGGAGTCGGAGGGATTCCGGGTGAAGAGCGAACCGGGACAGAAGGGGGCCCTCGGCCTGTTGGAGAGGGAGGCCTTCGACCTGGTGCTGCTGGATATATCTTTGGCGGACGGCAATGGTTTCTCGGTGTGCTCGGCCATAAAGGCGGATTACGGCCTGCCAGTGATCTTTCTGACCGCGTCGGGGGATGAGTACAGCACGGTGACCGGGTTTGACCTGGGCGCCGACGACTATATCCCCAAGCCTTTCCGCCCCCGGGAGCTGGTCTCCCGGATCAGGAATGTCCTGCGGCTCACGGGCGGAGCGGGAACCGTGACAAAACTGGGCCCAGTCTCCGTGGATACGGTGAAGGGCACCGCCAGCAAGAACGGAAAAGATCTGTGCTTGTCGGCGCTGGAATACCGTCTGCTCCTGGTCTTTCTGAACAACAGGGGGGCTGTGCTCTCCCGGTCTCAGCTTCTGGAGACGATCTGGGATGTAGCCGGGGATTTTGTGAACGATAACACGCTGACCGTATATATCAAAAGGCTGCGGGAGAAGATAGAGGACGACCCCCAGAAGCCGGAGATTATTAAGACGGTCAGGGGGATGGGATATAAGGTGGATCTGTGATGAAGTGGATGAGGAATCCGGAGGTTATAAAAAGTTTTCTTGCCATGGCGGGGATATCCGCCGCAGGGACGGCCATTGCCGCCGTATGGGACAGGGATTTCGGGCTGTTTACCGGCTCTTTGTGTCTGCTGCTTTTGCTGTGCCACGGGGCCGCTACCCGCAGAAGGTACCGGCGGATCGCGTCGTTTTCTCTGGATATCAACCGTATCCTCCATGGGAACAGCCAGATATTTCTGGAAAAATACGCAGAGGGGGAGCTGGGGGTCTTGCAGAATGAGGTGTACAAGATGACTGTCCGGCTGCGGGAACAGCAGCAGCAGCTTCAGGACGACAAGGCCTATCTGGCCGATTCCCTGGCGGACATTTCCCACCAGCTCAGAACGCCTCTCACATCCATCAACCTGCTGGTATCTTTTCTCTCGGAGCCGGAGGTCACACGCGAGAGGCGGCTGGAGCTGACCCGGGAGCTGCACCGGCTGCTCTCGCGCATCGACTGGCTGATTACCAGCCTTTTAAAGATGTCGAAGCTGGACGCACAGACGGTATTGTTCACGAAGGAGACCGTCTCGCTGCGGGATCTGATCGCAAAGGCGGCGGAACCGGTGCTGATCCCCATGGAGCTGCGGGGACAGCAGCTGGCCGTCGATGTAGAAGGGGACGTGGACTGTGATGTTTCCTGGACGTGTGAGGCGCTGACAAATATCCTGAAAAACTGCATGGAACACACGCCGGACGGCGGGCATCTGGAAATCCATGGCCGTGAAAACCCCGTTTACGTGGAGATATTCATCCGGGATGACGGAAAAGGCATTGCCAGGGCGGATCTGCCCCATGTCTTCGAACGCTTTTATAAAGGGAAAAATTCTAATGAGAACAGCTATGGTATCGGGCTGGCCCTGTCCCGTATGATCATTGTGAGTCAGGGCGGTACGATCAAGGCGGAGAATAACCCCATTAAAGGGGCAAAGTTCAGCATACGGTTTTATAAACAGACGGTTTAAGGTATTGATGGGGCCCTTGCCTGAAGAAAATACGCCCTAATATTACAATTTTGTAATATTCAAGTCACTGCCCTGTCATCTGGACAGGATAGAATGGCCTCATAAAAACGAAAGGGAGTATTTTGTATGGAAATAGTAAGAGTGGAAAATCTCTGCAAGACCTACGGCAAGGGTGAGAATGAGGTGAAGGCGCTGGATAACGTGTCCTTCTCTGTGGATAAAGGCGAATTTGTGGCGATCATCGGGCCCTCGGGTTCGGGAAAATCCACGTTGCTCCATATCCTGGGGGCGGTGGACCGGCCCACCGGCGGGAAAGTGTACATGGACGGCTGCGATGTGTTTGCCCAGAATGAGGATCAGCTGGCGATCTTCCGACGGCGCCAGGTGGGGCTGATCTATCAGTTTTACAATCTGATCCCGGTGCTGAATGTGACGGAAAATATTACCCTGCCCATGCTGATGGACGGGCAGCAGGTGAATGAGGAGCGGCTCCGGGAGATGCTCACGACGTTGAAGCTCGCCGGGCGGGAGAACCATCTGCCCAACCAGCTTTCCGGCGGGCAGCAGCAGAGGGTGTCCATCGGCCGGGCCGTCATGAACGCCCCGGCGGTGGTGCTGGCCGACGAGCCCACGGGAAACCTGGACAGGAAGAACAGCCAGGAGATCGTGGAGCTTTTGAAAATATCCAATCAGAAGTATGACCAGACTCTGATCATGATCACCCACGACGAGAGCATCGCCCTGCAGGCGGATCGTATCATCTCCATTGAGGACGGCAAAATTATCCGGGATGAGGTGATCCGCAGATGAACGTATTTAACAAGATAACGCTGGAGCAGTTAAAGAAAAACAGGGTTCGCACGGCGGTGACGATCATAGGGGTGATGCTGTCGGCGGCCATGATCTGTGCTGTGACCACCATCGTGTCCAGCTTTCAGAATTATATGCGGGAGAACATTATTTACGCGGTGGGCGACTGGCACGGCGTATCTTACGGTGCGGGCAAAGCGGACTGTGAGGAGATCATAAACAGCGAGGAGGTTTCCCGATTCGCCTGTGACCAGCAGTTGGGTTTTGCCAGGATAGATTCAAAAAATGAATATAAACCTTATATGTATGTGATCGGGGCCGCGGAAGGTTTTGAAGATGTGATGCCCGTCCATATGGTGGAGGGCCGGCTGCCCGACAACAGCAAGGAGCTGATCCTGCCGGCGCATATGGGGGACAACGGAGGCATCGTTTATGCCATCGGCGATACACTGACGCTGGATCTAGGCAGCCGCGTGATGGCCGGGGAGGAACTTTCCCAGCGGGATCCCTGTTTTGATTACGACGACAACGGCCGGGATTTCTTTAACGAGGAAGAACTGGAGATCCACGAAAGCAGGACATACACGGTGGTTGGGATCTATGAGCGGCCTTCTTTTGAGGATTATATGGCTCCGGGCTACACGGCGATCACCGCGGCGGATGAGGAGCCGGAAGAAGACTGCCTCTATGATGTATATTTTAAGATGAAAAACCCCAAACGCGTATTTGCCTTTATGGATGAAAGGGTTTCTGACGGTGATACCAATACGGATCTGTTGATGCTCTCGGGGGCAGCGCAGTTTGAGAGCTATTACCGGATGCTCTATGGGCTGGCGGCGGTGATTATCCTTCTGATTATGTTCGGGTCGGTTTCCCTGATCTACAATGCCTTTTCCATTGCCGTGTCGGAGCGGACGAAACAGTTCGGTCTGCTGGCCTCCATAGGCGCCACGAGAAAACAGATCCGCCACATGGTATTTTTTGAGGCTGTCGTGGTGGCCCTGATCGGTATTCCCCTGGGAATCCTGGCGGGCGTCGGCGGGATCGGCGTCACGCTGCTGTTCATTGGCAATAAGTTCGCCAATATCTTTGGGTCTGCCGTCACGATGAGGCTGTGCGTTTCTCCAGCGGCCGTGGTGACAGCCTGTGCCGTGGCGTTTCTGACAGTACTGATCTCCGCGTGGATCCCCTCACGGCGGGCTATGCGGGTATCCGCTATCGAGGCGATCCGGCAGGCGGCGGATATACAGATCAAACCCGGGGCAGTACGTTCTTCAAAGCTGGCGTACCGGATTTTCGGCCTGCCGGGAATGCTGGCAAGCAAGTATTACAGGCGCAGCCGTAAAAAGTACAGGGCCACGGTGGTGAGCCTGGTGATGAGCATTGTTCTGTTTGTCTCCGCGGCGGCTTTTACGGGGTATCTGATGGAGTCTGTGGAAGGCGGATTAGGGAAGGACGACTATGATCTGCGGTTATATGTGGCGGAGGAAAGCTTTACCGACATCACCGATGGGGAGCTTCTGGAACAGATCCGGGAGGCAAAGGATGTCACGGCGGCGGCCTCCACAGTGAGCCGCCACTATACCTGTGAGATAGACAGGTCTGTTCTGACGGAGGATGCCCTGCACTATATCGTTTCCCAGTTCGAGAACAGTTCCGGGGACGGAGCAAAAATTCCTTTTTACACCCAGATACAGTTTGTAGACGATGCGTCTTTCAGAGAGATGCTTGGCAGAAACGGCCTGGATGAACAGGCGTATATGAATCCCGACGCCCCGCTGGCGGTGGTGGCGAAAGGGACGCCCATATTTAACCCGGATCAGGGGAAATATATTACGCTGGACTTTTTGAAAGAGGAACAGTGCGAGCTGACGGCCCGTGTGCCTCTGTATGTGGAGGGGTATTATCTGGATGAGGAGACAGGGCAGTATGAAGATAAAGCCGGAAACCAGGTTTATCGATACCTGAGTGACGACGATCCGGAGGAAATCAGGGAAGTGCCGGCGGCGGACGCAGTGAAAGAGTATTCACTGCATGTGGGAAAAATACTCACGGAGACGCCCTGGTTCCTGGAAACCCGGGGTGAGTTCACCCTGCTCTATCCCCAGTGTGTGCAGGATGCGGTGGTTCAGGATACGGAGCCGCGCACCTACCATTATCTGGTCGCTTCCGACGATCACAGGGAAAGCTATGCGGCGATCCGGCAGATCATTACGGACAGCAGGATGGGCGGCAACGGTCTGGTAGATTATGCGGAGCAGGAGGAGAGCAACCGCAATATCATCCTGATTATCCAGGTATTTTCCTACGGCTTTATCGTGCTGATCTCCCTCATCGCCGCGGCGAACGTGTTTAATACGATTTCGACCAATATCGCCCTGCGCCGCCGGGAGTTCGCCATGCTGAAATCCGTGGGCATGACCCGGGGCGGCTTCAACAGCATGATGAATTTTGAGTGCCTTCTCTATGGCTTTAAGTCCCTGCTCTACGGGCTGCCCCTGTCAGCGGTGATGACGTATATGATCTTCCGTTCTATATCCGAGGGGTATGCCACGGATTTCCATATGCCCTGGGGGGCTGTGGGGATAGCGGTATTCAGCGTGTTCGCAGTGGTGTTTGTGACGATGATGTACGCCATGAGTAAGGTCAAGAAAGAAAATCCTATTGATGCTCTGAAAAATGAGAATATTTAAAGATTGGTGTTTGGCTACTTACTATGCTCAAAATGCCGGAAGCCGATTAAGGCGGTGGTTCAGTCTTTACGGGCTTCCGGCGTTTTGGTAAAAGGATGCAGACGGATTCTGCTGTAGGGAAGCTTCTTTTCAGGCGGGGCCATATCTGTGCAGACAGAATTTACGCATATGTATCCACGGCGTTTCCGGCGTCGGCCCTTTGTGGTTCGGGCGTCTTTGATACGGTTTCCTGTTTTTTCTCCTGTTGTTTTAACCGCTGAATCTGTTCTTCAATTTCCCGGATCTGTTTCTCTATTTTTTTCCTTTTCTCCTCGTCTTTGTTCTGAACCGCTTTTTGCTTTTCGTCCTGTAGTGTCCGCAGCTTTTGCTCCAGTGATCGTATTTGAGAGTCCGGATCAGCGCTCTGCTGCGGTTTGGAACTGCCCGACGGATAGCCGGGGCTGACAGATGAAATATCCATAAGATTACCTCCTGATTTTGAGAATGCGGCTTATCGGAAGCCGCAAAACAACGACCGATAAAAGACGCTTCCTAAGCGTCTGTCTAAGTATCAACTAGGAGCGCTCCCTGCTTTTAATATAGAGATGTTAAATATACAAATCAATAGTTTTGTCTTGAACGGTCGGCGGTTTGTAATGAAATGACTGTTTTTCACAACCGGGCCGCACACTTCCCGGGGGACGCTTTCGGGGCAGCTGAACGGTAACGGAATCTGCGCATTTGGAGTTTGCCTGCGGCAAAGGGTGATCCCCCGGGTGGAATTTGTGGTATGATAAGCAGACAGGTATCTGTGTTACAGGAGGAAAAAGGTGGAGCATACATTTCATATCATGCAGAAGGGATACACAGTCTGCCCGGAAAATTGGGGGATGGTGAACGAAAGCGCCTTGTATTACCGCTTTTACTATGTGTATGGCGGAAGCGCCTGGGTGTATAAGGACGGCAGGATCATGCCCCTGCGGGCCGGGTATCTGTATATTTTCCCGGTGATGAATCCATACAGTCTGTGGCATGACCCGAAGCATCCCCTGGATGTGCTGTGGTTCCATGTGGAGATGGCCATGGGGGCGTTTCCGGAGCTGTCCTGCCTGAAAGTGGGCGGCAGGGAGGTGCTGGCACATTTGCTGGAGGGGATGCGGGGGATTATGGAACGGCCCGGGTACGGCGGGGAGCTCGTAAAACTTTTTTCCGTGTTTCTAACCGTACTGAATGAAGAGATCCCTTTCCGGGAGGTGGAGAGCGGGAGGATGCGACGGGTGCTAAAATATATGGAAGCCCACATCGGGGAGCCTGTCAGGGTGCAGGAGCTGGCGGATTTTTCCGGTATGGAGCGGTCGTATTTTTCGCGGAAATTCAAGGAGGTATTCCGGATGCCGCCGTTACAGTACCTGATGGCCATGAAAATGAGCGTGGCGGCCCGTTGCCTTTTGCAGGGAGGGAGCGTAGGTCAGGCGGCAGAGGCAGTCGGTTATGCGGATGAGAAAGCCTTTTCCCGGGCGTTTAAAGCATATATGGAGATGCCGCCGGGGAAATACAAGAAGAGCCACAGCAGAGGGCATGTGATCTGACGGGATCTGCCGCCTTTGGGATCATACGCTCCCGCGGCCGTACAACAGACGAATGGTGTGCTCCTGCAATCCGGTAAAGATTCATGCATGGCCGGCGGCTGCACGGCAAAGGGAAGGCATTCCTCAAGATGTGCGCGGCTCGGATATGGAAACAGTCAAAAGGTCACATTCTGCAACTACAAGTCACAGCGTAACGTTGTGGCTTTCTTTTTATGATGATAGGATAGGATCAGTAAAGTCACACGCAAACCCGTTACAGTAGAGAAAGGCCGTCCGTGGCAGAGGCGGCGCAGGGAGGAAAAAGATGAGCAGATATTTGAATTTGGCAGACCGGTTTGGCAGTACGCTGCACAGTGAGGAGGATTTGGGAAGGCTTCCCGCCGATGATCTTAATATTTCCCGGGAGGACATGGAGATCCTCCGCAGCCTGGGGAAAAAGAAGCATGCGTATGCGGCGCTTCCGGTGATGGATGAACGGCGGGCCATCTGGACGGCCGCCAATGACCTGCGGATGACAAGGCCGCCGGTTTACGTGGATGAGATCTGCTGGCCGGAGATGAACTGGGAGGGGGAATTGGATCTGCGCTGTACCCATCCTTTTGCCCGGGAGCTGGAGGATTTTTTAATTAAGGAATTGTATTGTTATGAGCACGGCCTGGGTGATATAATTATTGAAGATTATGTGGAGAGCCCGCTGGTGGTCTATGACAGCGGCTTTGGCATTGACGAGGTGGTGGATATCCGCAGGACGGACAGGAACAGCGAGGTGGTGTCCCGGCATTTCCATATTCTGCTTAAGGATATGGCGGATGTGGAGAAAATCCATGAGCCGGAGATCATCCTGGATATGGAGCGGACCCGGCAGTATACGGAGCTGATGGAAGAGATCTTTGACGGCGTGATTCCGGTGCGGCAGGTGGGCGCACGGGGCCTCTGGTTTACCCCCTTTGACTATCTGATCCGAGTGCTGGGTATCCAGGAGACCATGGTGAATATGGTGGATAATCCGGAATTTGTAGAGGCCGTGGTCAAGCGCTATGTGGACTGCTGCATGGTGCGTATGGAAAAATACCGGGAGCTTGGTATATGGGCTTCCAACAACAGCTCCTGCCGGGTGGGCTCCGGCGGTTACGGACTGGTGAGCTGCCTGGCTCCCAGAGAGGATGCCCCCACCCACTGTGGTACGATGCAGATGTGGGGCTGCGGCAACGCCCAGATTTTTTCGGAGGTGAGCCCTGCCATGCATATGCAGTTTTCCCTCCAGTTTGAGATGGAGTGGCTGAAACAGTTTGGCCTGAATTACTATGGCTGCTGTGAGCCCCTGCACCATAAAATGGATCTGATGGATCAGATTCCCCGGCTCAGGAAAGTGTCCATGAGTCCCTGGAATAAGTGGGATGTGGCCGCCGAGCGGTGCAGAGGAAAATATGTGATGAGCTGCAAGCCTAACCCGGCGGTCTTTGCGGTGGGTGAATTCCGGGAGGATCTGGCCCGGGCGGAGATCGAGAAGATCCTGCGCCAGACGGAGGGATGCTCCATTGAGATCGTGATGAAGGACATCAGCACCGTAGATTATAAGCCCTGGAAGTTGTGGCGGTGGGCGGAGATCGCCCGGGAAGTGATTGACGGGTGGTACAAATAGGCAGGCACATGGAAAAAGGGGGAAGGGTACGGCGTACCGGCGGTTATACCCCTGAAGGATGCGTCTTTGGCGGATGTTGAAGCTTATCCCTGGCCTTCGGCGGGTATAACTGTGAATGCCTTGAACAGTTACGATGAAATGAATAAAAGGTGGAGGTGAAAGTTTTGAAGGTGTTGAATTTTGGTTCCCTGAATCTGGATTATGTGTACGCTGTGGATCACATGGTGACGGCCGGGGAGACGTTGGCTTCCCGGGGGATGCAGACATTCTGCGGTGGGAAGGGACTGAATCAGTCCATTGCGCTGGCCCGGGCCGGCGTTCCGGTATATCACGCGGGGCTGATTGGGGAAGAGGGGGAGATCCTCTTTGAGACTTGCAGGGAGAGCGGCGTGAATACAGCGTTTATCCGCCGTATCCCGGGGAAAAGCGGCCATACAATTATCCAGGTGGATCGGGGCGGCCAGAACTGCATTCTGCTTTATGGCGGGGCAAACAGGAGCATGACCCGGGAATATGTGGATGAGGTGCTGGAGAATTTTGGAAAGGGCGACATGGTGCTGCTGCAGAATGAAATCAATCTTCTGGATTACATTATCAACAGGGCATATGAGAGGGGCATGGAGATCGTCCTGAATCCTTCGCCTTATGACCATCATCTGGATAGCTGTGATTTTTCCAGGGTTTCCTGGTTTTTATTAAATGAGATCGAGGGCTGGCAGGTGACAGGAGAGAAAGAGCCTGATCATATCCTGGCAAAGCTCAGGGAACTGTACCCAAAGGCCAGGGTGGTGCTGACGCTGGGAAGCGAGGGCTCGGTGTATCAGTATAAAGAGGAGCGGTACAGGCAGGGGATCTTCAAAGTGGAGGTCAGGGATACTACGGCAGCCGGAGATACATTTACCGGATATTTTATAGCATCCATTCTGGAAGGCATGTCGGTTCCGGACGGGCTGAGGCTGGCCGCCAGGGCGTCCGCCATCGCCGTATCCCGGGACGGGGCCACATCATCCATACCGATGCGGGAGGAAGTCAGGCTATAAGGAGTTACGGATCAGACGGCAGCCCCGGCAAATTCTTTTGCGGAGAACGACCGGGGCTGCTTTTTGTGTACACTAATACGGAAAAGCCGCTGACGGCGGGATTCCTACATAACGTTGGCGGCAATTTGATCGTAGTACACGCCGGATTCTTCTTTTGTCAAGTGGAAATATTTCTGTAGTTTTGAGAGGATCCGTTCTTTTGGGATCTGGTCTTCAAGATAATCCAAAATCAAAGTCCGGATTACCTCGCCGGTAACCTTGGCGGTGACTTCATCAGCGAACTTAGCGGTGAACTCTTTGGCAACCTCATCCCTGACTTCATCCCTGACCTCATCCCTGACTTTTTCTTTGGCTGCGATTATTGCTTCGGCCATTACTTCGTCAAACATCAATTCCCGCAATTCATTTACGATACATTCTCCCAGTCCATCCATATGTGCGGCCTCCTTCCACAGTTCTTTGTTGTCAGAAAAATCAATATACTCTGAAACAGCCTCCATGAAATCCTCTTTATGAGGATACATGATCATGTTCAGAAAGTGCAGCAGTTCATATCCCTCATCCCCGCGCTGCCCGTCGTAGACGACGCTTCCCAGTTTAACCACGACCAGGGTCATCAGGTCATAATTTTCTTTTGCTACGGAACGGATGCCGGTATTTTTGGTGTTAGCCATCTCATAGACAGATATGCTGTAGTGCTCCTTTGCAGGGACAGCGTCCCGGCAGATCCAGATGCTGTAGCATTTTTCTAGCTGTCCGTAGTCTGCGCTGTCTGTGGCCAGGGATAACTGGGCGGAGAGCCGCCGGGCGAGATAGTACATTCCCCGTTTTTCAATGGGATAGCCGGGCAGGTACGTCTTCTGGGGTTCCACATCAACATGCAGGCTGATCAGCACCTTTTCTGTGGATAACCGCGGGTTTATAGCGCGGAACGCCATGTCAAAATAGGATACCTTCTCGTTTAACTGATTGAATTCCGCGTTGTCGCCGGCGACCGGTGTGTTGGTTCTGCCGGAGGATACTTCCTTCGCGGAAGTGAGGGAATCAGCCTCTATGAAGCCCATGATTTCTTTGCGGCTGTAGTCCCTGTATTCTGCAACGGTTCCCTGCAGAATAATGGCCAATACCTCCTTACTGCGCAGGAGCGCTTTGCTCTGGGCGTCCAGTCCTTCCATGTCCGCTGTGAGCTGCATGACGCTCAATGTTTCCATGGTTCCTTTGAGTTTGTCCATTCTGGTCCTTTCCCACTCTCTCCAGCAGGAATACACTTATGATAACATGGAAATAGATATTCGTCAACATAAAGATCCATATAAAAGAACTTTTTTAAGGGCGAATGGCAACAAATCTGCCGGTTCGAACGGTTATAGCGCTGAACGTCCAGTGGACGTCCGTTCAGGGCCGGCCGAAGCGGAATGTGACGTTTGAAACGGTTTTTTGCATAAGCAGGCCGGCTTGTCTGGACTGCAGCAAGTAAACGGCCCAGATTGTGAGAACATACATGATTCAGGATTGCAGACGCGGGCAATTCTGTGCTATAGTGTTTGGGACAGAAAAATCACAGACCGTTTGAAGGCAGGAGATCACTGTGCCTGCAGAAGATGACAGCAAAAGAGAGGAGACCTGATGGAAGAAATCAATATCGGCGCAAAGGTACAGGAGTACCGCAGCCAGCGTCAGTACAGTCTGCGGGAACTGGCGGCCAGGGCGGATATTACCCCGTCCATGTTAAGCCAGATTGAAAATAATACGGCCAACCCTTCGATCAATTCGATCCGGGCCATTGCGGCGGCCCTGGATGTGCCCATATTCAAATTTTTCCAGTGCGACGACGTGGTGTCGGAGAAGCTGATCGTGCGCAAAGGGAATTATATCCAGCTTGGCAGCGCCCAGGAGGGGGTAGTCTATGACCTGCTGACTTCGGATCTGAGCGGGAGTATAGAATTCTGCAAAATGGAGATCCCGCCCCATTCGGTGACTTCGTCGAAGGCCCGGGCCCATGTGGGCGAGGAGGTAGCCTATGTGATGAGCGGGAGTATCCATATCCGCATGAACGGGAAAGAGTTTGAGCTGGGGGAGGGAGATTCCGTAAAAATACCGGCGGGAGTCAGCCATGTGTGGGAGAATGTGACCGATACCGCATCGAACATAATTTTCGCCATTACACCGCCCAGCTTTTGAGATTTCTATCCGGGGGTATAAGAGGTGACAGGGCCGGTTTCTGCGCGGTTCTATAATTCTTTTATCCCCTCAAAGATATCCTCCAGATTCATCCGGATATGGGGAAAGGCCTTCAGACTTATGACAGTTTTGGCGTTGTAATCGTCTTCTTCTTCATCGTCCTGCAGTAAATAGCTCTGGTTCAGGACATATTTTCCGTTTTCCAGATAATATATTTCCACGGCCCCCTGGGGTGATACAATCCAGTATTCTTCCACGCCGGATGCTTCGTAAATGGCCATTTTCTCGGCTTTGTCCCGTTTCGCCGTTGACGGGCTCAAGGTTTCGGCTATGAACCGGGGAACCCCGCTGTAGCTGCCGCCCTTTGGCTGTTTGCGGTCGCAGACCACCATGATATCCGGGCATAGATAATCGTCGTTGACCTCAGGATGGTATTTAAAATCCAGGTTTTCCATGGACACAAGGCACAGGCTTTTTTTAAACCGTGCTTTATTATGGTGTGGATATTGCTGTTTATAATCCCATGCCTGAAATGCGGCGCGGGCGACATATCGTAGACCACACCGTTTATTTTTTCATCTTTTCTGCGTTCCCCTTCTGCCATTCCCATCAAATCACACCCCTTTCTGCATCAAATGATAACATAATTTTCCGTTTCATAAAAGGCTGTTTGGTCAAAAAAGTGAATTCAGTCCTTTGCCAAAGGCAAACGGTTGATGGCCGGATCCAGTAACCATTTGACCAAAGACTGATCGGTTATATCCGTGATTCTGTACAAAAGAGGACACAAATTTTATACACGTTTAACAAAGTTAAATATTATTTAATGTGTTTATTGACATTAAACAAAATTAAGAATATATTAACAAAATAGAGGAAAGAAAACGCGGCATTTAAGTTAAGCGGCGTTTTCCTGACAAAATCCCGCGGCTGTTTCAATATCCCTGAATGGCTGCGGGCGCCATGACCGGGGGGATTCGCGGCCCCTCGGAGAGAACGTTCGGAAGTATGGGTGTAAGCGGTTCGTCATAGTCCGGCTCAGGATTTTCCTTTTACGGTAAAATCCACAGGAGTGTCACGGATCCGGGGTTATGGCCGGCCGCACGGAAACCGGTTGTTCAGCCTGGCTGGACAACTGTCAAAAACCAGACAAAATTGGGGAGGTTGTAATATGAATGCACAGAAATATATCGAGAGTGATCCTGTAATCAAAAGGATCGCGGATAAGCAGGAAACGGCCTGGATCAATCCCTATCTGCAGCCCTTTGCCGTGACGGACGCGGTCTGCCAGCTGGTGGTGTCCGACGCGGACATCCGGGATGCGGAAGACCGGCTGGCCCGGTTTGCGTCCTTTATCCGCAAATGTTTCCCGGAGACCGAGGAGACGGGCGGGCTGATCGAGTCGCCGTTGGCGGAGATTCCCGCTATGCAGAAGGCGCTGGAGGAAAAAGGCGCCGAGATTCCCGGCAGACTGCTGCTGAAAATGGACAGTCATCTTGCCATCGCCGGTTCCGTCAAGGCCCGGGGCGGCATTTATGAGGTGCTGAAACACGCGGAGGATCTGGCCCTGGCCAGCGGGAAATTCACCGTGGAGGATGATTATGCCAGGCTTGCCGACGAGGACATGAAAGAATTCTTCGGGCAGTATACGGTGCAGGTGGGTTCCACGGGCAACCTGGGGCTGTCCATCGGTATTACCAGCGCAGCCCTTGGCTTCAAGGTGAAAGTACACATGTCTGCCGACGCCAAACAGTGGAAGAAAGACCTGCTCCGCAGTAAGGGTGTGGAAGTCATTGAGTACGCCGATGATTACTCCAAAGCCGTGGCCGAAGGCCGGAAACTCTCCGATCTGGATCCCATGAGTTATTTCGTGGATGACGAGAAGTCCGTCAATCTGTTTCTGGGCTATGCCGTGGCGGCGGGGCGGCTGAAAAAGCAGCTGGATGAGAAGGGTATCACCGTGGATGAGAAGCATCCTCTGATCGTCTACATCCCCGCCGGTGTGGGCGGCGCTCCGGGCGGCGTGGCTTACGGGCTGAAACGGATCTTCAAGGACAACGTACATTGCTTCTTTACGGAGCCTGTGCTGTGCCCGTCGGTGCTTCTGGGCGTGGCCACCCAGGAATTTGAACATGCCAACGTCCACGATTTCGGCATTTCCGGCATCACCGAGGCGGACGGCCTTGCCTGTGCCAGCCCCTCCGGCTTTGTCACCAGGATCATGACCAACCTGTTGTCGGGCGAGTTTACTATAGAGGACGGAAAGCTCTATGACCACCTTCGGCTGCTGTATCAGTCGGAGAACATTCAGATCGAGCCCTCCAGCTGCGCATCCTTCGCAGGGCCCTGCGGCCTTCTGCAGTACGAGGATTCCAGGGAATACTGCCACACCCACGGGCTTACCGAGGAAGTGCTGGCAAATGCCGCGCAGATCGCCTGGGCCACCGGCGGGAGGCTCGTGCCGGAGGAGAACCGCAAAGAGTATCTGGAAACCTATTTATAAGAGTCAGGGCGTGCCGGGAAGCCTGCGCATCTGTTCAGAAGGCAGATGTCCGACACGCCATAAGGAGAAGGGAGAAATCAAATGAATGCCAACGTATTTGTAATTGCCGGATTAATACTGGGCGTGCTGGTGCTGGTACTTTGCACCGTGAAACTGAAAATCCATCCGTTTTTTGCGCTGATTGCAACAACGGTAACTTTCGCCATCGTATCGGGGATGAACATGCAGGATATGCTGTCGGCCTTTACCAGCGGCATGGGCGGCACCATGGCGGACATCGGCCTCGTCATCGCCCTAGGCACGGTTACCGGCGCCCTGTTGGAGAAATCCGGCGCGGCGGAGACCATGGCGAAGACGATCTTAAAGATTACAGGGGAAAAGCATGCGGCCCTGGGTCTGGCCATCACGGGCTATTTCGTATCCATTCCCGTGTTCTGTGATTCCGCATTCGTGCTCTTAAGCCCCATCGCGAAAAGAATCTCCAAAGATACGAAGATTTCTATGACCACCATGGCTATCGCCATGTGTATGGGCCTTCATGCCACCCATATGTTTGTGCCGCCCACACCGGGCCCCCTGGCCGTTGCCGGAATCTTAAGCGCGGATCTGGGCTATGTCATCCTGTTCGGCGCCCTGGTATCCATTCCGGTCATGCTGATAGGCTATTTCGGCGCATCCTATGCGGGAAAGAAATATTATTACATTCCGGAAAACGTGGTGGAAGTGCCCGAAGACCAGAAGCTTCCCTCCGCCATGATGGCTTTCCTTCCGATCATCGCCCCCATCGTACTGATGCTTTTAAAGACTATCGGCGATATGGTAGGCTTCGGCGGGATTGTTATGGCTGTGCTGGATGTGCTGGGTACCCCGGCGGTGGCCCTTCTGGTGGGCCTTCTGATCGCCCTGTTCGGTTATCATCAGATCTTCCCCGAAGACAAAGAAGCCTGGGGATTTGACGGCGTATTTTCCGATGCCTTAAAGACAGCCGGGCAGATCGTCCTGATCGTGGGCGCCGGCGGCGCTTTCTCCGGTGTGCTGAAAGCCTCCCCGCTGCAGGATATCCTGACCAATACCTTCTCGGGACTGACCATCGGTATCCTGGCTCCGTTCATCATCGGATTTATCTTCCGTACCTGTGTGGGTTCCGCCACCATCGCCATGGTGACGGCGGCCACCATGATCTCGCCCCTTATGGACGTACTGGGCTTTGCCTCTCCCATAGGCCGTGTGATCGCCATGCTCGCCTGCGCGGCCGGCGGACTGATGGTATTCCACGGAAACGACGACTTCTTCTGGGTGACGGCTACCACATCCGAGATGGACACGTCCATTGCCTACAAGACCATCCCGATCATCAGCGTACTGCAGTCGGTGGTGGCTCTGGTTGTAGTGTTCGTGCTTAGCCTGATCTTCCTGTAAAAGCGGAAAATGAATCCCCGAACCGTGTTGCGGCACAGTTCGGGGATTCTTTTTTTCAAACACTTCCTTGTTGCGGGTGTCGGTGGGCAACGCACAAATTATAGTTATAAAACAGTGGTAAAAAGGAGCAGCAGATTCGTAAAAAGATCGGCTGTTTTTTTAATGGCAAAGATCTCGGGCAGCCGTATAATCGGTTTGTATAAAAGAATCATGGAGCGTTAAAAATAAGAGAAGCTGTCGGATGCAAATAACAGGAAGTGTCTATAAATATAGACATAAATTTCCAAATGTTCACATGAAACAGTTGACAATAGTGAATGAGTAGAATAAAATGGACATCAGGAAGAAAAAAGCGGGGAAAGGGGGCGGCCATGAGGGAATATATTACCCGGGAAGAATGCGAACATTGTAGACAGGTGAAAGAGATATTCTCTGACTATCTGGAGGAATGTAGGGATACCTGCGTGACGGACGCTTACCCCTTTGCCTATGTGGTGCTGGAGTGTTTCAGCCGGAAGGGCGGGTTTGACTCGCAGAAATGCATGTACACGGCCCCGGAGCTGTTTGAGTGCCTGATGGAGCTTTGGGAGTGCCGGTATCTGTTCCTGAAAGGGCTGGAAAACGGTACGGAGGAGCGCCCCTATGCGGAGATCCAGACCTCACTGACCGAGAGGCAGCGCCGGGAGATGGAGGAGAGGAGGGATCATTATATCCAAAAATATGAAGTGTGTGCCGGAGGATGGTCTGATGGGCTCTAAAATCCTTTGCAGTATTCTCCACAATGCTTTTCGAGGCCTTTTCTGTAGATTGTCAATTTCCTATTCTGACAACGGAAAAAAGAGAGTCTCTTTATAGCAAATGTATGAATTTTCCTAGCCATTCAAATCTTGTTTATTGATTAGCTCCATAGATTCCTCAGAAACTTTATGAAAATAGATTGACAAAGTTTGTAAAAACAAGTAATATTTTAAGCGAGCGTAGAGGCTCTTGTAAATTAGACTAGTCGAGGAGGGAGATTTATCCGGAACAATCTCCCTCAAAAGAATGGCGTTGTGCACACGCTAAGGAGGTAACATTGAGTAAATTTTCGGAATTGTCAGACTGCGAATTAGCCACCATGAAATGCATCTGGGACGCGGCGGAACCGATTTCGGCCCAGGAAATCATGGAACAGTTGAAGATTGTCTATGGACTGGAGTATAAAGATACCACCGTATACACCTTCATCAAGAAACTAAAGGAAAAGGGATTTGTGGATTCCTACCGTAAAGGTGTCACATATTATCTCGCCAAACGGAGCGAGGAGGATTACCGCACCCAGCAGCTGCGCAGAACCGAAGATTTCTGGTTTAAAGGTTCATCGAGCAGACTGTTGTCAGCTCTTGTCAAGACGAAAAAGGTTACACCGGAGGAACGCCGGGAGTTGCGGCGGGTAATTGATGATTTGGATAATTAATATCGGTTTTTTCCTGGGCCTTACCTGCCTGACGGGAAGTATCTGCATGGCCGTATGGCTGGCGGCTGCTTCCATACTGCAAAAGCGAGGTAATGCCCAGGCCATATACCGGCTGCTGAAGTTGGTGATGTGGGGCTATACGATACCGCTTTTATATCTGGTGTTTTTTGGATGGAACAGGTTTATGACCAGCGAAGGCTGGGTGCTGATTACGACACCCTGGATAGATATGATCCTGCGGATCTGTTTTATCCTGTGGCTAGTCGGCGCGATTGCTTATGCCGTCTTCCAGTTTCTTGTGTCCTGGCGGTTCAGGGCTATATGCAGAAATCGGTTCTATGCGACGGTAGAAACGACGGCCATCATGGATCGTCTGAAAAAGGAACTGGGCATCCGGAAAAATATCGTACTGTATCAGGGTTATAGGGTTGTCTCGCCTTTTATCTGCGGGTTCCGCCGCACGGAGATTTATCTCCCGGTGGGTACTTTAAGCAGGAGGGAACTGGAGATTGTCCTGCGCCATGAGCTGATCCACCATATACAGAAGGATACATTCTGGAAGCCAGCTTTTTCTATTGTGAATGGCCTGTTCTGGTTCAATCCCCTGGTGTGGCGTGTCTCCCGTAAAATGCAGAGATGGGCCGAGGCGAGCTGTGATGAGGCCTGCTGTAAGGACGGCATTTCGTCCAAAGAATATTTCGGAGTCATTTTTGATATGATCAAGTCGGAAACCTGGCGTTCCGGCGCCTGTTCGCCTTTATGGGCGGAGGGAGAAAATGAATTGATGTGGAGGATTCGCTGTATGAAGAGGGATCAGAAAGATAAAAGAATGAAATCATGGGCGGCCGTGGCTACGGCTGTAATGATGATGGTGGGGAGCTGCATATCGGTATGCGCGGCGACACTTGGGACGAATGGATTGTATGACGGTTTGTTCAGGGATACAAGAGACCAGGCCAGAGAAGCGGCGCTGGTGGAGGAAACGGTCGAGCATACAGGAACGGCGGACGAGCTGTTTGAAGGGCTGACTATAGAGGAGATGCCGGATGCCAGATCCAAATCCATAGACTGGACAATTAGGAGTATGGTGGTGAAGAAAACGGCATATTTCAGCAGAAATAGTGGTGATACGATAGACGTCGCAGGTATTGTATCCCCTAAAAATATAACTGTTCAAGTAGGTATTATTGAGCCGGATAATCATTTGCGGTATATAGATGCGACAGGTACTTTTGCACATTCTTTTAAGTTGACCAAGAAGGGATCCTACAAAGTATACATAGAAAACCTAAACAGTGTTACAGTAACAGTATCTGGCGCCTATGATTAATTTTATGGGTAGATGTTGGGGTCAAAAGGTCGTAGATAGATAAATTGTGTAAATTGATTTAGAATTGTGTAAGGAATTAACCATATAATGTTCCTAAAAATAATTTCTAAAGTAAGCTTGGATGATACACAATTTAGAAATAATTAAAACAATTATCTGCTCAGGTGCTTTTTGATCCCAGCATCATGGGTATCAGATATAAAAAGCGAATGGATATGACTGAATAAATAGATCAGGGGCATAGTTCTGCATGGCAGATCTATAGTCCCTGATTTTTTGATTAGATTTATTTCATTGACAGTAGATAAAGAAGATGATGGATTTGGTTTTGCCAAGCTTGGGGGTGGTACATAAAAATTCGGAAAAAGCAGATGGAATGCTAGGAATAGCAGCTTAAAAGTTTGTCCTGCTATTTTGAGGAAAAGATGGTAAGACATCGGATGATATGTTATATTTTATTTGTTGCTCACCGAAACCCGGCAACAGGGAGGTGTTCACATGGCGTTCTTTGCGTCTTTTTTGCCTAATGGCATTATAGCATATGCAGAAGCCTTTTTCCATATGCTTTTATCCTCAAAATATTTATATGCATGGAGTGTCGGGCAACTCAGACTGTTGCAGACTGTACTCGTTCGTGATGATATATCGGTTTCGGAATGTTGCTGTTCCAAACTTTTGTCAGATTCATATTGGCAAGGCGTTGGCTGGAGAGTCATTGCGGATTGTGGAAAATTCCGTAATGCAAACATCGAAGCACTGTCCGCATGTTTCCAGAACGATTCGCTATGGCCTCGTTTGTTTGCCGACATAAAACGGGGCATTTTGGGGTCTTTTTTGTGGCTGTATGGCAGGTTGCTTGTAAACGGGATTCTTGACATCCCCTTATTGTGGAATACATTCTTCACTTTCTGACTTGTGTTCTTGGCGTGCCATTCGTTGAATAAATCCTGCATGGGGACAAAGTCGCTGATGCCGTTGGCGGTGTCGATATTGTCCATGATGGCGATATAACGTACATTTATGCGGTCAAAATCTTTTTCTAATAACTGTCCGACAACAAGGCGGTTGCGCCTAAGCCTTGAGTGGTCTTTGACAATAATCGTCCCGATTTTTTCTTGCTCATCGTCATGGCTTAAACGGCAGTATAAAGCGGTTATTTTTTTGACTGGTTGCTCATAATTCTCCTTTCCACAACCAGATATGAATTGCAGGTGTTTTATCATACCATATCTGGCATAATACTTTAATGATTTAAATCCTTAATTCAAATCCTGATTATGCGTTTAGTGAGGATATATCAGATAGAACATAGTATAATTGTAAATCACAAGGATATGTTTCGAAAAAAGATTTTTCACGTTTTCCTGTTTGGCAGCAGTCACTTTTTTGAAAAACTTTGTAACGAGAGTGAATACTATATAACTGAAAAGCTATAATAAAGCATATATTAATGCTACATTGATTCTGAATATTATGAAGGAGGGCGATACAATGTATGTTACATATGCTGATTTGATTGATGACAGATAAGGATAAATTTTTTGACCTATACATAGGTTCTTTTGATTGAGTATCAGTTATCCATATGTTATAATGAACTCGTGTAATT
>CAJUQO010000053.1 GCA_910588295.1 uncultured Lachnospiraceae bacterium | reverse complement strand
CCCTTTGGAGGGCTAATAGCAAACCACCAGTTGAACTGGTGGTTGCTGACTTAGCTGTTTTTCCAGCCTTTTTGCTATACCTGGATTCAAAGTGTGAACTGCTGCGCCGCCCAATTTGAAATCGGGGTTGTTTAGTTTGTATATCTTTGATATAATTAGAATATAACTGGAAAAAAAGTGGTGAATCAGAAGAGGGTATGATACGGTGTATAACCCATCATTGCGGCTGATTACAGGACAGGAGGTGAAAGCAGAAAAAATTAAGACAATAGAGATATATGGGGTGGCATGTGTGCCATGAGGTGGTTTAAAGTCAAAGTTTCACATTTCTTATGATTTATAATAGCAGACGTATATAAAAAGAAAGCGCAAAGTCTGCTATTTCAGCGCCTGGGCGAAAGGAAAGGAAGGTAAGTCAGAATGAAATATTTTGGTTCGTTTAAGGTCACATTTTTTTTCCTTATATTAGGTATGTTGTGGCTCTTAAATACCAATGAAATACACGCTGCAGTTAATATATCGGATACAGAATATTATACCGTGGATACAAAAAGGACAACAGATACGGATGTGTACATTACGGTTTCGTTGTCTACAGCCAACAGTGCCTACTATAAGAATTATACTAAAATTCTCAATGCGCTGGAAGCCGCGGATCCCAATGAAAAATATACTTTGCATATACAGCTGACCAAGGGGAATGCTATTTTCCCGATTGGATATTCATCTTCTGACAGGCCTTATGGTACGCTGAATATTCGCTCGATGACGGAAATAGACCTGGGTGGCAATACTCTGCTGGCAACAAAAAATATGATTACTAAAGAGGGCGGTACAAATATCTTTTCCAATTGTGATAAAAATGGTAATCGTAAAAACGATGCTAAACAGGGAATATCCGGTGTTAAAGGCGGATACGATTTATCCCATGATATTGTATTAAAGAATGGGATCATAGATGGGAATAAAGGTACAAAATCCGAGGTAAATCTGATAACATTTGGCCATGCCCGCGGGATTACGGTCATGGATGTTACTTTTTTGCATAACGGATCCAATCATCTTCTTGAGTTTAATGGCTGTAAAGACGTTAAAGTCTCAAATTGTATTTTTGATGGGTATCTCTTCCAGGAAACCAAGGATGAATATGACATTTATCTTTCTAAAGAGGCTTTAGAAATTGATATTGCAGGGAAGGGCGAGGAATGGGCGGCAGCTTTTGATGGAGATGATACGGTTTGTGAGAACGTCACAGTTACTGGATGCACATTTAAGGATTATCCCTGCGGCGTTGGAGACCACCATTCTATTGCGGGAAAGCATACCAAAAACATAGAAATTTCAAATAATAGATTTTTGTATTCAAAGTCTACGGTTTCCGGATGTGCGATCAGGACATTTGCTTTTGATGATTGCAAAATAATCAATAATACGATCAACGGAAATTATGCTATTCCTATCCGGGTGTACGGTGGTAAAACAGTTACTGTGTCAGACAACACGATATCAAAGGCCAAGGAAGACGGAATCTTACTTGCTTTTAGTACGTATACTCAAAACAGAGCCACGAAAAATGAGGCTGTTTCAAGAGCTACAATAAGCAATAATACGATAAAGGCAACGGGACGCGGCATATATGTCCATGAAAAAGCTTCTGTAAGCTATATTATAAATAATAAAATAACGTCAAATGGTACAGGAATATCTTTTGCAGAAAAAAGTGCGTTGACAAATCTGATTTCCCAAAATGTTGTGACGTCGAAAAAGGACAGTGGAATATCTGTCACTGATTCAACGGTAGGCACGATTAGCGCAAATACTATAACCGGAAATAACAGAGGAATATATGTTGCGGAGGGGGCCGTTGTTTTGTCTATAGGCGGTAAAAAAGCTGATGCCAATGCAATTTATTCAACCAAAGGTGATGGGATTTGTGCAACGGATAAAAATACAAGGATTACGACTGTAAAATATAATGTTATTAATAAGGGATTCACTACAAACGGTATTGGGATTAGAATAGTGAAGAACGCATATATAAAGAATATTGAAAACAATTCGATTTATGCTTCGCAAACAAACAATACTGGGGTAGGTATTGCAGTTGCGTCTGCTAAAAATACAGCGATAAAAGGTAATTCAATCAGTGCAGGTTATCGTGGGATTATCGTAACGTCTACCGGACAGGTATCCAGTGTACGCTCAAACAAGGTGACTGCAAAGAAGGATAGTGCCTTATATGTTGCCACAGGCGGAAAAATCACGACTGTTGGAGGAAAAAAGTATGGTAATACTTTTAAATCCCGTAAAAAGGAAACGATCATTATTTCCGGCAACAAAACGTCAGTGAGGGAGTTGTCTTACAACACGATTACCTCTCCGGCTGTTTCCACCTGTTCTTCGTTGAAAATTGCATCCAAGGCAAAAGTTGTGACTATTTCGAATAATACGATTGATACTTCTGGTGCGGCAGGAGGAACAGGAATAAATATCTTTGGAGGGACGGTAAGTAAAATAATAGGAAATAAAATAACTGCCGGTTTGAGAGGAATTATTGTCACAAGCAAAGGGAAAGTAGATTCTATTTGCAAAAACAAAGTTGTGGTGACGAAGGACAATGCACTGATTGTGTGCTCCAAAGGATACGCGGGTACCGTAGGCGGTAAGGCAGCTAATAAAAATACATTTACTTCCAAGCAAAAAGCGGGTGTTAATGTAAATGGCTCTGGAAGCCAGATAAAGGTGTTAAGCTATAACACAATCAGCGCCCAAAATAAAAAGAATGGATACGGCGTATGGATATATAAAGGTGGTAAGATTAACAAAATTGCGTCGAATAAAATAACCGCCGGCAAGGAGGAAATTAAGAAATAGTGCGGTATTTGGGTAAAGCGGACAAGAGAAAGGCGAGTAGTTTTTGCTTTTTGCACGATTGTACGGATCCATTTTTGGGTGTAAATTGATGTAGAGAAAGGATAAGTTTAGGGTAGCAGTTAATGGTATGGAATCAACTGCTACCCTTTATTGTATGGTAGAAGTTTCTAGCATCATTTGCTCACATCACAGAAATAGGATTTGCCTATTATTTTGAGTTCAGCTCTGACGCTTAAAAACTTTTCGTAAAAAAACCTCCCATTTTATGGGAAGATGCGAGATAATAGAAGTAACCAATAAACTATTTTTTCGCACAACCATAAAAGAGAGGAGGTTTTACCATGAATCAGGAATAAAAATCACAAGAAAAGAGACGAGGGAACACCTGGCAGAGTTTAAACTTACCTGTGAATTAGTTAAGCTGGTTCGGCGCTTTTTTCCAGACCTCCTGCCATTGTTAAAATAAATCCCAGATCCCCGACACCAGAGTTACATTACATACCCCGGCGTGATCCTTCTTATGACGCGTATCCTTTTTTCTTTATTTTATATCAGTAGCATGCGGAAAACAAGCGAAGAATTCAATTCAGGGACAATGATAAGCAATATCTGGACGCTTTGCAGGGAGGAGCCGACGGCGGACGAACTTCCTTACTGGGAAACCATCAACCGGTACCTGGGACGGCTGGATCCGGAAAAACTGCAGGATGTCATCCATTGCCTGTGCCGCAGGCTGCTGCGCAGCCGGGTGTTTGAAGGCATGTGTATCCGCGGGAAATACTGGCAGGTCATCATAGACGGGACACAGCTTTGCAGCGCCCATGGGGAATTGGATGGGAAAAGGCTGCGCCGCACCCATAATAAGGGAACGGAAAAAGAGTGGACGGAGAACTATTATTACGTACTGGAGGCGAGGCTTGTGCTGCATCCAAAAATCCTCATCAGCATCCAGACGGAATTCGTGGACAATGAAGGCGGAAAGGAAACGGAAAAGCAGGACTGTGAGAGGAAAGCCTGCTGGCGGCTGATGGAAAAGCTGAAAAAAGCGTTTCCAAGGCTGCCCATCTGCCTGTGCGCAGACAGCCTGTATGCCTGTGAAGGCTTCTTTGAAAGATGCAGGGGAAAGAGCTGGCGGTATAAGGAAGGAAGCGTCCCTTCCGTTGGGGAGGAATACAGGAAACTGAAAAGGATGGAAAAGAACCGCCGGGAACATGCGCTGGAAACAGGGAAAGGATGGCATGATTACGTAACCGACGTCGATGATAACGGATATAAAGTAAACCTGGTAGAATATGGGGAAGGCAGGGAACAGGCCTGCAAAAAAGGGAAGAAAAAGGGGGAAGCCAGGACAATCCGGAAAGAATTCTGGTTCCTCACAGATCTGCCAGTCACCCAAAAAAATGTGGAAGGCGTGGCAGGCCGGGAAAGAATGAGGTGGAAAATAGAAAATGAGGGTTTCAATGCGCAGAAAAAGCATGGGTACTGCCTGGAACATCCATTCAGCAAAAACTACCAGGCACTGAAATGCCATTATTACCTGATACAGATCGGGCACATGATCGGGCAGTTCATGGACGCATGGGAACGGATATGGAAAAAAGCAAAGCAGAGCTTAGAACAGAAACACCGGAGAATGCTGGAATCCATGAAAGAGACGCCGCTGAAAGAATACAAGGAAAAAATAAAGAAGAAGATACAGATACGGTTTATATAGAAACGGCCAAGGAAAGGGGGCGGTGGAGAAACAGGTGAAAACAAAAACAGATAAAAACAGGGCACAGTGATTTTATGGCTCAAAATAGGAACGCATTGACAGTTTAGTCTAAAAAATAGGATCCAGGTTGCCTTAAGAGAGCAAATACTAATTTAAACGTTAGAGCTGTTTTGGGTTATAGAGTGTTGAAAAAGTTAGTTCCTCATGCTATACTAAACCAATATTTGTCAAATTGAGTAGAATTAAGATGTGAGTTTCAGGAAATAATGTAACATAAAGGAGGCTAACATGAACATTGCGATTATTTTTGCCGGCGGAAGCGGCGTGCGTATGGGAGCGGGAGTCCCGAAACAATTTTTGGAGATTAACGGCAAGCCGGTTATTATCCATACGCTGCAGCTTTTCCAGCATCATGATATGATTGATAAGATCTATATTTCTGTTCTGGAGGATTATATTTCCTATATGGAGGAATTGGTCGAAGACTTCCATATCCGCAAGACCGCGGCGGTTCTTGCGGGAGGGGAAACTGCCCAGGACTCGATTTATAATGCGTTGAAGCGGGCAGAAGCGGAAAATCCCGGGGACTCCGTGGTGTTGCTGCATGACGGCGTGCGCCCATTCATCTCTTATGATGTGATAGCGGGAAATATCCGGAGCGTGCATGAGAATGGAAACGGGATTACCTGCACATCCTGTTACGAGACGATCCTGCTCAGTAAGGACGGCGTGGCGGTGGATTCCGTGCCCTACCGCAAGGAAACTTTTGCGGCTCAGGCCCCCCAGAGCTTTTATTTGAAAGATATCATTGCCGCCCATGACGTGGTTCGCGCCAGGCCGGAACGGTATGAGAATATGGTGGACGCCTGTACGATTCTACGCAGCCTGGGGAGGGATGTACACATGGTGCCGGGAAACAGGGGGAATATCAAAGTGACTACGCCGGAGGACGTCTATATGTTCCGGGCTTTACTGCAGTATAAGGAGAATGAACAGGCCTTTGGCCTTGGGCTGACTAACCGGCTGGATGCTAAAATGCATAAAAAGAATCGTTGCAGCGGAGAAAAAAGATAACTGGGGTGAAAAAATGATCAAAGAATGTGAAGAAAACGTTGTTTTGCAGGAGGATATGGAAGAGCTGGTTAACAGCGGCTGTCTTTTTGATGATCTTAAGGGCAATACCGTGTTTGTCACGGGGGCGACAGGGCTGATCGGTTCCCAGATAGTGAAAGCGCTGGCCTGTGCCAATCGGTTGAAAGATTCCCATATCCGTATACTGGCTTTTGTGCGCAGCGAGGAAAAAGCGAGGAAGGTTTTTGGCAGTCTGCTGGACAGGGGCGATGTGTCCCTGGTGTTTGGCGACGTGAATCGGGAGATTGAGACGGGGGAAAACGTAGATTACGTGATCCATGGAGCCAGCGCTACCAGTTCCCGGTTCTTTGTGACCAATCCGGTGGAAACGATTTTGACGGCATTGGAGGGAACAAAGAATATTTTGGAATTCGCCCGCGGGAAAGCTGTTAAAGGTATGGTATATCTGTCCTCTTTGGAAGTGTATGGCGTGCCTGGGACAGAAGACGGACGGGTAACAGAGAAAGATTACGGTTACATGGATCCGATGAGCGTCCGCAGCAGCTATTCGGAGGGGAAGCGTATGGTAGAATGCCTGTGCGCGTCCTATGCGTCGGAATATGGCGTGCCGGTGAAAGTGGCCAGGCTTTCCCAGACTTTTGGGGCGGGAGTGGAATATAATGACGGGCGGGTATTCGCGGAGTTTGCCCGCTGTGCGGTGGAGAAGAGGAATATTGTCCTTCATACGGCGGGTAATACGCTCCGCAGTTATTGTTACACAAAGGACGCGGTTTCCGCTCTGTTGTATATCCTGGTTAAAGGGAATGCGGGAGAGGCATATAATGTGACGAATGAAGACACAGCAGTGACAATCCGTGAAATGGCCCAGTGCGTTTGCGATACTTTTCCGGAGAGCGGGATTTCCGTGGAGTTTGATATGCCCGGGGATCTGGCGTCCTTCGGCTATAATCCCGAGATGGTGATCCGGCTGGACAGCTCCCGCTTAAAGGCCCTGGGCTGGCAGCCCACCGTTGGTCTGCGGGACATGTTCGTCCGCATGATACAGGGGTTTGGGAAGTAGACATTTCGTAACAGTTCAGCCGGAAAGCTGGACTGTTACGATACTTGTTTTTCAATAAAAGCAAGCAGCTCTTTACAGGAATGGCCCGATTCATAGGAACCGAGGAGTTCGCGATGAAGTTTGGGGCCATTTTTGTATGCGCCGGATAGGACTTCGGGAAGGATGGCCAACAGTTCCTCCTCTGTGCGGCACAGAGGAAATCCCCAGTCCCGGATATCCACATAGAAGCCCCGCCCGGAGCGGTAGCTTTCCAGATCCGGCGCATACAGGATGAGAGGGCGGTCCGTCAGCGCATAGTCCCATACAATAGATGAGTAATCGGTGATCAGCCAATCGGCGGCGCAGAGAAGCTGCTGGGTATCCGGATAGGCGGAGACATCCATGCAATGGCTGTCCAGGCCGTGGAGCGGAGGTTCGGAACCTGCCTGTACATGCATACGGTAAAGCAGATACCAGGTTTCTCCTGTGAGCTGGTTCAGCTCTTGAAGCAAAAGCCCCCCATTAAGAGGCTGGCCGTGGCTGCTTGTGGTGGAACGGAATGTGGGGGCATAGAGCAGGATGCGGCCTGTGGCGGGAAGGTGCAGGGATTCCCGCACGCTTTTGTACAGGATATCGCACTGGCCGGAAAACAGGATATCGTTGCGGGGCGTACCTATGGGGAGGATTCTGCCTGTATAGAGAAAAGCTCCCCGGGCGACATGCCGGGAGAATGCTTCGCATCCGGACAGGAAAGCCGCTGTGTGGCGGGCTGCGTATTCCATGCGCTTTTTGGTGGCGGTATTGGCTCCTGTGGTATCATTTTCCAGCTTTTTATAGGCGCCGCCGCCATGCCAGGTGTTTATGCAGACTTGTTTTTGGCGGAAAGGAAACCACGTAAGGTAGCCGCCGTTGGAAATGACAATTCGGGAGGTCAGTGCATAGTAAAGTCCGGCTGGGGAGAAATGTCTTGCTGTCCGTATTCCTTTTTCCTTCAGAAAAGAATAGTTTGTCGGTTCTTTGAACAGCCAGATCAGTTCGTAATCCCCCGGTCGCGCGGCCTGGAGATATTCACAGAAATATTTTGGATTGCAGGAATACTCATAGAAGGATCCGCCTTCGAGGCTTAAGAAAAGAACGCGGTTTTTCTTTACAGGGAACAGATGGAAAGGAAGGAGTAACAGGGCGATTAATTTCTGCAGAATGTATTTCAAATAGTATTTCATAAGGCCTCCGGGTACTTTGCTGTTTAGTACATTCAGCATAGCATATTTTACAATCCTTTGCAAATGATGGGAGTAAGGTTATGGATCGGTTAGGGCGGTTGTGGATTGAAATGTTTCAATATGAAAAAATGCCGGAGGCGCCGGAACGGGAACAGGTGCTGGTGATATTGGATCAGGGACAGCGAAAGCTGGCGGAGGAAGCGGCCGGGATGATGCTTGCCGGGAAGGGCTGGCGGATCCGTGTGACAGACCGTCTTCCGGAGCTGGCAGAAAGAGACATTCAGGCGCAATACTGGGTGCTGGCGGAGGAGAGGGTAGCCGCAAGGGAATTTGTGCCGCCGGAGGCCAATTTGCTCATTTATCCGAAAGTCTATGGACTGGAAGAGAAAGAGTGTCGGCATTTTCCTGAATATGAACAATACAGGCTTGCCTTTTTACCCGGGGAATCGTATATTTGTGCCGGGGAATGGATCTGCCGTCTGTTTGCCAGGATCGGGGCCGGAGCGGAGGGAAAGCGGATACGGCTGTCGGGGGAGGAGATATCCCTGGAGGACGGCACTTATATGGCATGGAAAACGGTATGGCATGATGAAGAGTTTTTCTATTTTGATAATACTTATGACGGCCGGCTGGGAGAGCTTCAGGAGTGTCAGCTGGCCTGTCTGGATGAATTGGACCGGATCTGTAAAGCCCATGATATAACATATTTTTTGGGCGGCGGTACGCTGCTCGGCGCCATACGTCATCAGAGAATTATTCCCTGGGATGATGATATTGACGTGATTATGCTAAGGGACCAGTACGAAAAGTTTCTTGCTGTCGTGCAAAAGGAGATCGGGCCGGATTTTTATTATCAGTCGAATAAGACAGATCCGGATTATCACAGTGTTTTTGATAAGATCCGCAGGGAGGGCACTGTATTTAAGACAGAGTTTTCGCAGCGGTTTTCCGGGATGCATCAGGGGATATTTATCGATATCTTTGTCCATGACAGGACGGCAAAACATAAATGGGGACAAAAGCTCCATGTGTTTGCCACACTGTTTGCCCGTTCTATGGTATTTCATAAATGGGAAGGCACGGACATGCATTTTTATGGGAAGTACAGAAGACTGTGCCGGATGATGACCTGGTATAAAAACAGGAAGCCGATCAAAGCATTGGAACAGCTGCAGCACAAAGTGATTACTCATTTTGACCGGCGCAGTACCGGTTATCTCTATGATGGGACAGGGGAGCATCTGCGCCACGGCGCTTTTCCTGAAGCCTGGCTTTCAGGTATGCGGATGGGAGTTTTGAATGGGAAAGCGTATCCGGTGCCTCTGGAAGCAGAAAAATATCTGGCGTATTCCTATGGGGAAGACTATATGCAGCTTCCGGCGCCTCAGAAGAGGAAAGCGGCCCATCCGGTGGTGGAATTGCGGCTGCCGTCAAGATAAGGGAGTTTTCCCGGCGGAATGGTTGAAAATAGAATTTGGGGGAGGATTAAATCTGCACCCTCTGTCATAGAATGAAAGTAAAGAATGCGACGGATACGCAGGGTATGAAGCGATACTGGCTTATTATTACATTAAGTGCGGCGATATGTATAGTTGCGTCGGTTGCGGTATTGAGGGGTTGGGAATCTCTGGCTGTCTCAGCCTTACATAATCTTCGAACAAAGATCGAGACGGATAAAAAATCAGAAGGTGCGGAAGAGGAGAATCAGCAACCCATCGTGGCTCTGACTTTTGACGACGGGCCGATTCCCGGATGTACGGATACTCTTTTGGAAGGGCTTCGGGAGAGAGGGGTCTGCGCTACTTTTTTCCTTTTGGGCGTGAACATAGACGGAAATGAGGAGCTAGTCAAAAAAATGGTGGCGGAGGGCCATCTTTTGGGGACCCATACCCAGAATCATGTGAATCTGCCCCTTCTTCCCCTGGATGAGGCTATGGAACAAGTGACGTTGACTGCTGATAAGATTGAAACCCTCACCGGGCAGGAGGTGGAGTATGTCCGTCCCCCTTATGGGGAATGGAATGAAACCCTGGAAAAAAACATACGCCAGATACCCGTGGGCTGGTCTGTGGATTCCCGGGATTGGGCTTTGCAGAATACGGATGCCGTTACGGAGAGGGTTATGAACGAAGTGGAGGACGGCGATATCATCCTTCTGCATGATTGCTACGATACATCGGTGGAGGCGGCTTTTCGTATCATTGATGAATTGAAGGAACGGGGATTCCGTTTGGTTACAGTAGATCAATTGCTGGATGCTTGACATATGTGCGAATGTGATATTTTGTGGGGAACAGGAAATTAAAAATTGGTTAAAGCGATGAAAAATGAAAATGCTGCACTAAATTTTAAAAGCAGGTTGACAAAACTATGGCAAAGAGGCATACTATAATTATCAAATATTTCAAATGCACAGAGGGCTCTCGAACACTTGAAGAATAGATCTTTCACAAAAGAGCTGCGGATCCATGTGGCTGCAGCCAGATGGGAGGTGCGCTTGAAGAAGGTTATAGTCAAACTGAACAATATGGATGAGGTGCAGAGGTTTGTATCCATTTTAACGAATTGCGACGGGGATTTCAATCTGAGTAAGGGCAGGATCACGGTGGATGCGAAATCCATTCTTGGTGTGTGCAGCCTGGATCTGAGCGGTCCTTTGGAGCTGTGGATTTTTGAGGACGAGGCACAGGATGTCATAGAGAAGATCCGTCCCTACATGCTGGGCGAATGACGGACGGGCTGTTGTGGAAAATATGAAAGAGTTTTGTATAAAGGGAAGAGACGAGCCGGGTGGAAACATAGGATTTTCACCCGGCTCTGCATATATCTTTTTCAGGAGGATAAAGCCCTGACTACTTGGCGCTGCATGGTGTCCAGGTAGTCGCTGATATCCAGGTAGCCGTCTGGCAGTGTGCGGAGCACGTCGCATAAAATTGCCTCAAACTCATGGGGGGGCAGGTAGCCGTTTAGTTTTTTCAGGGGATAGATGCGGGAACGGCAGGCATCCATGGCATCCAGGGTAAGATCCATCCAGGGATAGAGCTTTCTGAGCTCGTGGTTTTTGTAAGGGTATTCCAGTGCAGAAGCGCCGGAGAGGATGGACATATAATAGGAAGTATGGCGTTTATGAAGCCAGTGAAAAAGCCTGGTTACGTAGCCGATCTTGGGACATATCTTTGGAACGCCCAGATGCCAGCCCACGTTTACCGGCGTGCGGCCCGGTATCTCACTGTAGCCGCTTTTGTGCAGGTATTCGGAATGAAAGCTGTTTTGGATCTGGGCTGCGTATTCGGTGAAGGTAATGATCATGGCCACATTGCCCTTAGAAAATTCAGGGAAAGCTTCCTGGGTGGAAAAGATATCCGGCTTGGAGTAGCGGAGGCTTTCTTTGAAGCTCGCCATGGCCCGGGCATTCTGGGGAGAATTCAGGCACAGATGGCCGTGGGTATCGAAAAAGCTGCCGCCGTGGCTCCATAAACGGGGCTCAAATTCCAGGGCCAGTTCCTCGTTCAATCCCATAGCGATAGCCGTACCGTATTCCGTGGGAGAATCAGGATTATATTTCCTGGTAAAAAAACGGGCGATGGTATTGAATTCTTTCCAGGTTTTGGGCGGGCGCAGCGAAAGCTTGTGGTTTTTCTTGTATTTTAGTCCCAGCTCCTGGTCGGAGAACAGGTCTCTACGATAAAGAAGGAATTGCGTGCCGCCGATGATGGGGAAACCGTAATAGCGGTTGCCGCGGCAGCAATTGCTCAGGTTTTTGGGTATAAAATAGTGCAGCATCTCCGGATTGGAGTAGATTTCATCGGTGATATCCTTCAGGCAGCCTGTCTCAAAAAGATAGGAGAACCAGGAAGTATCATAAAGATAGATATCGTATCGGGGATGTTCCCGCTGGGAATCTTTTGTGATTACAGTAAACAGCTCTTTGAGCTCCAGGAGATCAAAATTCAGACGGACATGATATTTGTGGTAAAATTCCTGGCTGACTGCCTGGATAGCGCGGACGGTGGGCAGGTTGGCGGCGGCAATGTTCAGCGTGCCCACAGATAAATCTGAATTTTCCAGGTTCAGGTTTCTGGGCATTGGCAGTCGGATAGGATAGTTGGTGATTGTGTCCCGGAGCAAATGGAAACGGTTTTCCGGCTTTTCAGAATGTTCTACCATATCAATCAACGCCTGGCAGCTTTGCGCGCCAAGGGCATAAGCAGGCCGGGTGGTGCGGATGATGTTCGGGTAGAAAGAGGAAAGATTCCAGTTGTCTACATCCAGGGTGATCAAACAGATGTCCTCGGGAATACGCAGGCTTGCCAGATGGCAGGCTTCGATCACGCCCTGGCAGAGAGCCTGGGAGGATGTGATGATTGCCTGCGGCGGATCATCGATCCAGGTCTGCAGGGAGACTTTGAAAGCTCCTTCTTTGGTTGTGTCGGTGGTAAGCTGATGCTTTCCGCCGTAGTACAGCCCGGCTTCATCCATGGTATCCTGGAAAGCCGCGATGCATTCGGATTCGGAAAACAGGTTATCCGGGCCGGTCAGCAGGGCAATATCTCTAAAATTGCTGTTGATCAGACGCTGGGTCAGGTACTGTACGGTGGCGTAATTGTCAAAACCGAAATAGACAGCGTCAATCTTGCTGGGCATACGGTCCAGGAAAACAGTTTCCTGCTTGTGCTTTAACAGGGTGTTTCGGAAAAACGCTGTATTCTGGGGCTGGCAGGTGACCAGCAGGATACCGGCGCTGTTTTTGCTGATGGCGTTTTCGATCAGCGTCTGTTCTTTTCGCATATCATTGTAGGAACAGGAAACATTCAGGGAATAATTCATATTTTCCGCCTGCATGATCATGCCTTTTAAGAATTCGTTGTAATACAGATTTTCCAGATCAGGGAAAATGGCGCAGATCTCCCGGGAAGTCTGGCTTTTCAGGCTTCTGGCCTGGGAATTTGGTATATAGTTCAGCTCACTGATGGCCTGGTTGATCCGGGTTCTGGTTTCGGCGCTCAGATTGTGGGTTTTATTGATACAATAGGAAACCGTAGCTATGGACACGCCGGCCCGGGCCGCCACATCTTTTAATGTTGCCATGGGATCAGCTCCTTTTCCATATATAAGAGACGCAGTTTTGATATGTCCAGTGTAGCATAGAAGCACGAAAAGTCAATGGGATATAATTAAACGTTTAAATCATAATTAAAATCAAGCTGTTATTTTGCTTTAGCATCATTTATAATGAAAAGCATAAAGAGGAAGGGAAAAATGATTTTTAAGATCTCCTTTTTAGAAAGACAGGAGGATGGATATGGTAGAAACAGACATTTGCATGAGCACATGGGAGGGCTACAGCCGTAAAGATTGTAAGCTGGATGGCCATGAGTGTATTTTGGTTTCTCCCAGGAAGCCCTACCCGGGCAGTCCCTGGGTGTGGCGGGCGGAGTTTTTCGGTGCGTTTGATTACGCGGATCGGGCTTTGTTGGAGAAAGGATGGCATGTTGCTTACATAGGCATCAGCGATATGTATGGCTGCCCGGAGGCAGTAGCTATCATGGAGAAGTTTTACCGCTATATGACAGAAAAAGTGGGATTGAGCAGGAGGGTGGATCTGTTTGGATTCAGCCGCGGCGCTCTCTATGCGGTAAATTTCACTGTGGGCAGGCCGGAGGCTGTTTCCACTTTATACCTGGACGCGCCGGTGCTGAATGTGAGGAGCTGGCCGGGCGGCTTCGGTGATGCCGCTCGCTTCGAGAAAGAGTGGGAGGAGTGCAAACAGGTGTATCATATTTCTGAGGAAGATGCGTCTGTCTTTAAGGGAAATCCTCTGGACAAGCTGGATCAGCTTCTGGCCGGACAGGTGAAGATCATGCTGGTGGCCGGCGGCGCGGACACGGTTGTACCCTATAAGGAGAACGGAAAGCTTCTGGCGTCGTATTATGAGGAGCACGGAGGGACGATCAAAGTGATTGTGAAGCCGGATTGCGACCACCATCCCCATAGCCTGGAGGATCCGTCTCCGATCGTGGAATATATCATGAAAAATTTTGGGTAACTATTTGTGAGTTAAGCAATACCATATACATTTTAAGAAAGGAGTTCATGAGAAATGAACAGTATTGAGCGTTTTTTGGCGACAACAGAGAGAAGACCTGTAGACAGACCGGCCTGCTGGCTGGGCGATCCTACCCCGGAGGCCGTTCCGGCCCTTTGCGATTTTTATAATGTAAAAGATATCAAAGAGCTTAAACGGGTCTGCGGCGACGATTTCTACGCAGTGGAGATTCCCTACAAATCTCCGACCTGTTCCGCGATCTTTGCGGCTTTTGACTGGTATATGAACGGCAGTAATGTGGATACAGAGCATCGTACTCTGACCGCCGACGGCTGTTTTGCCCAGTGTGAGGATGTGGATGATGTGAAAGCCGTGAATTTCCCGTGGCCGGATCCGGAATTGTATATCGATCCGGAGGAATGCCGGAGATTGGTGGACGAGGCGCCCGATGACAAGGCGGTCATGGGTATGCTCTGGGCCTGCCATTTCCAGGACGTGTGCGCTGCCTTTGGTATGCAGACCTGTCTGATGAATATGGTTGCCGAGCCGGAAATGGTACACTATGTGGATGACCATATTGTGAAATTTTATGAGAAGGCGCTGAGGATTTTCCTGGAGGCCACCAAGGGTAAAGTACACGCAATCCTGATCGGTGACGATATGGGAAGCCAGAGGGGCCTGATGATCAGTCCGGATCTGATCTCCGAATTTGTCATCCCGGGGGCGAAGAAGCTGATCGAGATCGCCCACAGTTATGGCGTGAAGGTGATGTATCATTCCTGTGGTTCCATCGTGGAGGCCATTCCTCTGCTGATTGAGGCCGGTGTGGATATCGTTCATCCGATCCAGGCTCTGGCCGCCGGTATGCAGCCGGACAATCTGAAAGCCAAATTTGACGGTCAGATTTCTTTCTGCGGCGGCGTGGATACCCAGGATCTGCTGCCGAACGGCACGCCGGAGATGGTGGCCGCTAAAGTAAAAGAGCTGCGCGGTTATTTCCCGACAGGACTGATCGTATCGCCGAGCCACGAGGGATTACAGCCGGATGTACCGCCGAAGAATATCAAGGCGCTGTTCGATGAAGCAACGAAAATTTACGATTAAACTGTCTTTTTGGGGAAAGAAGGTATTATGGTAAAGCGTATTGGGGAAATGATTAAAATTAAACCGGAGGGGAAGGCGCAGTATAATGCGTATCATGCCAACCCGCTTCCGGGGGTGAATGAGATGATCAAAGCCTGTCATCTTCGGAATTATTCAATCTATCAGCGGGGCGACTATATGTTTGCCTACTATGAGTATGACGGGGATGATTTTGACGCGGACATGGCGAAAATGGCGGAAGATCCGGCGACCCAGCACTGGTGGAGCCTGGTAAAACCGCTGATGCAGCCTCTGGAGGATCGGAAAGAGGGGGAATTCTGGTCCGGCATGGAGGAAGTGTATCATCTGGATTAAACCGATAAAGGCCCGTGCAGCCGCAGGGAACGGAAGGCTGTTAGATCGTGAGGGAGAGCGTTGATGAGAATCAGCGCTCTCTTTCTGGCGTCATACCCGCAAACACAAAGGTTTTCCTGATTCATTGGCGTTTGCGGGCATATACGGGCGATAGCGTCGGCAAATCATAACGCTCGCGAATATAGAAATTCCCGAAGGAAGACAGCGCAGGTTGGAAAGTCAGGAGGCAGGAGAGATGGACTTGTTTTCATATATGAAAGAAAAAAACCAAGAGAAGGAATCGCCGCTGGCGTCCCGGATGCGGCCGAAGACCCTAGATGAGGTAGTGGGGCAGCAGCATATTATCGGAGAGGGAAAGATGCTGTACCGGGCCATCAAGGCGGATAAGCTGGGGTCGGTCATTTTTTACGGGCCACCCGGAACGGGGAAGACAACGCTGGCGAAAGTGATTGCTAATACCACCAGCGCCCAGTTTACCCAGCTGAATGCGACTACGGCGGGGAAAAAGGACATGGAAGCGGCAGTGAAGGACGCTCAGGATCAGCTCGGGATGTATGGGAGAAAGACGATTTTGTTCATTGATGAGATCCATCGTTTTAATAAGGGCCAGCAGGACTATCTGCTACCCTTTGTGGAGGACGGGACGGTGGTTCTGATCGGGGCCACCACGGAGAACCCTTATTTTGAGGTGAACGGGGCTCTTTTGTCGCGCTCCATCATATTTGAGCTGAAAGCCCTGGAGAAAGAGGACATTGCCAGTCTGCTCACCCGGGCGGTGACGGATGAAGTCTGCGGTATGGGAAGCTATGGGGCTGTTCTGGAGGATGATGCGAGGGATTTTCTCGCAGACATTGCCGGAGGCGATGCCCGGGCAGCTCTGAATGCCGTGGAGCTGGCCGTGCTGACTACACCCCGCGGGGAGGACGGCGTGATCCGGATTGATCTGGAGACGGCTTCGGAGTGTATTCAGAAACGGGCGGTGCGCTATGATAAGACGGGAGACCAGCATTATGACACCATATCCGCGTTTATCAAGAGCCTCCGTGGCTCTGACCCGGATGCAGCGGTTTATTATCTGGCGAAAATGCTTTATGCGGGGGAGGATATCCGGTTTATTGCCCGCCGTCTGATGATATCCGCATCGGAGGATGTGGGGAACGCCGATCCCCAGGCATTGAGTCTGGCCGTATCCGCCAGCCTGGCGGTGGAGCGGGTGGGCATGCCGGAGGCCCAGATCATTCTGGCCCAGGCTGCTGCTTACATTGCCGGGGCGCCAAAGAGCAATGCGGCCAGCCAGGCGATCTTTGCTGCTATGGAGTCTGTGGGAAAGGTGAGGACTACTGTTCCTGTCCATTTACAGGACGCCCACTATAAAGGCGCCGCCAAGCTGGGGCACGGAACAGGGTATCTGTATCCTCATGATTATGAGGAGCATTATGTGAAACAGCAGTATCTGCCGGATGAAATTGCGGGAAGCGTATTTTATGAGCCTACCAGAATGGGAGAGGAGGAGAAGATCCGGGCGCGGTTGGAGCGGCTGCGCCAAAGGAGATAGGAGCGGCCCTCCTTACAGAAGATTTTCCATCAAAAGGCTATAAATCTCCGAGTTTTTCTTGCGCCATTTTTTACAGATGGCCATGGCTGCTTCTTCCGTGGGAACGGAGAGGGAGAGGTGGAGTAGATCGTGGTCTTTTTCCCGGATGCGGCAGTCCACGGTGTACTCCTGGAATTCGTTTCGGTCGTAAATGGCGGGGTAGGAATGGCGCTCCAGCAGTTCGCAGTCGTGTTCCTGCAGGTAAGCGTCGATCTCCCTGCGGATCTCCGGAGAGATATTATGACGAAAAAGGTCGATGGTGCCAAGCCCTTCCTCCGTAATGGTATAAAGGAAGGAATTGCGGTATTTTTCTGGTAAGATTAATCCCGCGTCGCTCATCTCAGAGAGTATTTGCTGGACATTGAAATAGCTCGTATATTGCTTTTCTACCATCAGGTCACAGAGCCAGGAGGTGGTGAGGGGTTCCTGGGCTGTTTCCAGTGTATAGAGCAGGATCAGTTTATAAAGTGTGAAAGCTTCAGTCATAGTTTCTCATCCTTTTTATAATATTTTCCCTGCCAGGTATTCAGAAGTTTCATTTGATGATGCAGGTCATTCAGCACGGTTCGTTTGGCGCCGCTCCAGAGTGGAGCGAGCAGCAGCGCCTTTGATCCGTCTCCGGTGAGCCTGTGGATTACCAGCTCCGGTGTGAGTATCTCCAGGCAGCGGATGACCAACTGTATATAGTGTTCCCGGGTGAGAGTATCAAACCTGCCTTCGGCATAATCGCGGGCCAGATCGGTGCCTGACAGCACGTGCAAAAGCTGGAGCTTTATACCGGTGACTGGCTGTGCATTCAGAAAATTCATAGTATCATATACATGTTGATCGGTCTCCCCGGGAAGCCCCAGGATTGTGTGGGCGATGATCTGCGCAATAGACGCTTCGTGAAGCCGTTTTACGGCATCCGTGAAACAGGAAAGCGGATAGCCCCGCCGGATATAGCGGGCAGTCTCCTCATGGATGGTCTGAAGGCCCAGCTCCACCCATACCGGCTTGATGCGGTTCAGTTCTGCGAGGAGTTTTACTGTTACATCGGGAAGGCAGTCGGGCCGTGTAGCCACGGATAATGCAACCACATCAGGGCAGCGTATGGCTTCGGTAAATAGTTCCCTGAGTACATGTACGGGCGCATAGGTATTGGTGTAAGCCTGAAAGTACGCGATAAATTTTCTTATAGGCCGTTTTAAACGGATCAGGGAGATCTGTTTCTCTAACTGTTCGGTGACGGACAAATGGCGGCTTCCGGCAAATTCACCGGAACCGCCCGCGCTACAAAAAATACAACCTCTTGTTCCCCGGGTGCCGTCCCGGTTGGGGCAGGTCATACCTCCGTCCAGCGCCAGCCGGTATACCTTTTCGCCGAAGGTATTCCGGCAGTAGGCGTCCAAGGAATAATAGGGGCGGCTGTTCCAGAGAGATCGGTCGGTCATTCTTCCTGGCCGCTTTTCGGATGGATCCGGTCTATCACCATGGAATAGCCGTCGTTGCCGTAGACGAGGCAACGGTTGACACGGCTGATCGTGGCTGTGGAAGCACCGGTCTTTTCCGAGATTTCCGTGTAAGTATTTTTATCCTTAAGCATCCGTGCCACCTCAAAACGCTGTGACAGGGACAGCAGTTCATTGATCGTACAAATATCCTCAAAAAAGGTATAACATTCTTCTTTTGTTTCCAGGCTGAGTACCGCGGCGAAGAGCTGATCCACAGCTTCCGTGTGAAGTTTCTTATTCATGTATTTCCTCCGATGCATTTCTTCGGCCAGTTTTCGGTCGGGCCATAGTTTTTTCATTTTAGCACACTGACAGTTTACTGTAAAGAAACGTATTACTTTTTCTTTGGAGTTCCTTTTTTCGGGTTTTCCGGAAAATGATCCAGCAGTTTTTCGATGACCTGTTTGCGGATATATACGTCAAAGCTCAGCATACAGATAGAAGCAAACAGCTGGAGGAATTCCTGATCTTCTTCAGGATAATCTTCAAAGATCCGGCTGCATTTAAGCGCCTCCTGCTCCAGATCAGACAGGAGCTTTTCCATTTTTCCAGGAGCCAGACCAAAGATCCGGCTGTAGATGTCAGATAGACTGTGTTCGCTGTTTTCGTCAAAGAAGGCATCGTTTAGCGGTGTCAGAAGCTTCTGGATATCGGTGATAGAGAGAAAATTTTTGAAATAGTAGATGAATACCATGATCAGGACATGGTTTCTGCTGTATTTTTTCTTCTCGGGAGGCGGAAGCAGGCGGTTCTTGGCATAATTATTGATCATGGTCTTTGTCAGGATTTTGTCCTCGGGATATCGCCGGGTATAATCCATACGACTATTCATAAATGTGGTGACCTGATCCATGTACAGGGGAATATCCGGGATCTCCTCCGGGCGGATGTAGTCGAATCTATTCAAAAATTCTTCGATGATCTTCTGCAGATCTTCCTGGTTGGCGTCCATGAATGCGTATACCTCCGATCATGACATAGGATATGAAACAGATATGATTGAATTATAATCGCGTCGGCGGGAAAAATCAAGCTTCTGTATCGACGCGGAACAGTTCTGTCAGAGGCTGAACAGTTATGTTTTGACATATCACAGGGGCCTGTATTATAATAAAAAAACGGGAACGGGGAGCCTCGTTTTCAATTGCGGATATCAAAAGGAGGAGAGATGATAAAGAAATATGGTATTATGCTGGCGACGGTATTGCTGTGCCTGATTTTCTGTGTGCCGGTGGAGGCTGCGGGGAAGGAAACAGAAGAGAAAAAGGATGAGGTAAAAACAATCACGATCAGCGCTGTAGGGGACTGCACTCTGGGTGTGGATTCCCGCTATAACCAGTTCTTCAACAATTATTATAAGCGTAATAACGCCGCCTATTTTTTAAAAAAGGTAAAGCCGATCTTTGAGAAGGATGATATCACGATCGCTAACTTTGAGGGAACGCTGACCAATTCTACGAACCGTGCCAAAAAAGAATTTACGTTTAAGGGGCCGGCCAAGTATGCCTCGATTCTGACGGAGGGATCTGTGGAAGTGGTGAACCTTGCCAATAATCATTCGGCTGATTTTGGCAAAAAGGGCCTCAGCGACACGAAAAAAACGCTGAAAAAATACGGCATTCCTTTCTGTATACAAAGTACGATTGCCTATAAAACCGTCCAGGGAGTCAAAGTCGCATTTCTGGGATTCAATAAACTGAGCGGCGCATCCAACAGTACGGTGGCAAAGACGATAGATAAGGCAAAGAAGAATGGGGCGGAGATTGTTGTTGTCAGTTTCCACTGGGGGATTGAGCTGGACAAGTACCCTAATGCTGCGGAGAAAAAGGCGGGCCGGGCAGCCATCGACAATGGCGCGTCCCTGGTATTAGGCCATCATCCCCACATCCTGCAGGGGATCGAGAAATATAAAGGCCGTTATATCGTTTACAGCCTGGGTAATTTTTGTTTCGGCGGGAACAGTAATCCCAGGGATAAGGATACCATGATTTTCCAGCAGACATTTTATGTGAAAAACGGGAAATTGCAGGCCAAGAGGGATGCGAAAGTGATTCCCTGCTCCCTGTCCTCCACCAGCCGTAGAAATGATTTTCAGCCGAAGCCGCTGAAAGGAAATGAAAAAGCCAGGGTGATGAAAAAAATCAATACGCTGAGCAGGGGAATGCATACGTCGGCCAATTCGAACGGTAAATTATACTGAGCGTCAGATAAATCTGCCGCTCAATATAATATGATGCGCACAGCCGTATAAGGAAGTATGCCGTGAGTATATTTTCTTCATAAAAAAAACAAGATGGAGGAGGATATGGAGTTAAATAAGCAGCAACGGGAGGCAGTGCTCTGTACGGAAGGGCCGCTCCTGATCATAGCGGGGGCCGGGTCGGGAAAGACGCGGGTACTGACTGAGCGGATTGCCTATCTGATCAGCGAAAAAGGGGTGGCGCCCTGGAATATCCTGGCGATTACTTTTACCAATAAAGCGGCCGGAGAGATGCGGGAACGGGTCAACCGGCTGGCGGGCGTCCAGGGGGACAGCGTGTGGGTCAGCACCTTTCATTCCATGTGCGTGCGGATTCTGCGCCGGTACATAGACCGCCTGGGGTATGACAGGAGTTTTACCATTTATGATACGGACGACCAGAAGACGGTGATCAAGGGTGTGATCAAGCAGCTTGACTTGGATTCCAAGACCTTTAAGGACAGGGCCGTGCTCTCGGCGATCTCCGCGGCGAAAAATGAGATGGTCTCCCCGGAGGAATATGCGCTGAACGCGGCGGGGGACTGGAATAAACAGGAGATCGCCCGGGCTTACAAAGCCTATCAGCAGCATCTGTGGCAAAGCAACGCGCTGGATTTCGACGATCTGCTGGTCAAGACGGTGGAACTGTTTAAGAGCCAGGAGGATGTGCTGGACAGCTATCAGGAACGGTTCCTCTACATAATGGTAGACGAGTATCAGGATACCAACGCCGTGCAGTTTGAGCTGGTGCATTTGTTGGCGGAGAAGTACCGGAATCTTTGCGTGGTGGGGGATGACGACCAGTCGATCTACCGTTTCCGCGGGGCGGATATCCGGAATATCCTGGGCTTTGAAGATGTGCTCCCCGACGCGCGGGTGATCAAGCTGGAGCAGAATTACCGTTCCACCCAGAATATCCTCCAGGTGGCCAACGCAGTAATCGCCAACAATCAGGGCAGGAAAAAGAAAACCCTCTGGTCGGCCAATGAGGAGGGGGAGCTGCTGCATTTCCGGCAGTTTATGAACGGTTTTGAGGAGGCGGAATATGTGGCCGGGGATATCGCAAAAAAGGTGCGTGAGGGGATCCGCTACAGCGATTTCGCCATTTTGTACCGCACCAATGCCCAGTCCCGTCTTTTCGAGGAAAAATTTCTGATGGCGAACATTCCCTACCGCCTGGTGGGCGGCGTGAATTTCTACGCAAGGAAAGAGATCAAGGATCTGCTTTGCTATCTAAAGACTGTGGACAACGCCCGGGATGACCTGGCGGTGCGTAGGATCATCAATGTGCCGAAGAGAGGGATCGGAGCGGCCAGCCTTGCCAAAGTGCAGGATTACGCGGATGAGAGAGGATTGTCTCTCTATCAGGCGCTTACAGAGGCGTCCTGCATACCCTCCCTGGGCAGGACATTGGGTAAGATTGAGGGATTTGTGACCTATATAGAAAGCCTGCGGACTGTGGCCTCGGTGATGAAGGTATCGGAGCTTCTGGAGAAAATCATCGAACAGACCGGCTATGTGGAGTCCCTGGAGCTGGAGGGCACCGATGAGGCAAAAAGCCGTATAGAAAATATTGACGAGCTGATCAGTAAGGTGGTGACCTATGAGGATGAAGCCGATGAGCCCACCTTAAGCGGATTTTTGGCGGATGTGGCGCTGGTAGCCGATATTGATATGGTGGAAGACGATCCGAACCGTGTGCTATTGATGACTCTGCACAGCGCCAAGGGACTGGAATTCCCCCAGGTATACCTGACCGGTATGGAGGACGGCATGTTCCCCAGCTATATGACGATCATTTCCGATGACCGGACGGAGCTTGAAGAGGAGCGGCGTCTCTGTTATGTGGGTATCACCAGGGCCATGAAAGATCTGACCATGACCAGCGCGAGACAGCGGATGATCCGTGGGGAGACACAGTATAATAAGGTTTCCCGCTTCGTTCATGAGATCCCCCGGGAGCTGGTGGATCTGGGGCGGGAGGCCCTGCCGGAGCGAAAGACCGACAACATGCCTCGGAATACGGCCTATCAGCAGATGCGGGCGGATTTCCGCAAACCGGCCTATAGCACGGCCCAGACAGCCGCCCCGGCTTTCCGACCGGGCAGCGCTGTGGGGACACCGGAGGGCGGGCTGGATTATGAGGTGGGCGACACAGTCCGCCACGTAAAATTCGGTACGGGCATGGTATTAAATATCGTCAAGGGCGGCAAAGATTATGAGGTCACAGTGGATTTTGAACGGTTCGGCACAAAAAAAATGTTTGCGGCTTTTGCAAAATTGCAGAAAATTCAGGTGACATAAAAAAATGCAATTTAAAGGACAGATTGACCAAATTTGTGTGGTAAAACAGATGCGATGGTGATATAATAACGATATCTAAGGAAAGGCGGTAAGCATTATGAACAGAATTGATGAATTGATCGCGTTATTGCGGAAACAGGAAAATGAGGATAAGAAGTGCAGGAATGTGATTTGGTGGGTGCTGGCTGTGGTAGGTATGATCGCAGCTATAGCCGGTGTTGCATATGCAGTATATCGTTTCCTGACGCCGGATTATCTGGAGGATTTCGAGGAAGATTTTGAGGACGAGTTCGAGGATGCTTTCGAGACGGAAGAGGAGGCTGAGGAAGCTCCGGCGGAGGACAAGGTTCCTGAGGAGGATGAGAAAGAGGCCAAGGAGGCTCCGGTTGAGGAAGAAAAGGAGACATCCGGGGAATAAAATAGGAAATTCCGGCAAATGGAAACCGGGAAGAGAAGCGAAGGCTTCGGTGCCAGATGTGTGCCGGGGCTTTCTTTTTGGTGTTATATGGAAATATGGAGGAGACATGAAAAAGGGAGATATATTTGAGGGGAAGATCATCCGGGTGGATTTTCCCAATAAATGTAGGGTAGAGACGGCGGACGGCCAGGTGATCCAGGTGAAAAACGGCATACCCGGGCAGACCGTCAGAGGAATTGTGCAAAAAAAACGGGGCGGGAGATTGACAGGAAGGATTCTGGAGGTGGTTGAGGCGTCTCCGCTGGAGACAAGCGCGCCGCTGTGTTCCATGTTTCCCGCATGCGGGGGCTGCACCTATCAGACCATGGCTTATGAAAGCCAGCTGGAGATGAAAAAGACACAGGTGAAGCAGCTTCTCGACGAAGCCCTTCGCGCGGCGGGGCAGCTGGACGGGCGGGGAGAACCAGATTACATTTTTGAAGGTATTATGGCCAGCCCGGAAAAGCTGGCCTACCGCAATAAGATGGAATTTTCCTTTGGGGATGAATATAAGGGCGGCCCTCTGACCCTTGGTCTGCATAAAAAAGGAAGCACTTATGACATTCTGTCGGCGGGGGATTGCAAAATCGTCCATAAGGATTTTTGCGCTGTTTTGAACTGTGTACAGGACTATTTTCG
>CAJUQO010000052.1 GCA_910588295.1 uncultured Lachnospiraceae bacterium | reverse complement strand
TAAATGTCGGAAAAATAATTCGCTGTTTGCGTCTCCCTCAATTTGCCGTCCGACAGACATCAGAGGCAGGTTGCGTTTGAATACAAATTGTTTCCAGGAAAATGGACGGGTTACGAATCTGAGGCTTGACGGGGATTTCCGTCTCATCGTAAAAGGGAATTTTGATATATTTTACGGCGGGGATTTAATCTGTTTTCCAGGCAGCAGATTAGAATTGGGAAGCGGATTCTGCAATAGCAATGTGATCTTGCGGTGTACAGAAAAGATTACGGTCGGAGAAGATGTGGCCATTTCCCATAATGTTACGATTATGGACTCGGATGCCCATGAAATTGTCGGTGGCGGGCATATAAAGACACAACCGGTTGAGATTGGGAACCATGTGTGGATTGGCACAGGGGCTAAGATTTTAAAAGGCGTGACGATTGGGGAAGGGGCGGTCATAGCGGCCGGGGCCGTGGTTACGGGAAATGTGCCTGAATACTGTATGGCTGCAGGCGTACCGGCCAGAGTGATAAAAAGCGGGGTTAAATGGAAGCTATAGAAAGGCCTGCCCGGGACGGATATTAGAACAGGCCGGGTTTTGCTGCAAGAGTTATATCTGTATTACTTTAGAAGGAAAGCGAATGGCCGTGTTTTTTGCGTTCTGTACATTAGAGACGCTGCTTTTCTATGATTATAGTGGGGATGCTGGCCAGTGTGCTTCTCATGTTTCTGAACAACGCCATATCGAAGGAACCGGGCTGGGCCTCAGTATTGTGCATCAGTTAGTGGAGCTGATGGGCGATGAGATCAGTGTGAACAGTATCTATACCAAAGGCTCCAAGTTTATCGTTATGCTGGAGCAGGATATTGTCGATGAGAAAGAGCTGGGTACATTTACACTGGATTCCCGTACAAGCGGAGACAAAGATCCAGATTGATACGGCTTCCGGCGGGGCCGAATGTCTGCAGCTGACGCAGAATCATCATTATGACTGTATTCTGATGGACCATATGATGCCGGAGATGGACGGGATTGCGTGTCTCCATGCGCTGCGTGCGCAGCCGGGAGGGCTGTGCCGGGATGTGCCCGTGGTTGCCCTGACTGCCAATGCGGGCAGTGACAACCAGCTTCTTTACCGGAAGGAGGGGTTCAGCGGATATCTGGCCAAACCGGTCAGCGGCGCGCTGCTGGAGGCGGCTGTGCTGAGTATTCTCCCCAAAGAGCTGGTACGGCTGAATGAAGAGATACGGCAGTCGGAGATTGAAAAGGATATCCTGATCTTTGAACAGGCGAAACGGCGGTCTCTTCTGGTTACGACGGACAGTGTGTGTGATCTTCCGGAATCTCTCAGGAAAGAGTTTGGCATTTCGGTATGTCCTTATTATGTCTGTACGGATGCAGGGCGTTTTTTGGATGAGCAGGAGCTGAATACGGATGAACTGCTGGTGCATCTGTCCAGCAGCCTGGGACTGATGGTATTGTGCGCCGCCTATATGGCGGAACATCATGCGGCAAAAGCCGAAGTTGTGGCAGCGGTGAAAAGGCTGGGACGTTTTATTTCATCCGCTTTTATCATAGACAGTACCCATATGATGTGCCAGTCCGGGCGGATATCAAAAAAAGTGCAGGTTCTGTGCGATGCGCTGCTGCTGCATCCGGTTCTTGTGCTGCGAAAGAGTAAGATGGTGGTTGGCAGTATTGTCCTTTTGAACGGGTTTATTTGCAGAAAGCATCTTCCGCAATCGCAAGCAATTGCGGGCCGGGATCATTTGGGCTGCTGTTTATGAGAAAAAATGCAGCTTTGCTTTCCTTTTTCCAGCTGCCGCACAATTCTGCAAAATAGACAGAGTTCAAGATGTCATGAAAACTGTAAAATTGAATTTTATGTATGGGGCATGGATACGCATGCCCCTCTTTTTATACTTTTACGCTATACCGTTTCTCCACCTCTTCCACTCCCTTATACAATCCCATAGCGATCATACATAGAATAAAGATAGACATCAGCACCCAGTCCAGTTTGAATACCTGGGAGCCGTAGATGATCAGGTAGCCAAGGCCCTGCCGGGCGGCCAGGAATTCCCCGATGACCACACCCACCAGGCAGAGGCCGATATTGACCTTCATACCGGAGAGGATGGCAGGGAGGGAACCGGGCAGCAGCACCTTGGTCAGCACATGGCGGCGTCCGCCTCCCAGTGTGTAAATGAGCTTGATCAGCTCCGGGTCTGTCTGGCGGAAATACTGGTACAGGCTGATCACCGAGCCGAAGATGGCCACGGACATACCCGCGATGACGATGGTCTTAAATCCGGTGCCGAACCAGACGATGAAGAGCGGAGCCAGAGCGGATTTCGGCAGACTGTTTAATATGACCAGATAGGGCTCGAAGACCTCGGATGCCGTGGTAAAATACCACAGCAGCATGGAGGCCAGGATACTGATGACGGTCACAAGAAAAAAGGATACCAGCGTTTCTCCCAGGGTGATGCCGATGTGGAAGAAGAGCTGGCCGTTTTGCGCCATCTCGATACAGGTGTTCAGTATGCGGGACGGGCTGCTGAAAATGAAACTGTTTACAAGGTCAAAGCGTGTGGTGAGCTCCCATTGCGCAAGAAAGACAAGAAGGATAGCGAGCTTCCAGACAGTGATTCGGCGTTTTCGTCTTTGGTGGTCGTAAATGTACTGCTCCTGCCGGGTCATGGATGTCCGGTCAGGCGGTCTGTTTTGCTTCATGCAGTTCCCTCCAGATCCTATTGAAATATTCATTAAATTCGGGGAGAGAACGTTTCTCCAGAGGGGCGGCCTGTCTGTCGGCAAACAGCATCGGTATACAGGTGAGTACCCTGGCCGGACAGGCAGACAGGATCAGTACCCGGTCGGACATGCTGATCGCTTCGGAGATATCGTGGGTAACCAGGATGGCAGATTTGCCTTCCTTCCGGATAATCCGATAGATATCGTCGCTCACGGACAGACGGGTCTGGTAGTCCAGCGCGGAGAAGGGTTCATCTAAAAGCAGCAGATCCGGATCCATCAGGAGGGTGCGGATCAGGGCTGCCCGCTGCCGCATCCCGCCGGACAACTGCCGCGGGTAGGCATCCCGAAATTCCCAGAGCTGATAGGTTTTCAAAAGATCTTCCGCTTTTTCCCGGGCTTCTTTTGTATCTTTCTTCTGCATTTCCAGGCCAAGGAGGACATTTTGCGTGACCGTGCGCCATTCCAGCAGATGATCCCGCTGGAGCATGTAACCGATCGGAATGTCCTCTTTTCCACGATAAAAAATCTCACCGGAATCGGGCTTTTGCAGTCGGCAAATCAGATTCAGCAGCGTGGATTTGCCGCAGCCGCTGGGGCCGATGATCGAGAGAAATTCTCCCTGATGCAGATCAAAGGATATTTTTTGGATGGCCGGGACTTCTTTTTGCAATGTATGATAAGAGTAGCAGATTTCCTGCAGGGTCAATATCGACTGCATACATGTACCTCGATCAATAAAGTGACAGGAAGGATGCTGTACATAGTGGCAGTTCAGCTGTGGACTTTGCATGTACTGCAAAGTCCGTAAGGGAACATAAGTTTTGCCCAAAGTGAATCCAGACCTTTGCCGAAGGCGAACTCTTAATGGCCGGATTCAGTAACAGTTTGGCCGAAGGCTGAACTGTTACTGTACACAAGTACAGGGGATCCTTTCCTGTTACTTTACTATATGTCGAAGATAGGAGAAAGGTTAGAAAATATTGTAGCGGATCAGTTATAAAATATGATCTGCGTTCACTTGTATCCGGTACGTTTTGGGTGTCATTCCGGTGATCCGCTTGAACATCCGGGTGAAATACTGGATATCCGAGATCCCGCATTGGGTTGCAATCGATTTTAAGGGATAGCTGGTATTTGCCAGCAGCTCTTTGGCCATATCGATCCGACGGCGGTTTACGTATTCTGTCAGCGGCAGTCCCGTTTCCTTTTTGAACAGGGTCGAGAGATAGCTGGAGTTTACATTGAGCTGACCGGCCAGAGATTTTAAGCTCAGATCGCTGGTCAGGTCGGTGCTTATGTATGTGATGGCTTTTTGGATGGGCAGGGAATAGTCTCTCAGGTTATATGTATTTACCAGGCGGCAGTATCCCCGGATCATTTTATTTCGGAAACTATGGATCTGCTCTTCATTGGCCAGCTGTTCGATGTGTTGGACATTGCCATTGGAAAAGCTGTCGATATGGATGGGATGCACGCCTGCGCGCTCTGCGGCTTTCCGCAAAACCGTATTCAGCGTAATGCACAGATCCCGGTCGTCCCGGAGCTGGCTGGCCAGCCTTCTGGGCATACGGTAGGAGAGAAAACGGTTGGCACATTCCATGGCAAGGACTTCATTGCCGCGGCCGACGGCCTGTATCAGGGCGTTTTCGACTTCGTACCGTCCCTCAATATGCCGGACATTCATAAATGGTTCATCGGGAATCCGGAGGTAGTTCTGATAGATTTGCGACCAGTTGGGGTATTCCGCCTCGTCCCTGTATAAGATCTCATACTGTCCTTTGCCGCATATGCGGTCGGCGCATAGCGTGGTAAGGTTGTCGAGCATTCCCAGATGGGGGAGGTATTTCACATTATGGTAGAAGGATCTCATAGGTTCCCGCAGCTGTTCCGGCATATGCAGAGAATGAAAAAGCCTGTCAAACGCGGATCCCTCGATCCGTTCATAAAGGATCGGCCCGATACAGAAGATCTCACTGCTGTTTTCGCTTTTCATAAAAATATAATGAAGCTGAAAAATATCCGTATAGTACACAAGGGTATTGGAATGCAGTTTTTCGCATCGCTGGTTTACTAATTCATTGACCCGGAAGGCATCGATTCCCAGGAGCTTTGTGCGGAGGCTCAGATCCAGCCACTCATAGTCGTCGCAGGGCAGGGTGAACGCATGTCCTGGAATTTCTGATACAGCAAAAAGTTCTTTCACAAAATCTTTGAGGATCTGTTCCACGGGCTCTTTCTCCTTTTACATCAAAATTTTAATGAATTTGTATTATTTTTGCAGATTATTGCACAAACTTAAGGTAAATGCAATGAAATCTAAAAACAGTCCAAAAACTACTAGAAATCCTCACTGTTTATAAAATAAGAGATTATATAAAATAGATAAAACTGATCGGTTTTCTTGATGCGTCTTTGTGTGTTGTGCCAACAGAATCCATGACGGTAATGTAAAAACACATATAAAAACAAGAGAAAAGGGGGAAAACTATGAGGAAAATTGTTAACTTGGATACGGGATGGAAATTTATAGCCCAGGATGCGGGCCTGGTGGATTGCTATCCCGTTGACTGGCAGGATGTGACCCTGCCCCATACCTGGAACGCCGTTGACGGCATGGACGGCAACGGCAGCTATGACAGGGGAAGCTATTGGTACGCCAGGGAATTTGCGGCGCCCAGACAGCCGCTTGCGGGAGGCAGGACCTACGTGGAGGTGCTGGCGGCAGGGCAGCAGGCCACGGTGTATGTGAACGGCGAGGAGGCTGTTTACCATGAGGGCGGATATTCTATTTTCCGGGCGGACATCACGGATCTTCTGAAGGAGGATGAGGAGAATCTGCTGGTGATCAACTGCTCGAATGAGTATAAGGACAGCGTGTATCCCCAGTCGGCAGATTTTACATTTTATGGCGGACTATACCGCGGCGTAAATCTGGTCAGCGTGCCGGATACCCATTTTGACCTGGATTATTTCGGGGGGCCGGGGCTTATGGTCACGCCGAAGCCCTGTGACGGCGGCGGGGCGGTCTTTGAAGTGAAGGCCTATGTGACAAACCCGGATGAAAATTTTACTGTACTGTATTCGATCCGCGACGCAGAAGGCAGAGAGGTGGCCTATGGATGCCGTCCCGCCGACGATACGGCCATGACTCTCCGTGTGCCTGACGCGAAGCTCTGGGAAATTGATGATCCATATCTATACACGGTGACAGCCCTTTTGCAGCGCCGGAATGAGGCCTATGATGAAGTGTCTGCAAGGGTGGGCGTGCGTTCTTTCTCCTGTGAACCGGATAAGGGCTTTATCATCAATGGCATTCAGACGCCGCTGCGGGGCGTGAGCCGTCACCAGGATCTGCTGTATAAGGGCAATGCCTTGACAAAAGAGGAGCATCGCCGGGATGCCGCGATCATCAAGGAGTTGGGAGCCAATACGATCCGGCTGGCCCATTATCAGCACTCCCAGGATTTCTATGATGCCTGTGATGAACTGGGCTTCATAGTCTGGGCGGAGATTCCCTTTATCTCTGTCTTTAACAAGGATCCCGATGCCCACAAAAACTGTATCAGCCAGCTTAAGGAGCTGATCATCCAGAATTATAACCATCCGTCCATATGCTTCTGGGGCATTTCCAATGAGATCCTTATCGGCGGTATCTCGGAGAAGCTGGTGGAGAATCATAAGGAGCTGAATGCCCTAGCCAAGGAGCTGGATCCCACCCGCCTGACCACGATTGCCCATGTGTCCATGACGCCGGTGGAGAGTCCGATGCACCATATCACCGATGTGATCAGCTACAACCACTATTTTGGCTGGTACGGCGGCAGGATGGAGGACAATGGTCCCTGGCTGGATGATTTCCACGCAAAGCACCCGGATCTCTGCCTTGGTATGAGTGAGTACGGCTGCGAGGGCATCATTACGTACCACGGCCCGGAACCGGCCTGCAAGGATTATTCGGAGGAATATCAGGCCCTTTACCATGAACATCTGGCGAAGGTGTTTGACGAGCGTCCGTGGATTTGGTCTACCCATGTGTGGAACATGTTTGATTTCGGCTGTGCGGCCCGCAACGAGGGAGGCGTGGCAGGCCGGAACAACAAAGGTCTAGTGACCATGGACCGCAAGACGAAAAAGGACAGCTACTATGTTTACCAGGCCTACTGGAGTAAGAAACCAATGGTGCATCTGTGCGGAAAACGGTATGCCCAGCGGGCGGGAGAAACGACAGAGATCCGCGTGTACTCCAATCAGCCTGCGGTGGCCCTGTATGTTAATGGAAAACCGGCGGAGGAAAAGCGCGGGGAGAAGGTGTTCGTGTTTACGGTGGCGTTGGCAGACGGATATAACACGATCCTGGCTGTGGCCGGCGACGTAAAGGATACTATGATATTGGAAAAAGTAGCGAAGGAGCCGGGGATCTATGTGCTGCCGGAGGTAAATGAGCGCAAAGAGGGCGTTGCCAACTGGTTTACGGCAGTGGGTGATATGGATCTGAAAGCGCCGATGGAATTTCCCGAGGGTAAGTGGAACATACAGTATTCCATGGAGGAGCTGGCTTCCTGCCCAGAGGCGCTGGAGGTCGTTAATAAAGCGGTAAAACTGGCCACCAATTTCGATGTGAGGCCGGGGGTCGGTATGTGGGATATGATGAAGGCCATGACGCCGAAGAGCATGGTGGCTATGGCCGGCAATATGATGCCGGAAGGGTTCCTGGAATCTCTCAATGCCCAGTTGATTAAAATCAATAAAGAATAACAGCGGCCCGGTCTGTCCGGGCTGTGGGAATACGCAGATAAAATACAAAAAGGAGAGAAAGAATGGCAAATAATACATCTGTTCGTCCTTTTGGCATGAAGGACAAACTCGGGTATATGTTTGGAGATTTTGGAAATGATTTTACATTCATTTTAAGCTCCAGCTTTATGCTGAAATTTTATACGGATATTATGGGCGTGAATGCCGGTATCGTGGGTATGCTGATGATGGCGGCCCGTTTTGTGGATGCGGTGACTGACGTGACTATGGGACAGATCGTAGACCGGTCCAAACCCACCAAAGACGGCAAGTTCCGCCCGTGGATCAAGCGGATGTGCGGGCCGGTGGCGATCGCCTCATTCCTGATCTTCCAATCCGGATTTGCCGGAATGAGCATGGGATTTAAGCTCTTCTGGATGGTATTTACGTATATTTTGTGGGGGTCTATCTTCTACACATCCATCAATATCCCGTATGGTTCCATGGCGTCGGCAGTTTCCGCCGATCCGGATGACCGTGCGGAGCTGTCTACCTGGAGAACCATCGGCGCTACGCTGGCCGGGCTGGTCATCGGCGTGGGAACACCGATGGTGGCCTATGAGACAGCCGCCAATGGTGCGACCGTGCTTTCCGGCCCGCGTATGACTATCATTGCAGGTGTGTTCAGTGTACTGGCGATCATCTGCTATCTGCTTTGTTTCCATCTGGTACGCGAACGTGTGGAGGTGCCCCAGAATACGGCCAAGCTGGATATCGGCGCCATGTTAAAGAGTCTTGTCACCAACCGGGCGCTTCTGGGCATTATTGCGGCGGCAATTTTGCTTCTTCTCGGTATGCTTGGTATGCAGGGTATGGCGGCCTATGTATTTCCGGTTTATTATAACAGCGCGTCTGCCCAGTCTATGTCATCTCTGGCAGGTTCGGTGTGTATGCTGGTCATCTGCGCGCCCTTTGCCTCCAGGCTGGCGGCAAAATTCGGCAAGAAAGAGCTGTCTGTGGTATCCTGCCTGTTCGGGGCGGCGGTGTATGTGGTGTGCCTGGTGGTAAAACCGGCCGATCCCATGGTCTATGTAGTGTTTTTCGCTTTGGCCTATGTGGGGCTTGGCATGTTCAATACCGTGATATGGGCCATGATCACGGATGTTATCGACGACGCGGAAGTAAGAAACGGCATCCGCGAGGACGGTACGATCTATTCGGTGTATTCTTTCGCCCGCAAAGTAGGGCAGGCTTTATCCTCCGGGATGATCGGCGGACTGCTTACGATGATCGGTTATACCGCCGCAGTGGCGGAGAATCCGTCCGCCTATCCGGAGATATTGGACGGCATTTTCGAGCTGTCCTGCATCATTCCGGCCATCGGGCTGGCGGCTGTGGCAGTGGCGCTGATTATTATTTATCCGCTGAATAAAAAGCGGGTGGAGGAAAATGTGGCTGCACTGGCGGAACGGAGAAAATAAATGACTGGTACATTTTCAGATTACAAAAAGAAAAATGACTATCTTGTCTGTGTGGACAGCGACGGCTGTGCCATGGATACTATGGATAGTAAACATATCCGCTGCTTCGGGCCGTGTATGGTGGAGCAGTGGGCGCTCGGCCAATGGCGGGATGAGATATTGAGACGGTGGAATGAGATCAATCTCTACACTATGACCCGGGGGATCAACCGGTTTAAGGGGCTGTCGCTGGCTTTGCAGGAGATCGACCGGAAATATTGCCGGATCGAAGACCTGGATACCCTTGTGGCGTGGGTGGACAGCGCGGCGGAGCTGTCCAATGACGCTCTGGAAAAGGCGATTGCTGCGAACGGGAATAGCGTCAGTTTACAGGCGGCCCTAGCCTGGAGCAGGGCGGTCAACGCAGAGATCACCAGACTCCCGGAGGAGGAGAAGAAGCCTTTCGGTTATGTAAAGGACGCCCTGGCCTACGCCCACAAAAATGCGGATGTGGCCATTGTGTCCAGCGCCAACAGGGATGCCGTGCTGGAAGAATGGGAGCACTACGGGCTTCTGGAGCACACGGATATTGTGCTGGCCCAGGATGCCGGAACCAAGGCGTTCTGCATCGGGGAAATGCTGAAGTTCGGTTATGATCCTTCCCATGTGCTGATGTGCGGGGATGCGCCGGGGGACCGGGATGCGGCGGAGCAAAACGGGGTATGGTATTATCCGATCCTGGTGCGTCACGAGTCGGCCAGCTGGCGGGAATTTATGGAGGCAGGTCTGGATCATCTGCTGAACGGCAGTTATGGGAACGGGTATCAGCAGGAAAAGACAGAAAGGTTTTTGGAAAATTTGAAATAGTGGATAGGGCAAAGCAGATGTTGTGATGTGAAACAGCTGCTTTGCCGCAATAGAAAACAGACAGGAGGGATACATCTATGGTAGATATGAAAGCCAGGCCGTTTTATCTGTCCGATGAGGACTGCAAGTGGGTGGAGGATACCATCGCAGGTATGACGGTGGATGAGAAAATCGGCCAGTTGTTTTTTAATATGGGATCCAGCCGGACGGAGGATTACCTGAAAATGACGGTCGAGGACTACCACATCGGGGGGATCCGCTATAATCCGGGTACGGCTGACGAGGTACATGAGCAGAACCGCATTCTGCAGGAGAACAGCAAGATTCCCCTGATCATTGCCTGTAATACGGAGAACGGCGGGGACGGGGCCTGTGTGGACGGGACGGCCATCGGCAGCCAGACGAAGATCGGGGCTACGGGAAATGTGGATTACGCGTATCAGCTGGGGTATATGGCAAATAAAGAAGCTGCGGCCATCGGCTGCAACCTGTCTTTCGCGCCGGTCAGCGATATCATGTACAACTGGGAAAATCCGGTCATCGGCCTGCGCACTTACGGTAATGATCCGGAACAGGTGGCGGCCATGACGAAAGCTTACCTGGACGGCGCCCATGCCAATCCCGGTTTTTGCTGTGCGGCGAAGCATTTTCCGGGGGACGGACTGGATTTCCGCGACCAGCATGTGGCAAACAGCGTCAATACCATGAGCTGTGAAGAGTGGGACGCGACTTTCGGTTTGGTGTATAAAAATCTGATTGACAACGGCCTGGATGCGGTCATGGCAGGGCATATCATGCAGCCCGCTTACGCCCGCCATTTCAATCCGGAGATCACGGACGACGAGATGATGCCGGCCACTTTGTCGCCGGAGCTGATCACGGGGCTGCTCCGCGGGAAGCTGGGCTTTAACGGTATGGTGCTGACGGATGCATCCCACATGGTGGGGCTGACCTGCCGCATGAAGCGCAGCGACGTGCTCCCGGCTGCCATTGCCGCCGGTGTGGATATGTTCCTGTTTTTCAATGAGATGGATGAGGATTTTGCCAGCATGAAGCAGGGCTATCTGGACGGAAGGATCACCGAGGAGCGGCTTTCCGACGCCCTCCATCGTATTCTGGCCCTGAAAGCCCGCATGGGGCTTCATAAAAAGGCGAAAACCGAATTGGTGCCCGCAAAGGAGCAGGTGCATGAAGTCATCGGCTGTAAAGCCCATGCAGAGATGCAGAAAGAGATTGCCGACAAGGCGATCACGCTGGTGAAATATAAGGATAAAGACGTGCTGCCCATAACGCCGGAGCGGTATAAACGGATCATGATCGTGTATGTAAAAGGCCTTTCGGCTCCCGGACTGGGCGCTCTGTTTGGCGCTAAAAAGGTGACGCCGGCGGAGGAGCTGAAAAACCGTCTGACCGAAAAGGGCTTTGACGCGTTTATCTATGAGAGCCCGGTGGAAAAGATGATGAAGCAGGCGGAGGCCGGGGAGAAGCCGGATCTCAATCTGTATTTTGCGGGAAAGACGCCGATCAAGGATTTCCGGGAGAATCAGGATCTGATCATTACGCTGGTGGACATAGCCGGAGGGTTCCAGCCGGTGGCCCGTCCTGCTTTTGGGATGACAAAGGGCGGCGGGGAGATCCCCTGGTATGTCTTTGAGCTGCCGGTGGTGGTGGTTGGCACCCAGTATCCTTATGTGCTGGCGGATATTCCCCAGGCCAGAACCTATATCAACACCTATGACAGCAAACCGGCCACGCTGGACGCCCTGGTGGAGAAACTGATGACAGGGGAAGACGCGTTTAAGGGTAAAGATCCCATCGGTGCGTTCTGTGGTATTTTTGATACCCATATATAAGGAGGGGAATGGACTATGCAAATGACGTTTCGCTGGTATGGCGACGGCAATGACAGCATCACACCGGAGATGATCAAGCAGATCCCCGGTGTGACCGGGCTGGTGTGGGCCCTGCATGATAAACAGGCCGGAGAAGTCTGGGAGCCGGAGGAGATCGAGGCGGTGCGCCGCCGGATTGAGGGCGCGGGATTCAATATGGACGTGGTAGAGAGCGTGAATGTGCATGACGAAATCAAGATCGGCCTTTCCACCCGGGACAAATATATCGAAAACTATAAGACGACCCTACGCAATCTGGCAAAATTCGGGGTTAAAGTAGTCACGTACAATTTTATGCCCATTTTTGACTGGACGAGGACGGATCTTTTCCACCCATTGGAGGACGGATCCACGGCGCTGTTTTATGAGAAAAACAAGATTCAGGATGATTACAAGGAGATGGCGGACTATATTCTGAATAATCTCCATGGCATGACCTTCCCCGGCTGGGAACCGGAGCGTATGGCGAAGCTGGACGAGCTTTTTGAGGCCTATCGTCCGGTGACGAAGGAGAAGCTGTGGGAGAATCTGCAGTATTTCCTGGAAGCCATCATGCCTGTCTGCCATGAGACGGGGATCAAAATGGCCATCCATCCGGATGATCCGCCCTGGGATATTTTCGGCATTCCGCGCCTTTTATGCGATAAGGAATCGATTGGGCGGTTCCTCCATATGGTGGATGATGAGTATAACTGCCTGTGTCTGTGTTCCGGTTCTTTGGGGGCTAATCCAAAGAATAACGTGGCGGATATTGTCCGCGCCTACTGTGACCGTATCGCTTTTGCCCATATCCGGAATGTGCGCCATTATCCCAACGGGGATTTTACGGAGGCGTCACACCGGGACTGCGACGGGGATACGGGCATCCTGGAGATCATGAGGGCCTATCATGACTGCGGCTATACCGGGTATGTGCGGCCTGACCACGGACGGCATATCTGGGGCGAGAAATGCAGGCCGGGATATGGGCTGTATGACCGCGCCCTGGGGATTATGTATCTGTGGGGCTGCTGGGATATGCTGGAGAGGATGGAGGGCGGCCGGTAATTCATAAGGCGAATGGCCGCCTAAAAGGATGAGACTGATTTTTAGAAAGGAAGGTTATCATTTATGATAGATTTACCATACAACGTAGACTTTAAAGGGAAAGTGGTTGTAGTAACGGGCGCCGGCGGGGTGCTTTGCGGGACGATGGCGCGGGCCTTTGCCCAGGCGGGGGCGAAGGTAGCGGCTTTAGATCTGAATGAGGACGCAGTGAAAAAACTGGCGGAGGAATGCAAGGCGGAGGGCTTTGTCTGCGAGGGATATAAGGCGAATGTGCTGGAGGCGGAGGCTCTGGCGGCGGTGCATGAGCAGGTGCTGCGGGATCTGGGCCCCTGTGATATCCTGGTGAACGGGGCCGGAGGAAATAACCCGAAAGCCACCACGGACAACGAGTACCATCATGAGGCGGCGGAGGGGCAGAAAACGTTCTTTGACCTGGATCCGGCCGGGGTGGATTTTGTATTTAAACTGAATTTCCAGGGAACGCTGCTGCCGACCCAGGTATTCGCCAAAGATATGGCGGAAAAAAAGCACGGATGTATTCTGAATGTGTCTTCCATGAACGCTTACATCCCGCTGACCAAGATCCCGGCTTATTCCGGGGCGAAGGCGGCGGTTTCCAACTTTACCCAGTGGCTGGCGACCCATTTTGCGGGGACAGGTATCCGCTGCAACGCTATCGCGCCCGGATTTCTGGTTTCCAACCAGAACCGCGCCCTCTTATTCAAGGAGGACGGAAGTCCCACGGCACGATCGAAGAAGATCCTGGACGGGACGCCGACGGGGCGTTTTGTGGAGAGCGAGGAGCTGCTGGGCGGCGTGTTTTTCCTCTGCGACGATAAAGCGGCCAGTGCGATCACCGGCGTGGTATTGCCCATTGACGCCGGGTTTGCGGCCTATTCGGGGGTATAAGTAAAAGTCCGCTTTTGCCTTGCGATTTCATATGGATTACACATTTCTGTTTTAATATCAAATCGATTATGTCAAAATAGTGGTGTAAGAGGCGGAGCAACAGTCCGGACTGTACGGGCTGTTGCTAAAATGATAGATACAGAGTGTGGATAAATATGAGTGAAAAAATACTGGTTGCGGATGATGATGTAAGGATCAATGAATTGCTGTGCGAAGATTTTACCCAGGAAGGCTATGAGGTAATCCCTGTTTACGACGGCGGGATGCTGATCGAGGTAATGGAGAAGGTGGATGACATTGGCCTGATCATTTTAGACGTGATGATGCCGGGGCTGAATGGGTGGGAGATCCTGGATTATGTGAAAAGGCATTTCAGCGTGAAGGTTTTGATGCTCACGGCGTTGAGCGACGAGGACAGTGAGGTGCGCGGACTGCGGAAAGGCGCCGATGACTACGTGACAAAACCTTTTAAGAGAGCGATCCTCATGGAACGGGCCAAGCGTCTGATCCAGCAGAGAGCCTCAGAGCAGCAGGAAGAGCTGCGCTGCGGCAATTTGCGGCTTTCCCAGACAGAGTGCAAGGTGTATGAGGGGACTTTGGAGATTCCCATGACGATGAAGGAGTATCATCTCCTGTTGCTTCTGATGCAAAACAGCAAGATCGTATTAAAACGGGATGTGATCCTGGAGAAAGTATGGGGATATGATTATGCAGGGAACGACCGCACCATTGATACCCATATCAAAATGCTTCGGCGTACGCTGCGGGATAACGGTGCGTATATCCGGACGATCCGAGGGGTGGGATACTGTTTTGACGGGGAGGTGCAGAGGGGATGAAAAGAACACTGGGGCTGAGGTCAAAAGTGATCTTGGCCTTTTTTTTCGCTGTCCTGGGATGTATGGTCATACTCGGCGCTGTCTGCCAGATCGCGCTGCGTCCCCTTATGGTATGGGACTCGAGGAGGCAGATGGAGAACTGCCTGGCCGAGATTGAGCCGATACGGACGGGGGGATATAAAGAAGAAAGCATGGAAATAATCTGTTCAGATATATATGACAAGGAACTGATTTCTTTTTCGTTTTTTGAGAGGGGGGAAGGAGAGGAGTGCCGGCAATTTTTTTCTTCTAAATACAACGGCCTGAACCTGAAAGGGAATCAAAAGGCGTTTGATGTATATCTGCAGGCCGGAATGGATCCCTATGTGGTGGAGAGGACAGATGATGCCAATCAGATCAAAAGACTGTATTTTATTAAGAAGCTGGACGAAAACCATTATGTTGTAATGAATAAATCGATCAGAGGCCTGGATCAGCTCGTGCGGCTGGTCACTACTTTTATCCTGACCAGCGGGATTGTTATTTCGATTATAGGATGTATCTTGTGGATTGGTCTGACCCGGTCTCTGATGACGCAGATCATAAAGATCAGCCAGGTCACGAAAGATATATCGGAACTGAACTTTGACCAGAAACTGGATTTTCGGAGAACGGATGAAGTCGGCGTGCTGGCCGAGTCGGTGGATGAGCTGTCGGACAAGCTGAAGGCAAGTATTGAGGGTATGCAAAGGGAGTTGGAGCGGAGAAAAACACTGATCCGCAATCTTACCCATGAACTGCGAACCCCGCTGACCACCATACAGGGCTATGCGGAGAATCTGCAATTGAGCTATAAAGACGGGCAGAGAGAGAGGCGGTTCTGTGATATCATCCTCGAGGAATGTGAGGCTATGGATCAGCTTGTGAAGGAGATGTTGGAGCTGTCCCGGCTGGAGAAGGGCGAGAATGTATACAAGAAGGAAAAAATGAATATAGAGGAGCTTTTTCAGGATATCCGGCGGCAGGCAGATACCGTTTTCTCACAGGCGGATATAAGCATTCGTTCTGCGCCGCAGAGGGTGTATGCCAATCGCCTGCTGTTGGAGCGGGTAATCACAAACTATCTGAAAAACGCAATTCAATATGGCAGAGCGGGCGGAAAAATATGGGTGACAGGAGGCATGGAAGGAGAAGAGTATGTTTTGGCCGTGACGAATGAGGGCGGTTCCCTGTCCCCGGACGACCAGGAGCATATATGGGAAGCATTTTATAAGACAGATAAATCCAGAAGACGCAGCGGCGGTTATGGCATTGGCCTGGCCATCGTCCAGGAAATTGCCCATATACATGGCGCCCGGACAGATGTACGCTGTGCGGAGGGAAAAACTACTTTTTATTTTCGGCTGCCGGTGGGAAATGGTATTTCGTAAAGGCAGGATTTTTTAATATGTCAAGCCGCATACAGGGAAAGCATCCCTGCATGCGGCTTATGTACATTTTCAGACCTCCACATTCCAGAATGTCCTGTGCCGTTCTTTCCCATTCTGGTTGAAGAAATCCAGACGGATGTTCCATATACCGGACAGGCCCATAGCATGGAACTGTCGGACGGCATCTGTTTTATCTAATGCGTCACAGGTGTAGGAGGCCTTGGAATAGCCAAATTGCCATGCTGTGTATTTCATGGTTTATCTTTGCCTGTGATAATTCTGATTCCTGTGAGCGTGGCAACCATAAGGATGATGGCCAGCGGCAGGCAGATCAGCGCTACAGGAAGGGTGTCGGACAGCTGGCCCAGGAATCCGCTCAGAATATAGCAGACCATAGATACGGCCGCGGCGGTCAGAGCGTAGGGCAGCTGGGTGGATACATGGTTTACGTGGTCGCTGTGGGCGCCGGCGGAAGCCATGATCGTAGTGTCGGAGATGGGCGAGCAATGGTCGCCGCAGACCGAGCCGGCCAGGCAGGAGGAGATGGAAATGGCCAGCATTTCTCCGCTGGGAAATACGCTGCATACGATCGGGATCAGGATGCCAAAGGTACCCCAGGAGGTTCCTGTGGAAAAGGCAAGCCCGGCGGCCACGATAAAAATAATGGCCGGGAATACCCCCTGCAGTCCCGAGGCGGAACCGGATACCAGGTCAGCCACAAAGAATTTGGCTCCCAACAGCCCGGTCATGCCGGACAGTGTCCAGGCCATGGTCAGGATCAGGATCGGGGCCACCATAGCCTTAAAGCCTTCCGGTATACAGTCGGTGAAATCCTTGAAAGTCATCACGTTTCTGAGCATATAGAACAGGAAGGTGATAAGCAGGGTGCAGGAGGAACCCAGCACCAGGCCCATGGAGGCGTCGGAGTTTGCGAAAGCCGTGACAAAATCCTCACCGTCAAAAAATCCGCCCGTATAGATCATGCCGATGACACAGCAGAAGATCAGTACCGCCACCGGGAATATCAGGTCGATGACCTTACCCCGGGGAGAAACGATCTCGTCATCCAGTCCGCCATAGGGCCGCGCTTCAGTGGTGAAAAGATCGCCGTTCAGAGCGTTTTTTTCATGGATGCGCATGGGGCCGAAATCCATTTTGCACACGGTGATATAAATGATCATGACCAGTGTCAGGATCGCGTAATAATTGTAGGGAATGGTTCTTAAAAACATGGTAAAACCGTTGATGCCCGAGTCCTCGGGAACGGAGGATGTTACTGCGGCGGCCCAGGAACTGATGGGTGCGATGATACACACCGGCGCTGCGGTGGCATCGATCAGGTAAGCCAGCTTGGCACGGGATACCTGATGGCGGTCCGTGACGGGCCGCATGACGCTTCCCACGGTCAGGCAGTTGAAGTAGTCGTCCACAAAGATCAGGACGCCGAGAACCATCGTAGCAAGCTGGGCGCCTACCCGGCTGTGGATGTGCTGGGACGCCCAGGCGCCGAAAGCAGCGGAACCGCCCACCCTGTTCATCAGGGCCACCATAATGCCCAGGATAACCAGGAAAATCAGGATACCCACGTTGCTGGAGCTGGACAGCTTGGAAACCATGCCGCCTTCTTCATTAAAAAGTAGGGTATTGATTGTGAGCTCCAGGTTTCCGTTGGCGTACAAAAGGGCGCCTGTGACGATGCCCACAAATAAAGAAGAGTATACCTCTTTGGTGATCAGGGCCAGCGATATGGCGATGACCGGCGGCAGCAGGGAGAATACCGTGGAATATGTTCCGCATCTGTAGTTTTCAGGATCTGTGATCTGTCCCGGCGTCTGGAAGCTGACGACCAGCAAAACGGCCAGGATAGCCAGCAGGGCCAGGCAGACGATCTGCATTTTCTTTAGTTTCAATTTTTGCACCTCATTTCTTTCCTTGGGGGAATTGGCGATTTAACGCTTTATTACGTCAATGTGCCCCGGCTTTTTCAGGACTATCATATCATACTCATGCCTGTCTGTAAAAAGAAAATTAAAAAAATGTAAAAAAATTCTTTATAAGTGGCTGTTCCGTTTATCTGGCCGGTTACTCTTTTGTGATTTCGGATTGTGCGATGGGGGCTGCTGTGGTATGATAACCGGGGTTATTCTGTAAATGGGCGGTTTTCCGCATGACATGAAAAGAGGAGATATTTTTACATATGAAGAAATGGTATGGCAGCGCCGCTCTGCTTCTGGCGGCAATTATATGGGGCTTTGCTTTTGTGGCCCAGAGCGTAGGTATGGAGTATGTGGGCCCGTTTACTTTCCAGGCGGTGCGGAGCCTGATCGGTTCGGCAGCGCTGGTTCCCGTGATATGCGTGATGGACAGGCAGAGAAAGAAAAAACCGGGCTATACGGCACCGGACAAAAAAGAAAAAAGATATCTCTGGAAGGTGGGGATCGCCTGTGGCATTGTGATGTGTATCGCCTGCTGCCTGCAACAGGTAGGAATCCTGTATACGACGGTGGGGAAGGCCGGATTCCTGACCTCTCTATATCTGGTTCTGGTGCCTATTCTGGGGATTTTTCTGCACAATAAAGTCCCCGCAAGGATCTGGTTCTGCGTGGCGATCTGTCTGGCAGGGGTCTATCTGCTCAGCATGACGGGTTCCTTTACGCTGGCGGCGGGAGATACGATGATCCTTGCCTGTGCTTTTTTCTTTGCAATTCATATTCTGATCATCGACCATTTTGCGCAGGATGTAGACGGTGTGCGGCTGTCCTGCATCCAGTTTCTGGTCACGGGGATCCTGTCCTCCGTCTGCATGTTTGCCCTGGAGAAGCCTTCCCTGAGCGGCCTGATGGCGGCGGGCGTGACCCTTCTCTACGCAGGGGTGATGTCCTGCGGCGGGGCCTATACCCTGCAGATCATAGGGCAGCAGTATACGGAGCCGACGACGGCGACGCTGCTTCTGTCCATGGAATCCGTATTCTCCATGGTGGGCGGCGTGTTGCTCCTGGGGCAGACCCCCTCCCTGCGGGAGCTCTGCGGGTGTATGCTGGTTTTTGCCGCTGTAGTTCTGGCCCAACTGCCGGGTAAGAGCGCGGGTCAGTAAATCTTATCTATATGGGTGATGCCGCAGCGATCCAGGAAATCCTGCAGCTCGTCCCCGTTTCGGATGAGCTGGATCTCTTCAAATTTTCCGGAGTGAATATCTTGAAATCCGGCCACCTGTTCCCCGGTGCAAATACTGCACCGAAGGACAGGACGAAGATTTTCACGGTCGTAGGAAAGCGGCTGCGGGACCGGCCTGTGAAAGAGTTTTTTAAACATGGTTTTCCTATCCTTTACTGATTTGGTTACAGCTATTGTAAATGCGCGGGAGACAGATGTCAATCCGATACAGGTATCGTTGTTACTTTTTACATCCAATGCCAGTAACGTATCGTTTCCGGGAAAGCCATGTCCATGATAAAAAAGGAGAATCCATTCCATGAGTACCATTTTAATCATTGAAGACGAGATAGCCATTCACCGGATGCTGTGCATGAACCTGTCCGTCACGGGTTATGAGACTATATCCGCCTATGATGGAGAGGAGGCCCTGGCCCTTCTGCAAAACGGCGCCCATGCCGATCTGGCCCTGGTGGATGTCATGCTGCCCAAGATTGACGGTTTTGCGCTGCTGGAGCCCTTGAAAGAGCGGAACATCCCCGTTATATTTTTGACGGCCCGGGGCGACCTGGAAGCAAAACTCACCGGGCTCCAGGGCGGCGCGGAGGATTACATCGTCAAACCTTTTGAGATGCTGGAGCTTCTGGTACGCATGGAAAAGGTTTTGGAGCGGAACGGCAGGAGCCGGGAGCAGATAATCATAGGTGATGTTGCGATTGATGTGAAGGAACGGGCTGTCAGACTGTCGGGCCGGCCATTGGCTATGACGCCGATGGAATTTGACCTGATCCTTTTGCTGGCCAGGAATAAAAATATGGCTCTGACCAGGGAACGTCTGCTGTCCGAGGTCTGGGGCGCTCTCTATGACGGGGGAACCAGAACTGTGGACGTCCATATTGCCAAGCTCCGCAAAAAGACAGGGCTGAATATTGTGTCTGTACCCAAGATCGGCTACCGCCTGGAGGTGGAGGGATGAAACTGCGCACGAAATTGATGCTGGGAACTCAGCTTCTTCTGGCGGCGGCTCTGGTGCTGTGCTGTTTTCTGATGGTGCGTTCTCTGAGACGGACATTGATCGCGGACGCGGTGGATTACACGGTTGCCGAGCATGGGGCGCTGGAGGCGGTGATCCGTAAAATATTTGTTGAACAGGATGATGAGTCGAAAAGCAGCCTGGTATGGCGGGCGGCGATGAACTATCAGGTTAAACAGGCAAATGTGGCGTCAGATGTCAGCACGCGGTATATTCTGCAGACGGAGACGGACAGCATATTCAATAATTGCGGGATTAATGCCTGGCAGGTACTGATGGCGGCAGATGCCACAGTACAGGCGGGGGAAAGGAAAGCGGGCGATCGGCGTTATGTGGTAGTCCGCCATGAGGACAGGGATTACTGCGTGATGGGTACGGTGGAAAATTTCAGGCAGGAGCAATACCTGTTTGCCACGGCCCGGGATATCACCCATAATATGGCCTACGTCCGGGAGCTTACGGTGTATTATGTCGTAGTGGGTCTGCTGATCCTGGTTGCGGCGACGGTTCTGGAGGCTGTTTTTCTGTATGGTATGCTCCGGCCCATCGGCCGTCTGGAAAACGGCGCCCGGCTCATTGCCCAGGGAGAATATGGCAACCGTATAGAGATGAAGAGAAAGGATGAAATCGGCCATCTGGCGGGCAGCTTTAATCAGATGGCAGAGGCTGTGGAATGCCATGTTTCCGATCTGGAGCAGGTGGCGGAGGAGAGGAAGCTCCTGCTGACTGCCTTAGCCCATGAGATGCGTACCCCTGTGACGGCTATTACCGGTTATGCCTACGCTCTCCGCTACGGTAAGCTAACCGGGGAACAGCAGCAGGAAGCCCTGGATTTTGTGGATGAACAGAGCCGCAGGCTAGAGCGGCTGTCGGATAAGCTGACCCGGGTAATTACTGCGCAGGGAGAGATTGAGTGCGTAACGATAAAGTCCGGGGAGTTCTTTGCGCTGCTTCGGCGTACCCTCGAGCCCCTGGCGGCGGAACACCAAATCCGGCTTGTGTTGGAGGAGGACGGGGAGGAATTTTCGGGGGATATGGATCTTCTGGTGTCTTTGGTGTCCAATCTGTATGACAATGCCCGGAAAGCCGGGGCGTCCCGGGTGGATATAACTCTTTTGGAAGGGAAACTGGCTGTGCGGGACAATGGCTGCGGCATGGCGCCGGAGGAACTGGACAAGGTGACACAGCCTTTCTATAAAATTGACCGTTCCCGGAACCGCGAAGGTTTTGGCCTGGGCCTCGCCCTGTGCCAGAATATAGTCCAGCTCCATGGGGCGTCCCTGCTGATCCGGAGCACCCCGGGGGAGGGAACGGAATTCTCGGTGAAACTGTCCGGCGGCCGGTCTGCGTGATGACCGGCCAGGGCTGCGTATTTACAACTCTTTTACATTTCTTTGATGATTCCAACATGGTTTTTCCCTTATACTTTTTTTGTCAATACGGATTCCGTTGCATGGGCATTACCACGGAATGATACGGGAGGGGAAGAGAAAATGAAAAAAAGATATACCGTATTCCTGTGTGCGGCGGCTTTGCTGCTGGCGGGGTGCGCGAAAACGCCGGAGGCAGATATCGTAACGCGGAAAAATACGGAGGCCCTGACCGATAAAGCGGCCGGGGGCGATGAGAACAGGAAACCCCTTTCAGAAAACCGGGGACAGGCGCCGGAGCATTATAGCTGGAAATATGATAACAGTGCGGGGACGCTGCATATCCGTGCTGACGCTGATATCATACTGCCGGAGAGCGAGACGGTTCCCATGTACAGGCTGAGCAGTACCGGTTTCACCCAGGAACAGGTGACAGGGCTGTATGACTATTTGTTTGAGGGGCGGGAGACCTATCGGATCGAGGAGGGCGGTCTCACAAAAAGCGAGTGCGAGAGACAGATCATTGATCTGAGAAAACGGCTGGAAAAGCTGGATCAGCCGGGACAGGACGATACGGAAGGACACGATGATGAGTGGTCTGTGGATGATGAGAGGGAATATCTTCAGGGAATTCTGGATGAAAGGCTGGCCATGTATGAAGATCTCCCGGAGGTCAGCCGGGATAAAAAAATTGCGGTGGATTCTACTCTGATGGAGCAGACAGGAACCGATGAGAGAGAAGATGGCAGGATTTATGAAGTAATAACGCATAGCCTGGAATGCCGGACCGATGAGGGAGATTCCCTGTATGTGGAAAGCGGGTCTGTGGATTCATCGGAGTTTTCGCTTCTTTCCTATCAAAGACCGGGGAAATACACCTATAGTTCCGGTATAGGTGTGCCAGTGGATTCCGGGAATGCGGATGCAAAAAAGTCGGAGGGTTTGCCATACACCTATCAGGAAGCCAGGGCTCTGGCTGACGGAGCGGTTCAGGCAGCGGGCATTACGGCAAAGATCGTAGAGGCGGATCTGCTGGAGGGGCTCACTGAACATGGAAAAGACGGAGGATCACCGGAAGGGAGCGGAATGTATTCAGCTTTCCAATTTCAGTATACGCGAACATTCGAGGGCATATCCGTGGCCGCAATCGCATCGGAATATGTCAATGAGGAAGCATTTTCCCTGCTATGGCCTTATGAGAAGCTCAGGGTCGTTGTATCGGAAGCGGGCATACAAGAAATGGAGTGGGAGGCGCCCGTATCGGTGGCGGAAACCGTAGAAAAGGATGTGCCGGTATTATCCTTTGCCGATGCGGCAGCAGTCTTTGAGGAGCTGGCTCCGCTGTCCTGTGAGGGAAAGATCGAGAAACTGTCCCGGGAAGAGACGGAGTTGTCCATGGATGTTGCGGTGGATGCGGTGCGTCTGGAACTGATGCGGGTGAAAAGCGACGGCAGTAAACGGGAGGGGCTCTATGTACCGGCCTGGGTATTTTATGGCGCGGAAACCAGGAATACGTATGTCTCTGATCCCGGGTCCGCCGGGGAAACATGGTCGGATACAGAACCTACGCCCTGGATCGTCCTGGCGGTGAACGCGGTGGACGGAACAGTGATCGATCAGGTAGAGGGATATTGAGGCTTTTGCGTAACCGTTCCGCTTGTCCGGGCGGCTATGTTTTTGCGGAATAGAACAGGAAAGGATGAAAAGTGCGATGAACAAGGCAAAAATGATGCTACTGTGTGCGGCTGTTTTGCTGCTGGCGGGGTGTACGAAGACGCCGGAAAAAGATGTTGTGGTTCAGAAAAACACGGAGGCCCTGGTCAGTAAAGCTGCTGTGGAAGATGAGAACAGAAAGCCCCTGGCCGAGAACCGGGAGAAAGTGCCGGAACATTACAGCTGGAGCTACGATAATAGTGCCGGGACAGTGCATATTGACGCCGAGGCCGACGTCGCGCTGCCGGAGAGCGAGGCGATTCCCATGTACAGGTTGAGCAGCGTCGGTTTTACCCAGGAGCAGGTGACGTGACTTTACGAATATCTGTTTGAAGGACGGGAGACCTATCAGATCGAAGGGGAAGATTTTACCAGGGAAGACTGTGAGAAAAAAATTGTAGACGCCAAAAGAGAACTGGAGGAACTGGAGAAGCCGGGAGCCGGGGCGGAGGAAGGGGAAGAAGAATCCTGGGAGCAGGATAAAGCTTATCTTTAGGAAAGAATAAAAGAACTGTCCGCAGAGTATGACGAACTGCCCACGGAGAGTGAGCTGAAAAAAATACCGGCAGATTCCACACTGGTTGAGATGCCCTGGACCGTGAAGGCGGAAGATGGTTTTCGCGGAGAAATGATTATGGGGGTAGATTGCCGGAGTGACGCGGACGACAGTCTGTGCGTGAGAAACATTCCTGTGTACGCCGGAAACTGGCCTTTTATCCTATATGCCAAAGAGGGGAAATATGAGTACGATGCAGCCGTGGGACTGCCGGTAACGCCTGAAGAAGCGGATGAAAAGAAATCCGCTGAACTGCCTTTTTCCTACGCGGAAGCCAGAGCCCTGGCTGACGGCGCAGTCCGGGCGGCCGGCGTGGACGGGGAGATTGCCCAGGTGGAACTGATGGAAGGGGAGATCATTAGGGAAGTAGAATCGGTGAGTACCGGGGCTTACACGGCCTTTCGCTTCCGGTATACCCGTGTAGTGGATGGCATCCCGGTGGCGGTGACTTCCAGCAGGTATGTCTCAGAGGATGAGACGGCGGTGCATTGGCCTTATGAGTGGCTCACAATCACCGTATCCGAGGTGGGCATACAGGATATCCGTTGGGAGGCTCCCATAACCCTGGACGAGACTGTGGCCAACGATGTGCCGATTCTGTCTTTTGACGACGCGGCGGCGGTATTTGAGGAGCTGGCGCCCCTGGCTTATGAAGGCAGGCAAGAGGCTTATTCGGAGGGAACCGAGACCGATTGCGCCATGGAGGTTCATGTGGATAAAGTGTGTTTGAGCCTGATGCGGGTAAGGAATGACGGCAGTAAGCGCGAGGGCCTGCATGTGCCGACCTGGGTATTCTACGGGACAGAGACCAGGATCGACCATATAGACCCGGAAGAAGCAGATGGGGAGGAGGATTCCTGGCGCAGCACAGAGGACACGCCCTGGATCGTCATGGCGGTGAACGCAGTGGACGGGACGGTGATCGATCAGGTGGAGGGATACTGAGGAAAAAAATAGATTGATTATACAATGAGAGGAAAGCAATGGCCTGGAGATGGGGCATTGCTTTTTTTATGGTTACTTGGGTATACCTCATAGTGAAAGGAGATATGGAAATGTATAATAGTTCAGAGATTTTTGATTTTTCAATCCGTCCCCGGGATATCTGTGGAAATGATGTGCGAGATTCATGTAAGGCTGGAAGCGGTATGTACTAGGATGTAATAAAGCGGCTTTATTGTGATCAGCTGTCCGTGGAATTATGTGGATTTGAGAGGGGAGAGAACGGAGGATAATTGATAGTTATCCGTCAAATTAGATGGAATGGTGTAGATAGTTTGGGGTTATCCGTTGGTTTTAG
>CAJUQO010000051.1 GCA_910588295.1 uncultured Lachnospiraceae bacterium | reverse complement strand
ATATAAGAACTTCTAAAGAGATAATCTAAATTCACCATAAATTTTAATATAAAAACACTGGCACATGTATATATGGAAAAACAGACGCCGAAGGATGCCTGATAACTGAAACAGCTCACAGAATGCCATTTTCCCTTTTCACCATCAAAAAGCCGGGAACCTGCGAACAGTCCCCGGCTTTTGCCATGTCGGATTTTTAAATTAACTGAAGCTCAAAATGTTTTTACTTACACAGAAATCTTCAACCACTCCTCCGGGGTGCTGACCCCCTTTTTCACCAGTTTCAGGCCGTTCTCCCGCAGGGTATGCATATGCTGATGCTCCTTGGCATAGGCCACGATCTCCTCCATAGAGGCATGATCGCTGATCATGCGGCGGAGCGGAGCGTCTATGGCTATGATCTCATGGATGGCGATACGGCCGCGGTAGCCGGTATTGTTGCACTGGGCACAGCCCCGGCCCCTATGGATCTTTTTCACATCGCTGCCCAGAAGCTTCTGCTCCTCGGGGGTGGCGTCCATCTCCTGGCGGCAGTTGGGGCATACCTTCCGCATTAAACGCTGGGCCACCAGGCCTACCAGGGAATTGGCGATCAGGTAATTCTCCACGCCCATGTCCTCCAGACGCACGATACTGGAGGCGGCGTCGTTGGTATGCAGGGTGCTCAAAACCACATGGCCCGTGATGGCCGCGCGGACGGAAATCTCAGCGGTCTCGCCGTCGCGGGTCTCACCCACCATGATAATATCCGGATCCTGACGGAGCAGAGCCCGCAGACCCACCTCGAAATTCAGGCCCGCCACGGGGTTCACTTGGGTCTGATTGATGCCCGGCACATTTTTCTCCACAGGATCCTCGATAGTGGAGATATTGACCATCCGCCCGGCCAGATACTCCAGGATCATGTACAGAGTCGTGGATTTGCCGCTTCCGGTAGGCCCTGTAATGTAGATGATCCCGTTTGCGCTGTTCAGAAGGGGCAGGAACTGACTGTAGCTCTCGTCATCCATGCCGAACTGATCTCCGTAATCCAACTGTGTCGTAGTGCTCAAAAGCCGGAGCACGGCTTTCTCTCCGAACACCGTGGGCATCAGGGAAACACGGACATTCACAGGGCCGTTTTCCGTCCGCACCCGGAAATGGCCGTCCTGGGGAATCCTCTTCTCTGCAATATCCAGATTTGCCATGATTTTGATACGGGCGATCAGGGGCTGATGTACATTCCGCTGGAGGGACACATAATCCATAATCACGCCGTCAATACGCATCCGCACCTTGGTCTCTCGGTCAAAGGGCTCAATATGGATGTCGCTGGCATTGCTCTTGATGGCCCGATCCACCAGGCTGTTGAGCAGATGGATGATCGGAGCCTCCTCGTCCACATTCTCCAGCTCCGTCAGATCCAAGTCGTCCAGATCCTCTGTCACAAATCCCGCGTTGGCCTGGGTAGCCGCCTGCCGGGCCCCCACCTCCGCAAAATAATATGAGATCGCCTGGCGCAGAGGCTGTTCCTCGCTCAGCATGATCTGCAGATAGCAGCCGGTCTGCTGGCGCACCTCCTCCAGAGCAAAATAGTTCAGGGGATCGTTCGTCACCAGCGCCATGGTACGGTTCTTCACGCTCAGGGGAAGAAACAGGTTCCTCTCTGCCAGATCCTTGTCCACCATGGCGACGGCTTCCAGATCCACCTGCTGGGAGGCTACATCCACGATCTCCAGCTCCAGCCTGCTGGCCAGGGCCTCCAGTACCTGCTGCTCTGTCACAAACGCAAGCTCAATCAAGATCTGGCCCACCCGTTTATCCCTGTGCGTTTTCTGGTAAGCCAGCGCCTCCTCCATCTGCCGGGCATTTACATACCCTCTCTCCTCCAGTATCTCGCCTATCCTCAGATTCGTTCTCACAGCCCTCTCCCTCCGATCTCACAAACGCTCCACCGGCCTGTCGCCTGCGGCGGCAGTCACTCCAGCACACTTATGTCATACATATAAATTTCCAGCTCGCAGCTCATGTCCGGCCGCTCCACCTGGTTCCAATCTTCATCAAAATACACGCCCCCCTGGATATTCAGGGAGTGAAGCCGGATGGCCGGGTAATTCGCCTCCACATCGCCGAGGAAAGCAAACAGCTTGGCCTCATCGCCCTGCAGTACCATGTGCCCCGCGGCTGTCTGCATATAACCGCCGGACACAATCGAATTGCTCCCATCCGGGTTATTCGCCATGCCCGCGGCCGTCTCGGCGTTTTCCTCCGCTTCCCTGGCCGCATCCTCCACAGCATTGCCCGATACGCCTCCGGAGCCGCCGCCCTGTGTATCATCGGCCGTCCCAGAGACGCTGCTTGGCACATCACCGGCTGTCCCGGCTGACGCGCCGCCCGCATTCCCGTCACTCTCCGAAGCGCCGGCTGACGCATCAACCGCGGCAGCCTGGGAGGCCGTCGTACCGTACAGATACGGCCCGGGCAGGGAAGCCTCCGCCCCGTCTATACTGAGGGACACCGGGAACAGCCCGTGTTTCAGGGCAAGGCCCGTCAACAGCTCGTCGATCTGGCGGTTTTCCATACTCTCATAATAGGGTGCGGAGACCTCTGCTAAATCTTTCTTACTACTCTCGATGGACTGCTCCAGCACAGGGATGCTCTCGATGGCCTCCTCCATCCCCGTCACCGTCTCCTGCAGCGCATCATTCTGGATACCGTTTTCCTGGAGCCGTTCGATACCGGGCATCAGCAGAAAGCGGATCATAAAAAAGGCAATCAGCGCGCTGCACGCCAGTTTAACCAGCAATATATCATTTTTTGTCAATTCCAGCTTCATTCCTCATCCACCTCCTGCACATTCTTCCCTTCCATGGTACAGGAAAGATCCAGTGTATACCAGTCATTTTCAAAATCGTAGCCCGTATAATCCACCGTGTGGAAAAGCCCGCTGCTCTGCAGCTTCAGAATATAGACCGGCACATCAATGACCTCCCGGCTGCTGGCCCTGAAAGTGAGCACGCCCGTGGAAGCATCATACCCCGTGACCTTACAGGAAATCCCGTTTCCGCCCACATTCTCGATCCTGTGCAGCACATCAGTAGTAAGCTCCGGATACACCGACAGATTCTCAGTGGTCAGCCGCACCTCCCGGATGCCCACGGCAATCTCGGCGAGCCGCCTTTCCAGAGCCAGGGCCTGTCCGTACTGCTCTTGTACCTCCGGAGCGGCGATCCATTCCTGCTTCTTTTTGATCTCCCCGCTGACCCTCAGATTCCAAACCGCCACCACAATCACCGGAACCAGGCAGATCGCCAGCACGACGGCGGGCAACACAAAATGCCCCCATATACCCATGGCTTTCTCTGCTTTCCCGGCATTCTTCTTATTCTCCCGGTAGAGGTTGATCTGCTTCTCACCTCTGCCTCCGTTTATCATAGCGCCAATACAGTGGATCCAGTCGGCAGCCCGCTCTCCGGCGGGCATATCGATCCTGCGGTCGGGTTCCAGGGGCTTTGCCCGCAGGTTCAATGCTTCAATCCCCTCCAGGCTCACCTCGAAATCCCCGTCCGGGCAGCCTGCGTAATACACGTCCGTAATGGGAATATCACGCTTCTCCGATGTGTAGAACTGAAGAATACCGGATATGCTGCGCACGATCTCCGTACCAAAATCCAGTGTCCCCGGCTCACTGAACAGGCGGCTGCGGCCCGAATACAGATAATGGCCGTTCTGGCACAGCACACTGGTCATGCTGCCCTCGTCAAAGAACAGATAAATGGCCGTGTCGTTCCAATAGCTGTCCAACTGCCGCAGCACACGGATATATCCCTCCATGGGAACGGTCATGCCGCTGACGGTAAGTCCCGCCGCAACGCAGATTTCCTCGAAACGGGCGAGCTGTTCTTCACCCGCGCCGCCCGCGCAGATCTCCACGCCGTCATTCTGATCGCTGAAAACAACGGAATAGTCGGCGATCTCATTCCGGAAACTGTCCGCCACCTCCCGGGACGCCATATCCGCCAGCTGCCTTCCTCTGCCGTAGGGAAGCTTCAGCACCCTGGCCGAACACAGATTGACGGGGAACACGAGATGTACCGGCTCCGCTTTCCACTCCGCGGAAAGGCCCCCAAGCGCCTGCTGCCATCGCTCAAAGGAATCCCCCTGTCCCTGCAGCCTGATCCGTTCCACTCTGGTAAGGCCGGGATATTTTCCCTCCCGGCCAGCCGCCGCCAGTATACAATCCTCCAGAAAAACGATGACTGTCCGACTCATTCTTTTCCTCCTTTTCCCTTCCCATATCTTTACGCCGCACCCTCAATGGCCCCGTAGGACTGATAGATCGGCAGCATAACCGCAATGATAATAAATGCCACCAGCAGCGCCATCAAACAGATCAATATTGGCTCCAGCAGCGTCACCAGCCTCTTGGTAGCCTCCTCCGCCTCTTCTTCCATTGTTATGGCAATGGAATCCAGCATCACGTCCAGCCGGCCGCTCTCCTCGCCCACCAGAATCGTGCTGGAAAGCTTCCGCAGAAATCCGTCCACCTCCCGCAGGGCCTGAGAGAGAGGGACGCCGCCGCGCACCATGGCGACCACCTGCTCAAACTGCCTCTCCACATAAATATTCCCCACCGTCCCACCGGCGGTCTGCAGCGCCTGGGCGATGGGCATACCGCTGGAATACAGGCTGCTCAAAGTTCTGGAAAAACGGGCCGTATAAATTACTTTATTCAGCTTTCCCACCACAGGCATGTGCACTTTTATGTAATCGATAGTATGGCGCACCCGGTCGATCTTCGAGACTACCCGCAGGATCAGCACAAAGACAAACACCACCAAAAGCGCCACATACCACTGTTCCACCAAGAAATGGGATATCGCCATCAGCATCTCCGTCACCACGGGCAGGCTCTCCATCTCGGCAAACAGCTCCTCAAACTGAGGCAGGATGAAAGTTACAATCAGAATCACCACCGCCACACACATGACCAGCAGCACCGCCGGGTAGGTCATGGCAGACTTCACCTGGCTTTTCAGGCGGTTCTCCCGCTCATAGTGCAAGGACAGGCGGTTCATCACCCCGTCAATATTACCGCTGCCCTCCCCGGAACGGATCATGCCCAGCATCAGCTCCGGAAAACACTGGCGCATCTCCATGGCTTCCGACAGAGCCACGCCCTTTCTCAGATCCGCCAGGATGTCCATATAGAGAGAACGGGTCACAGCGGAAATCCCCTCCTCATCCGCGATAATCTCCAACCCCCGCACAATGCTGACGCCGGAGGCCAGCAACGTGGAGAGGGATTTGGAAAAATCCGCGAGCTGCCGGGCGGAAAGCATTTTCCGCTTTTTCGCCTGGGCCCCGTCCTTCGACCGGATCAGGTACAGTCCCTGCTCCTTGAGCTGCTGCTGCAGGGCGCTCTCTCCCGCCGCCTCCATCATTCCGCGATGGACTTTCCCGTCCATGCTCTTCGCCACATATTGGAAATTAGCCATATAGATCTCCCTTCCCCCAATTCTATATCTCCGTCTAGGCAGGAGATACCTGCCTTCCCCTCATTTTGCCCGGTATCACAGGATCGACAGATACCAGGCCGCTATCGGATCCCCCCAGAAAAACGCAATCCCCAGCCCCAGAGCCAAAAAAGGCCCGAAAGCGAAAGCATCTCTGCGGGTCAGCTTCTTTCCCGCCAGCATACAGACACCATACACGCCCCCTGCCAGAAGACCGATAAACATAGCCGCCAGGATAGCCCGCCATCCCAGCAGAAACCCACTCGCCCCCATCAGCTTGATATCCCCGCCGCCGAAAGCTCCCTCGATCAGAAGGGCCAGCGCCAGCATGGGCACGGCCACCACCGCCGCCCCGATCAGGCGGTCTGCCGGGCTATGCTCCGGAAACAGCCACAGCGCGGCCGCCCCCAGCAGAAGGATGGCGATATGAAAACGATCATAAATGATCCGAGTATCCCAGTCAATATACGCCACCATGGTCAGAATCCCCAGGTAGGCAAAGGCCAGAAGACCTCGCAGGGACAAAAGCCCCGAGGCCCCGCAGCCAAAAAACAAACTACAGCAGACGAACAGAACGCCGCCTGCCAATTCTATGAGAACGTATCTCCCCGAAATCCTCACGCCGCATCCGCGGCACTTTCCCCGCAGCGCCAGATAACTGATACAGGGAATCAGCTCCCCCGCCGTCAGCATCCGCCCGCAGGACGAACAGTGGCTCCGCCCATGTACTACACTCTCCCCTGCGGGAAGACGGCAGATCACCACACCGAAAAAGCTAAACACACAGGCCCCTATGGCAAACCGTAACAGCCACAGGATCCCGTAAAGTACTGCAATCATTTTTTTCCTTTCCCCACCGGCGCCGCTATGCCGTTACCTTACAGGGGCACACACCCTGTTTCAGTATACGGCGCCCGGAACGGCGCCGCCGCGGGAAGCTCTGGGCATCCGCTACGACGACGCGCTGATCTGAATGTACATCTGCCGGTAATGCACCTCATAGGTGAGGGGCTCCTTACAATAACTCACCGTAAAATCCCCCTCCTGGTACATAAAACGCTCCACCTCATAACCACTCTCGTCCGTCTGCAGTATCCAGAAATCCCCGGGCACTTTGCTGTCCATCAGCACCGCCTGCCAGACTTCTTCGGTGACGCCTCCCCGGGCGGTCACGTCCCCGAAGGGACGGCCCGCCCCGTAGGCCTCCGTGGAGGCCACCTGCAGGGCGACGCGCAGGGACTTGGCGTTGCCCAGGGCCACCTGGGCATCCGCCCGGCGCATGATGACTAGGGTGCCCGGAACGGCGGCCACAAGGGCTGCCAGAGCCAGGACTGCGACGGTCAGGAACCTGGTTATGCGCTTAGAATTAGCTTTTTGGGCGTGGGAGGTGTTGGATGGTTGCTCGTTAGTCATGATAATCATGCTAATTTACTGTACATCATATGCACCATCGCTACCATTGATAGCACCAGCAGTATAAGTACAGGTTTTCCCATTTACGTATTTCAATGTTTGTACTTTGCCATCTGTATCTATATCACTAGCAGCAATAGTAACAGTGCCGGTCTTTACCTCTGCTAACGCTTCTATATTTGCTGCTGTTACACTCGCATAAGTAGTATCACCTTTAGCATAATCTTCATCCGCCAGCGTCTGAGCTGCCATTACACACATTCTTGTTTCCGCAACGATCTGTTTCCTTTTCGCCTTGTCAATATACCCTGTCAAAGCCGGAACCAGTAAAGCGGCCAGAATAGCCAGGATGACCAGCACCACGATCAGCTCCACCAGCGTGAAACCTTTTTTGTTGTTTTTCAGTTTTTTGAACATATTTTACCTCTCCTTATTATAAGATTTTGGCTCTCCGCCATTTGCGCAGCCTTTTGCCGTACCGGCAATTCCCCTATGGCCTGTGTGCATGAAGCCCCAACGCTTACTGCCACCGGAAATCCCGTATACCGGCCGGGTCGCATATATCTATAAATGCATCGTGTTGACTGCACTTATATTCTCCACGTGTCTGTACCATGCAGTCTGCATGTTTCCTATTGTATCCGCGCTGTGCATGTCAGCTTTTATGGCCCGGGCGAAACCGCCGTAACCTCATCCTTACGCACCACCTCATACCGCAGATCCAGTACCACATCCTCCTGCACCACCTCCCGGCCCGCGCTGTCGCAGAGAGCCACATGGGCTTCCAGCCACTCGGCCTTATCACCGACGCTTACCGCCGATGGAAAAGAAAAAGTAATCTTCAGATTATTCCCCATATAATACTCGTCCGCAAAGGCCGCCGCCAGGGCGCGGGCAACAGGATCTCCCGAGATATCCTTATAGTAATATTGCTCTGTTCCCGCGGACTCTATTGTATAATACCGCTTGAGAAGCCGTCCCTGGTCTACGGCATCTTCCGTACTGAGGTTTGACGGGCCCGCCATAATCTTTGTGTCGCCGCATCCCCCTGTGGAGACCAGCATCACGTATTTGTCGGGATTCACAAACTCCAGCACATCGCCCGTATTTGCCCCCGCCTTGTCTGTCACATCCGTCGTTCCCGCCGGGTAGATTTTCACATACCCGGTGGCCTCCTCAGCTATGCCGTACAGCTCCTGAACCGTATTATCCAGGATCACCTCGGCCCGCTGGAGATCCTCCATACGCAAAAACAGCTTGGCTGCCGGGCTTAAGATCCCCACCACCATAGTCATCATGACGCCGAAGATCAGCATCGCCACCACCAGTTCCACCAGTGTGGTTCCCGCGCGGGCCCTGATCCTTCCCGGGGCTTTTCTTTCCAGCCATTTCCTGATCTTCACGGCCCACCACCCCCTGTGCTGCCCGGGGCAAAGCTGTAAAATACAGCCGTTTTCCCGTCCGCTGTGACTGATCTTTCTTCCAGCCCCACAGGGATTGTAAATACCTGATTACCGACCGTTCCGTCGGCGGCTACCGCCCGAAATGCCATTTCTGCGCTGCCATTTACGGTACCGGGCGTGTTCTCGCTGCGCCGCAGCGTATTACAGATCTCCGCATTCGTCTTCCGCAGCTGCCCGCTTTTCTGCTGGGCGCTGCTGCAGAAGGAAATGGCTCCCTGCATGACCGCCATCAACAGCAGAAACAGCAGGCCGCTTACCATGATCTCCACCAGCGTTTCGCCGGAACTGCCCTTTGCCCGTAGTTTCTTCATAATTTTCATGGCGTCCCCCCTCCGCCGCCTCCCGGTGTTTCCGATCCCTCCGGATCGCCTTCTTCCCGGATGGCTTTATTGTATTGACATTCTTCTATATTCTCCAATCCGGGTGTGACGACAAAGCTAATGGCATCACCGGGAGTTACATTAACTGTATCACCCGAAGGAGTGTTTTCTTTCCACTCCTGACCCGCTTTATCCCACCGGATCTCCCTTCCCCCATAGGTGAATCTGACTGCCTGGTCTTTATAATGTATACTCTGCTCATAAACAGTGCTGTAGCTGTAGCTCATACCATCCGCCCTGGCCGTCACTTCCACGGTGAGGGTGGCGCGCTGAACGCTTCCCGCCACGGCTACCAGGGGATCCACACTGCCTGATGAACCGCCATTGATAATCGTCCCGGATAATTCTGTATCATCCTCACTCTCCTTATAGAGCGCTACTGTGACTGTCCCGTACGCGTCCCCCGTCGTGGGAGTATCCACCTGATAATGGTATATGGTGGCGTCCGGCTGATCCGGGTCATAATTCAAATAGTGGCTGTCCTCCAGAAATTTACAGGCAAACCCGTAAAAACTGTCGGCAGCGCCCGGATCCTTCGGGCTGCCGCCCTTCTGGAGCTCCTCATACAGCACCTGGGAGAAGCTCCGGGCCAACTGGCGGCTCCGCTCCTGCTTCAGCCGCTGATTGGCCTGGGAAAGCATCAGTCCCGCCGTGTGCACCATGGCGAGGGCAAATGCCACCAGAAACGCCGACACACATACTACGACCACCAGGGACGCGCCCCGTTTTGCCTGCGCTTTACTGTCCCGCGCCCCACTCATGTTCTGACGTGGCATAGCCCCCCTCCTTTCTCATCTTAGAAATTCCTCTCGTAGCCATCGGAACGCACATACGCGTCACTGTTCTGGACATCTGCCCACAGTTCCGCCTTTGCCGTGAAACGCAGTTCGCTGTCGGTAATGCTGTTTCCGCCGTCCTTCGGCGACAGCTCATTGGCGTCGGGCAGTACCAGCGTATAGCTGAATTTGCTATCCGATTTTTCTGCCAGCAGCCTTGCGCCAAGAACCGTCTCATAGGGCCGCTCACCGGCCGCATCTGTATAAGTACCCGTAATCTCCTTTTGGTACTGGCTCAGTTCAAACTCGCCATCCGATACGGAAATCTCCTCAAATGTGCCGTCCGGCTTCTGCCAGAATACTTTTACGGCTCCATTTTCCTCCTGAATCCTGAAAGTGACGCCTGTGGCCTCTCCCTTCTCTGTCAGGGTGAAATCATAGGTATCCGCATAGTCCACGCTATCCCATGTCAGAACCGTGTGGCTGGCCGTCCACGTCTCGGCCCCGGTATCACCCGGTATATCCGGATTGCTATTCAGTGTCACATCCACATCATACTCTTTAGTAGCCACCTTCACATCCGGTTTGGCAAGCCGTACGTAAGGAAGCCGCCAGGAATCAGAACTGATCCATTTTGAGCTTACCATACCGTCGCCGGAAGAAATCCTGGCGGCAAACACCATATATTTGCCCGCGTATTTGGCCGACAGGCCGGAAAGGCTGTGGCCGTATATGCCGGCGCCTTCCGCTGCCATGCTGACGGGAACTGCCGCCCCGCCGCTGCCGGACGGATATGTGACCAGTGCACCGGCCGGTTCTGTTTGGTTCGTTATGTCTGTTTTCGCGCTTTCCGCTTCTGCCTCAGTGTCAAACACATACGCTTTAACCAGGTAGCTGCTGCCTCCGGGCGGTATACTGCCTCCGGTGGCCGTAACAGTCACTTTCAGACCGTCAGCGCCTCCGTTTTCAAACTGCCCCACTGTCTTTATCTGAGCCGGATCTGTTCCATATTCCCAGCTCTTACTCCAGCTCACGCTTGTTGGCGTGTCAATACGCTTTGGCATACTCAGGTTCAGGGTAATGCCGTCCACGCTCCGGACATAGAGCTTCTCATTCGCCGCGGGCTCCGCCACGGCATAAATCTGTATATCCTTTCCGGCATAAGGCTCCAGATCCGCCGTCATTTTGTAGACGCCGCCGGTTTTTTCGTTTACAGCCATCGTACCGATACTGGTGCTGGTGTTGTTCTCCTTAACGAATACTTCGTAAGAACCGCAGCCCGTCTCCGGCTCTATGGGATCCCACTCGATCTCGTAATTCAGCTCATTGACGTCCGCATTGGCCGCCCTGGGCTGAGACGGCTGGGGCAGTCTGCTCTGCACCGCATAGGCCTGGACAGACGTAAGCCCGATCGTCGGCGTAGCTGCACCGCCATCGCCTTTTCGTGTCACGGTAAGCTCTACTTCGTTATAAGACCAGTTCTCGGCATCCAGCGTAAGCTGTGTTTCATCCACAGAACGGTTCGTCGCCAGGGATACCTTCCTGACCACATCGCCATTCTGGTCTCTGACAATCCCGGCAAGGGATACCGTATAAGAACCTCCGGAACTGCCTTCATCCCATTTGAAGGTATAGGTTAAATGGCCGCCGGCATCGACTGTCGGTATCAGAGGATCATCTGCGCTCGTACCGTCGCTCATAAGCACAGGCGCCGGCAAGAACTCGAAGACACTCCTATTGGATTCCCATCGATAGTTTTCAAAGATTCTTCCGGCATTTGTTTTCAGCACCGGCGTATAGAGATACTCCCAAGTATAGTCATAACCGCCTGCGGTTCCGTTTTTCGGCTTTCCGGACAGAATTTTGCTGTCAGCATTGTTCTCCGTCACAGCAGCGTTCTCCGCATCCAGATCCGAATAGGTATACACGGGGCCCAGGCCCGGCTGCGCATACCATACGCGGAGCTTTAAATCCCTTGTAACATTGCCGGGTTTGGTCAGATCCAGACCCGGATCTCCCGCCATATACGCCGGCAGGTTGGTAAATACCGCCGTCGCCGTGCCGTTGGCCGTCGTAAGGATATCGCTACTGCAGAATACCGTTTCCCTATGCTCTGTTCCCTGATCATCCTTCCAGGTGCCGATCAGCTCCGCCCGGTAGACAGGCGGCGTGGTGACCGACCCGCTGCCTCCCGGTATCGTCACTGAAATGCTCATATCCGCCAGGCTGGTTCCCGTCACTTTCCAGACGGGTTCCTGGCTCCCGTTTTTGACAGGAATCAGCGGTGTATACGTCGGCAGATACACAGGTACGGCTACCGCGGACGATGCCGCCGGGCCGTTTTCCACCTGAACGGTCAGCTGCTGAAGCGGAATGCCCACGCTGTTTATTTCGCCGTTTCCATTCACATCAAAGACTACAGAATCGCCGTCCATCCTCGTCACAGTCACGCTGCCCGCGGGATAGTCGTCCGCATTATCCAAACGGAGGCGGTACATATAGCCGCCATTGCTCTCCACCAGTTCCACCCGAAGCTTCGGATCAGGCAGGACGCTGCCGATGGACACCCGGTTGGACTCCACCGGGTCGGATTTACCTCCTGCGCCGTCAGCGTACACAGCCCTTACCTCTGCGTACACTTCACCGCCCTGCCCAAGCACATCATCCGAAAGCGTGAAGATACAGGTATCCCCAGTGAAGGTAAAGGTATTATTCTCGCTCTGCGCCGCGCCGTCCGGCGACAGGATACTTGCCACCGGAATGACAGCCGCATCTGCCCCCTCAACTTTTCCGTAGAGGACGGCCTCGTAGCTCACATCGCCGCCGGCATAGGCCGGCGCATCCACTTTGAGTGTAAACCGGTTATCCCCGTCCTTCGACAGAACGGCCTTCTCCGGCGGAAGAAGCATATTTGCTTCTCTATAACAGAACTCCCGCACATAATCGTCGAAGATCCTGGCGTCGTCAGCGGCATCCACTCCGTAACGGATTCCGTATACATCCTCATCCACGACTGAGGCCATATTGCTATAGTCGTTTGTGCCCGTCACAGGCGTTGTGAAAAGAACCTTGCCTATCGTTTGGCCTCCGGAAATTATGGCGTCGTCGGCCTTAAGCTTTGTAAAATCTATACCTGATATGCTATCCTGACCAATATGCAAATACAGGAAATACCGGGTACTGTCTTTGACAACACTGTAAACCCATGCACCGTTGGCACGCTGTAATGGTTCGTACTGAGTATTACCCAAACGATCCGCATCTACTGCCCATGTGTTTCGAGTAAGGTCACTCAGGAAATAATTGTACAGCGTTCCAGTATTCCCCCCATTTAAATGCTCCTTTTTACTATTCCCGTTTACAAATGAAACAATCGGATACTCTTTTCCTGAATTTTGACCAGGTATATTATTATGCTCGTAATTGCCTCCGGCAGGATTTACTGAAAAACAATATTTTATATGGGTATTCTTGGCGCCTTTTTCTCCATATCTGTCACCTAATATGCCAGAAAAGAACTGCGCCCCTTTCAGGATCTTCGCATAATTCCGGCATCTCTCAATATTAAGAATGACGTCTCCTGTAGCATTGACAATTGGTGATCCATTGCCCGGCTCGTCGCAGGAAAAGAAACCAACAATCCCGGAAGCCATGGAACCTGAATAAATCTCAACGCCCGCGCCATTGACACAGTCCAGCACATTAATCGTAAATCTCTGCGCGTCGGCACCCGTCTTATATGTAGTCACATTTCCCAATATCCCCGCGCTGTCATTCGCACAAATTGAAGTTGTGGTTTCCCCTGCACGATAGTTTTTTCCATCCTGTCCATAAATATTTCCGTGGTTCTCACAGCTGACAATATTGTACTCATTGTCTGTGTAGGCATGGTAGAGCTGCGCCACAATACCGCCGGAAGCCCCCACCCAGCCTGTGCCGTAGGTGGTCTGCAGATTTCCGAAGTTATAACATTTTTCAATACTACCGCCCCTACCAGTCCACTGGCCTATGATGCCGCCGGAATAGTGGGTTTTCTTGCAGTATACGGTGCCATAGTTGACACAGTTCTCTATCACCCAGCCGCCGCTGACGGAATTGTTCTGGTTTCCGATAATCCCCCCCGCAAAACGGTTGGTGTCTCCATTACGTAGCTCTCTTCCCACAAACGCCTGATTTAGCAGAAAGGATAAATTCTCATCCGACTCATTCATACCAATAATCCCGCCGGTTCCCACGCCGATGGCCTCCGACTGGTTGTTCAGGTACCAGTTCCCGGAAGCGCAGTAATCCACAGAGCCTACATTGTAGGCCGTAATACCGCCCAGGTTTCCGTTGGTTTCCATGAGAAGCTTCAGCGTCCTGGATGTCCCGTCACTGTTTTGCTCAGAAACCTGCCCTTCACTGTGATCATAACGCTGACTATTCAATGGTACGGTTCCGTTCTGCCATGACACATATTGGGCATCCTTTTTCACGCCCTGCTTTACGGCCTCTCTGATCAAAGCCTGTACCGTACGGACTTTTTCCTTTCCGCCTGTTCCGGCAGTCTCCGTTTTCATCAATGCTGCTGTCACCGCATCGCCGGACAGCTCGATACGGCCCTTATTGTACCCGGTTACGCCGCCCGCCATACCGTTTTTGGTGCTGATTGTATTGACCTTACCATTACCGGCGGACTCGATCAGACAGCCCGTAATATAACCGCTCTCTTCATTCTTACCGGCTATCCCGCCCACATGGCTGGAAAGGCGCTCTTTCTCCGCCGTCGTACTGGTGGATGTGGCGGTATATACGCCCTGAACATCCACAGTGATATCCCGGATGATGCAGCCGTTCAGCTCGCCTCTGTTGTTTCCGGCAATACCGCCGTAACAATTTCCGGCCTCGCTGCCGCTCGCCTGTTCAATCGTCGTATTTCTGACGGTACATGCCTCCACAATGGCGCCAAGCACATCACTATTCTCGCCTACGATACCGCCCATATACCGATAATTCCCGAACCCGCTCATGGTGATATCTGAAACCGTCATATGGGAAATCTTTCCCGGATGGCCGGATCCGCTCTCATTCAGGCCTGCGACAACGCCCACCGTCAGATTTCCGGAGAAACTCCCCACATAGGGCATGTAATTGACGGAAACGGTGGAATCATCTCCCATGGAGCTGCCGACGATCCGTCCACCCACATTTTTACCTGCAATACCGCCCACAATGCCGGCATCTCCCTCTAACCTGACTTCCCATGCCATGGCAGAGGTACCGGAGCTCTCCGGCTTTACGGCCCTGCTGCCGCTGACATTGCCACAGTTTACCGCACAGACAGCCCCTATGGCGTCCGCACCCTGGCTTGAGATACGCATATCCGCTCCGTCCGGCTCCACGGTACAGTCATTTATGCTGCCGTAGTTCTCGGCGGCGATACCTCCCGCATAGCCCTGGTCGCTGTTTACATTTCCCTGGTTGATACACGCGGAAACGGTAAAGCCATCGTTGTTCACCGCCACAATGCCGCCGGCTCTTCCCCTGTCAGCCGTGACTTCTTCTGATCTGTTTATGGCATAGGAAATCATTCTGTCTGCATTCCCCTGCGTTCCGGCCTCCGTTTCTGCCGCGCCGATAATACCTCCGGCGCAATCCTCCACAGCCTGGACAAGCTCCGCCTCGCACACCAGATACGTACCGCCGCTGCCCAGCGATCCGCCATGAATGCCGACAATACCGCCCACTTTCTCATTCCCGGTGACCGTCACCCCGGCGTTTACCACGACCACTTCAGCCTCAGCCTCAGTCCCGTCGCTTTCTGCCATAATGCTGCCGCCGGCCTGGTTCCAGCCCACGAGGCCGCCGATACCTTCTCCCCTGTTTCCGGCAATATTCGTGGCCGTCATACCGATACCGTCCGCCGGATCATCCGGGCTTACCGCTTCCTGCAGAATCGTGCCGCTGTTGGCGCCGGCAATGCCTCCCACATAATTTCCGGCCGCGGTGATATTTGCCTTGCTGCTGTTTTTCTCAAGATATGCCCCGGACATATTGTAACCGGCAATGCCCCCCACAAAGCTGCGCCCCGCAATACTGATGCCGCTTGAGGTAACACAGCTCGCAATCGTCCCGGATGTATATGCCCATTTCGTATTCTCTACGTCCGTATACTTTAATTGTTCTTTATTTTCTTCTGATTTACCGGAATCAGACTGTACGTTCAGGCCCACGATGCCGCCTATATAATCCAGCGCCGTATTACCAAAATTGTCGGAAAGCTTACAGTTAAATACGCCGCCCGCGTTAAAGCCCACGATGCCGCCAAGGCCTATGAAACCTCTCATAGCGCCCTTGTTTTCGCATTTGTCAACCACCTGGTGGTCGAGATTGGCCCCGATAATACCGCCGCCTATGGACACCCGGATATCGCCCTTAAGGGCCTCTGTATCGGCGTCTACCTCGCCGCTGGCCAGATATGCTTTCAACGATACCAGCCCGGCCTCCCCTGTCTGCCCCGTACTGCGTCTGGACAATGCCCCTGAATTCACACAATTCACAAGCGCCAGACGGCTGTCCCGCTCACAGTAGCCTACAATACCCCCGGTGTAAAGATTGCAGGAGATCGGAATATTATTGTTGTCCGTGTTTATCTGCAGGCTGCTGCCGTTCGGAATTTCTTTAATGGTCAGAATACAGAGATTTTGGGAAGCCACCGCTTTCTTGGGTACATTCTTATCATCCAGCCCCGGAAGCAGCCTTTTCGCCGTACTGCTTTCCATATACTTCCACAGGCTGCTGCTGCCTGAAATATTTAACTGATCCGCCGTGTACGTCCGCTGATAGCCGATCACACCGCCGGTAAAAGCATCGCCTGTGATGCTGCCCAGCCGGTTATCAGCCTGGAGGCCTTTCACAGTCACATTTTCCCTCAGATTAACTACGTTCGCACCGATGATGCCGCCCACATAGTATCTTCCCCTGACACCGGAAGGTCTGACTTTGATGGTCTGCCTCAGAATATTTTCAGACGCATTCAGGCCGATCAGGCCGCCCACGCCGTCTCCGGACGCATATACCTGCCCGCTGATCAATGTATAGTGCACATCCAGAATGGCGCTGACATCATTGAAGCCCACAAGGCCGCCCACATAATTTTTGCCCGCAACGATACCGGACAGGGATTTCTCCGCAAGATTGTTGTCACTCTTGAATTCTATACGGCCATTGTTGTAACCAGCTAATCCTCCGACGCAGTCGCCTTTCGCTTCCCAGTCCTCTACAATGGTTTTCAGCAGAGACCCATTATGGTCGGGAAGATTGCTGGCGCAATTCAGGATGGCGCCCCTTTGGCCGTTATAGCCTACAATGCCGCCGATGAACTTACCATATCCTGCCACTATGCCATTATTAACACAATTCGTCACCGACGTTTCCGATGACCCTGCACCTCCGTTTTCACCCAGGATGCCGCCCACATAATCGTTTCCGATTACATTGCTGCCATTGGTAGTCACAATGGCGTCCGCGGCGCCCTGGATAGCCGTCGCGGCATCCTTCTCCATACCGCCCGCGATACCGCCTACATAGTCATTCCCCAGCACATAGCCGTCTTTCTCCGTACTGCATCCGGCCAGACTGCTGTTACCGCCATAACCGATGATTCCGCCTACGTAACGGCCTTTGAGCACTGTATCTTTCTGCCCGGCGCTATAACTGTAGCCCCCGGCCCGGCCGGACGCGCTGACAGATTTATAGATATAGGTCGAATAACCATAGCCTGTGATTCCGCCGAAATACCGGCCCTCCAGGGTATTGTCCGGGTTCTCGGGACTAGACGAGCAAAGCACCAGGCCGTCATTACCGCAATCGCGTATACTTGCATTCTCTTCTCCCAGTCCAGTCCATTCGGTAGCCGTGCCGGCAGCATCCCTCACAGACCCGACAATACCGCCGGTAAGCATATTTCCCGTCACGCCGGCATGATTCCGGCAAGCCACAATCTGTATTTTATCATTTGTCAGACCCACCGCATCCGTTCCCCGGCCAATTTGCACATGGCCAAAGATACCGCCCACGCCGCGCCAGTAAGTGCTGGCAGCAAATTCCCAGTCCTTATTTCCATTAACATCCGGCAGAACGCCTGTGACTGCCCCCTCCACGGTTAATCCGCTCAGTTCGGGCTTATTAATAGCCCATGCACCTTCTTTGAAAAAACTGTTCAAACGGACTAACTCGCCAGTCGTTTCATCTTTCCCTGCGACCAGGCCAACCAGACCGCCTATAGCCGCCGGCTCTGTATTGCTCGCCGCTCTGTTTTTGATATTCACCGTAACGATCTGGCGATCTTTTTCCGTCGTCCTGACGGAAATATTTTTCAGCACGCCTTGGCTTCTACCGCTCAGAACACCTGCGCCGTATATGTTTTCAAACTCCTGCGTCGCCCCCAGAGCATCCCCGCCCACCAGAACAAGGCTTGGATTGGAGAAAGTGATATCCTGAACCGTGCCCTCTGTCTCGCAGAACAGGCCGATATACTGCGTCCGGTGGTTTTTCTTCTCCTCGTCTGTGGTATAGAGCGTGTCAACCTGCGCGTCCTTCGGCACGGAATCCGCCCCCAGTTTCAGATTGGAGATCGACGCAGACGCACCTTCCCCCTTGAATGTATGCCCGGCGGGCAGCATTTCTACGGAGGGGAAATCCAGGGCCTGGCCGCTTTCCTGGGCCACAGCCTGCCATGTAAGGCTTCGGAGAGCGCCTGTACCGTCATCCACGGCCAGTCCATACATCCCTGTCCCCGCGGCGGTCCAGTCCATATTCTCGTCGGCCAGTGTAAACTCTGCCGCTTTGCGCTGATCATAATAACGTATGTTGGAAAGATGGCGGAATTTGCTGATCTTAGCATCCAGCTTGGCGCCGTTCTCCGCGGCGCTGGCATAAAGCGTATTCTCTATATTGGAAACCGCCTCGCCGCTGGCCCTGTATTCTGTAAATGTTCCTTCTGTGGCGTATGTGTAATCCGGCTCCACTGTTATTTTTGCATAGATATCCCGGGGAGCTTTCAACGCAGCGACTTTGTCTCCCAATCTCGTAATGCTGGTACTGTATTGCTGCAGAATCTGACCGGCATCTATTCCGTTCAAATCATTGCGGCTTTCGATCACCTCCATCAGCTCCGCCGTCATCATACCGTCCAGCGCCAGGGAATACCTGCCGCCGGAACCGTCCGCTCCCCCCTGGTAGTTCAGGGGAAATACCCATGTTCCGATCTCCTGAGCGCCGGCGGCGCCGGGCACTGTCAGATTCAGATTCACCGTCTGGCTGCCTGTCTTCAATGCCTCCCTCTGCGCCTGCCCGACCTCTGTGGAAAACAGTTCCTTATTTGTATTCTTATCATAAAAGCTGATCGCAAACTTCACATCTAGATTGTCATGTCTGGAATTGCTGGTCCAGTTCAGAGACAGTGTCTCGCTGTTTATCAGGCTGATCGTCGTCACTTTCAGCCGGACGGGCTTCAAAGCCACCACATTGACAAGATCTGCGGCATAATAGCCCAGCAGATGTTCCCGCCGTTCTTCATATGTACGGGCAGTATCCTGGGCGCTGATGTTCAGCACACCGTTTGTATTCGTCCCGTCGTAAGCCAGCGTATGGCAGCGGGTGCCGTAAAAAGCAGCGTACACCTTTCCTGTCTCCACATCGACCTCAATGGCAATGGCCGCGTCAAAAAAGTCTCCGCTGTAAGCGCCTCCCTCCAACAGCCTCCTGGCCAGCCCGTCGGAAGCCGACTGCACAGCCCCCCTGCCGGTATCATTGATCGTCACAGCATAAATGCGGCCGCTTTTCTCATCGTCCGCGTCAAATGTATCGTTGCGCGTTCCTTCCGTCATCACTTTTTCCCGGAAAGCGTCCCATTCTCCCGAGGAGCGATACCAGGTCAGCGTAGATTCCGCGGCAAGAAAAGCTGTCTTGGCATTTTCTTCATTTTTTCGAAACTCCGCTAATTTGATAAAATGTCCGGCGGAAAATATTCCGGCAACCGCCAGAATACCCACAATCGCCAGTACGACGACCAACTCCACCAATGTGAATCCATTTTTTCGGTATTTCTTCATAATATCCCTCTCACGAAAAGAACTCGTTGTCAAAAACACGCTGCGGCAAAACAAATTAGAATTTATTCTCTATCGAATCCGGATCCTGGGCAAAGGCCACCGCCATCTGGCGGTTGATCTTCCCGTCCCGGACGAGCTGAACAATGGCGTCGTCCATGGTGATCATGCCCAGTCTGCGGCTAGTCTGCATGATGTTGGCGATCTGATGGGATTTCCCCTCCCGGATCAGGTTCCGTATGGCCGTGTTGGCATGTAGCACCTCAAAGGCCGCGACCCGCCCGCCGCCGTCTACCCTGGGAATAAGCTGCTGGGAAATGATCGCCTCCAGCACATTGGCAAGCTGCACCCGGATCTGCTGCTGCTGGTGGGGCGGGAACACGTCTATGACACGGTCTACTGTGCTGGCCGCCCCTATGGTATGTAATGTGGATAACACTAAATGTCCCGTCTCTGCCGCGGTAACGGCCACGCTGATTGTCTCATAATCCCGCATCTCCCCCACCAGAATCACATCGGGATCTTCCCGCAGAGCTGCCCGCAGAGCGTTGGCATAGCTTTTCGTATCGATGCCGATCTCCCTCTGGTTTACCATGGACATCTTGTGAGGATGATTGTACTCAATGGGATCCTCCAGCGTGATGATATGGGCATCCCTGTGCTGGTTCACCTTGTCAATGATAGCCGCCAGGGTGGTGGATTTACCGCTTCCCGTGGGGCCTGTCACCAGCACCAGCCCTCTCTTTCGCTGATAGAGGTCAATGATGGATGCGGGCACACCCAGCGTCTCAGGGGAGGGCACCTGGGCCGCCACCAAACGGAAAGCCAAAGCTGCGGCTCCCCTCTGCATAAATGCGTTTACCCTGTACCTGCCCTGCCCCGGTATGGCGTAAGCCAGGTCGTATTCGCCCTGCGTCTGCAGCCGCTCCAGCTGGTTACGGTTCATGACATGGGAGGCGGCTTTCATTGTATCCTCCGCCGTAAGCTCCGGATACTGCATGGAAACCAGATTCCCGTTGACCCTGACCTTCGGCGGAAGCCCCACGGTCAGATGCACGTCGCTGGCTCCCATAGCCGCTGCCTTCGTCAAAATTTCCTCTATATTAATCATATTCTTACCTTCCTCAAAATTTTTTCTTCTTTATTTGAATATGGCATGAGCCTTCCGTCATTCTGCCAGATTCAAAAGCACCCTGGCGACAAACATACCATTTTCCAGCAAAAAATCCGTCTCCCCCTCATATCGGGCCGCTGTCTTTACAATACTGGATATTCCCACGCTGCCGCCCCGTTCCGCCTGCGGCAAGCCATTATAGAAATGAATATTTTCCGCGCTGGTATTGCGGCACTGAATGACAATCTTATGTCCTTTCCGGGTCATACGTATCTGGATCTCCCGTTTCTCCTTCCCGGAAGAACAGCAGCCCTGGATGGCATTTTCAAAAATATTGGCGAGAATGGCCACCAGGTCAATATCCCTAACCGGCAGATGTTCTTCCACTGCCACATCCATGTCCACCCGGATCTTTTCCCTGGCGGCATGGCCCGCATATGCCGAAAGTATCCCGTTCACAGAACTGTTATCACAGATACGCCTCGGCGCCGTGCCCTCCGCGTCAACGACATACTGTTGCAGATAAGAAAGCGCCTTTTCTGTCTCCCCCTTCTTTATGTATTCCCCCAGCACCATACAGTGATGCCGCACATCATGGCGGATCCTGGCTGCTTCCTCCTGGGCTTTCCGCTCCTGCTCCAGCTGGCGGAGCAGGAAATGCTCGTTCATTTCCAAAAGCTGTTTCTCCGCCTGATAGCTATGCATCCATCCCAGATGGATGTACAGATGAAAGCTGAGATACTGGATCAGTCCCGCCATAAACAGGATCGCCAGCATACGCAGCATATTGTACACGGAAAAGAAGCGATTCGATGGCAGATAGGCCACCAGAGCCGCCAACATAAAGGATACCGTCAGGGTAACCACACTTAACAGATCCATCTCATCCCGCAGGAAATCCAGATTATTTAGATAGAACGACTGAAACCGTTTGACGCCAAACAGAATCATTCCCATAACCAGGAAACGGATGATGATATCTGCCCACATATTTCCGCCGAACAGCCATCTGGAAAGATCTACTCCGCAAAAAACGCACACAGCCAAGAGATAAAACGCCAGCGATATTTTATACAGGGACATATTCAAACCATCCCCTGAATGCAGCGCACAGAAAATCCCTATCAGCGGAAAAGCCAGCAGGCCGGCAAACCGTACAAAGCTGTCCTGGTCAGCCACATACCAGGCGCTGAAAGCAACTACCAGCAACAGACCAAACAGTACATAACACAGAACCGTCTTTTTCATGGAAAGCCTTGGCCTATCCAGCATCAAAAAAACCGACAGCATCAGCCAAGCGCCTATCCCGTTGCGAAGCATGGACACCCAAAACGAACCACCCAACATACTCTTTCTCCAGTCCAAATTCTGCTGTATTCCACCGTTCATGTGTTCCCCAATATATAGTGTATTATAGCAAAATTTCATTTTTTAAATAATACTCTGGGAATGGATCGCATTTTTAGGGGAACGTTTTGTATTGGGAAGAACAGCGGCGTCAGCCTCGAATTTGATACGCCATACCCTTTCAAATACTTTCACAATAATAATGAAAATACTGTTCCCGCAGGGGCTGATAGGCTCCTCTCGGCAAAAAAATGTTCTCGCCGTTATCTAGGCATACTTGCTGCGCATTCAGGCTGTCCACATGATCCAGATTAACAATGTAAGATACTCCAACCCGGACAAATTCCTGCCAGTCGGACAGCATCCCATAAATCTCCAGCATACTCATATGAAGCTGCTGACGGACATCGTGTAAAAGATGCAGACACTGATTCTTGCCCTGTGCCTCGCAATACACGATATCGTCCACGGATACCCGACACACCCGGCCGTCAATGCGGAGAAGTATGCAATCCCTTCGCTTTTTCCTCCCACTCACAAACAGCGTATCCAGCACCAATAACAGCCGCTGTGTCTCTACCGGCTTAACCAGATACTGCAGCGCATTCACGCCAAACGCTTCCAGGGCATGCTCCTGGGATGTAGTAATGAATACAATTTCTCCCTTATAACCCATATCTCGAATGTCCCTGGCCACAGCAATACCAGACACCTCGGGCAGATATACATCCAGAAACAGTACATCTGGTGCATATCTGCCCTCCCGAAACAGGCCAATCAAATTTTTTACGCTTGTAAAGCATTCCATCTCCAGCACATAATCCGGATGTCTGATCTGCCAGTCCGACAGACAGCGCCGGATCTTTGCAATCTCTGTTTCCTCATCATCACAAATCGCCACTTGATACACATCTTTTCCCTCACTTCCACGCTTTTATGTATAGTATATCATTTTATGAAAATTGTACAAGTAAGTTATGTATTTTAATTAAGTTATTATCCCATTTAATCAATTTTACTTATCATATCCGGCCGACAAAGTATCACCCCGGTAGTCGTTTACTTTACTATATCACACTTTTTTGACTGCCTTTTGGTTTTGCGTGAACTGCAAATATATGGTGCCAACGGTAAATCAGGTATATTTACATCCTGTCAGGTAAATGGTGACACAAATTAAGCCAAGTATTATATAATAAAGAGGGCATAAACAGACGGATATGGAAGAAACGGACGCTGAAAAACCATGGATCCGTCTAACTATTTTCCAAAAAGAGGATCACATTCTGCTCCAAATTGAAAATCCGGTTGTACATATCCCAAAATCTGTCAACGGTATTTCGACTTCTGATAAAAAAGGGCATGGCATTGGCGTAAAAAGTATTGTATACTACGTAGAGCAATTAAACGGGCAATGTCAGTTCTCCATCTGCGATCAATTATTCGTTTTACGTATTATCGTTTAGGGGGAATTATGAAAATAGCGATTTGTGATGATGAAAAGCCATTTATGGACGCTCTCAGCCCACTGTTAGAACAGTGGGCTGAATCTTTCTCTCCGCCTCCATACAGTTACGCCGCCCCAAAATCTTTTTACGGAGCAGACAAACAGTGGATTTTGTAAAATTGTAGTAGACGATGTTGATTATCTTGAGGCACAGAACAAGCAGGCTCTTGTCTGTCTGTCCGACGGCAAGACCATAGCGATCCGGGAACTTTTTTCAAAATGTGAGGAATCTTTTCACTGGAAAAAGGGTTTTTCCGCTGCCGCCGCAGCTACATTGTCAATTGTCTGAATAGCGCCTGCCCTCCTGTCGGATACGGCAACACGTCATTGTAAAAAAGGCTTTATTTTTTCCCATATATCCGCCGCTATTTTCTGTTCATCTCTATTGCCATCCACAACGACGATCTGCTCTACTTTTCCTAATTTTTCAAATGCCTCAAAATATTTTTCACGGACTTTCATCAGGCGGGATTTCTTTTCAAACAACTCCTGGTGAAACCTGTTTTTTGCAATCCTTTCAATGGCTATATCAGGATCCGTATCAATAAATACTGTTACTGTCGGGCGCAAAATATTACTGCTCTGCTCATTTGCCTTGATCACCCAGTCCATAGACATATCCACGCTATGATAGGCATAAGAGGAAAAATAATACCTGTCGGTGATTACCGTGATGCCTTCATTGACCTTATTTACAATTCCATTCAGATCGTTCAACAGGTGATCCAGCCTGTCTGCAACAAATAATGCGGCAATTGTCCTGTTATCCGCTTTTATCCGGCCCGTCATGATCTGATGGATCAGCGATCCAATGGGAGAATCTGTGGGTTCCATAGTCACATAACAATAGTTCCCTTCCTTTTTCATTCTCTCATTCAGTATTTTAACCTGCGTACTCTTTCCGCTTCCGTCAATCCCTTCAAAAGCGATAAATTTCCCCTTGCTCATACATACATTCCCTCTGTTCGCCTTACTCATATGTTTTTCACTCTCTCCTGTCGCTATGCCAGATATCCAAAAGGAAAATAAGAAGAGACCTTGAAGGTGTGATCCCTCATTGCCTCCCCTGGTAAATCTGTGATTTCTTGTTTTGCCCACGGTGGCAGTATTTATTAATTCTATCTGCCTTTCTTGTTACTTATAATAACATCAGATATCATATCCCGCAATATAAATTTCTTATGCCAAAAGACATCACTGCACCCACAATTCCAATGGCGTCCGCCAGAAAAATCCACCTAAAGTCAGCAATGCGTATCCTTTTATGCTCCATCTCCATCAACGTGTTTCGTGATGCATCGTGAATCTGTATGATCTCTTCCAGAAGAGTTTCATTCTCTATACAGCGCCGGCTTTTGGAACGTTTCCGCCACGCATAATAACCGCTTTTTGAAACCTTAAGCCACTGCGCATCCTCGCAATCCGATATCTGGGGCGGTTCTGCTCCATGTAAAAGTAACGGATCACTTCAGGTTCTTCGCAAAGAAGGCGCTTGCTTTTTTTAGGAATT
>CAJUQO010000050.1 GCA_910588295.1 uncultured Lachnospiraceae bacterium | reverse complement strand
CATTTGTTGTCAAGGTTCAGTTCTTGGCTACGAGTTTTATTTTCGTAGCAAGGTGCATACCCCATTTTTAATATGGGAAGTTTGAGTAATGATCCTTATAACTGATATATGCCAGCTTAATAACGCTGCGCAGCGCCTGCTCATTATTATAAAACAGAGGCGCCGTCTCCTCCCTGTGAATTTTCTCAATCTGAGCAGCCACCGCTTCCGCGTTCCCCTGAATCGTATCTGCAATCAGCCGGTCACTTTCCCTGACACGCCGGATCGTCTCATCCCGCTTCACTTCACGGACAGTTCTGGCAAACTCCAGCCGGATCTCCTCATTGGGAATACGGGCCGTTCCTGTTTCCTCGCGATAGGCAAGATATCCCAGGTGGATCAGCAGCGTCAGTACATCATCCCGGTTTTGAAAAGTGACCAGATCATTGGCAAAACTGCCTGTATTTACCGGAACTTCAATACCTCCCATAAGTTCGGCAATTGTCTTTGACATACCGTCAAAATCCAGACTGATGTATTCCATCAGACTTTTTGAGGCAGAAGATTCTGTCCAATAAGAATAAAATTTGCGATTGCGCACGGCCTTCATCACCAAATTTGGGTTATAGACAGAGCCGACGAATCGCAGCTTCAGTCGTAATAGGCGCACAGCATCTGGGCCGCGAAGGATTTCCCGAACCGGCGGGGACGGCTGACGCAGGTCAGACGCCTCGGCGTATCTATGGTCTCATTGATCCGGCTGATCATTCCGCTTTTATCGATATACGTATCGTTTCTGATACCGGTAAAGCCGCAGTTCCCCGGATTTTAATAATTTCCCACCGCACTCACCTCCACGAAAGAATATGCTTAGCTTATCATGTATCCGGAAAAATGACAAGCCAAAGCCCACGTCCAAACGAGATCACCAATTCCATAAAAAATTCCATAAAAAAGGCCTCCCGGGAGTTTGACAATTGAATAATAGAAAAATACCTTGCAGACCGCATAAATGCTGCCTTTTTTCTGTCATTTTTTCTGTTTTATTATCTGCTATTTTATGTTATTATATGTTATAATAAGGAATTGGAGGGATAACAATGAATCTTCATATATCTAAATCAAAAAATTCCGAATCCTTTTATATCGCAAAATCTTATGTAAAAGCTAATGGCAGTACTACGTCCACTATCATTCGCAAGCTTGGCACCCTGGACCAGCTTATCGCCGAACACGGTCCGACAAGAGACGATGTGCTTGCCTGGGCAAAGCAGGAAGTAAACATTGAAACCGAAAAATACAAAAAAGAAAAAGAAGCAAAGACTGTGCTGATCCCTTTCCATGCCGACAGGCAGCTGGATTACGGCAAACAGGTCTTCTTCCGGGGCGGGTATCTTTTTCTACAGTCCGTCTATTACCAGATGCATATAGATAAGATCTGCAGAAAATTAAAACTGAAATATAAATTTAAGTATGATATCAACGCCATTCTTTCCGACCTGGTTTACGCAAGGATCCTGGAACCGTCCAGCAAACGTTCTTCCTTTAAAGCCGCCTCAGAGTTTTTGGAAAAGCCTTCTTATGGGCTCCATGATGTTTACCGGGCTTTGGATGTCCTTGGGAATGAATGCGACCTCATACAGGCAGAAGCCTATAAAAACAGCCGCTTTTTAGGCCCCAAAAATGACAAAGTCCTTTATTACGACTGCTCCAATTACTATTTTGAGGTTGAACAGGAGGATGGCAGCAAAAAATACGGGAAAAGCAAGGAACACAGGCCCAACCCGATCATACAGATGGGATTATTTATGGATGGGGACGGCATCCCCCTCGCGTTTTCCCTTTTCCCGGGAAACGCAAACGAACAGACATCTTTAAAACCTCTGGAAAAGAAAGTCCTTGGGGAATTCGGCTGCCAGAAATTCATCTACTGCAGCGATGCCGGGCTTGGACCGGAGGATATCAGGGCTTATAACCATATGGGGGAGAGGGCCTATATCGTGACCCAGTCCATCAAAAAACTGAAAAAGGAAGAAAAGGAATGGGCTTTGGATGGGGAAGGGTTCAAAAGGGTTTCTGACGATAAGCCTGTGGATATCACCAGGCTGCCCGCGGATGATAAAGGGCTTTATTATAAAGACGAACCCTATACCACCAAAAAGCTCCACCAGCGCCTAATCGTTACCTATTCTCCTAAATATGCCCTCTATCAGAAGGCCATCCGTGACAGGCAGGTGGAGCGCGCACAAAAGATGCTGGATTCCGGGAATACGAAGAAAAACCGTAAGAACCCCAATGACCCGGCCCGTTTTATCGGAACCACGGCTGCCACCAAAGAGGGCGAAGCCGCTGACATCCGCCATTATCTGGACGAAGACAACATCGGGGAAGAATCCCGGTATGACGGGCTTTACGCTGTATGTACGGATCTTCTGGATGATGAGGTCAGCGATATCCTGAAAGTCAGCGAGGGAAGATGGCAGACCGAAAAATGTTTCCGTATCATGAAAACAGACTTTTCAGCCAGGCCGGTTTTCCTGCAGAATGAAAACCGCATCAAGGCCCATTTCCTGGTCTGTTACCTGGCATTGACAGTCTACCGTCTCCTGGAGAAAAAGCTGGGGTCAAAATATACCTGCGGGGAACTGTTAGAGGCCCTGAAAGCCATAAATTTTGTTGAGGTACAGGAACAGGGCTTCATGCCCACATACAGGCGGGAAGCGGTTACGGATGACCTTCATGAAGCCTGCGGCTTCCGGACAGACTACCAATTCATAACGAAAAGAAAGATGAAAACAATACAGAAAAAAAGTAAGGGGAGGGAATAAGTTACTATACTCTGTGACAACACCAAAAAACGCTGCAGCCCAGTAAATACAAGGGCTACAGCGTTTTTTTCTTTGGGCAACTGTCAAAGATGGGAATATGCTTAGCTTATCATGTATCCGGAAAAATGACAAGCCAAAGCCCACGTCCAAACGAGATCACCAATTCCATAAAAAATTCCATAAAAAAGACCTCCTTATGCTCTGATAAGAAGATCTAAAACCAGGATCATACCGGCGTCTTCCGCAGAGGACATTCCGATAAAGTCACCTTTTTCGCCAATTTCCGCATCCCGTTGTCCCTAAGATAATCCTGCAGGATAAAATCCGACTGGGTGGATTCTGGACCGATGATGATCTCAGATACCAGATCCTCCAGGCCAATACCCGCTCTCCGGCACATGGCCAGAAGATCCAGGGGATAATATTTTTTAATGCGCTCTGTGGTCACATGGTAGCAGGGCCTGACGTCAAAATATTTTTTCTCAAAAGGAAAAACTACCAGGCGGACCTCATTTTCCGAGGAGAAAGAAGGGTGTTTAAACACCACCGACTGAATCCAGGCCGCTTTCATGGCGCCTTTTATGATAGGATTGTCCATAGTCAGATTCCTCTCCCCCTTTACCAGCAGGTAAAATACATCCACCAGCCGGTGTTCCGTCATATCTTCCTGATAAAAAACCATCTGGAGAGACAACTCTCCCTCCGCCATTTTCTCCAGAAATTCACCCCGGAACCCGATGCACACGCCGCGCCCCCGGTTGCCGTATCTCTCCCACTGGGCCGCATCGTCTCTATACATGGAAAAGCAGGCCGCATAGGCGGAATAAAAAAAATCTTTTTCCTGTTCCTCCTCAAAAAGCTCCCGTACTTTCCGGGCCCGCTCCGGATCCTGATCCTCCTCCAGCCGTTTTACCACCGCATTGCACAGGCCTGTCATAAAAAAACGCATTTCCGCCGCGTCATTCATATTCAGGACATTATTCACCCTCAGCTGCGCACAGCGCAGGATCCCGTCCAACGCCTGGAAATCCGTATAATGATACAGGATATCTCTTTGATAGTTTTCCATCCCGCAGCCCTCCTTTGAGCAACAATCCCGGCAATCCCCGATGTGACAAGATTTGCATAAGTCACTAAGAGGGCAGACACCGCTCTCTCAAACGGTGCCGCCGTCTTCTTCCTCTCTCTCCTATTTCACAATCTTGACGTTCTTCCCCTGTCCCTTGTTCTGGAACAGCTTCTGATACGCCGACAATTTCTTGGCCGGAACCTTTATCCTGGCGTTGGACTTGATGTTCCGCAATGCGTTCGTTCCCACCTTTTTTAGCTTCGTGGACTTGATGGTGATGTTTCCTAATTTTTTACAGTTCTTAAAAGCATTCTTACCAATCTCCGCAGCGCCTTTTCCAACGGTTACTTTATTGAGCTTTTGGCAGTTTTCAAAGGCTCCTGCTCCGATGGTCTTTACGTTGTCCCCTATTTTAACGGTTGTTATCTTCTTGTTCTTTTTAAAGGCGTTGCTGCTGATTGCAGTTACTTTGAAATTCCTGCCTCCGATTTTCACGGTCTTGAGCACGGTTGCCTTCGTCACTCTGCCGTTCTTTACGGCCGTAAGTGACACGGTGGATGTTCCCGTCACTTTGTATTGATAGGAACCGACCTTGTGGGAAGTTCCTTTCTTCACGGTGATGGTAAAAGCCTTTGTCACCGTTCCCTGATAGTCTCCTTTACCCTTGACGATTACCTTCGCCTTTCCTGCATTTTTATTATTCTGATAAGTGACGGTGTAATCTTGGCCTGCTTTCAAGACGATCTTTCCATCTTTCACGGTTACTTTCGGCGTCTTACCTTTTCCGTCGTAGACATAGGAAGTCTGGCTCAGGGTTATATCTTCGGCCGATAAGATTTTTCTCTCCACCGTTTTGGCTTTAAAATATTCTGAAAAATCTCCAAACACGTCCTTGTCTTCTGTTTTGATATGGGCATTTACTCTATACCAATATGTCGTCCCGCTTTTGAGCTCTTTATCTGTATAAGAATTACAATTCTCTCCTTCCAAATCGCCTAACAAATCCCAAACTTTCTTCTCAGGATCATAGCGATACACCTGATAACCGTCAACTCCAACTTGTTTGTTCCACTTAAATTGAATGGAAGACGTGGTGGCATTTACCACTTCCAATCCCGTGACTTTTTCAACTTCCCAGACACTCACGGTGCATGAGGCCTGTTTTCCATTTGCGCAGGCTGCCGTAATCACGCATTCTCCAGGAGAAACAGCCGTCACCATTCCCAAGTCATCTACTCTTGCAATCTCTTTTCTATTCCCATCTTTCACCGTTTGATTGTAGTATGGTTTTTGGGGCTGCTCAGCTTTTTCGGTCTATTTCATTATAGCTGCGAATCTCCATTCTGGCAACAGAAGAAAGTGTTGATATCCTATGCGCAGCAAATCCGGATACACGTCCGTTTACCATCAGTATACTCTTCCCAATCGTTCTTCCAGATAAAACCGCCTCTCCAGTTTCTCCGCAGTCCAGTAACCAAAGAGGCGCACCTTTTCACATTTTTATTAAACACTTTTTGGATTTTTTACAAAAATTCAGGTTAGATCCCTATAGCAGAATCTAACCTGATACTTAACTAACTGACATTGCTGGCTGAACTGTTACGCCCCATCTTCCGGACGGCACAAACTCCCGGCAAATCCGCATACCGGGAGTCTGTATATACCATCTTTATCTTGCCACGGCCTGAATGACGCCGCAGCCGATCTTTTCACCGGCATCACCGGAGGGCTGCGTGGTAAAATCATCCCGCTGCGCATGGATGATCACGGATTTACCTGTCAGTTCTTTAACGGTCAGACGGTCATCAAAAAATGCGCTCCAAGCATAGCCCCGATCCGCAAACAGAGGCAGCAGATCTCCCGCATGTCTCGGATGGGGTCTGCCGAAGGGATTGTAATGCTGTCCCGCCCCCGCAAAAGGCGGCGTACAATCCCCTCCCTCATGAATATGCATGGCAAAAAAGCCCGTGCCGGCATTCTCCTGCACCGGTGGAAGCCCCGATACTTCTGCGGCCACCAGGATGCCGCCGCAGGACGTCTCATAAAATTTCACGATCCCTCCCAGCCCGGGATGATCCGCGTTCCCGACCAGGGTGGCCGTGGCAGCAGGCAGATAGCTTCCCAGAACCATGGCAAAATAATCGGACAGATTCATAGGCGATTACCCAAATCTCGTTTTACTTATAGTCTATGCGTAAAAACACAATTATGACCATTGGTAGCACTCCACTTTCTGGCTGCTTTTCACCACGCGGAGCCGGATATGTTTACCTTTCTTTTCATAATTCCGCCAGGCGCCCCAGTCATAGGATTCTGTTTTTTTCTTCTTAAACCCTTTCTTCAGCAGTTTCTTTTCAGCCGAATCAATCTTTTCCCCCAGCCTCACGCCGTACAGCGTCACATCTTTTCGCCCGAAATTCTGAAACCAGGTCAGCTTTTTCGTTTTCCTGCTCACCCTCGCTATAAAACTGTTGGGGTCGCTTGTCGTACTGAGATACAGATCATCCGTAGCGCTCCCGGCCGGATCATCTTTTGACCGCTTTACTTTACCCATTGCTTTTTTTAGCTTGTCAAAATTCTTATTCAAGTACTTGGACAGCTCAATGGACTTCTTCACCGTCACCTGACATTTCAGGGTTTTCCCATCCACCTTCACTTTAACGGTACAGGTTCCTGCCTTTTTCGCTTTGACCTTTCCCGCCCCGCTGACCGCAGCCACCGAAGGTTTGTCGCTCTTAAAGGAAGGGGTTTTCTTTGTCCCTTTCACTTTGAGCGTAGCGCTGTCACCGACATACAGCGTCATTTTGGATTTGTTCAATGAAGGCGCAGCTTCCACCCGCCCTGCCGATACCAGACATATGCCCAGCGCCAGCAACATACAGAACATCAGGATCCTGCCCGCCTTGTACGTGTTCTTTGTCATTTTCTCTACCTCCTATGGTTTACCACTGGCAGACCGTCTGCCAGCATGTTCCCATTATACCCCCAAAAACGCTGTGCCACAATCCTGAATTTCAATATGCAATAAACCCCCGCGGCCCAAAGCAGACAGCCTTTTTGCACAAAAAAAGGGTGGACACCCGCATCCACCCCTTTAGATCCTTATGATTTCCGAAATATCAAAAGCTTACTGAACACATAATTCAATATCAGCACCAGCACACTCACAGCCGCCTTCGCCGCCATACCTTCTATTCCGAATACGGTCTGATCCAGGCCGCAGCTTACCAGAAAAGGAACGCCTGCGATCTCTATGAGCCCTGTAGCCAGGCGGGCAGCCACAAACTTCCCCAGCTCGGGCAGCGCCACCGCTCTCTTCCAACATCGGCTGTGAAACACCCATATCTTATTCGTGACAAAAGCAAAGGTCACGGTGCATACCCAGGAAAGGACGTTCGCCGCAAAAACCACCGCTGGAAATTCCATGTCCCATATAGAGAATGCGGTCTGATACGGGTTCAACAGAAGAGTAAAAATGCTGTAACTCCCCCAGCTGACCATTGTGGTCATCACGCCGCAGCATATATAGGCAACAGCCTCCCTGTATTTCTCCGACAATTGACTCACAGCCTCTATTCAGCCGGCGTTACGGATGTGATATGAGGATTCGGTCCCTCGTACCAGTACATAAAGCCCTCCAGATCAATCTTATCACCGATATTCAGTTCCTTAACTGCCGCATACACATCGGTGGTATTATCACACAAATAGGATTCCACTGTAAAAGTGAACGTATCGCCTTTCTCATTGGATACGTTGAAATACAGGTCGTCGCCATCCTGGCCGGAACCGTCCCAGTTGTAGAGGAAGGCCACATCCTGGCCGTCATCACCTTTACCGGCGGCTTCCACAACCAGCCCCTTGAAAGCTACAAACTGATTCTGAAAATCATTCAGTTCGTCCTGCCCAAGATACTCTGTGACATCCTTTGCCTCCGCAATATAATTCCCATCCACAATCTCAAAAGTGGCGTCGGTGATCTCAATTTCGCCGGACCACTCGGATTTGTATCCGGTCACACGGATCTTTGTTCCAGGAGCCAATTTTTCATAATCCTCCTCGGAACATGCCATATTATAGAGGAAATAAGCTCCGTTCTCATCCTGGGAATACACAGTGGCTTTGTCTTCCCACCAGGACTGTTTGGCCTGTACATAGGTCTCCACCGTCACCTGGCTGTCCAGATCTGCAGCCATATATTCCTCATAGGTCATAACGTCCTGAGCCGAAGCTGTTTCAGCCCCACTGGCCTCCATGCTTCCCGCACTGGAGCTTTCCTCCACGCTTTCAGCAGCGGATCCGTCCTCTGCTGTACTTCCTGCCGCAGAGCTTCCTTCCGTCGTACTTCCGGCTTGGGAGCTCCCCTCCACTGTACTGCCAGAAGCAGCGCTGCCGACCTCAGAACTCCCCCCTTTGGAACCACAGCCCACGCAGGCTGCTACAAAGGCGAGCGCCAATAATAACGAAATGCGTTTTTTCATTTTCCATGTCCTCCTAATGTCTGTAACTGTTCCATACCGTCACAGTTACCTGATTTTTTCAGTTTATTACTCTATCATATATTCTCCCCCAGGTCAAACGCCGTATTCGACAAATAGTGGCTTCAAAAAACAGTCCAGACAAGCTGAACTGTCATACTCAAAGTACGGACTTTCGGATAATGCCCAAACCCAGCGGATAGGGACCCGTATGTACGCCTATCGTCGCGCCGATCTGATAAATGGGAAGTTCCTGCAGACCATATTTCTCCCGCAACTCTTTCAAAACCATATCGCGGTAAACCACCGCTTCCTCATAGTCATAGCCGTACCCCACAGCCACGCTGAAATGGCCGATGGGCTCCTCCTGCCCGTCCAAATAGTCCTCAATCAACCTAATGGTCTTCTCCATGGATTTCTTTCGGCTCCTGGCGATCCCGGAGGGGAAGATCTCCCCCTGCTTCAGAGTAATCAGGGGGCGGATTTTTAAAATACTCCCCGCAATCCCCGCCACCTTTCCGATCCTGCCGCCGTGCTGCAGATATTCCATATTACCCACGGTAAAAAAAATGCGTCCCGTAGACTTAATCTCTTCCAGTCTGGCCACTGTCTCCTCGTACCCCGCCCCACTTTCCTTAAAACGGACGGCCTCCAGCACATACTGTCCCTGCAGCACCGTGTTGACCGTGGCGTCGATCACTGTGATCCGCGCGTCGGGATAGTCTTCGAGAAGCATATTTTTTGCGTTCACGGCTGACTGCATGGAGCCGCTGAATTTGGTCGTAATACAGATACAGATCAAAGGCGTCCCCCGCTGCACCACGGGTAGAAAGGCGTCCATGTAATCCTGGACAGCGGGCATGGAGGATTTAGGATACACGCCGGGCTCATCCACCATTCTCTGATAAAACTCGTGCACCCCCATCTCTTCGATCTCTCTCTGGTAGTGTTCACCATCAAAGGATACGTAAAAAGGCACCACCGTTATCCCCTTTTCCTTTGCCAATTGGGGCGGCAAGTCGCAGGAACCGTCGCTAAATATATGGAATGCTTCGCTCATACCGTTCTCTTCCACCTCTCCACAGAGTATTTTATCCACGCACATAAAATCGTAGTAACACTACCTTACTACTTTTGAGAGAATTTATCAATAGCCTTTTCTAGTTTTCATAGTTTTATAAACCACATATATAATCATCAAAAACCATGTCGCTGCCAGGGCAGAAAGCAGAACAACCGCTGTCCGCGGAAGGGGGCCAAGCATAGCTTTTCCAGAGGAGAGACTCCCCTGTCCGCCGATCTGATCCAGGCGGTACAGGGAGGTCACATCACTGTATAACTTCTCCATGTATGCCTCATCAATACTCTCCCCTCTTCTGGATGATTTTACAGTATCCTCGATGAGCTGCCCGGCGGCATCGCGCAGGGATGTAGAGCCGCTGAACACCGGTGTGACAAACGTATGATCCACATGATCCAAAAGCAGTCCGGCGGCCTGGATCTTGACGTCGTAATGGGTAGTATTGTCCTCACCGCTCCGGGCAAGATAATCCTGATATTCCGGTGAATGCTGTGCCGTCGAGGTTACGGGCACATAGCCCTCCGTTTGTGAGTAGGCAATCTGCACCTTATTGCTCAGCAGATACTGCACAAACAACCAGGAAGCCAGAACCTCCTGGGGGTCTTCCTTATTAAAAATACAGACCGACGGACCCTGGGAGATCATCTGAGGATCACCCGCATCAAACTGGGGAATCGGACGGACTGCGGTCTCAAACTGCACGATCTTGTCCTCGCTGATGTCTGACAAAGGCGCTTCCGTCCCCATCCAGGTGGCCCCGGCCGTGGAATCCACCGCAAACAGGCACTGGCCCGCATTGAGGAAATTGGCGGGATAGCTGGATATCTTGAACGTGGAAAACGCCCTGCTTGTGGCATGCTCCGCCACCGTGTACAGCAACTCTTTCGTGGTATCATTAAACAGCAGCATCTCCCCGCGGTCTGTGGAATACCCGGCGCCCTTTTGTTTCAGCATCTGAATCATCATATTGTCAGTGGATTTATAGATAAACGGAATCAGCACCTTCTGGCCGTTGACCGCAAAATTGCCGTCTCCGTGCCGGGCCATGGCCGCCTCGGAGACCTCCCATATAAAGTCCCAGGTCAGCACATCCGGCAGAGTATAGCCCAGCTGTTCCACGTAAGTCTTATTAATGTAACAGGCCTCCGTGGAACGCATATAGGGCACGGCATAATAATGCCCCCCAAAGGAGCATTCTTCCAGAAACTGCGGAATAATCTCGTCGGCTCCCGGAGCCTCAAAGCGCACCTCGCTTCCCCCGAGGCCGTATTTTTCATCCGCAAACAGTCCCTCCAGAGGGACAACCCGGTTATCCCCCGTCACATAGGTGGCAATGTGGTCGGGATAGGTAATGCACACGTTGGGCGTGGTATTTGTGGCAATATTCGTAATCACATCGTTATATATTTTTCCATAATCCGTATACAGCCGCAGGTTTACGGTAATATTCGGATACAGCTCCCCAAAATCTGCGATGGCCTGTTCATAGATCGCCGTCTGGGTCTTGTTGGTATCATTTTTCGCCCAGAAGATAATCTCATATTCCCGGGAATCATCGAACTGCCCCGGTAAGACAAAGGCTTCCGCCTCCTCTTTCCTGCCATGGCATCCAGTGAGCAGACCCAGGCCGCATACCGCCAGCACCGCCAGCAGACGACGCAAAATGAAACTGTCTCCCTCTTTTCTCATCCCTTTGTACCTCCTCTGACCACGCCCTCCATGATCTTCCTCCGAAACAGTAGAAACAGCAGGATCAGCGGAAGGGAGATCACCGTCACCGCCGCCATCATAGCCGGGATATTCTCGCGGCCAAAGCCGTTTTCCCGGATCTCCTGAATCCCGTTGGAAACCAGATAGTAAGCCTCATCATCGGTGATCAGCCGGGGCCATACATAGGAATTCCAGCACTCAATCACTTTCAGGATCGTGACTGTGACCAGGGTGGGCTTCGAGATCGGCAGCATCACTTTCCACAGATATTTTAGGTCCGACGTGCCGTCTACCTTGGCCGCATAGTACAGGCTGTCCGGTATCTGCTCAAAATTCTCTTTCAGCAGATAAATATAAAACACCGATGTAACAGAGGGCAGGATCAATCCGGAAAAGGTATTGCGCAGATCCAGATTGGTAATAGTCACAAAATTGGTGATGATCACCAGTTCATTGGGAATCATCATCAGCGAGAGGAACACCACAAAAACGATATTTTTCCCTTTAAAATCCAGCCGGGCAAAGGCAAAAGCCGCCAAAGTGATCACCACCAGCATGACCGCTGTGGTTACGACGGCAAAAATCAGCGTATTGAGCAGATAATTCCCCAGCGGCACGGCCGTGAAAGCATCAGCATAGTTTTGCAGCGTCGGAGACAGCGTGAAAAACCGGGGAATAAATTCCGAATTGTAGGCGCTGTAGCTTTTCACCGATGTCAGGAGCATCCAGTAAAAGGGAAACAGCACAATAGCCGCCCATAAGGTCAGGAATACATAGGTAACTGTCCGTTTGCCTCTCCCACGGACTTTGGATGTCCGCTCGATGCTGTCATAATCTATTTTCTTTTCCATAATGGCTTCCTTTAATAATAGTGTATTTTTCTTTTGCTGATCAGCAAATTTATACAGGTGACTGTCAGTACAATGACAAACAGCAGGATAGCTGACGCTGACGCGTAGGACGGATAGCCGCCGCTGTCACCGTACAGCATATCATAGATATAACCGACCATAGTATTCATCCCTGCCGCGTTCAGATTGGTTCCAAAAAGGGCCACCACATCGCTGTAGGCTTTAAACGCGCCGATGAAGCCCGTGATCACCAGATAGAAAATCATCGGAGAAATCATCGGCAGGGTGATCCGGATGAAGATGCGGAACGAAGATGTACCGTCCACCCGGGCGGCGTTGTAATACTCCTGGTTTACAGAGGCCAGCGCACTGGTCAGTATCAGTATCTTGAAAGGCATGACCACCCAGATCGTATAGACGCACAGTACAAACATCTTAGCCCAGTAGGGCCCCTCAATAAAATCCACAGAATTTCCGCCAAACCAGTGGATCAGCAGATTGATCATCCCATCCGAGTAGGCGGTTTTCTTAAACAGAATCATAAATACCAGGCCGATCGCCAGGGTATTGGTCACATAGGGCAGAAAATATATGGTCTGGAACAGGCCCTTCAAAGTGCCGATCGAATTCAGCCCCAGAGAAATCAGCAGCGCGATCCCCGTGGACAGCGGTACGGTGATTACCACCAGGACAAACGTATTTTTTACAGCCTGCAGAAAATACGGGTCATGAAGCACATAAGAATAGTTATACGGGCCGATGCCGTAATATGTCTGGGCCGCGGAATTATATCCCTCCTCAAAGGAATATATCCACACATCGATCAGCGGATACACCAGAAAAACCCCCAGAAAGAGGATGGCCGGCAGCAGATACAGCCAGCCCTTGAAACCGTTATCGCGAAATATTCTCTTCCTCATAACCTGCTCCCCTCAAAATGCACCCGTTTCTCAGTCTCCTGGTCAAAGAGGAATACTTTCTCCAATTTAAGCTCAAACCGAGCCGCCTTAGTCTCCTCGTCCACGGGATTTTCTCCTCCGATAATGGCGCGGACTGTCGGATTCAGAGAAACCTCATTGGACAAAACCAGGCTCGTATCCCGCCCCATGACCTCAATCCCTTTCAGATCACAGGCAAAGGGCCCGTCTTCGCAAGGCACAAATCCCTCCGGGCGCACCCCCACATAGACCTCTCCGTCGGGTACGCCGGACACACCGAGAACGGCATCCGCCCCGATATACAGCCGGCTCCCCTGGACATGCCCTACAAAAACGTTGATCGGCGGCGTCCCCAGAAATTTGGCCACAAACAGATTGACCGGATCGTCATAGACCGCCTGAGGTTTCCCGATCTGCTGGACGATCCCCTCCTTCATGACCACAATCTGGTCGGAGATACTCATGGCCTCCTCCTGGTCATGGGTCACAAAGATTGTCGTGATCCCCGTCTCCCTCTGAATCCTCCGGATCTCCTCCCTGGTCTGAAGCCTGAGCCTGGCGTCCAGGTTTGACAGCGGCTCGTCCAGCAAAAGAACCTTCGGCATCTTCACCAGCGCGCGGGCAATGGCCACCCGCTGCTGCTGCCCGCCGGAGAGCTCGCCGGGCCTGCGGTCCATCAGCTCCTCGATCTGGACAAGCCGTGCAGCCTCCTCTGCTTTCTCCAGCATCCGGCCTTTGGACAGCTTATCCTTTCCCTTAAAATTTTGCAGCGGAAACAAAATATTCTGTTCCACCGTCAGATGGGGATACAAAGCATAATTCTGAAACACCAGCCCGATTCCTCTCTTCTCCGGCGGCAAATCCGTCACATCCTCATCCCCGAAGAAAATATGCCCGCTGGTGGGCTTCTGCAATCCGCTGATCAAATGCAGCGTCGTACTCTTCCCGCACCCCGAGGGTCCCAACAGCCCGATTAGCTTCCCATCTGGAATCTCATAAGAAAAATCCCCAACGGCCGTCACCGCTCCCCTGGCCTTCCGTCCCCTGCCAGGGAATATTTTTGTCAAGTTCTGCAATACAACCTTCATGCTCTCTACCCCATGTCTTTTACAGTATTTTATCTGTAACAGTTCTGCCGGAGGCCGAACTGTTACTTTTTTCTCTCGCTTTGCCTATTATACTGCGAAAAAAAACACAAAACAATCCATTCTTTCCGTAACAGTTCAGACAAGCTGACCTGCTGCATACAAAAGTCCATTAAAAATCGCTTCGCGATGGGGTTCTGAGCGCCAGTGGCGCTCATTCAGAACCGACCGGAACGAAGTGGAGACTTTTGCACTCCTGAATCATGTTCTTACGGTCTTTGCCGCAAAGTGCAAAGACCTGTCTGAGCTGTTACTTCTTTCCATCATTTTCTATCAGCTATACCTGGTAGGCCGAGGCAGCGGCCGCCTTACTACTTCCCTACTGCAGTACCTTATGCAGCGCCTCTGCCAGCGGAATCATGGCGTTTTTTGCCTCCTCCACCGTATTCGTCTGTGCTCCCACCTCTACCAGCATGGACTGCGGCCGCAGATCCAGATTATACCGGTAGCCTTTTAAATAAATACATCGGCACAGATCCGGGTACATGCTGTCCGTGATATATTCTGTCTGAAAAGAAAAGGCCAGATTATCTTTTATGTAAGGATTTTCCAAATACGTAATCTTTCCCACACTCCGCGTCTGGCTGAGCCCGTTAAAAAACATGATTTTCGCCGTCTGCCGTCCGTCCACCTCCGTAACCAGATGTTTACTCTCCGAGACGCCGTCCCGGTGGACATCCAGCACCACCTGGATACCCGGATGCTCATCGAGAATGTCCAAAATCCTTTCTCTGGCATTACTGTAGGCCTCGTTCCGGTCAATCTTGCCGTCCACCAGATCAAAGCTGTCCGTCACATGGCACACGGAATAGCCATAGCCCTCCAGAAGCTCCTTCAAATATGCCCCTACACCCACCACTGTGGTACTGCTGTCACCTGTCCGGGAATCTTCATAGCTTTCCTGGGAATGCGTATGGTAAATCAGGATCTGATAGCCCTGATCGGCCGGCTGCTTCATGGTCATATCCGGCTCGGCCAGATCCTGCAAATTGATCAGCTTGCTGTCCACCATTGTAACTGGATCTACCACGAAATAATGATCCAGGAGGGTATCGTAGTCCTGAAGTTTTTCCCCGTCCTCCCCCAGCAGAGATTTAAAGGGTAATGGCTCTTCACCGGTCTCCTGATCCTTCCCGGTTTCTCCATCCTGAGGCGTTTCCCGCTGACCGGAACTGTCCTGAGTATCCTCGTCCGCTTTGCTTTCCGCCGAATCTGATGGTTCCTGCAGACCGGAGCCATCACCTTCTGCCTGTTCCTTCTGCCCTTCCTGCGTCCGATTCCCGTCTTCCGCCCCGGCCGGTTCCTGCGTAGAATCCGCCGATCCCCCGCTCTCTTCCAGGGAGGACACGGTTCCCTCCTCCGGCCCGTTCCCCGCCTGTCCATCCCCCGGCGCTGTCTCCTTCCCTGCCGCGACCGCATTTTCATTTTGCACAGCCTGTCTTTGATTTTCCCGCAGCAGCGACTGGAGAAACGAACGGCGGCCCGACTCGATCAGTTCCTGCCTGGTATACTCATCTTCCACCACCGTAGTTTCTTCTGTCTGGCGCATCAGAAAACTCATCACCGGCATTCTGGTCCGCACCGCTTCTGTCAGAGAATGCCAGAACGACATATCTGCCGTGTCATAATACAACTCCGGTACATACAGTTTAAGCGCGGCATCCCCCGCCAATGCCAGACAGGCATCTTCCAGAGCCAGCCCCGGGTTTTCATACTGCCCGACTATCTCCTGCCCGCTCCAGGCCAGAATAGCCGCCCCGGCCGCACAGGCCAGCACACTGGCCGCCTGCCTCATCCATTTATTACCGTTCGCCCTGACCGCCTCCCCTCGACCGCAATGCTCTGTCCCGTTTTACCATTATCCAGATAAGCTGAACTATTACCCCATTTTATAATATACGAGACAAGCCTCTTTTTCATGCCTGAAAAATGCGGCAGTCAGACAGCGATCTCATCCACCGCCAGGTTAATCGCCTCGGCCACTGCCAGGCTCAGAGCCTTCAGCGTCTCATCCACATCCTTGGGCGTGACAAACATACTTTGCAGCCGCTCCGGCAGATCGCTGTGCCCCCCGCCGCCGTCTTCCAGCGCATCAAATACAATGGTCGCCGCATCCACCACCGTGGGCACGCCGATGCCGATGACCGGAATCCCCAGCGTCTCCTGGTTCAGCCCGTTTCTGTGGTTAAACACCCCCGATCCGGGATTAATGCCCGTATCCGTGATCTGGATCGTGCAGTTTAGTCTTTTCAGGCTCCGGGCCGCCAGGGCATCCACCGCCACCACCAGATCCGGTGAAGTCTCCGCCACAATACCCTTCACGATCTCCAGCGTCTCCATTCCGGTCTGCCCCATAACACCGGGGGCAATACTGCTGAGCACACAGCTTCCGCCGCCAGGCACCAGATCTCTGCCATATTCCATGGCAATATGCCGGGAAACCGCCAGATGTTCTACCACCCTAGGGCCCAGAGCGTCCGGCGTAATGTCCCGGTTGCCCAGCCCCACCACCAGCACAGACTCCGGCTTCCTCTTTTTCAGCAGCCGCAGCAGATAGCGGCACAGCTCGCTGGACACGTCCCGCTGGATCTCCTCGTCCGCCACGGAAAATTCCGGGATCTCCATGGTGATATAGCTGCCTTTGGGCTTTTTCATGATATTAGCGCCCTCTTTGTTTGTAATCTGCACGATTGTGGTGTGCACTCGTTTCAGAGGACTATGTTTCTCCCGGATCTTCACGCCCGGGATCTCCACATCATCGCGCTCAAATTTCTCCCTGCTCTCCAGAGCCAGATCCGTTCGGATATCCATCTTCTCCATCCGTCTGCCATCCTTTCTTTTTGCCGTTAGTTTTTGGTTTTTTCTTTTAAAATATGTATTGACAAACCTTTCCTGTTTGACTAAAATATCAGAAGCATGTTTGCATCAGATTCGTGTCGGCTGATGTATAACTGATGGAGAATTCGTGAAAACAAAAAACAGATAAGAAGGACTTTTGGAGGTAATTTAACTATGGCAAATATTAAATCCGCGAAAAAAAGGGTTCTGGTCGGCAGAAGAAATGCTGAAAAGAATAAATCCGTGCGTTCCAGTGTAAAGACCGCGATCAAAAAAGTAGAGTCCGCTGTGGCATCCGGCGACAAAGCCGTTGCTCAGGGAGCCCTGACCGCCGCAATCTCCACGATCAGCAAGGCCGGTTCCAAAGGCATCTACCACAAAAACAACACCGCCCGCAAGGTTTCCCGTCTGAGCAAGATGGTCAATAAAATGGATTAATACAGGCGAAAAGAACATCCCCGGAGAAATCAGGAATTTCCAGTTCCTGGTTTCTCTGGGGATGTATTTTTTTTGCAGCGTCTCACGCTGCGCCGCCGCTGTATTTCACGATCAAAAGCTCCACGCTGAGAGTATCGGGAATCCGGCCGGATTTCACCTCCGTCTCCGTGCGCACCAGCTCTTCCACAGCTTCCCGCAGCCCTGGCAGGCTGTATTTCCTGGCCACCGGCAGGGCATTCCTCACCACAAATCCCTGCAGGCCGGCCTTTGCGGCGATCTCATTCTGGCCCATGCCCTGGGCCGCCAGCTCTTTGATCTGCAAGAGTATATTATACTGCCGGGCGATCAGGAAAAGGATCCGCATCGGCGGCTCCTTTAAAGCCAGCAAATCGTAATACATATCCAGCGCTTTCTTCTGGTTCCTCTCGGTGATAGCCCGGATCATATCAAAAATCTTATTTTCCAAAAGCTCTGAAGTGATATCCAGGATCGCATCCCGGGAGATGATTTCCTCGTCGGCGCAATAGCAGATCAGCTTCTCCAGCTCCGTGGCAATCCGGCTCATATCCGTACCGGTGCGGGAAAGGAAAAGCTCCATATCCTGCCCGGTGATCTTCTTATTCTCTTTCTTTAAAATCCCCAGCACCCAGCGGGCCAGCGTCTGCTCCGTCTGCTTTTTAAACTCCACGGCACGGCCGTTTTTATTCACCGCCTTATACATCCGGCTCCGCTTGTCCACTTCCTTCTCCACGAACACCATACAGAGATACTCGGGAAGCTCAGCCATGTATTCCGGCAGGCCCTCGCATTTATTCTTGAAAAATCCGGTCTCCTCCAGGAAAATGATCCTGCGCTCTGCAAAAAAAGGCATGGTTTCCGCCAGATCAATCACCTTGGCCGGATCCGTATCCTTGCCCGTATAGACCGCCGCATTCATCGTATTATTGTCGGGATTCAGCGCCTGCCAGAGCCGGTCTTTGTACTGTTTTTTCAGATATTCTTCCTCGCCGTACAGCAAGTACGCCCGCTTGAACTCCTGCTTTTTGATATCGGCCTGTAACTCCTTCATTGTGCGTCCTTTCCCTGCCACATATGCCAAACATCCTGAAATGCCAATCGCTATGTCCTGTGTCGTGTACTGTTCACGGGATTTTGCCAGACATAAACCGTACACGACACCAGTTTATCACGGAGTTTTGAACTCAACAACCATATATCTGAAAATTTTTACCGAGCCGCGTTTTTCCGCGGCTTCTTACCCATTTCACAAAAAGCGGCAAGCTCCTCCGTGAGCGCTTTCTGTCGTTCTGTCGGCACAGGCTTCCTGCCGCTGCGTTTGTTCTGCGCATAGAAATCCCCGGAACAGAGTCCGTCCGCAATAATATAATTTCCCTTCTTTTCCCCTTCAAAAGTAAAATTATACACCTGGTCGTCATACGGTACGGTTTCAACAGAAATTACCTCCACCGGAACACCCTTTCCTGACAAAATCCTGTCGCCCGGAAGCAGAGAGGCCGCATCCGTTCCCATTTCATCCTCTCTTAACAGCGGATGCCCTTTAGAAACCCTGAGCCGACACCCGTCGTCCGTCTGTACGCAGATAAGCTCCTGCTCATGCCCACAATAGATATTATTTACGGTCAGCTGTTTGCCCTTGTAGCCGATTACCTGATCGCCTATTTGAATCTCATCCGCTCTCCTGCATGAACCATTACACATCTGGATCAGGGCCTCCTTCGCATGGCAGCCCCACCACAGACGGATCGGCGGAATATAGATGGTTCCGCTATTCGCCTCATATGTATAATACTGGCGGCCGCTGGGCAGATTCTCCGGATCAACGCTGCGGCATATGATCTGATATTCCATGGCGGGTTCAATGACTTCACCCTTTTCATTTTTTTTGCATATATCATAGGTAAATCCGCCCAAAAGATAACAGGTACGCTGTCTGTTGTCCGTCGATGCCTTGTCAATATTATGTACCCAGTCATAACGCCTGTCCTCGCCTTCCTTCCAGTCGGGATTAAACAGGTCGAACCGCAGTACCTCCGCATGATCCTTCCCCACAGTTACTTTAAAGTGGCTGCCATCATTCAACGTTTTATATAGCTCTTCATCTTTCAGGTCATAGCGGTAAATTCTCCACTCCATATTGTCATACTGCAGGGTAGAACGCTCCATCACTTCGTCCGGGTCGGGCTTTGATAACTGCGCGAAAGAATAGTAATCATTTTTGTTCAGGATTTTTTTCAAAGTAACTTCTCCGGAAATTGGCACAATCGTCCATAATTTTCCTTGGTTCGCATCCGCATTGTTGCTTTTGTAGATGTAGTCGGGATTATCCAGATTTTGCGCGGATCTCCCATAAAGAATACGGATCTCCTTTGTTTCCGGATGCGTAGAGACCGGCGCGTCAAAACGTATGTTCTCAATCGCATAGCTCAGAGGATTTCCAAAGTTACTGGTCTTGGAATATGTAAATGTTTTCATACTGTTTTGGCTGTCATAAACGGTGACAGTGAACTTGGCTTTTAGCTCTCTGTTCCAGAATTCTTCTTTGCTGTAAAGCTCCCGGCTCAAATACTGACGGTCAATTTTATTCACCTGGCAAAAACTGTCGTGAATTTCCACATAGGGCATCCTCGGCGAATCCGGGTCATAAATCTTTCCGCTGATCAATACATTAAAGCATTCGGCCGGGGCGGCTTCCGTCAGCACGGCATTTTTATCCAGAAAACTCCCCTCAATGCTGGCCGCCAGAAAATCTTTTTCCGGTTTATCCGCAGCATTGACCCCCGCCGCCACACTCATTACATCATACACATTAAAATGTACGTCGTCCTGCTCTTTCTCAACCCGTAATCGATTTTTGGCGCCCTCCAGGGATTTGCGATAAGACGCATACATCACAGGGAAATTTTTTTTCAGATTTTCTTCTCCGCCAAGGCTTTCCAGATAATACTGGCGTTCCTCCTCCACCGACAGATCCAGGGGATTTAACCCGTCGCATTCCTCCAGCTTTTTGTTTAAAGATTCAAGACTCATGATTTATTCCTCCCGTCTCCCATACGCCTACTGTAATTTCTCCTTTTTCTCCTGCCTGGCCCGGCTGTCCGTCGGTGCAGCTTCTGCCGTCCTTCCCGTCCTTCGCGCAGCTTCCGTCGCTGTTTTTGCCGCCCCGGCCTCCCCGGCCGCCTTTGCCGCCCCGGCCCGGGGCGCCGCCCTTGGAACATAACAGGGAAGTCTGTATCTCGGCTCCTTCCGCCTTTGTTCCATATAGAATTTTCACGGCAGGGCCTTTACCGCCTTTGCCGCCTTTACCGCCTCTTCCTTTGCCCGGGCTGCCGTCTCCGCCCTGACCGCCTTTCGCACCAGGGGAATCTGTCTGCCCGTCTTCCATCGGCGCCGCGTCTCCGCCGTCTCCGCCGCTGAGGCCGTCCAGGCCGCTGCCGCCCCGGCCTCCTTCGCCTCCCACGCTGATGACCCGGATACTGTCTTCCAGCGCGCCGATGCGGATCTCCACCTCTGTGGGGATACCCTCTTTACCTTCGCCTCCGTCTTCTCCATGCATACTGTCGCATCCGTCCTCTCCCCTGTTTCCGATCACCCGGATTTCATAGGGGCACAGGTCAGAATCCTTTTGATTTACGAGCGTGTCAATGGTCAGCGTACCGTCTCCGTAGATGTCAAAACAGCCGTTATCCAGGAATGTGATCTTTTCATAGGATAGCGAAAATTTCTCCCCCCTCTTTCCCAAAACCATTGCATTTGAGACAAATATTGATTTTTTCTGTTCCATTCTGCCGCTCCTTTCTTTATTATTTATGTACCCAGAAATTTCCGTCTCCGAAAACCCCGAATATTCCCTCCTGATCCGATCCCAGACAGCAGCCCTCCTCCCCCAAGGGCGGAAAATAACCGTCTGCTACGTTTTTCGTGCCGGCATCGTACAGCCTGTTATTCACAGCGATCAGCAGCCTGTTGATGGTAGGCAGGAGGGAGATCCTTCCCTTTCTCCCCGCCTCGCAGACAAACAGTGCCTCTTCCATATCCTCCCTGCATTCATAGAGATAGAATCTTTCATCATCGCAGAGGATCGCCGCGTAAAACCGGTCTCTCCAAAAGCACAGATCGCTGTACAACGCCTGTTTCCCGTCTGCCGTTATGTCAAAATTGCTCTTGTTCCAGCGGAACCAGTCACTTTCATTATCGTGTCCCGTTACAGCCATCCCTGAAGCCACCGTCTGTCCATAATAGCTGTATTTCGCTGAAAATGCCAGATGGCCGTCGGCGGATACGCAGTTCTGATATGCCGGGGAAATCTCCCATTTCTTATCCGGGAAATAAAACCGCATGATCTTCAGCCGCTCCCCCACATTGCCGGCCATGATATACAGGCTGTCTCCGTATAACCGACAGGCAGTACACTGCCATTTCCTCTCCGCGGCTTCTGTATTTTTACTGTATTCCGCCCATTTACATCCATCCCCGCTCCGGTAGAGGACAGCATGACTATAACAGTAATACGCATTTCCATATTTCACCAGGCCCGCCATGTCCCGCCAGGCCCGGTCATCCCCGGGCAGTCCCTCAACCCTGCCTGCTTTATGCCATCCCGTAATATCCACTGAAATCTGGGCCCTGTCCGTGAAGCCTTTCAGGTTATCCGCATCCAGCGTATAGACAACAGCCGCGTCCACCGTATCTTCTATCGTGTCCACCGCCGACGCAGCCTTTATGAATTTACTGTCTTTCCAAAGTGTGTGTTCCAGTTTCCCGTTTCCCATAATTTTCCAGTGCAGGGTAAACGGATTGTCATAATCGGGATTCATATAAACCTGGTCGGTATAATCTATGCCGCCGCAGCGGGCCGTGAATTCTGTGATACACGGCGCATAGGCCCCATGAATACAGACCTGGTAATCCGAATATTTTTCTGTATCACCAAAAAAGTCTTCAAAGCCCTCCGTGTGAACCGTGAGGATCACTGGCTGGTGGGTATCTGCAACGCTGCAGATAAAATTGTCCGTAAATATCCTGGCTTTAAAATCAGCGGCCAGGCCAGGCTCCGTGCAGGTCAGCACCACAGCCAGATTTTCCGTATCACTGTCGTAATGGCAGGCCGCTGCCCAGGAAGGATCCACAGACAGCTGCCCGGCAAACCGCCTGCCCGCCGCCTCGATCTGGGCATCCTGTTCTTCCTTGGTTTTTTGCGGAATCCGGACCAGTTGTTCGAAACCATTAATGGTAATAAATGGCGACTGCAGGATTCCCTTTCCCTGACGGGCCGGAGAACGATACTGCTTGTAGATCACAAAATAAAATTCATTTTCCAATGTCCTGTCCGGACGGTAGGAAACATAGAGCTGTTCCGGCATTTCCACAAGAATCCCTTTACTCATCTTGTCTCTCCTTCTCAATAAACCCATCCATGACCACTGTCTCGTCAAACCCTGCCATCGGAGGTACGATCTTCTGCCATATAAACTCCCCGCCGACCCTGTATTTCCACCCGTAATCCCGCATCGGCAGGGCAATACCGTCCGCAGAAGCAATCACAGGGTTCATTTCCGCCGCCGCAAGGATCCCGTCGGCCGCCGACCCATGGCAGGCATACAAAGACCGCGCCTGGCCCGGCATCAGCCCCGTCTGTACGTTGACGGCGGCGTGCCCGTCCATCATCACACTCAGCAGCTTTTCCCCTGTATCTGCGCTGATCCTGATCTGATCCTGAGGCAGCAGATAGCCGCCCTCCTGCCGTATGTCTGCGCCAAACGCGGGGCATAATCCGCCAAACCCGCGGGCGTCGTCAAAGCACCCGAGAACTCCGTCTGTAGCGCGCCCCATATCGCCGATCATAACCGGAAAGCTGATTTTTTCCGCGCCTTTTGTATCATACCTGCCAAAAGCAGAAAAACTCTTATCATATTCCGGCATCCCCATAAATTCAAACTGTATGCTGCACCTTGCCAGGACAAAGGGCCGTCCCCAGATCAGCTTTTCCGTGTCGGGAACCAGTTTTTTCTCATAATAGACATCTATCAGATAAAGGATATCCGCCAGCGCGCCCTCCACCTCCAGAAGCCCCTGTAAAAACCCCCTCAGCCGTTTATCATGGATATCTGTCCCGGCAAAAGTGCGCTCCGGGAATTTTGCGTCGATCCATCGGGCCGCCGTCTTTTCTCCCTCATAGGCCGTACTGACACAACCGATACAGGTTCCGTCCGCTTCATAGATCATCAGTCTTTTATTCAGCAACTCCGGAAGAATGATACCGCAGACGGGAGACGTTTCCGGGGCAGGGGAGGCGATCACCCCGTCATCCGCGGCGCTGACGAAACGGAACCGGAGCCTGGCCGGTTCCTGGAAAGCCGGCGGCATCAGCCCATGGTTTTTATCCACGCTCTCCATCGTCTCAGAAAAGGTAATCTCCGTCTCCCCAAAATAGGAACTGTCCGTCACATTCTGCGTCTGCCCGAAGGTTCCGATCAGGGAAATCCTGTGGATACCAAACATGCCGCCCCGCAGATGCCTCAGCGCTCCACCTGGGATCACGGACACCCGCTCAGCCGCCGCCCGTTCACTTACCGCCCGCGCCGTCTCTTCGTCGCCGCCCGCACCCATAATGGGAAACTGGAATGTCTGCTTTAATGAGAGCATTGCTTTCGTAAATCCGTCAAGATTCTGGGAAACCACGGCCAGATCCTTGATCTTCTCCGCTGCCTCCGCCATCCTGCCATCGCCGGGATGGGTTTCCAGCCACCGCTTGAGGCTCTCCGATACATGCAGCGCCGCATGGGGCGTCAGAACCGTCCGCCCTGAAATATACTCTTTTTGCAGCTGCGACGGGGTCATGCCGCCTGTATAGCGATAGCCTGTGTCATCCTCACGATACTCCCAGCCATCCAGCGCTTTCTCTGGCTCCACGCTTACCTCTGTGGGCAAATATTCCGCCTCCCAGGCCATGAACAGCGTAATCGGTTCTTTATGATATACATTTTGGGCCACCTCCGAGGGAAGCCCTCCCGTAACCTCCACCCTTCCCATCTTTTTCTCAATCACAGGCAAAGCGTCTTTACTCAGCAGCACTCCCTGATACAGCCATTGCTCATATGCCTCCGGCAGGCCTTCCGGGAGTGACGCGTCACTGAGGCAGCTTCTCAGAGCATCCGGCGGTATATTTGTCCGCATCACTTCTGTCTGGCAGGCAAGGGTTCCGTCATTCGTAAAGCGTCCGTCCTCCCCGAAAGCATAGGCCCTTTTCATCCCCGGCCCGTAAAACAGGAGAACCGGATCCTTGGACACATAGAAAGGCCCCTCTGGCGTCTCGGTCACTGCGGCCTGTTCCCCCATCCCTTCCTCCAGCTTCTTTTTACAAACCTCCTGTATCTCCTCCTGCGCGGAAATCTTTTTTTCCAGTCCCTCTATATCTTCCGTGATAATCCGTAGAATTTCCTGCAGCATTTCCTGTCTGGCGGGGGCGTCCTTCGGCAAAAAGCGGGGATCTTCATAGCAAAGCATATACTGCTCCCAGGCATAAAACAGCCTGGCCCGACCGGCTTCCAGTTCCCTTTTTAACCGGGACAGCTCCTCACGGGCCCGGCAGTAATCCGAAAACGTTTTCCCCAGCACAGGCAAGTTCTTCTCTGCCCCTTTACGGGGGGATAATACAAGCTCCGCTCCCGCCCGGCCGCCTTCCAGACGTTGGAACTGGCGCAGAAAGATCTCATCATCTATTTTATAATTCCCGTCCGAAAATTCCGCGCTGTCCGCCAAGTCATACTGGAGCGCCGTCAGAAAACGCTCCGCATCCCCCCCGGATTCTCGAAAACGTGACGATGAATTTTCGCTACGCTTAGCCGAACCCCCT
>CAJUQO010000049.1 GCA_910588295.1 uncultured Lachnospiraceae bacterium | reverse complement strand
GGTGTGACAGCGGCCCTGGGAGGCGCGGCGGTGCTGGGTGCGCCGCTGATCCATGATTTCTGTCTGATATCATTGAGCGATCTTCTGACCCCCTGGGAGAAGATCGAGGCACGGCTTCTTGCGGCGGCAAAAGCCGACCTCGGCGTGTGTCTGTACAATCCTTCCAGCAAAAAACGCCGTGATTATCTGATGAAGGCCTGTGACCTGATGCTGGAATACAAGTCCCCGGATACCGTATGCGGCATCGTGGGTAATATTGCCAGAGAGGGAGAGTACGCCTCGGTGATGACGCTGAAAGAGCTCCGGGATACTCAGGCGGATATGTTTACCACCGTATTTGTGGGTAATTCCCAGACCAGACAGATCGGCGGTAAGATGGTGACGCCGCGGGGATACCGGGGCGTATAAGAGGGTGTAGCTATGTCAAAGATTGTTGTGTTTGCCGGAACGGCTGAGGGACGGCAGATCGCGGAGTTTCTGGACAGGCATGGGATCGGAGCCCGGGTCTGTGTGGCGACTGAGTACGGCGAAAGCCTGCTGCCGGCGGGGGGGCGGCTGACGATATCCCATGAGCGGCTTGACGAGGCGCAGATGGAAGATCTGTTTGCCGAAGACTGTGAATTTGTGATCGACGCCACCCATCCCTATGCGGCTGCGGTGACGGAAAATATCCGGCGGGCCTGTGAAAAAACGCAGACGGAGTATATCCGGCTCCTTCGGGAATCCGAGGGATGGGACGATTCGGAAGTCATAACGGTAAATTCCGTGGCGGAGGCCGCCGAAGCTCTGCGGGATACAAAGGGGAATATACTGGCTGCCACCGGGAGTAAGGAACTCAAGGCTTATACGGTAATACCGGATTATGCCCGGCGGGTGTTTGCCCGAGTGCTGTCCCTGCCCGACGTGGTGCGTTCCTGCGGGGAGCTCGGTTTTGTGGGGCGGCATCTGATCTGTATGCAGGGGCCGTTTTCCCGGGAACTGAATGTGGCTATGATGCGCCAGTATGAGATCCGCTACCTGGTGACAAAGGAGTCAGGGAAAACCGGCGGTTTTCCGGAGAAACTGGCAGCGGCCCGGGAGGCCGGCGCGAAGCTGGTGGTGGTGGGGCGTCCGCTGCGGGAGGAGGGATATACCCTGTCCCGGTGCAAACGCCTTTTGCTGGAGCGGCTGGCCATTCGCCCCAGGCAGAAAATATCCCTGGTGGGTATCGGCCCGGGGGGTGCGGGAACCATGACCGAAGAGGCCAAGCGGGCGATCCGGGAGGCGGAGCTTCTGATCGGAGCGCGGCGCATGACGGATGCGGCGGCCGTGTCGGGGCAGGAAGTTTTCCACGCCTACAGGCCCGATGAGATCAAAGCCTGCATAGACAGTCATCCCGAATGTGAGAAAGTGGCCGTGGCGCTGTCCGGCGACGTGGGTTTTTTCAGCGGTGCCAAGAAGCTTCTGGCCGTATTGGGGCCGGAAGCGGAGATCCTGCCGGGAATTTCCTCCATGGTGTGTTTTTTCGCGAAACTGGGTATTCCCTGGGAGGATGTTCGTCCCTACAGCATCCATGGAAAAGATGAAAATCTGGTGGGGCGCATCAAACGCCATCCGAACGTATTTGCCATACTGGGAACGGCGGACGGCGTGGCCGGATTGTGTGGGAAGCTTCATCAATACGGTATGGATCATGTGCATCTGACGGTGGGAGAGCGGCTGTCCTACCCGGACGAAAAAATCACGCGGGGATATCCGCAGGATTTTCTCGAAGTAAAGACCGATCCTCTCTGCGTAGTCTATCTGGAAAATCCGGAGGCTGCCGGGAGGGTAGTGACCCATGGCATGTCCGATGAACGTTTTCTCCGGGATAAGGCGCCGATGACCAAGGAGGAGGTACGTACGGTTTCCGTGGCTAAGTTGCAGCTTCAGGCGGATTCGGTCATTTATGATGTGGGAGCCGGTACAGGTTCCGTCTCGGTGGAGATGGCTCTGGCGGTTCCCGGGGGACAGGTGTATGCCGTGGAGAGGAAAGCAGACGCCGTGGAGCTTCTGAAAAGGAACAAGAATCATTTCGGCGCGGATAATCTGACCGTTGTCGAGGGGCTGGCCCCGGAGGCATTAAAGGATCTTCCCGTACCGACCCATGCGTTTATCGGCGGATCTTCGGGAAATCTTCGCGAGATCGTGGCTTTATTGCTGGAAAAGAATCCGGCCATCCGTATCGTGGTGAATGCGATCACCCTGGAGACTGTAGAGGAGACGCTCAGGGTGATGCGGGAGTTCCCCGTCACCGATACGGAGGTGGTATCCCTGTCCGTGGCAAAATCCAGGGAGGTGGGCGCCTATCATATGATGATGGGACAGAATCCTGTGTATATTTTTACCTTCTTGGGGGAGGCGCAGCTATGAAGCTTCCGAGAATACTGATCACGGCGGCGGCCAGCGGCAGCGGAAAGACGCTGTGTACCTGCGGCCTTTTGCAGGTGTTAAAAAATCGCGGCCTAGAAACGGTATCTTTTAAATGTGGGCCGGACTATATCGATCCTATGTTCCACACGAAGGTGATCGGAACCAGGAGCCGCAATCTGGATACGTTTTTCACCGGCAGGGATGTGACGCGGTATCTGCTGCGGAAAAACGGCGCGGGGGCTGATGTGGCGGTCATAGAGGGCGTCATGGGTTATTACGACGGCCTGGCGGGTATATCCGCAGAGGCCAGCGCGTGGGAGCTGGCCGATGTGACGGATACTCCTGCAGTACTGTTAGTAAACTGCCGTGGGATGAGCGTGTCTATTGTGCCCATGATCAAGGGATTTCTGGAGTATAAAGAAAACAGCCATATCCGCGGGGTGATCCTGAACCGGATCTCACCGATGCTCTACCCGCGGGTGAAGGCCATGGTGGAGGAACAGCTCCCGGTGAAGGTCTGCGGCTATCTTCCGGAGCTAAAGGACTGTCTGCTGGAGAGCCGCCATCTGGGACTGGTGCTTCCGGAGGAGATCCATGACTTGCAGAGGCAGTTGGAGACATTGGCGGCGGCTATGGAGAAATCCGTGGATATCGACGGATTGCTGGAGCTGGCGCGGACGGCGGAGGATATGACAGAGGAGACGGAAAATCCCTGTGGCGAGGCCATTTCCGAACCGCTCCATATCGGTGTGGCCATGGACGAGGCATTTTGTTTTTTCTATGAAGATAATCTGGACTATCTGCGGGAGCACGGCGCATGTCTCGTTCCCTTTTCGCCGATCCACGATACCCGTCTTCCGGAGGGGATCTGCGGCCTCATCCTGAACGGCGGTTATCCCGAGCTCTATGCCCGGGAGCTGAGTGAAAATACGGCGATGCGCCGGGTTCTGCGGGAGGCTATCCTGGGAGGGATACCTACGACGGCGGAGTGCGGCGGTTTTATGTATCTTCATCAGACCATGGAGGATATGGACGGCAGGGCGTGGCCCATGGCCGGAGTGATTCCCGGAAAGGTGTGGAAGACGCCCCGCCTGACCCGTTTCGGTTATGTAACCCTGCGGGGCGGTACAGCTTTCGGCAAAGAGGTGGGCAGCCTTCCTGCCCATGAATTCCATTATTTTGATTCGGATGCCTGTGGCGGGGGCTGGAAAGCCGAAAAGCCGCTGAGCAGCCGGGGATGGGACTGTATACACAGCACGGATACGCTGTTTGCCGGGTTTCCTCATATTTACTACTATGCAAATATAAAATTCGCAGACACCTTTTTGGACAAGTGCAGAAAAAAAGGACAGGTGATAACATGACATTACAGGAAACCATAGAGAAGATCCGGCCTCTCTCCCGGGAGGCCATGGATGCGGCCTGGGAGCGGTGGAACGACACCTCGATCCCGCTGCACAGCCTGGGCAAGCTGCAGGACGCGGTGGTGCGCATTGCCGGTATGTTGCGGACGTCGGCGGTTTCTCTGGATAAAAAAGCCCTTGTGGTGATGTGCGCCGACAATGGCGTGGTGGAGGAAGGGATCTCCCAAAGCGGCCAGGAGGTCACAAAGATCATTGCCGAGAATTTTCTGAAAGAAAAAGCCACGGCGGCGATTTTCTGTAAGAAATCCGGCGCGGACGTATTTCCCGTGGATATCGGCATTGCCTCCGATACGATTCTTCCGAACCATAAGGTGGCCTATGGCACGAAAAATTTTGCGAAAGAACCGGCCATGACCAGAGAACAGGCGGTGCAGGCCATGGAGGTGGGCATACATATGGCGGAAAAGCTCTATGATCAGGGATATCGTATTCTGGCTACCGGAGAGATGGGGATCGGAAACACCACCACCAGCAGCGCCATGACGGCGGCTTTCACCGGCGTTCCGGTGGAGACAGTGACGGGACGGGGCGCCGGGCTCTCCAGCGTCGGGCTGGACAAAAAGATCCGGGTGATCAAAGAGGCTCTGGAGCGTTATCGGTTGGACGCGAAGGACGCCCTGGGGGTGCTCTCGGCGGTGGGCGGATTCGATATCGCGGGTATGGCCGGCGTATTCCTGGGCGGCGCGGCCCTGGGTATCCCGGTGGTCGTGGACGGTTTTATTTCCGGTGTGGCGGCCATGACGGCGGCCATGCTCTGCCCCGAATCGAAATCCTATATGTTTGCTTCCCATCTGTCTCAGGAACCGGCCTCGGCCCTGGTGCTTGAACAGCTTGGCCTGGAAGGATTTATGGACTGCCATATGCGTCTGGGGGAGGGAAGCGGCGCGGTGCTGCTGTTTCCCATTCTGGATATGACGATCGAGGTTTACCGCGGTGTGGCCTCCTTTGAAGAAAACAGCATGGAACATTATGTTCCGCTGTCATGATGGGGCGGCCTATGTTTCATGTGATTACAGGGGGAAGCGGGAGCGGGAAATCCGCCTATGCCGAACAGTGTGTGCTGGATCTCGGCCCGGCGGAGAGAATCTATGTGGCGACCATGTATCCCTATGATGAGGAGTGCCATGCCCGCATCGCCCGCCACAGGCAGATGCGCAGCCGCAAACAGTTTTCCACGGTGGAATGGTATACTGGCCTTTCCGGTCTGCGGGTGCCCGCGGGCAGCGTGGTATTGCTGGAATGTATGTCCAACCTGGTGGCCAACGAAATGTATCAGGAACAGGGAGCCGGTGAGGGCACCGTGGAGGCCGTGATGGAAGGCATCGGCAGTCTGCTGGGGCAGGTCGGACATCTGGTGGTGGTTACCAATGAGATTTTTTCGGATGGTTTGCGATATGATGAGGAGACGGCACGTTACCAGCGGTACCTCGGTGAGATCAACGCCCGGATGGGACGTCTGGCCGATGCGGTGACGGAGGTGGTTTGCGGGATACCTCTGACTATAAAAGGGGGAAAAAGCTCTTGAAGAAGATATACCATAGCTGTATGATAGCCTTTTCCATGTTTTCCAAGATTCCGGTGCCGAACTGTGACTGGAGTGAAGAAAACATGGCCTATATGATGTGCTTTTTTCCCTGGGTAGGCGTGGTGGTCGGCGGACTGACAGGCTTATGGGGAATGGGGGGCAGAAATCTTCCCTGGAACGGCTGTCTTTATACGGTAATCCTGATGCTGATCCCCTTTTTTGTCACAGGAGGGATCCATCTGGACGGACTGCTGGATACGGCGGACGCTTTGAGCGCCTGGATGCCCCGGGAGCGGCGGCTGGAGATTCTGAAAGACGTACATACCGGGGCTTTTGCGGTGTTGACCGGTATTGTGTATTTTCTCCTCCTGTACGGTGCTTACAGTGAGGTCACGCCGGAGATCCTGCCCTTTTTGTGCCTGAGCTTTCCGATGACGAGGTGCCTCTCGGCCATGTCCATTGTGTCATTTCCCAAGGCGCGCAAGGACGGCACGGTGGCGGCCTTTTCAAAGGATGCCAGTACCGGGCGGGTGCAGACGGTGCTGGTTCTGTACATGGTTCTTCTGGCGGCGGCGAATTTCTGTCTGCATCCGGTGTACGGCGCGGTGAACTGCGGCACGGCGGCGGCGGTATTTTTCTGGTATTACAGAAAGGCAATGAAATATTTTGGGGGCACCACCGGGGATATCGCAGGGTATTTTCTGAGTATCTGTGAGCTGGTGATGCTGTTGGCCCAGGTGTTTGTGCGGATGTGGTAGGAGGATAGACAGATGATTCTGGTGATTGGCGGCGCTTTTCAGGGGAAGCGGCAGTTTGCCCGGGAAATTTCCGGATTGGAAGATTGGGCGGACGGCCGGATCTGCGGAGAAGATGAACTGGATACCTGCGGCGGGATGGTAGATTTTCACGAGTATATCCGAAACCGGCTGGCGGAGGGACGGGATTGTACCGGAATTCCGGAGCGGGTGATGCGGGCGAACCCGGGTGTGGTGCTGACAGCCAACGAGCTGGGCTGCGGCGTGGTGCCGGTGGATGCTTTTGACCGTCGTTACCGGGAGACGGTGGGGCGTGTCTGCACCGGTCTGGCGGCGGAGGCGGAAGCGGTCTACCGGGTAATCTGCGGGATCGGGGTGAGGATCAAATGACGGTGCGGATTCACCTGATCCGCCATGGCCGGACGGCGGGAAACAGGGAGCACCGGTATGTGGGCCGCACGGACGAACCGCTCTGCGCGGAAGGTGCAAAGATCCTTGCGGATGTGGAAGCGCCGAAGGCGGAGCTTCTCTTTGTGAGCCCGATGCGGCGCTGTGTGGAGACAGCCCGCATCCTTTATCCGCGGCTGGAGACGGTACCGGTGCCGGAGCTTTCCGAATGCGATTTCGGGGCTTTTGAGGGAAAAAACTGGCGGGAGCTTTCCGGAAACCCGGATTATCAGCGGTGGATAGACAGCAACGGTATGCTGCCTTTTCCCGGGGGGGAAAGCAGGGAAGCATTCTGTGCCAGGTGTCGCGCCGGATTTTTACGGGTAGTGGAAAAAATCCGCCTTGCCGGATGCAGGGAAGCGGTGGTGGTGGCCCATGGAGGCACGGTCATGGCGGTGATGGACGCCTGGTCCAAACCCCACAGAGATTATTACGACTGGCAGATAGGGAACGGCGAGTGGATTACGGTTCGGACGGAGCCGGAAAAATGGGGGACAGATCCGAAACTGATCCTTCTTCGCTGAAATAAACACATAAGGGTGAAACAATGCTATTACATATAAAATACACGCTGACAGCCGTGGCGGTCGGCTTTGTGCTGGATATGCTGCTGGGAGATCCCCACGGGCTGTATCATCCGGTACAGGCGATCGGGAAGTGGATCTCTCTGGCGGAAACAGCGTTGCGAAAGATTCTGCCGAAAAATAAGAGCGGCGAGAGGCTGGGCGGTATATGCCTGGTGATCCTGGTGACGGGGGTCAGCACGGCGCTGCCCTGGGCTGCGCTGTGGGTTTTGTATCAGTTCCACTGGGTTGCGGGACTGGCTGTAGAGAGTTTTATGTGCTATCAGCTCTTGGCAGCGCGTTCTCTGAAGGATGAGAGCATGAAGGTGTATGAGCGTCTGGCGGAGGGTGATCTGGCCGGGGGACGGTACGCGGTTTCCATGATCGTGGGACGGGATACGGAGAACCTGACGGAAGAAGGCGTGACGAAGGCAGCCGTGGAAACTGTGGCGGAGAATGCCTCGGACGGTGTATTGGCGCCTCTGTTTTATATGATGATCGGCGGCGCGGTGCCGGGGTTTGCGTACAAATCCATCAATACCATGGACTCTATGGTGGGATATCAAAATGACCGCTATCGCTATTTCGGCACGGCGGCGGCCCTGCTGGATGACCTCGTAAACTTTATACCGGCTCGTCTCTCGGCTGTGATCATGACGCTGGCATCTTTTTTTTGCGGTTTGGACGGCAGAAGAGCCTGGAGAATTTTTTTCAGGGACAGGCGGAATCACGCCAGTCCGAATTCGGCCCACACGGAGGCGGTGATGGCCGGGGCGCTGGGAATCCGGCTGGCCGGGGACGCCTGGTATTTTGGGAAGCTGCACAAAAAGAAGACCATTGGCGATGCGTGCCGGCCTGTGGAGGCGGAGGATATCCCCAGGGCCAACCGTTTATTAATGACAACGGCCTGGCTGGCCCTGCTGATCTTCGGAGGAATACGGCTGGGGATTATGCTTTTGTGGTGAACGGCAGCTCGTCTTGCCCATGCATGGTTGACTGCGGATCGCCATATGATCATTGTGCGGCATGGACATCATGCCATCGGAGGGATTTATGAAGGAACAGATACATGGCGGGGATGTATACCGCCATCCGGGAGTGCTGGATTTTTCGTCCAATATGAATCCGCTTGGAACGCCCCCGGCGGTAACGGAGGCCGCGGCCAGAAGTATGGAGCAGATAGCCCATTATCCGGATATTCAGTGTGCCGCGCTGACGGAGACCCTTGCGGATTATGAGCAGGTTCCACGGGAACAGATCATCTGCGGCAACGGAGCGGCGGATCTGATCTTTTCTCTGGTACAGGCTGTTCGCCCGGGAAATGCTCTGGTGCAGGCTCCGACTTTTGCGGAGTATGCCCAGGCTTTGGAAGCGGTGGGGTGCACCGTGTCCTATTACGACTCTTCCCGCAGGGATTTCAGGATTGACAGGGATTATCTGGACATGCCGGGGGAATCCCCGGATGTGGCTTTTTTGTGCAACCCCAATAATCCCACAGGATTTCTGATTGAGCCCAAGGTGCTTGCGGAGATCGCGGAGGTTTGCGATAAACGCGGCATTCTGTTGGTGGTGGATGAATGTTTTCAGGATTTCATTCCCGACGAGGAGAAGCATACGCTGAAATCCCGGCTGGCGCAAAACCCTCATTTGTTTCTGTTGAAAGCATTTACCAAGCGGTATGCCATGGCCGGTCTGCGGCTGGGATATGGCCTTTGTTCCAATAAGGAGCTTTTGGAAAAAATGGGCCGGGTGACGCAGCCCTGGAATGTATCGATTCCCGCCCAGGCAGCCGGGGTGGCGGCGCTGAGAGAACGGGAGTATGTCAGAAAAGGGCGCGGAATCGTGCTGGAAGAACTCGCCTGGATGAAACGGGAGATGGCCGCCGCTGGTCTTGGGGTGTACGACTCTCAGGCGAACTACATTTTCTTCCGGGGGCCGGAGGATCTGAAAGAGCATTGTCTGGAACAGGGGGTGCTGATCCGAAGCTGCAGCAATTATCCGGGGCTTGGCAGCGGATATTTTCGTGTGGCGGTGCGCCGCCATGGGGAAAACCAGGTATTGCTCCGTGCGCTCCGTCTGCATCCGGATCTCGGATGACACGGGCATATACGGGTAACAATGCTGGAAAATCACAGTGCTTGCGAGTATAAGAATCGGAGGGGTAACAGATATGGCGAAAGCGATCATGATACAGGGAACCATGTCCAATGCGGGGAAAAGTCTGCTGGCGGCCGGATTATGTCGGATTTTCCATCAGGACGGCTATCGGGTGGCGCCCTTTAAATCTCAGAACATGGCGCTGAATTCTTTTATTACAGAGGAAGGGCTGGAGATGGGGCGGGCCCAGGTGATGCAGGCCGAGGCGGCCGGTATCAAGCCGTCGGTGCTGATGAATCCTATTTTGCTCAAGCCCACCAACGATACCGGCTCCCAGGTCATCGTAAACGGTGAAGTGCTGGGAACCATGGACGCCAGGGAATATTTTGCGTACAAGCCGAAGCTTTTCCCGGATGTGATGAAAGCCTATCACACGCTGGCGGAGGAGTACGATGTCATCGTGATCGAGGGCGCGGGCAGTCCGGCGGAGATCAACCTGAAACGGGACGATATCGTCAATATGGGTATGGCAAAGAGGGCCGGCGCGCCGGTGCTGCTGGTGGGCGATATCGACCGGGGCGGCGTGTTTGCCCAGCTGGTCGGTACGGTGAATCTGCTGGAGGAGGATGAGAGAGCCCTGGTCAAAGGACTTGTCATCAATAAATTCCGCGGGGACAAGACGATCCTGGAACCCGGCGTACGGATGCTGGAGGATCTCGCCGGGATTCCGGTGGTGGGGGTGGCCCCCTATCTGAACATTCAAGTGGAGGATGAGGACAGCCTGACGGAGAGATTTTCCCGCCGCGGCGAGGTGGGTCTGATCGATCTGGCGGTAATCCGCCTGCCCAGGATTTCAAATTTCACCGACTTTAACCCCTTTGAAAGTATGCCGGGGGTGACTGTGCGCTATGTGGGCAGCTTCCACGAACTGGGAGATCCGGATATGATCCTGCTGCCGGGCACGAAAAATACTATGGAGGATCTGCTCTGGATGCGGGAGAACGGCCTTGAGGCCGCTATTGTGAAAGCCGCGGCCGCCGGAAAGGTGATCTTCGGCATCTGCGGCGGATATCAGATGCTGGGCGAACGGCTTTCCGATCCGGATCATGTGGAGGCCGGGGGCACAGTGCGCGGTATGGGGCTGTTACCCATGGAGACTGTGTTCGCCGCGGGAAAGACGAGAACCCGCGTAACCGGTACATTCGGCAAAGTGGACGGTATGCTGTCCGACCTGTCGGGAATCCCGGTAGAGGGCTATGAGATCCATATGGGCGAAACAACGGGAAAAGGTCTTGTGCGTTCTATGACGGCTATAGAGGATTTTGTGCAGCAGGACGGTATTAAGCCTGACGGCGGCCAGAAGGGAAATGTTTACGGCACCTATATTCATGGCGTGTTTGATCGCGAGGAAGTGGCAAAGGCCGTGATCCGCGGCCTGGGACGCCAAAAAGGTGTGGATACGGAGCATATCACCGGCGTGGATTTCCAAGCGTTCAAGGAATCCCAGTATGATATCCTGGCGGATGCGCTGCGGGAGCATATGGATATGAAAAAAATATATGAGATCCTTGAGACGGGAGTGTAGGACAAAATCCGCAAAAAAAGTGTGAAGGGTATTATTTGTAGACGGCAGGGAATAGGCGGCATATAATGGAGGTATACAGTATGATGGAATGGGAAAAAGTGGGGCCCAGGGAGATCGAGGCCCGGAGTTTTGAGATTATTACGGAGGAGTTGGGGGATAAGAAACTGATCCCGGGAACGGAGCTGATCGTAAAGCGGTGTATTCATACCAGCGCGGATTTTGACTATGCGGACAATCTGTGCTTCTCGGAGGGAGTGGTGAAGCAGGCTCTGGAGGCTATTCGGGAAGGCGCCTGTATTGTGACGGATACCCAGATGGCCCGGTCAGGGATTAATAAGCGGGCGCTGGCCCGTTATGGCGGCGAGGTGTTCTGCTTCATGTCCGACGAGGATGTGGCCCAGGCGGCCAGGGAGAATCAGACTACCCGGGCGACAGCCTGCATGGACAAGGCAGCGGTTATGGATAAAAAACTGATCTTCGCCATCGGAAACGCGCCGACAGCATTATTGCGCCTTCATGAACTGATCACGGCAGGCAGGCTCAGGCCGGAGCTGGTGGTCGGCGTGCCTGTCGGATTCGTCAACGTGGTGCAGTCAAAGGAACTGATCATGAAGGCCGATGTGCCCTACATCGTGGCCCGCGGCCGGAAGGGCGGCAGCAACATTGCGGCGTGTATCTGCAACGCGCTGCTGTATATGCTGGACGACAGGCGCGAGTAAAAGCATGGCTTGGGGAAGGGTTCCCGGAAAGATAGTATTTGAGTATGTAAGAATGTGGACTCGTGAAGGAGGGCGTTGATTGTGTTTGGTGAATGCCATATGCACATTTTTATGAATGGCACGGATTACCGGCGGGCTGTCATGGAACAGAGGGAAGGAAAATGCGAGACGGTGGTGCGCCGGAATCTGGAAGCTTACCGCCGTCACGGCGTTACGTTTGTGAGAGACGGCGGCGATCACTACGATGCCTCGGTGATGGCCAGACGGCTGGCCCCGGAGTACGGGATCGACTACCGCACACCCATATATGCAATTCACAAACATGGACATTATGGCGGCATCGTCGGCCATGGCTTTGGTGATCTGGTGGAATACGAGGCGTTGGTGCGGGATGCCATAGCACAGGGGGCGGATTTTATCAAGATCATCGTCAGCGGCATTATGGACTTTAATAAAGCAGGTGTTCTCACCGAGGACTCTCTCAGTTCCGGGGAAATTCGGGAAATGGTTCACATTGCCCATGAAGAGGGAATGGCCGTCATGGCCCATGCCAATGGGGCCGAGGCGGTGCGCAGTGCGGTGCTCGCCGGAGTGGATTCGCTGGAACATGGCAATTTTATGGACAGAGATTGCATACAGCTGCTGGCGGAGGCGGATACAACCTATGTCCCTACGGTATCTACCATTTATAATTTACTGGGAGATAACCGTTTTCCCGAAAGGGAAGTCCGCGAGCTGTGGTACCGCCAGAAGGATGTGATCGCAGCCTGCTATGAGGCCGGCATCTGTCTGGCCCTGGGCAGCGACGCGGGGGCTTACTGTGTTCTCCACGGGCAGGGGATAGAGGATGAATACAGGGCGTTCTGTCTGAGCATCAATGAATCCGCCAAGCTAAAGCTACATTTGATGGAGGGAGAGCAGCGCATACGGGAGAAATTCCGCAGAAAATAAGGCGGTGGTCAAAAAACCGGTCATCTATGAATTTCACCGTCTATGGTTCATAAAAATTCCGTCATAAATTCCCTGTACCAGAGGGGCATGTGGTTCCTCTGGAGCAGGGGATTTTTCCGTTCTTTGATGGCGATGGTATCATAAAATGTCTTCCACAGCTCCCGGTATTCATCCGGTTTCCGGGTGAGCAGCGCTTCGGCCTGTTCCCGGGACAGGCCGGCCAGATACCACTCCTTTCCGGCCGGATGGACGGCGGCAAGCTGTCTGCCCACGTCGAGGATTATAAAATCCTCACCGGACAGCCGGTCGGCGAAATGAGGGGCCAGCATGGTCAGGATATTGCCCTTGGGGCGGATACGGGCGAAGAGAATGCCTTCTATGGTGGCGTCAAAACGCAGGAACTCTTTGTGATAGTGGGTTTCGTTGGCAATATTCCGGTTCAGCTCCTGTATGCGCCGCACGGCGGGCTCCGTCAGCATATCCACCACACGGGCCCCGTAATAGAATCCGCCGACGAGGAAACGGTAAATATCATCTGCCCGGGAATCTTCCGGCGACATGGCGGCCCGGTAGACCATGTGCCAGGCTTTCGGAGAGATTTTCCCACGTATGGAACGGCTGACGCTTTCCGCTTTGGTCGAATCGGGGATTACAGTGACATAATCGCAGAACAGTTCCATGGTTACGGCGCGGTTCATCTGCAGACGGACATGGTTATGCCCTTTTCGAGAAGCCCAGGCGTCGTAGACGGCGGTAAAGATGGAATCCAGATTGTCGTCACAGAGATAAATAGTAGTGTTCATATGCCCCTCCATGTTGCTTATATCTGTCCCGAAAGACTTTTAAAAATATCTTCCTGCTCCGGCTGTCCGTCGAGATGAAAATCGTCAAACAGAGAAAGCTGGCGGTAACGGCCGTGGGGATCTTCGATCTGGAACCGTTTTTTGCGGTCATCGGCGACGAGCTCCCCGGTGAGGTAATCCTCGTCCAGGCGTATGGCGCGGCAAGTCCGTCCCTCGCAGGTGATGAAATACCCGGCCCGCTTGAGCACGACGCCGAATTTTTTCAGCATATCAAAATCCAGGGCGCCGTAGCGGCGGGCTTTCATAATCCGCCCGGCGGATTTGACGCCGATCCCCGGTATCCGCAGAAGGTCTGCATAGCTTGCCCTGCCAACCTCTACAGGGAATTTTTCCAGATGGCGCAGGGCCCAGTCGCATTTGGGATCCAGCAGCAGATTAAAATGAGGGCGCTCCTCCGACAGCAGTTCGTCCGCCGAAAAACCGTAATAGCGCAGCAGCCAGTCCGCCTGATAGAGCCTGTGTTCCCGCAAAAGCGGAGGCGGCGTGCCCAGGGCCGGAAGGCGGCTGTCGTCATTGAGGGCCGTGTAAGCAGAGAAGAAAACCCGTTTCAGGTCGAACTGCCGGTACAGCGCTTCCGTCACGCTTAAAATCTGGTGGTCTGTCTCCGGCGTGGCCCCTATGATCATCTGGGTACTCTGTCCCGCCGGTACAAAACGGGACTTGCTGCTGTAATTCCGGCGGCCGGGAAGATCAGGAAGCTGCGCATGGAGATCATCTTTCCCTGAAACGCCCGGAACATGGATGCCGGAGGCAGTCATATAGCTGCCGCTTTCTTTTAAGAGGGAAGGGGTGTCCGGCAAAGAGGGATAGCTGCCGGAAACGCCGGGGGATGTGGCCGCCCCGTCCGGGAGCAGCTGACGGTTCTCCCGGATACCGCTCTGGATCTGCCGCATGGGGGCCAGGATGCGTTTGCGGGATTTGGCGGGGGCCAGGGATCTCAGGCCGTCTACGGTGGGCAGTTCCAGGTTGACGCTCATGCGATCCGCCAGATGCCCCACGTATTCGATCAGAACCGGGTCGGCGCCGGGGATCGCCTTGACATGGATATATCCCCAGAATCCGTATACCTCCCGCAGCAACCACAGCGTCTGGTACATCCGTTCCATGGTCTCGTTTGCCGTATGCAGGATACCGGAGCTTAAAAACAGCCCTTCAATATAGTTCCGCCTGTAAAATTCCATGGTCAGCGTGCAGATCTCCTCTGGGGTGAAGTAAGTCCGCACCGTATCGTTGGAAACGCGGTTCAGACAGTAACGGCAGTCGTGTATGCAGGCGTTTGTCATCAATATTTTCAGCAGGGAGACACAGCGGCCGTCGGCGGCAAAGCTGTGGCAGATGCCGCAGGCGGCGGCGCTCCCCATGGTACCGGGCATTCCGCCCCGGTCAACGCCGCTGGAGGTGCAGGCCACGTCATATTTTGCCGCATCTGACAGAATTTCCAGTTTTTGCTGCAAAGTCAGGTCTTTTTGGATTAACATAGTACATTTGTTCTCCGTGTGTTGATGCTCATTATCATAACATGCGAACATGAGTTCTGCAATAGGAAATCCGGATTTTTCTAAAAAACCGAAAACAGCATTGAGGTTTCACGGAATGGAAGCTATAATCAGAAAAACAGAATGAGTTGTTTTTCTGTGACCGTTTAGCGCGCCTGAACGGCTGTGCTTTTATTTACAGGAGGAACCCTATGTGGTATACAGGCAAGAAATTATCGATGAATATGCCCCTCTATGACGATATGGGAGCACGTTTTTGCGATCAGGATGATCTGGAAGTCTATTATCGCGCCCTGGGGTTAAATGGGGTGGAGATCATTCTGGCGGATCATCCGGAAACGGCGATAGAATTGATTCGGCCCGGGACGGTGAACGGCCAGCATCTGTATTTTTCCCTGTTCTGGGTGGATTGGTGGCGCCGGGATTTTGCCTGTCTGGATCAGATGTTCGGATCCCGCCGCCGGTGGATGGAGTATTATGGCGGCACGGACAGAGAGATACTTCTGGATATTTACCGAAAAGAGCTTGCTTTTGCCAGAGAGCAGGGAGCGGCCTACGTGGTATTCCATGTGTCCGAGGCCAGTCTGCGGGAGAGTTTCAGTTTTCGTTTTTCCCACACAGACAGAGAGGTTGTCGAAGCAAGTCTGGAGGTGATCAACGCTCTGCTGGACGAGGAATCCTGTCCCTTTGATTTCCTGGTGGAAAATCTGTGGTGGCCGGGATTAAATCTCAGGGACGCCGAATTGACAGCCTGGATGCTAGAGGAGATCCACACGGATAAAAAAGGGATTATGTTGGATACGGGCCATTATATGAATGCTGTGGGTACGGTGCGCACGGAAGAGGAGGGTGCGGCCTGTCTGATGGATCTGGCAGATACCTATGAAAAAGCAGGTCTGCTTTCCATGTTCAAGGGCGTCCATCTTCACCAGTCTTTGAGCGGCGGCCATATCCAGGCGCTGCGGCGGGGAGAGGTTCCCTGCCCGGATCTGGAATTTGACGCACTGTTTTCGGAAGCCTACAAGAATACCTGTGTCATCGATGAGCACAGACCCTTTGAGACGGGGGCGGTAATTCCTTTTCTGGAGAAGATCAATCCGCAGTACATAACTTTTGAATTTCAGCAGTACAGCCGCGGGGCTTACGCACGGCAGGCGGAGACACAGAGACAGGCCCTGGGTTTGCCGTCCCTTTGCTGATCCACGAGGCTGCCGTACTGGTAAAAATGATGAAATTAATGGCACCGTTTTTGTTTATTTGAACTATGGGGGATTTTGAATTGTGCAAAACATATATTTTTTTGGTTTTGCTTGACAGAAAATCAGTCAAAATATATACTATATATGATATGGAGTGACAGTTCGGCAGATCAGCGCATGTACTAAACTGTTACATATTTTGAATCTAAAGGAGGTAGCCTATGAAAAAAAGAGTGGTAACGATCAGCCGCAAGCACGGCAGCGGCGGAAGGACAATCGGACATATGCTGGAGGAGCGGCTGGGGATCAAGTGTTATGATCAGCAGTTGATAGAGATGATTGCGAAAGAGAGCGGGTTTGCGACGGATTTTATTGAAGAAAACGGGGAGAAAGTGACAAACAGCCTTTTATTTAATATCGCCACCAGCCTGACATTTGCTTACAATACATTTTCCCAGGAGAGGATGTCCCTGCAGGATCAGCTTTTTATGACCCAGGGGCGGGTGATCAAAGAATTGGCGGATAAAGAACCCTGCATAATTGTGGGAAGCTGCGCGGATTATTTTCTGGCGGAGAGAGAGGATGTGCTGAATGTGTTCATTCATTCGGATAAGGAGCACAGAAAAAAGATTGCGGTGGAGAAGTACGGATACAGCCCGAAAGAGGTAGATGGTATATTGAACCGCAAGGATCGGGAAAGGGCCAGCCATTATCGGTATTACACCGAGAGGGACTGGGCGGACGCATCCAATTACCATGTCTGTCTGGACAGCGGGATGTATGGAATGGAAAAATGTGCCGACATTATTGCGGATTTATATAAAATCGATTAATCTTTTTGGAGAAGGGCTGTCACGGCGGACGGCCCTTTTTTGCCCTGAAGAAGGGGATGGGGGCGGGTTATTACAAAGATTATAATATTTCTCTTTTTGGACACAATTTTCCTCTTGATTTTACGGAAAAATTACGGTATTGTTAAGTTATATGACGATTCTGGCATAATGTTATTTACCAAAAGGGGAATAGAAGAACGTATGAAGAGAAGAATAGTAGCCTGTATTCTTGCATTGACAATGCTGTTGACGGATATCATTCCAGTGGCGGCCGGGGGAGACGGCTGGCAGGGCAGCAGTTTTCAGAAGACTATTGACTGGCTGTTCGGACATTCCAGTGAGCTCGGCTATGCGGAGATTGCCGCTGTGGCCGCCGATATGAAACCGGATTATTCTTTGCTGGGGGACAGTCTTGCCGACGGCGAAGTGAGCGCCGGGCTGACGCGTATACTGGATTCTTATGTGCGGGCCAGGGCGGCGAATAATGCCGACGGCGGCAGCCTGATGGCAGAGTCGGTGGGGAAAAGCCACCGAAAGCTCTGGGAGTATTTTCGGGAGGGAGTAAGGCCCTACGACGGAAGTGTCCTTAAGGTGCGGCCGGTACTTCAGGTAAGGGATGTCAGAGAAGCAGAGAATGAGATTACCTTATCTGTCTACGAGTGGGTCTATATGACCTATGAGATAAACGGCAGGAAAGATATCAGCGGCTATGGTTTTGATCATCAGATGGTGTTCAGGGCCGGGGATGAAGGATGGACTCTTGTACAGGATCTGTGGGATACAGGGGAAGGGGACAGTTTCGAACCCGGGGAATCCGGGCCGGCCGGGGAGGTCTCCGGCGATGCAGATCCTTCAGATGACCAGACCGGTGAAGAGATTTTGGATACTGATCAGGACAGTAGTGGCCAGACCGGTGAAGATGACGCCCAGAAAGGAAACGTGTCTGAAGATCAAGAGGATGATCCGAAGGGAGACGGCGGATCCGAAGAAGGGGAAGACGCAGAGGGAGATAACGCTGAAAAGGAGGATACGGCTCAGGACAGCGATCAGAAAACGGAGGAGGACAAGCCTCTGGAGGGTGATGCCGCGGGAGAAGACGACGGCAAGGAGACTGATTCCGCCCAGGATGGGGATAAAGCGCCGGAAACCGATACCGACGGGGATGAAGACGGGATTCCTGATGAAGAGGAAACTCCCGATGCCGCTTTAGGAGAAGAGGTTCCGGAAGAAAGCGGCGATCCGGCGGATGAGAGCAGGCCGGAAGAAAGCGGCGATCCGGCGGATGAGAACAGGCCGGAAGAAAGCGGCGATCCGGCGGCGGATGACGCGGCTGCAGATGACACATCCGTCGGCGATGATACATATAATGAAGATCCTTCAGAGGATATCCCGGATGACCAGAGCAGTACCCCGCTTTTGTCGGGATTGGAGGAATGGGAAAAACCGGAAGTTGCCAGCCCCTTTATGTGGATCCAGAATACGCTTACGCTGTTTTCCGCTCCTGTTTCCATGTTCGGCGTCCGGACGCTTAATTACACTTACTCGTACCAGAATGCCGTGGCTTATGCGGATCGGTATGCCATAAGCTATAATCCGGCGTATGAAAATTATAATTCTATTGGCGGGGACTGCGCAAATTTTGTATCCCAGTGCCTTTATGCGGGCGGTCTGCCCATGACCGATAAATGGTTTTTTAGAAGAGACACAAGCGGCAAAAGCAGCCGTACCAGTTCCTGGTCTATGGCTGACGGATTATTCAATTATGTGTCTGCGTATTGTGGCACGGCTGTGGTAAATCCGGAAAACCGTGAAGTGACAGCCGGGAACCCTGTTTTTTACTATAATGCCAGTAAAGGGCGCTACTCGCATACGGCTATCTGTGTCGGTGTCAATGCCTCCGGCGTTCCGGTGGTGGATGCCCACAATAATGACCATTTACGAGCGGTATGGACACTGGGCAACAGTTGGTCAAAACGCGCGGTGGTAAAAATCAATGGAAATGGTTCTAATGCCAATACAGAAGCCCCTGCCCTGCCTCCTGAGGAGATTGATGACAGTGAGCTGTGGATAGTGACTGCGAGCAGCGGGCTTAAACTGCGCCAGGATGCAGGTACAGCCTATGCATCCATCGGGGCGATTCCTAACAATAAACACATTAGTGTTGTGGAAAAAAAGACGGTGGGCGAGCAGACATGGGGAAAGACCACTTATAATGGCCTTACTGGCTGGTGCTGTCTGATTTATTCGTCAGGTGTGTCTTATGCCACCTATGTCAGCGGTTCCACTAACAGTGCGTTGACCACGGGCATAAAACTGGATAAAACAACGGCCACCCTCTCTGGCGTCGGAAAAACGTTAAAACTGAACGCGACGGTCACACCCAGCGGCGCGTCAACCAATCTGGCGTGGACCAGTTCGAATCTGTCGGTGGCAACGGTGGAGAATGGCCTGGTGACGGCCCGGGCTGACGGTACGGTAGTGATCACAGCTCAGGCTACAGACGGGTCGGGTAAGTCGGCCTCCTGTATTGTATCCATTGCAAACAAGCCGGTCACAGCCATCAAACTAAATAAGACGAGCATCAGCCTGAAGAAAGCGGGAGCCACGTCATCCCTTACGGTATCTTATACTCCGTCGGCCCCTTCCAACCCAGGAGTGACCTGGAAAAGCTCAAATCCTAATGTGGTGACTGTGGACAATAATGGAAAACTGAAAGCGGTCAAGGAAGGCTCGGCCAAGATTACAGCCACAGCCAAGGACGGCTTTAGCGCGTCGGCCAGTTGTACAGTTTATGTGGGCAGATACACGATCAAGTATAAATTGAACGGAGGAAAGAATAACAGCAAAAATAAGAGCTATTACTATAGCTCCAGCGGCAGAACTCTATATACGCCGACAAGAAAAGGTTATGCTTTTGGCGGATGGTATACGAAGAAAAATCTGACCGGGAAAATCACAAAAATAGCCAAAGGAAAAACCACGAATTATACTCTGTATGCAAAATGGGTCAAGCTGTCGAAGCCCACGATCCGGAGAATGACGCGAACCGCTTCCAGTAAGGTCAGGGTTTATGTAAAGAAAAAGATAGCTGGAGCCACAGGCTATCAAGTTCAATACGCTACAAATGCCCAATTTACAAAAGGAGTAAAGACAAAAAGATCAAAATCCATGAGTCCGACGATCACCGGATTGAAAAGGAGGACTCGCTATTATGTGCGTGTCCGCGCGTATACAAAAGTCTCAACGGGGAATTATGTATACGGCAGCTACAGCAGTTACCATTATATCACCATGCTATAACAGAGCTGGTACTGCCCTGGAATATGATCGGGGGTAAGAGCTGGAAAAACGTGGTCATAAAAGGATTTATACTAAAAAGAAAAGGCTGCGCGCCGCCCGAAAATGGACGGTACGCAGATTTTTTCGGTATATCGGAGTGTGTGGAAAAGTATTGTAAAATAAGCTTTTTTTGAATGTCAAAGTATACGGAAAAATACCATACGGAAAACATACTTTGCGTCGGAGCATGTTTTCTGTATGCAGAAGGAGTATATATTTATGTCTAAAACAGCAACATATGATGCCGGCAGTATAGCCGTCCTGGAGGGACTGGAGGCTGTCAGGAAAAGGCCGGGTATGTATATCGGTAGTACGTCCAGGAAGGGGTTGAACCACCTGATCTATGAGATCGTGGATAATTCCGTGGATGAGCATCTGGCCGGATTCTGTGACGCTATTTCCATCGTTCTGGAAAAGGACGGTTCCTGCACGGTGTCGGACAATGGTCGGGGCATTCCGGTGGGGATGCATGAAAAAGGGATGCCTGCGGCCCGGCTGGTGTTCACGACCCTCCATGCCGGCGGTAAATTTGACGATTCCGCTTACAAGACCAGCGGCGGACTCCACGGCGTGGGTTCTTCGGTGGTCAACGCCCTTTCGGTATGGATGGACGTAAAGATCTCCCGAGAGGGGGCCGTCCATCATGACCGCTATGAGCGGGGCCTTCCGGCTCTGGAGCTGGAAAACGGCCTGCTGCCGGTGATCGGCCGCTCGAAAACCACAGGGACGCAGATTCAGTTTCTCCCCGATCCGGAGATCTTTGACCGGACGGATTTTTCCGCCACAGAGGTCAAGAGCCGGATGCATGAGACGGCCTATCTGAACCCGAATCTGACGATCCGTTTTGAGGACAGGCGGAAAGCCGAACCGGAGGTGATGGAATTTCATGAACCCGACGGTATCATCGGTTTTGTCAGGGAACTGAACCAGAATAAGGAGGCCATCCATGACCCGGTCTATTTTAAGGGTGAATCGGAGGGCATCACAGTGGAGTGCGCTTTCCAGTACACCAATGAATTCCACGAAAATGTGCTGGGATTCTGTAATAATATTTATAATGCCGAGGGAGGCACCCACCTGACGGGATTCAAGACCACCTTTACGTCGGTGATGAATTCATATGCCCGCGAGCTGGGTATTTTGAAGGAAAAAGACGCGAATTTCACCGGGGCGGATATCCGGAACGGTATGACGGCGGTGATCTCCATCAAACATCCCGCCCCCCGCTTTGAGGGACAGACCAAGACCAAGCTGGACAACCAGGACGCGGCCAAGTCCACAGGCAAGGTGACGGGGGAACAGGTAGCCCTGTATTTTGACAGAAACCTGGAACAATTGAAAAACGTTCTGGCCTGTGCCGAGCGTGCGGCCAAGATCCGCAGGACTGAGGAGAAGGCCAAGACGAATCTGCTGACAAAGCAGAAATATTCCTTCGATGCCAACGGAAAGCTGGCTAACTGCGAGAAGAAGGATCCCTCCGTCTGTGAGATCTTTATTGTGGAGGGAGATTCCGCCGGCGGCTCTGCCAAGACGGCCCGGGACAGGAGCTTTCAGGCCATTCTGCCCATCCGGGGCAAGATCCTGAATGTGGAAAAAGCGTCCATCGACAAGGTATTGGCCAATGCGGAGATCAAATCTATGATCAACGCCTTTGGCTGCGGTTTTTCGGAGGGCTATGGCAACGATTTTGATATCGGGAAGCTTCGGTATGATAAGATCATCATTATGGCCGATGCCGACGTGGACGGCGCTCATATTTCTACCCTGCTTTTAACGCTGTTTTACCGTTTTATGCCGGAGCTGATCTATGAAGGCCATGTCTATATCGCCATGCCGCCTCTCTACAAAGCGATTCCTGCCCGGGGCGAGGAGGAGTACCTCTATGACGATAAAGCTTTGGAACGGTACAGGAAACGCCACACCGGGTCTTTTACTCTGCAGCGGTATAAAGGCCTGGGCGAGATGGATCCCGGGCAGCTTTGGGAGACCACGCTGGATCCGGAAACCCGCCGTCTGAAACTGGTGGAGATTGAGGACGCCCGGATGGCTTCGGAGGTGACGGAGATCCTGATGGGTTCCGATGTGCCGCCGAGAAAGGCGTTTATTTACGAGCATGCGCGGGACGCGCAGCTGGATATATAGGGGGCGACGGTGATGGAAGAGAGGATTATTAAAACAGAATATTCGGACGTGATGCAGAAATCCTACATTGATTATGCCATGAGCGTCATCATTGCCCGGGCCCTGCCCGATGTGCGGGACGGGCTGAAACCAGTGCAGAGAAGGACGCTGTATGATATGTATGAGCTGGGCATCCGCTATGACAGGCCATACCGGAAATGTGCCCGTATCGTGGGCGATACCATGGGTAAATATCATCCTCATGGGGATTCCTCTATCTATGAGGCCCTGGTGGTGATGGCCCAGGAGTTTAAAAAAGGAATGCCTCTGGTGGACGGTCACGGCAATTTCGGTTCCATCGAGGGGGACAGCGCCGCCGCCATGCGTTACACCGAGGCCCGGCTGCAAAAGCTGACCCAGGAGGTATATCTGGCCGATCTGGATAAAAATGTGGTGGATTTTCTGCCAAACTTCGATGAGACGGAAAAGGAGCCTTCCGTCCTGCCGGTACGTATCCCCAATTTTCTGGTGAACGGCTCTGACGGTATTGCCGTGGGCATGGCCACCAGCGCGCCGCCCCATAATCTGGGGGAGGTCATCGACGCGGTGGAGGCCTATATGGCAAATAATGCCATTACCACTGAAGAACTGATGCAATACGTCAAAGGGCCGGATTTCCCCACCGGAGGGCTGGTGGTCAACAAGGACGATCTGCTGCACATCTACGAGACCGGTGTGGGGAAACTGCGCATCCGGGGTAAGGTAGATGTGGAAAAGGGTAAAAACGGTAAACAGAATATCGTGATCTCCGAGATCCCCTACACCATGATCGGGGCGAACATCGGCAAATTCCTGAATGACGTGGCAGGGTTGGTGGAGAGCAGGAAAGCCACGGAGATTACCGATATTTCCAATCAGTCGTCGAAAGAGGGCATCCGCATTGTTCTGGAGCTGAAAAAGGGCGCCGACGCCCAGAACCTCATCCATATGCTCTACAAAAAGACCCATCTGGAGGACACTTTCGGCGTGAATATGCTGGCCGTGGCCGACGGCCGCCCGGAGACCCTGGGACTGAAAAAGATCATTGAGTACCATGTGGATTTCCGCTTTGAGCTTGCCACAAGGAAATACCAGACCCTGCTGGCCAAAGAGAAAGAGCGCAGGGAGATCCAGGAGGGGCTGATCAAAGCCTGTGACGTGATCGACCTGATTATCGAGATCCTGCGGGGCAGCCGGAATCAGAAGCAGGCGAAGGCATGTCTGGTAAACGGCGACACGGAGGGGATCCGTTTTAAGACAAAGACCAGTGAGCGGAAAGCTAAGGGATTATGTTTTACGGAACGGCAGGCTACGGCTATCCTGGAGATGCGTCTCTATAAACTGATCGGCCTGGAGATCGACGCCCTGCTGGACGAGCATAAAAAGACGGTGGCAAACATCACCCGCTATGAGGATATCCTGAATAATTATGATTCCATGGCCGCCGTGATCCGGGAAGATCTGGAGGCCGTGCGGAAAGAATACGCGGCGCCGAGAAAGACAGTGATCGAGAATGCCGCTGAGGCCATATTTGAGGAAAAGAAGCCGGAGGAGATCGAGGTCTGCGTACTGATGGATCGTTTCGGCTATATCCGCACTGTGGATAAGGCTGTGTATGAGCGGAACCAGGAGGCGGCCGACGCGGAGAGTAAGTATCATTTTTTCTGTAAAAATACGGATAAGCTCTGTATTTTTACAGAGAAGGGTATGATGCACCAGGCCAGGGTGTCGGATCTGCCCTACGGCAAATTCCGGGATAAGGGCATCCCCATCGACAATTTCTCCAACTATTCCAGCGCGGAGGAACAGATCCTCCATATCGACGCCATGGAGAACCTGCGTTTTCAGTCTCTGCTTTTTGTCACTTCCTCGGGAATGTGCAAGCAGGTGGCCGGAAACGAGTTTACGATAAATAAGCGGACAAGTGTGTCCTCTAAGCTGCCGGAGGGCGATACGCTGGTGCTGGTGGCGCCCATGGCAGAGATGGAGTATGTAGTGCTGCAGAGTAAGAAGGGCTATTTCCTGAAATTTTTGACGGAGGAAATTCCGGAGAAGAAAAAGGCGGCCCTGGGTGTGCGCGGTATGCGGCTGGCTCCCGGGGACGAGCTGGCGGCGGCCTATCTGCTGGCGAACCGGATGGAATATACCATTGAAGTTGGAGAGAAGAAGCTGACGCTGAATAAACTGAAGCCGGCGAAACGGGATACGAAAGGGACGAAGGTGCGGATCTAAGAGAGGAAAACATGATTGTCGCAAGGGCATGGGAAAGGATACAGGATTTTCTTGTAAAATAGTGGAAAAATTGATACTATTTATGCAGAAGGTTCTGGCCGCGCTTTGGGCGGAATACGATACCATTTTCGGAGGGTATTGCAAAAAGTGCTGTCAGGAAGAGTTCCGGCACAAAAAGATGGGAGGATATGTATATGGGATATGAAAGGAAGGATACGGCAGCCTGGATTGAGGAGGGAAAGGCGGTTCTGGGGATTGAGCTGGGTTCGACCCGGATCAAGGCGGTTCTGATCGACGGAAAGCATAAACCGGTCGCTTCCGGGGGGCACTCCTGGGAGAATCATCTGGTGGACGGCGTGTGGACGTATGGTCTGGACGAAGTGTGGAGCGGCCTGCAAGACTGCTATCAGGATCTGCTGCGGGATGTGAAGGAGCGTTACGGCGTTACGGTTACGAAACTGGCCGCCATCGGGTTCAGCGCGATGATGCACGGCTATCTGCCCTTTGACGGGGAGGATCGTCTGCTGGCGCCCTTCCGCACTTGGAGAAATACCATTACCGGGCAGGCGGCGGAAGAGCTTACGAAACTTTTTGACTACAATATCCCCCAGCGCTGGAGTATCGCCCATCTGTATCAGGCGATCTTAAACGGCGAGGCGCATGTGAAGGATGTCCGTTTCATCACTACACTGTCCGGTTATGTGCACTGGAAGCTGTCCGGAAAAAAGGTACTGGGAATTGGCGACGCTGTGGGGATGATGCCCATCGACCCGGCGACGAAAAATTACAATAAACGGATGTTTGACCAGTTCAATGAGCTGATTTCGGATAAATCTTATCCCTGGAAGGTAGAGGAACTTTTTCCGCAGGTGCTGGTGGCTGGTGAGGACGCCGGTGTGCTGACCGAAGAGGGCGCAAGGCTTCTGGACGTATCCGGGCAGCTTGAGGCAGGTATTCCCTTATGTCCGCCGGAGGGGGACGCGGGCACCGGTATGGTAGCAACCAACAGCGTGGCAAAGCGGACAGGAAACGTATCCGC
>CAJUQO010000048.1 GCA_910588295.1 uncultured Lachnospiraceae bacterium | reverse complement strand
ATTATGAGGAAATACTGGAACAGTGGCGGATTCTTACAAAGGAGAATGGGATTGACATTGTCGTGCTGGATATGCCGCTTCTGGATACCCGGCGGGGCAAAGACCTGATGGGGACATTCCTCAGCGATATTGTCTTGCAGGTGCTGTCTTTTGTGGCGGAGAACGAGCGGACGAACATCCGGCAGCGTCAGGCGGAAGGGATTGCGGCGGCGAAAGTCAGAGGGGTACGCTTTGGAAGGCCGCCAAGCCCCCTGCCGGAAAACTTCCATGAAGCCTACCAGTTATGGAAAGCCGGGAAAGTTACTGGAACGGCAGCGGCGGAACTATGCGGTATGCCGCTGTCCACGTTCCGTTATCGGGCGGAAATTTACCAAAAAGCCAAGTTATTGTAAGCGGACATTTTTACAGAAATGTATAGGAAATTGCGGAGATTTATGTGGATGGATGTAATGATCCTGGCTTTTTAAAAAAGCTGATCTTCATGACTATTTAAAGAAGAAACCTGGAAGCATTAAAGTTTATATTTTTCCATATCCAGATTTGATTCCCGTAGTAAGTTCCAAAGGCGAAAAGTATGTTCGTTCCGAGCCAAATGATACACCAAGGGGCAATTTACTTAGATTGCCAAGCATTTAGGGGGTGAAAACATGGCAGTTCATCATGGTGGAAAAGTTGGTAAGGCTGGCAAGACGTTAGCATCTAAAACGACGAGCAAAAGTGCAAAACGCAAAGCAGGTAAAACGTTAGCGGATCATAAAGCGGCAAAACACTAAGTTGTAAGTAACTGTAAAACGTTAAAAAGCGGTGCGTGGAAAGAGGGCATCGCTTTTTGATGTTGTTATAAAGTGGACTCATAGTATTTCTGTCAATCATTTGTATCTATCACAATTCTCATACTCGTTTCTTCTTTCTAACTGATTTGATTATATCATTAACATCATTTTCATTATACCCAACAGACTTTGCCCATTTTTGTGCCTCGTCGAGTGAGGCTTCAAATTCTTCAGCAGAAGGAAGCTTTAAAGTTGTAAGAAAAATTGATTTCACCACTTGACAATGTGGTAAGGATTTACCTGTTTTTACGGACTTTACAGCAACGGTAAAGGTTGTTTTGAGGCGGGTAACAAAAATTAGCATTGACTTTTCCGTGAAGATTGCATATGTTAAATTAACACGGTTATTTCACAGGGAAACTGCCGTATATGATTTTGAGAAACGGCTGCCATGTAAACTGAGCTGCAGTATAAACTGAACAGGCGGCGGAAGCCGGTATTTTTTGCATATCGATTTTTCCGTGCGCCGGGTCACATGCAGGTGACAACGGATGGCAAAAGGGCATCCGCAGGACAGTAAGCGTCTGTACTTGTTCCGCGGATGTTTTTTTCTACCTTTTTTGTAGTTCGGGTATGACAGAGGAGGAACTGCGGCATGCTTTTAAACAGTACGGCAGCGAGGGGCGGCCAGCGGCGATTTCCATGAGAGGGAAGCAGGAGGTTTTTATGAAAATCCAGGCACAAAATGAACCGGTTTCCACAGGAATGGTGGAGAAGACGGTGATGCGCATATCCACGGTAAGTATCGCGGTCAATCTGATTTTATCGGTAGGGAAGCTTCTGGCGGGAGTTCTGTCCCGGTCGGGAGCCATGGTTTCCGATGCTATACACAGCGCTTCGGACGTGTTCAGCACCATTATCGTGATGGTGGGCATCCATCTCTCAGAGAAAAAGGCCGATGCGGAACATCCCTACGGCCATGAGCGGATGGAGTGTGTGGCGGCCCTTCTGCTGGCCGTGGTGCTGGCCATGACCGGCGGGGGGATCGGTATAAACGGCGTGAGGAATATAGTCTCGGGCAGCTATGCTGATCTGGCTGTCCCCGGCCGGCTGGCATTGGTTGCTGCCGTCTTGTCCATCGTCGTCAAAGAGTGGATGTATCACTACACCGTCCGTGCCGCCAGAAAGATCCGTTCCGCTGCCCTGAAAGCCGATGCCTGGCACCATCGTTCCGACGCCCTCTCTTCCGTAGGCGCCCTGATCGGTATCGCTTTTGCCCAGCTGGGCTATCTGGTCATGGATTCCGCGGCCAGCGTGGTTATCTGCCTGTTTATTCTGAAAGCCGCTTATGACATTTTCAGGGATGCCGTGGATAAGATGGTGGATCACGCCTGCGATCCGGGTGTCACCAATAAAATGCGGGAAACCATTATCGGCACAGAGCAGGTGCAAGGGATCCGCTGGATGAAATCCCGTCTCTTTGGCTCCCGCATCTATCTGGATGTGGCTATTGAGGTGGCGGGCGATATGCCCCTGTCTGCCGCCCACGAGGTGGCGGCTGTCGTCCACCACCGTATTGAGCAGGAGTATCCGGATGTCAAACATTGTATGGTTCATGTGGATCCCGCAGGGGAGTGAGCGTATGTGTCCGGCTTGTCTGAATCGCTGCGGGTGATCCGTGCGCCCCTTTTGTTTCCGGTTGACTTTTCTCCACCCATATGATACTTTAGTGAATAAAAGAGTCAACGCATAAAACTTTAAAAGAGTATAAGATCATGATTGAAAGAGAGGAACAAAAGCGATGCCCGTAATGGAATTCCTGGAGAGGAATGCAAGATTATATCCGGACGAAGTGGCCTTGGTAGAGCTGAACCCGGATGAAAAAGATACCCGCAGAACGGACTGGAAGGAGTCGGAGCTGATGCAGCCCACCGGTTTTACACCCTATCGCCATGAGATCACCTGGAACGTGTTTGATGAGAAGGCCAACCGTTTTGCCAATTTGCTGATCAACCGGGGAATCCGGAAAGGCGATAAGGTTGCCATACTGATGTACAACTGCCTGGAATGGCTTCCGATTTATTTCGGTGTTTTAAAAAGCGGCGCCATCGCGGTGCCGTTTAATTTCCGCTACGATTCGGAGGAGATTCTGTACTGCGCAGAGCTGGCCGAGGTGGATATGCTGGTGTTCGGCCCTGCTTTTACAGAACGTATCCAGTGCCATGCGGAACGTTTATGCAAAGGCCGTCTGCTGATCTATGTGGGGGATCACTGTCCTGGTTTTGCCGAGAGCTATCATGAGCTGGTAGCGGACTGTTCCAGTCAGCCGCCCCATGTGGAGATCACCGATGAGGATTACGGCGCTATCTATTTTTCTTCGGGAACCACAGGCTTCCCCAAAGCCATCCTGCATAAACATAAGAGTCTGACTCAGGCTGCCGAGATGGAGCAGAAACACCACGGCACCGGCCGGGAGGATACCTTCCTGTGTATCCCCCCCCTCTACCATACCGGGGCGAAATTCCATTGGATGGGCAGCCTGGTGGCCGGAAGCCGGTCTGTTCTGCTGAAAGGAACTCTGCCGGAGACGATCCTGTCCGCCGTGTCTAAAGAACACTGTACGATTGTCTGGCTTCTGGTTCCCTGGGCTCAGGATATCCTGGACGCCCTGGACAGAGGAGATCTAAAACTTTCCGATTATGAGCTGGATCAATGGCGGCTGATGCATATCGGCGCCCAGCCGGTGCCGCCGTCTCTGATCAAACGCTGGAAAGAATACTTCCCTCACCATGGCTATGATACCAACTATGGCCTCTCCGAGTCCACAGGCCCCGGCTGTGTGCATCTGGGCGTGGAAAACATACATAAGGTGGGAGCCATCGGCGTGCCGGGATACCGCTGGGAGTGCAAGGTGGTCGATGAAAACGGCGAGCCTGTGAAACAGGGCGACGTGGGCGAGCTCTGCGTGAAGGGACCGGGGCTTATGACCTGTTATTATAATGATGATAGGGCTACGGCGGAGGTATTGAAAGACGGGTGGCTTCTGACCGGCGATATGGCCATGCAGGATGAGGACGGCTTCTATTTCCTGGTGGACCGGAAGAAGGATGTGATCGTCAGCGGCGGTGAGAATATTTACCCGGTGCAGATCGAGGATTTCCTCCGGCGTTTTGAAAAAGTCAAGGACGCGGCGGTCATCGGGCTGCCCGACCGCCGCCTTGGCGAGAAGACCGCGGCGGTCATTGAGATCAAGGAGGGCATGGCCTGTACAAAGGAGGAGATCGACGGGTTCTGTCTGGGGCTGCCCCGGTACAAACGGCCGAAGGAAATTATTTTTGCGGAAATACCCCGGAATGCAACCGGAAAGATTGAGAAGCCGAAGCTGCGCAGGCAGTACGGCGCGGAGAATCTGGTTGCCAGGGAAAACAGGGGTTGACGGAGGTGTTCCTATGGCAAAGGTTGTGAAAAAAGAACATGTGACAGAGATGTATGAGGCTATCATGAAGCTGCAGAGCGTGGAGGAATGCCGTCACTTTTTTGAGGATTTGTGTTCTCCCACGGAACTGTCTGCCATGGAGCAGCGGTATGCGGTGGCCTCTCTGCTGTTAAAGGATAAGGTATATCTGGAGATCCTGGAGGAGACCAGCGCCAGCACGGCTACCATAAGCCGTGTAAAACGGATGCTGAACTACGGGACAGGCTGTCTGCCCACGGTGATAGAGAGACTGAGAGAAGATACTGAATAATTGCGAAGGAGGATAGGCAATGAAGGAACTGATGCTGGGAAATAAAGCCGTGGCCCGCGGTCTGTATGAGGCGGGCTGCGCGGTGATCTCCAGTTATCCCGGAACGCCCAGTACGGAGATAACTGAGGAGGCGGCGCTGTATGACGATATCTACTGCGAGTGGGCTCCCAACGAGAAGGTGGCTCTGGAGGTGGCCCACGGCGCCAGCCTGGGCGGCAGACGAAGCGCCTGCGCCATGAAGCATGTGGGGCTTAATGTGGCGGCCGACCCGCTGTTTACGATCTCTTATCAGGGACTGAACGCGGGACTGGTGATCTGCGTGGCCGACGATCCGGGGATGCATTCCTCCCAGAACGAGCAGGATTCCCGGCATTACGCCCGGGCGGCCAAGGTGCCGATGCTGGAGCCGGCGGATTCAGAAGAAGCGCGTCTGTTTGCCATCAAAGCCTATGAGCTTTCCGAGAAATATCATACGCCTGTCTTTGTGAAAATGTGTACCCGGGTGGCCCATTCCCAGAGCGTGGTGGAACCGGGGGAGCGGGTCTGTCCGCCCCAGACGCCCTATGTAAAAGATCCGGGGAAGGTCATGATGACGGTCAATTCCCGCAACGCCCACGTGCGGGTGGAGGAGCGGACGAAAGCTCTCACGGCTTATGCGGAGGACTGCGGGCTGAACCGGATGGAGATGGGGGACACGGCTCTCGGCATTATCACGGCGTCTACCTCCTACCAGTATGCCAAAGAAGTGTTCGGAGATAAAGCCAGCATCCTGAAGCTGGGCATGACCTGGCCCCTTCCCGAGAAGCTGATCCGCGATTTCGCGGCGAAGGTGGATCGGGTGGTGGTGCTGGAAGAACTGGATCCGATCATTGAGGATCACTGTCGGAAGCTGGGGATTGCGGTGTCCGGCAAGGAGCTGTTCCCTGTCTGCGGTGAGTTTTCCCAGAACCTGGTGCGGGCTTGCATGGGGCAGGAGGAGCCAGGAACCCTCTCCATCGCCGATACGATCCCGCCCCGCCCGCCGGTGATGTGCGCCGGATGTCCTCACAGGGGTATTTTCTATACTTTGAAGAAACAGAAATGCATGGTCTACGGCGATATCGGCTGCTATACGTTGGGGGCGGTGGCGCCCTTGAATGCCATGGACTTAAATGTCTGTATGGGCGCTTCCTGCTCCGGCCTTCACGGCTTCAACCTTGCCATGGGCGCGGAGGGGGAGCGGCACAGCGTGGGTGTGATCGGAGATTCCACCTTTATCCATTCGGGCATTACGGGTATAACAGACATTGCTTACAATATGACTAATTCCACCATTATTATCCTGGATAATTCCATCACCGGCATGACGGGGCATCAGCAGAATCCCACCACCGGGAAGAATCTGCGGGGAGAGCCCGCGGGCAAGGTGGATCTGGAAGCTCTGTGCCGGGCCGTCGGCTTTAACCGGGTGCGGGTGGTGGATCCCTACGATCTGGCCCGGGTGGATACGGTGCTGAAGGAGGAACTGGCGGTTGCGGAGCCGTCTATCATCATCAGCCGCCGCCCCTGCGTCATGATCAGGGGGACAGTACATAAGGCTCCTTTGAAAGTCAACACGGAGAACTGCGTGGGCTGTAAATCTTGTATGCGCATCGGCTGTCCGGCCATTGCGGTCAGGGATAAAAAGGCCGTGATTGATGCGACGCTGTGCGTCGGCTGCGGCGTGTGTACGCAGATGTGTAAGTTTGACGCGCTGGAAAGCAAAGAGGAGTGAGAGGATGGATACGAAAAATATTATGATCGTGGGTGTGGGCGGCCAGGGAACCCTCCTGGCCAGCAAGGTGTTGGGCCATGTGCTGCTGGGCCGGGGCTATGATGTGAAGGTATCCGAGGTTCATGGCATGAGCCAGCGCGGCGGCAGCGTGGTGACATATGTGCGCTACGGGGATAAAGTATATTCCCCGGTGATCGATAAAGGGGAAGCGGATGTGATCGTCTCCTTCGAGCTTCTGGAGGCTGCCCGGTGGCTGGAGTATTTAAAACCGGAGGGGCAGATCATCACCAATACCCAGGAAGTGGAGCCCATGCCGGTGATCATTGGCGCCGCCGAGTATCCCGGGGATCTGGCGGAGAAGATGCGGGCCGCGGGGGCGAAGGTGGATGCCGGAGATTTCCTGGCCCTGGCCGAGGAGGCCGGTTCCTCCAAAGCCGTGAATATCGTGCTGATGGGAAGGCTGTCCCGCTATTTCCCGGAGATCGGGGCGGAGATCTGGGAGGAAGCCCTGGAGGCCTGTGTGCCGAAGAAATTTCTGGAGATGAATAAGAAAGCTTTTTCCCTGGGAAGGTAGCAATTTTTTTCTGTTCATGTTAGAATGTGGTGGTAAAGAAATTGTTTAAAAAATATTTTTTTTGGACGGAAGGAGGGGGCAAATGGTAAGCAGGGAGTATTGGGACAGGGTGACTAAGCTGACCGCGGATAATCCGACGAAATATATCAAGATCAGAGATATATTTGAGGAGGTATTTGACGGACGCGAGCCTGGCAGCGCCATTGATATCAGCGATATTAAGTACAAGAGGATCTGCGCCAGGTTCGAGGATATTGACGTTCCGTTCAGCTGGTGCTGCAGCAAGGAGGAGGTTTATCAATTATATCAAGCGATCGCCGATTACCGTGACAAGAGGCGGCGTGAGGAAAATAAGACGGTTCAGAAACCTCAAAAATCCAAGAAAAAAGGATTTTTCGGATTTTTCGGATAGTTATGCAGAAGACCTGCCGCTACGCGGGATATGTTCCCGGTGCGGCAGGTTTTTTCTCACATTAATATTTCCCGTATTTCTCCAGAGTCTCAAACAGCGCGTCCATGTTCTCAGGCTTACTGTTTTCCAGGCAGCCGTTGAAATCGAACACATAGCCGCCGCCGGGCATACAGTCGTCCAAAAGACGTTTGGTCTGTTCGACGACTTCTTCTTTTTTGCCAAATTCCATCAGGGCTATGGGCAGATTGCCGCTGATGCAGGCTGTGCCGCCCAGCACCCGTTTGGCCTCTTTCATATCTACATTTTCGAAATGGTAGAGTACCTTGCCCTTCGGCACGTCGGTCAACTGTTCCAGACGGGTATTGTAGGGGCCTTCCGTGTAGATCAGCGGCGTCACGCCCCATTCGATCAGGGCCATCATGATCTTTTTCAGCGGTTTCCAGTACAGGCGCTCGTACTGCTCGGCGTTCATAAAGCCGTCCATGGCCTTATGCAGCGGGAAGAAGACGCGCTTCACCGGCATATCCGCGAAACGCAGATACTGCAATGCCTGAATCTGCTGGTTGGCGAACAGGTCGCAGGCCTGCTCTATGTATTCCTGCATGTCTTCGTCGGTCAGATCTTCGAAGATGCCCATGGTGCCGCGGAAATAATCCCCCAGGATGTCGTAGGGAGCCTCGGAGATACCGCTGATCATGCCGGGGAAGCCCAGCTCGGCGAGCTGCTGCATATATTTTCCGGTGGCGGCCCCGGCTTTGGCATCCTCCTCGCCGATCTTTGCCAGAAGCCGGAAAGCTTCCTGGGCCTCCGGATTATAGAAGGGTGAGAGCATACCGGTGCTTAAGACCACGGTGGGCGTCAGGCTGAGGCCGGCCAGCCCCTTCAGCGTGGGATAAGCCCGGGGGATATATTTGCGGATCATAAAACCGGTGAAATCGTTTAACATCTCCGGATATTCTTCCGGTGTCATGAATTCCCGCTCAATGACCTGGTGGGAACTGTAATCGGAGACGATGGTGCCGGGTTTTCCGGGCCAGTCAATCATCTGGGAGTCGGCCAGCTCGTTGGCCCGCCCGCTGGTGAACCCGGAGAAGGTATGTACATCGCACAGGGGATGCTCCGCAAAGAATTTGACGGCGGCCTCCCCGGCTTTCTCATAATCATAGTAGATATCCCTGTAGCTGGAGCCGTTACACCTCTGCACGTAAGAGGCGAAAAAAGCGAACACCGGCACCCGGTCGGGCGTTCCCAGGGCGATGGCCGTCTCCATGCGGTTGATCCGCTCCGCAAACAGTTTGGCAGTTTTTTCATCCATAATGTTTTCCTCCTTGAATTTTCCTCCGCAGAATGATTAGTTGATAGAAGCGACTGTTCAGCACAGATCGGAGCACTTGCTGCTGAGACCGTAAGAACATGATTCAGGTGTGCAAAAGCCTGTCGGCGAAACCGATTTTCAATGGCTTTTTGCATGTAACTGTGAAGGCGCTGAACAGTTACTGATAAAGAAAGTATAGCGGCGTTCCGAAAAAAATTACAGCCGCCGTTTGTTGTTATTTTGATTTCTTCATGCTACAATGTGTAGCGTACAAAACAGTGGTAAAAGCTGGTGGGGGAAAAGATGGAAATTACTGCGGAGATGCTGTTTTACCGCATATCAAAAAAATATGCGTTACAGCGGGAAAATATCCAGACGACGGGTTTGGCAGTTAGGAAGGTGCGCCTTTGGCGGGCAGAGGAACATTTTCAGGAACAGGGGGTTCTGTATCTGTTGGAAAGGGGGGAAGACCTGGCGCGGTTGTCTGCCCGAGAACCGGGAATGTTCCTTTTCTGTGATCCCTGTGCGGCAACGGCGGCGGAAGCTTGGGCAAAAGATACGTATGCCGTATTATCGGAGAACACGCCGCCGGAACTTGTGCGGGACGAGCTCCTGGAGGTATGGAACGAACTGATGCGCTGGGATGCCCGCTTCTTTGAGGAGATTATCCACAGAGAGGATGCCCGGAAGATCATGGCCCGGGGACGGGACATGCTTGACTGGGCGTATGCGGTCATTGATGTGGATTTTAATAATCTGTACAGTACGCCGGATTACAGGGCGTTGATAGATACAAAAGTGGATTATGTTACCCGTGAGGTGGCACAATCGCTGATGATGAATCCGGATTTCCACGCAGCAGCGGAACTGAAGGAATCTTTCTACTATTTTGAGGAAGTCAACAGTTTTGACGCACTGTGCGGCAATATTTTTTTAAACGGTATGTATTGTGCGCGGGTGGTCATGCATGTCGGTGGGAAAGGCAGCCGGATTCCGGTGGGAGCCAGGGAGATTTTTGACCGATTTATCGCTCATCTGGAAGAGCTGTTTGCGCACAGCCCGGATTTTACCGGCAGGGGCGCCAGGGATCAGCTCCATCATCTGTTTCAGGCGCTGGCGGCCGATGAGAAAACGGATCCTTCTTTTCAGTCGGCAGTTCTGAAAAAGGTGGGATGGGAAAGAAGTGACCTGTACACAGTGATCAAGTTGCGGTTTTATGAGGCTGCGGGCTGGAATACTCAGCTGGCGACTACGCTGCCCTACCTGATCCGGGAGCTGGAGGGCGAGTGGCCCAATTCCTGTGCGGTTATGGACGGCCTGGCGGTTTTTTGGCTGATCAATCTGAGCCTGTCAAAAGAAGATACGGATCAGCACAGTTTTCATCAGCGGGTGGCTTCCTTCGTCCGTGACCATGTCTGCAATGCCGGTATCAGTTCCCGGTTCTGCGATTTTTCGCTGATTCCCTATGCCGTCCGTGCGGCGGATGTGGCGCTCCGGATCGGGCAGACAAAGCATCCGCATTTCTGGTATTATCTGTTTGACGATTACCGGCTGGAGTATATGCTGGGAAAGGTGCGGGAGGAGCTACCGGATTCCATGCTCTGCCATCCGGCCCTCATACAGCTATTTGCCCATGATGACGAACATCACACGGAACTGGCCCGGACATTGCAGGCCTATCTTCAGTGCGGCATGAATATGACGGCGGCGGCAGAGCGGATCTACGTTCACCGGACGACTTTTTGCCGCCGCATGGATCATATCCGTCGGCTGACAGGGCTGGATATCGAAGATCCCGATACCATTCTGGTACTGCTGATGTCTTATCGGTTGGCGGGCGTTTAGCAGCAGAGCGGGCCGGTTCTCCCGCTTTTTCGTCGGAGGTATTTCCGGATTCTGTTTGCTATTACAGAAAAACGTATCCGTGGTTTCCTAAAAATATATAGAGTGTCATGGGAGATCAAGCAGCTTTTTCGCGTTGTCTCCCAGGATGGCTGCGTTTTCCTCCGGCGTGAATTCCGATTCCATGAGAAGTTCTATAGCTTCTTTCTGGTCGCTCCAGGGGCTGTCGCTGCCAAAGAGGACGCGGTCAGCGCCGTGTCTGCGGATGGTGCGGCAGAACTGTTCCGGCGAGAGAGTACGGCATTCCTCCGGCGTGCGGCAGGTATCCGCCGCGGGCCGTATGGGCGTGACCGTAAAGGAAGTGTCCAGCCACACCGGCGCCCCGGCCAGATGCTGTTCCACCTCATCCCAGCACCGCCAGCCGCCCATGTGGGCCAGCACTAGCTTATCCGGTTTTACCGTATCCAGGACGGCCAAGATATGCTCCGGCACAGCCTGGCTGCCGCCGGGGAAGCTGATATCGTAACCGGCGTGGGTGACGACGACCAGGCCGTTTTCACAGGCGCAGTCGATGATGCGCATGTAGCGGATATCGTCGAAGTCTGTCTGCTGGTAGACGGGATGAAGCTTGATGCCCCAGATGCCGTTTTTCGCCAGGCTTCGCAGGATCTGACGGTAATCGGTGTTGTCCGGATGGATGCCGCCGAAGGAGATCAGGCCGGTCTCTCTGTGATGGTCGTTGGTCTCTATAGCCACCCGGTTGATGGTTTCCGCCTGTCCCGGGCGGGTAGCCACCGGGAGGATCACCGAGAAATCGATACCGGCCCGCTCCATGGATGCCCTGAGCCCGTCCGCCGTGCCGTTGGCATAGCTGGCTGTGCGGGCGCTTTTTTCTAATTTGGTAATGGTCCGTGCCGCGATGGCTTCCGGAAATGTATGGGTGTGAAAATCAATGCGCATGGCAGGTTCCTTTGTCGTAATATCTCAATATGATTTCAATTCTTTCCACAGCCTGCTGTAAGTCCTTTCCATATCCTCGCCGAGATATTTGTACACCTCGCATTTGTCCAGCACCCCATCGTCGGGAAAGATCGTGTCATCTTCCTTCGTCTCATCATCCAGGCCCTCATAGACGGCCCGGTTGGGGGTGGCGTAGTAGATATAGTCGAAATTCATCCGGCCGATATCCTCACGGTTCAGAAAATCGATGAATTTTTCCGCGGCTTCCCTGTGGCGGGCCGTTTTGGGGATCAGCCAGCAGTCCAGCCAGATATTGGAGCCTTCCTTCGGCACACAGTAATCCAGGTCTTCATTGGATTCCATAGCCGCTGTGGCGTCGCCAGAGTAGACTACTGCCATGGCGGCATCCCCAGAGATCATGGCGTCCCGGGACTCGTCCACCAGATAGGCCATGACCAGTTCCTTCTGGTCAAAGAGCATCTGCTGGGCCTCCCGGATTTCATCCAGGTCGGTGGTATTTAGGGAATAGCCTTTGAGTTTTAAAGGCACGGCAAAAGCGTCCCGGATGCTGTTTTCCATGATCAGCGTATCCCGGTAGGCGGGATCCCACAGAGTTTCCCAGCTTTCCGGCGTCTCCTCCACCATCGTTGTATTGTAGAGGATGCCCAGGGTGCCCCAGAAATAGGGGACGGCCCGGCTGTTGTCCGGGTCAAATGCGCGGCAGAATTCCAGGTAGTCCGGGTCGAGATTTCCATAATATTCCATAGACGCGGTGTCGATGGCCTGCGTTTCTCCGGCCTGGATCATTTTCTCCACCATATACTCGGAGGTGCAGATCAGGTCATAATTGATGGCTCCGGACTGGTATTTTGTGTACATATCCTCCGGCGTCACATATTCCTCATACTTGACAGTAATGCCGGTTTCCTTCTCAAAAAGTTCCAGCACGCGGGTATCAATATAATCCCCGTAATTAAAGATCACCAGCGCGTTATCTTCGCTTTCGGCTGAGGCTTTTTCTCCGCCGCAGCCCGTCAGGGCCAGCAGGGTACAGACCGCCAGCCAGGCGGTTATAGTATAGGTATGTTTCATGTTTTTTGCACTCCTTAATCTTTGGGTCAGTCTGCGTCCTCATCCAGGGCTTCCAGCAAAAAGCTGACCGGCCGGAAACCGTACTTGTTCATGGCCGGAACATCAGCAGCCGTTCCTCCGGTGATGTAATATTAGTTACAGTTCTTATTTCTTTTCTCAATTATTATGGAGGAGCCAACCGCATAAACGATCATAATAGCTGTGATGGCCATCACAATATAAAAAATCCATTTGATATAAAATAGCGCAAGAACGGCAGTTAACAAAAAAAGTATTCCCATTAACATAAATACAACAGCCGACTGTCGATAATACGGCCGTTTGTTCATCTGGATGCGTTCCTCTTTTGTGGCATAAAGATATGCATTATTAAATAAATATCCTTTTTCCATAAAAGAGCGGATGCTTATTATAAATGATCCTATGGAAAATATAGAACATATAATTGCGGCTATGATTTCTGCCATAAATACCACCTTTGCAAATTTGATTTTACATTTATTCCGAAGATGATAGGAGTTTTCCTTTATAATTGTAACCGGCCTATTTGTAATTCAAGTATTTTTCGTTAAACAAAGATATTAGATTTGCGGAATGCGGAAAGCCTATGAAAGATTTAAGTTATTTCGTAGGCTTTCCTTTTTAGGTATATCTCGTAGAATATAAATATGTGAATTGTAGATTATGCTATTTCGAGTTGCAGATACTTATCGGCTTCTTCGGGCGATAAATGATATATTTTCTGTAACTTTTGAATAATCTGTTCGTTTGAGAGTTCTAAATCTGTGACTTGCAGTTCCGGGTATTCCACATGGTCTATGTCCAGGTCTGGGAGGATACGCCGGAGCAGTTCTGTACACAGTCCAGGATTCTGCATTACCTTCCCAAATATCTTTTTCTTCCTGCAATGAATCATAGAGCAATGAACAAGTATGACAGATCTATCTCGTTCTTATGTTAACTATAGCACAAGAAAAGGATTACAACAACATGATTTTACCGTCAGGCACTTGAAAAGTTCTTCTTTCATGTCCCTGAATTCCCGGTTGTTCTGGTGCCATTTGTTTCCTGTCCGGCAGCTTACCGCATTGATGGCAAAATGGATGTGCCAGTTTTTTTAAGGCAAAAAAATAGCCCAAACACTCTGAAATCCCAGTGTTTAAGCTACTCATTGCCCCTGCCAAGGAATCGAAGTGACAGGATTTGAACCTGCGACCTCTGCGTCCCGAACGCAGCGCTCTACCAAGCTGAGCCACACTTCGACATTTACCCACTTTCTGCAAGCAAAAACTATTATAGCTATTCTTCTGCGTTTTGTCAATAAAAAAATCAAAATCCAATGGAAAATATGTGCGCCGGTATTCCCGGACACCGGAACATCCGTTGTCCGGGAACCAGCTGTGGCTGCAGAAGACGCTGGGGCATGCTTTTTACAGTGTCTCTACAAATCGCAGGAAAGCCTTTCTACCCTCAGCGTCACAGGAAAACACGCCGGCATCCTCCAGTACATGGACGAATACCCGCCCGATTTCTCTTTGCAGGATTTCCATGATGTTGCCTTCATTGACCGTCTCATACCGCGGCAGGAACTCTTCTGCCCAGGGGATATGTTTCTCCAGTTCTGGGTAATCCGTAAAGGGTTTTCCCTCCAGAATACAGGTTTTCAGAAGCTCCATCTCACTCTTTAAGCGGGAGGGCAGCACGGCCAGGCCCATGACTTCGATGAGGCCGATGTTTTCTTTCTTTATATGGTGCCACTGGGCATGGGGGTGATAGACGCCCAGGGGATGCTCATCGGTGGTAATATTATTGCGCAACGCCAGATCCAGCTCGAAAAGGCCGTCCCTTTTCCGGGCGATGGGCGTGATCGTGTTGTGGGGCGTCCCGTCGGTCTCGGCGAAGACAAACGCCGCCTCGTCGGTGTACCCCTTCCAGGCCGTCAGGATATGATCGGCCAGATCAATCAGCCGTTTTTCGTCCTTGTGGCGGATGCGGATCACTGACAGAGGCCATTTTACGATGCCGGTCTCCACGTCCTCATAGTCCGGGATCGTAAAACGGATCTCGATAGGCGCCTTCTCCATGGCGAAAGTATAGTGGCCGCCCTGGAAATGGTCATGGCTGAGGATGGATCCCCCCACGATAGGTAAATCCGCATTAGAGCCCAGAAAATAGTGGGGAAACAGTTTTACAAAATCAAACAGCTTCACAAAAGTAGCCCGTTCAATCTTCATGGGTATATGTTCCTGGTTAAAGACGATACAGTGCTCATTATAGTATACATAAGGCGAATACTGGAAAGCCCAGGGCGAGTCATTCACGGTGATGGGGATGACCCTGTGGTTTTCCCTGGCCGGATGGTTTACCCTGCCGGCATAACCCTCATTTTCCGCACAGAGCTGGCATTTGGGGTAACTGCCGGACTTGGCCAGACGGGCCGCGGCAATAGCTTTCGGATCTTTCTCTGGTTTGGATAGGTTGATGGTGATGTCGATCTCGCCGTAATCGCTGTCTACTTTCCAGCGCATGTCTTTGGCGATGCGGTAGCGACGGATATAGTCGCTGTCCTGGCTGAATTTGTAAAAATATTCCGTGGCGGTTATCGGAGAAAGAGCGTACTGCTCCCGGAAGGCCTGCTGTACCTGTGTGGGACGGGGCAGCAGGCAGTTCATGATTTTTGTGTCTAAGAGATCCCGAAAGACGATGCTGTCCTCGATAATCCCCCGGCTGACGGCCTCGTCCAGAAGGCTTTTTAAGATTTCTTCCAGAGGCTGCTCCTCCAAAGGGCCTTCCGGCTCCTGGTAATCATCCTCGCCGAAAACCTCCAGCAGCAGGTTAGTTGTATAGATTTTTTCACAGGCCGGTGTCAGCCCCCGGCGGATGCCGTAGTCCACAAGTCTGGCAATGGATTCGTTTAACATGGGTATGTCCTCCTTATTGGCAAAGGGGCAGCCGTCCGGCAGGAGCGGACGGCTGTCCTTATTATGATTAGTTCAGCCGATGGGCGCCGTCGCCGATGTCCACCACATAAAATTCGGCCTCATGCCCGGTGGATTCCTTATAAGCGGCGCCCAGGGAGGAGACAAAATGTTCCACGGCATCATTTTTTACAATGCTGACCGTACAGCCGCCGAAGCCGCCGCCGGTCATGCGGGAGCCCAGGACGCCCGGGGTTTTCCAGGCCAGATCCACCAGCAGGTCGATCTCCGGGCAGGATATCTCGTAATCGTCCCGCATGGATATATGGGACTCGTTCATCAGGCGGCCAAATTCCGCCACATCGCGGCGGTTCAGCGCGTCCACGGCCCGGACTGTGCGCTGGTTTTCATAGACGGCATGTTTTCCGCGCCTCCGGCAGACCGGATCCGCGATATGGTCGCAGTTGGCGTCGAATTCGGCTTCCGTGAGATCTCCCAGGGTCTGGATATCCAACACGGCCTGCAGATCCTTCAGCGCCGTCTCGCTCTCCCTCCGGCGGTCGTTGTAAGCGGAGGTGACCAGGCTGTGTTTGACCTTGCTGTTGGTGATGACGATGCGGGCGTCCTTAAGAGCCACCGAGGCGTAGGTGTATGCCAGCGTGGCGGTGTCCAGGAAAATGGCGCAGTCTTTTTTACCCATGGCCGAGGCAAACTGATCCATGATGCCGCAGTTCATGCCGTTGTACTGGTTCTCGGCGTACTGGCCGATCAGGGCCAGATCCTGCATGGACAGATCGCCGAAGCCGAAGGTATCCCGTACCATCAGGCCGGTCAGCACCTCCAGGGAGGCGGAGGAGGACAGGCCTGAGCCGTTAGGAATATTCCCGTAGATCAGCATGTCAAGCCCGCAGGGCAGCGAATGGCCTTTCTGTTCAATGGCCCATATCACGCCCTTGGGATAGTTCGTCCAGCCGGCTTTTTTGTCGGGAACCAGATCGTCCAGGGAGGTCTCCACAATACCCATATCCGGGAAATTCATGGAGTAAAAGCGCAGCTTTCTGTCGTCCCGTTTCCGCACCGCGCCGTAGGTGCCGATGGTCAGTGCGCAGGGAAAGACGTGGCCGCCGTTGTAGTCGGTGTGCTCTCCGATCAGGTTGACCCGCCCGGGCGCGAAATAGACGGACGGCAGGGCCCGGGAGGCAAAGGTTTCCTGAAAAATGGTCTGTAGCTCTTTGGAAGTCATGGCGTATTCCTTTCTGTTTTTATTTACATCAAGCGAAATATCAGTATAATGAGAGTATATAGTGCCTAATCGGCACTAACAACAATTATATTGAATAATAACCATACGATATTGAGAAAAAACTTATCCGGCCTGTTCAGGCTGTGATAAGGGGGGAGGAGGGACGGTCATGACGGTGCAGATACGCACGGATCGGGATAAAAAAGAACTGAAAGAACACGGCAGTTATGCCTTTCCGGTGATGGTCAGCGAAGAACGGCTGTCCGCCTATGGCGGTTCTTTTCTCTGGCACTGGCATCCGGAGATCGAGCTGACCATTGTGCTGGAGGGGGAGATCGTATATCAGGTGAACGAGGATACCTGGCGTCTGAAGCCGGGCCAGGGGCTGTTCTGCAACAGCAATGCCCTGCATACGGGCCGCATGGCGGATGCCGGGGACTGCCGTTACATTTCCGTTACTTTCGATACGAAAGTGTTGTACGGCTACAGCGCCAGCCTGCTTTACACCAAGTATGTCCACCCGGTCATCCGGGATACGGCTCTTTCGGCATTTTCCCTGGAACCGGACGGCGGATGGCAGCAGGACATCCTGGAGCGTCTGTCCGGGATCTGGGCCGCTTGTCAGGAAAAGAACGATACCGTGGAAATGGAGATCCAGTTGTCTCTGATGCAGATCTGGCTGGATATTTATCGCCATGCCGGTCACGGGGAAAACGCCGGAGAGATTATTCCCGACCGCAGTCAGGAGCGGATCCGCAAAATCCTCCGCTTTATCCAGGAGCATTATGAGGAAAAGATCACGCTGGATCAGATTGCGGATCAGGTCAATATCTGTAAAAGTGAATGCTGCCGTTTTTTTAAAAAATATATGCAGGTGACGATGTTTGACTATTTGCTGGCTTACCGGATTGACCAGAGTCTGTCGCTGCTGGCCGGGAGCGACTGGGAGATCACGGAGGTGGCGGGGCGCTGCGGTTTCGCCAATCCCTGCTATTATACGCGGGTGTTCAAACGGATGAAGGGATGTACGCCGATGGAATTCCGCAGGAGGAGCCAGAGAGAGAGGGGCAGCTGAAAATATCAGAGATTTTTGTTGATGGTGGACAGACAGCGGTGCAGCGGTTTAAAAAGGATCAGGCACAGGACAAAGTTTGCCCCGCAATGTACCAGATCGTAGGGAATGCCGGATACCCACCAGGTAAAGGCCATGGACCATCCCCCGATGAAAAAGTAGGGGATGGCGCAGAGCGCTCCGAAAAACAGCCCAAAGACGCCCGAGAGCACTGCGTAAGGCAGGGGCGTATCATATTTCCGCAGACACCAGGCCAGAAAGGAGAGCATCGGCCAGGCGTAGAGATACATGATCCACCACAGGCCGAAGCCGTACAGACAGCCCTCCAGAAAAATAAAAGTAAAGATGGCATATACGGTCTTTCGGCCAAAAGCCAGAGTATACAGGATGATAAAAAGGGACACGACCTCCACATTGGGAAGAAAAGTCATGGCCATCTTGCCGGCCTCCAGGGTGGCGGTCATAACCCCGACCAGGGCGATATCTTTGATTGTCAGTGTATTATTATGCGGTTTCATATTTAAGCATGTATGCGTCTCCGTCGGCGACGGGCTGGCTGTCTGCGCTATTAGTGCCGTACTCTCCGTTTACGTAAAGGCTCCAGTAGGCTCCGTCCGTATCGTAATCGGCCGTGAGCCCGTTTACGGTTTCGATGTATAGGCCATAGGTGCTCTCGGTGCCCTCCACGGTCAGGCCGTCGATTTCGTCAAATACTTCTCCCAGATATTCTTTGTCTGTGCGGGTCTCGTAGGAGGTTTCCTTTCCCTGGTCATCCACCACCGTCAGAGTGACCGCCTTGGATCCCGCCTGGGTTTTGGGGCGGAAGTTTGCGTAAATCACCGCAAATACGGCGATTATTGCGATCAGGAGCACAGCCCCCAGCAGCAGCTTTTTGTTGCTCTTTCCTTTTTTTGCTTCACTCATGGATTTTCCTTCTTTCTTTTGAATGTAGACCCAGTGTAGCATAAAGAAAGGGGGGAATCAATTCGGCAGGGGCGGATTGTTCGCGTTATAATATATTGGAATATATGGAGAAATGTGCTATGATCAAAAAGACAGGAAGGGGAAATGATCGTGGAAGATAATAGTTTGAACAACCAAAACAATCGAAAACTGGCGGATTATCTGCAGACGCAGACAAATGGCCGGGAGAATCTGGGTAATGAGATCCCGGTGGCGGTCTACAGGCTTATGGAATATTCCCTTCGTGAAGAGCTGGCCGAACAGTTTGGCAAGGAAGGACAGATCCGCGTGTTCCGGAACGCCGGCTACCGGGCCGGCAAATATTTTGCCAGAAAAAATCTGGATCTGTCCCTGCCGTTTTCTGAATTCGCGTCCCAGCTGCAAAGACGGCTGGAGGATTTCAAAATAGGGGTTCTCAGGATCGAGCGGATGGAGGAGGATACAGGAAAGATCATCCTCACGGTCTCTGAGGATGCGGACTGCTCCGGCCTTCCGACGCTGGGAGAGACAGTCTGCAATTATGATGAGGGCTTTATCTCCGGCATTTTTACCGCCTATACGGGAAAGCCCTATACGGCCACAGAGATCGACTGCTGGGCGACGGGGGAGCGAGTCTGCCGTTTCAGGGCGGAGGTGATGGATTCCTTTGGTGACCGTGAGATCAGTGAATCCTATCAGAGCTTAAAGCATGACTTTCAATCCCTGCAGAGGGAAGTGGAGGAGATGACGGCTTATTCGGCGGAGCTTTCCAGAGGGAATTTGTCGGTGGAATTTCCAAACGAGGATAATTATCTGTGTGAAAATTTGAAAAATCTCCATGCGAATTTGAACCATCTGACATGGCAGGCCCAGCAGGTGGCCAGAGGGGATTATTCTCAGCAGGTAGTTTATCTGGGGGATTTTTCCATAGCTTTCAATGAGATGACGAAGCAGTTAAAGGAGCGGGAGGCCCAGCTTAGGGGAGAGGCAATTAAGGCTAAAAACCGTGCGGAGGCCGTTGAGAGTTACAATGAGCTTATGGTGGAGATGCTCAGTAAGCGGAAGGAATGGCTCCTTGTGGTGGACAGAGATACGAGGGAGATTCTATATTGTAATAAAAAAGAGCAGGAGGGAAAGGCGAATGAACAAATCTGCGCTGCCTGTAAAAAACGTCTGCCGTTCCATCAGGAACTGATCGGGTGGAACAGTGATGAGCAGTATAAAGTGTGGGAGCTGGCCGGAGACGCCGATACGTATTACCGCATTACTTCTTTCCCCATCGAGTGGAAGGAACATGCCTCCTATGTGCATATTATTGTGGATGTTACGGACGAAAAGCAGACGGCCCATACCCTGGCCAGCAAAGCCTACCATGACCCGGGAACCGGAATCCGAAACAGGCTGTTTTTCGAGGAATATATGGAGAAGATCCTGCGCGAGGGCCAGGATACTACCTTGTGCTATCTGGATCTGGACGGCCTCAAATATGTGAATGATACCTACGGACATCTGGAGGGGGATATCTATATCCAGAACTTCGTGGAGCTGATCAAGGCCAATTTCCGTAGTGAGGATACTTTTGCGCGGATCGGCGGAGATGAGTTCTGTCTGGTACTTTCCGGCAGCATCAAAGAGCTGATTGAGCGGAAAATGGAGGAAATTTTGCATCAATATCAAAAAGCAGGGTTTGCGGAATACAGGTGCAGTTTCAGTTATGGCATTGTGGCTATTGACGGCGGGACGAATACTCTGTCCTATGACGAGATCCTCCAGAAGGCGGATGAGATCATGTATGCGTGCAAACGCAGGAACAAAGAAAAATATCCAGAACTGGTGCGGTGAGTATTTAGGAATTGAATAAATGGAAGTGTTTGGGAGTTTTGATTGTTGATAAAATAATCGAAACTCTTTTTGCCGATCTTTATCCCGTTTTCACCAAATGGACACAGGAACATGATATATATAGACAGGTCATCCCGCAATTGACGGATGCGGGAAAAAAGTTTAGAATATAATCGCTTTTATACCCGCGGGTATAGCACAAACAATCTGTTTGCAGGAGATGAGGGTTTGGAAACGATCGATAAAAAGATACAGGAAGACAGCCGGGAGCTGTCGGAGGATATACGGGCAGATTTCACAGACGGCGAATATGTGCCGGACAGTGAAGCAAAAGCCCCGGCTGTTTCCCCGGTGGCGGAGGCTGAAATTAATAAGGGGCGGCGGCTCGCACGCGTCCGCCGTTTTCTTGTGGACAGGGCAAAGAGAGCGCCGGCCTGGGCAAAATACCTGTATGTCCATAAAGGGCAGCTCTTTCTGACGCTGGTGGTCGCTCTGATCATTACGGCGGCTTTTGTATGCGAGAAATTCCTGGCGCTGCAGGAAAAATTCGGGGAAAATTTCGATGCTCCCTTTGAGCTTGTGAGGGCGGCTGCCTGGGTAAAGGACGACGGGGAAACGTTCTCCGAGGCGCTGGAAAATTATATCTGGGGCAGCGTATATCTGTTCCTGGCCGTATACGTCTTCTTCTACTGGGTGGGCCGTATGGGGCTCTTTGCGCGCAGGAAGAAGGACGGCCGCCCGGCGGTATCCGCGTCCTGGCGGATCGTTATGGGGATTTTCGCGCTGGCTGTGTGGGGCAGAGTGCTGCAGATCCAGGAGGGGAAGTTGCTGGATATTCCTCTGGGCTACCTGTCCCGGGTGGAGCACGCCTATCCCCAGTGGTGCCTGGCCTGGCTGTCGGCCGCTCTGTGTCTGACGGACTGGACGCTGGTGGCCCGGTGGTGTAAAAAGGCGGGCCGCGTCCACGGGTGGTTTATCAAATGTTTTTCCGTGGCGGTGTCGGCCTTTGCCTGCTTCTGTATCGTGGAGCTCTCCTGTGAGAGCAAGATGCGGGTACTTTTGTCTATGGTCATTTATTCCCTGCTGTACTGGACGATTGTGATCTGTTTTTTCTATATTCTGTTCCGGCGGATGCGGACGGCCGCCACGATTGCTTTGGCGCTGGCGGAGTTTATCGGCCTGGGCAATTACTGCGTCATGCAGTTTCGCGGCACGTATGTAATGTCCGGGGATCTGACCGTCATCGGGACAGCCCTGGAGGTGGCGGGGAATTACAGGCTGGTTTTTGATAAATACTTTTTCATCCCCATCGGGGTGTTTTTAGCGGCCCTTGCGGCGGTGCGCTTATTGAATCCCGGTGAAAAGCTTACCCGGGCGGATAAAAAGAAGCTGCGGGAAATGAAAAAAGCGGTGAAAGAGCTGCCAAAAACGGCGGCCATGCGCCAGGCCCGGCGGGTGCGCCTGGGCAGTACCGTGGCGGGGGAGATCTGCCTGATTGCCCTGACGGTGTGGGGGCTGGACAATGGGTTCCTTTTCGGATACATAAAGGGAAATACCTGGAATTACACCAATGAGGTGGAAGATAACGGCTATCTGCCATTTTTTCTAAGCAATATGATGGCTACCGGAAACGTGAAGCTGGAGGGCTATGACGTGGAGAGCGCTCGGGAGGCCCTCACGGCGGGGGCCCGGGAATACGAAGAAAAGCACGGTGAGGCAAAAGAAGTGCAGACGCCGAATATCATTGTGATCCAGAACGAGGCTTTTGCGGATATGTCGGTGCTCTACGATTATGAGCTCAGCGAAGACTGTATGCCCTTCATCCACAGCCTCACCGAGAATACCCAGAAGGGTTATGTGAATGCATCCGTTACCGGCGGCCCCACGGCCAACACGGAATTTGAATTTTTAAGCCGTTATTCTCTGGCCTACCTGCCCACGGGGACGATTCCTTATGCCCAGTATGTGAAGAGCCAGATGCCGTCCCTTCTGACAGTGCTGAAAAACCAGCCCACACCCTATTACGCCGTCGGTTACCATCCCTACCATGCCTCGGGCTACAACAGGGAGAGTGTGTACCAGGTGCTGGGCTTTGACGAGGCGGTTTTCTACGAGGATACCACGGGCATGGAGCGTTTCCGCAAACTTTTAAGCGACCGGGCGGATTATGAGGACGTGATCAAAATGTATGAGGAGAATGAGCGTCTCCGCGACCAGCCGTTTTTTATGTTTAACGTGACCATACAGAATCACAGCCCTTTTACTTATTTAAAAGACAAGATGGACCGCACCCTCGAAGTCAGTTCCTTCAAGGGCTCTGTGGGGATGAACAATTATTTTACCCTGATCCGGGAGTCCGACGAGGCATTTAAAGAGCTGATCGAATATTTTTCCGATATTGACGATCCTACGATCATCCTGATGTACGGGGATCATCAGCCCTCCTGGGACGACGATTCCCAGAAGGTATGGGCGGATCACCTGATTCCCGACGACACCAATCAGCAGACGCTGAACAAATATTATATCCCTTATGTCATGTGGGCGAATTTTGATATTGACGAGTATGACGGCCTGAAATACGGGGATAATGAGGGGGAGCTGAACAAGATTTCCATGAATTACCTGTCGGCGAAGCTTCTGGAGGCGGCGGGGGTGGAGCTCTCGGACTATGACAAGTATCTGCTGAACCTCCATGAAACTATTCCGGCGGTGAACAGCAAGGGCTACTGGGAGCAGGACGGTACCTGGCATACCAATACGGACACCGGAGATTACGCGGGGATCCTTTTCGATTACAACCAGATCTGCTACAATCTGCTGTTCGACCGGAACAATCATCTCTGGGATGAGTGCGGCGGCCGTGCCCAGATAGAATGATAGTAGGCAGCTGTAAGGATTTGGATGAAGCAAAGAAAAAACTTAATAAAGATAAAGAGAGCGGAACTTGCCACCGCTCTTTTTATCGTCCATTATAACGACTTTGGGGGTAGATATTCTGCCTGTCTGCTGCGCGGCCCAAAGCTTTGTGGATCGGACTGGTATTGAACTGCCGGAAAGATGTGTAACTCAAACTTCCCACACCGGTTGGTGCGCTGAACATTGAAAAATCAATATTTTAGCCCATAAAAAAGGCACAAACCTGCAAATCCTATCTGCATCTGGCAAAGGAGTGCCGGAGCCTTTCCTATGATGCTTTGACTGCCCATGTATCCATTATTTTTGCACGGTATATGATGCTTGCAGTTACACAGCGATGCAATACTGATGAGAAAACGATTTGTGAACTGTTTTTCTGCCTCATGGATGAACTGGATGACATCACGTTCAGTCAATGCTCATGTGCGGTAAAGTATCACCAGAAAACTTTGTCGAATTGACAGCCGCCCCGCTATGCCGAATTAAGAAATATATTAGGAAAGTAGACAGATTTCCAATGCCGTCAGCTTCTTGAAAGCTGGTTCCCATTATGCTATACTTTTCCGAACAAACCGATATATCGGCATTTGTAGAAATATGGAGGGGCAAAAATGAACAACTATTGTATGATACATAACTCCAAAACATTTGCGTTTTCTGCTGAGAATCCGACTGGTGTTCGCGCAGGTGGTTCACAGGGCGGTGACTGCACCAAACTTCGTCCGACCGTGACGATTCCTGCAGGGAAAACCGTAACTCTGGCAGATGCTGCAGGACCGGGTGTGATCCAGCATATGTGGTTTACCGGATATGTCGGACATCGTTTTATCATCCGTATGTATTGGGATGACCAGGAATATCCGTCTGTGGAAGCTCCGCTCTCTGCATTCTTCGGATGTGCCTATGATGAAAATTTTGTGGATCGGGACGGCAAATATCCGGTGCTTAATTCTGCCATGATTCTGGTAGCTCCTGGCCGCGGCTATAACTGCTATTTTGAGATGCCCTTTCATAAGAGAGCCCGGATCACGATGGAAAACCGTGGCGATCAGGATGAAAATATCTATTATATTATCACCGGAGCTTATCAGGAGATTCCGGCAGAGGCTGTTTATTTCCATGCCACATACCGCCAGGAGCACCCGGTTCAGAAGGGCCGTACCTACACAATTGTTGACGGAATTGAAGGCAAGGGACAATTTGTCGGCGTAACTCTGGCAGCCGGTATGAATGGCAACAATACCTGTTGGGTAGAAGGTGAAGCCCGTATGTATCTGGACGATGATAAGTATCCGTCTATCCACTATACCGGAACGGAAGACTACTTCGGCGGTTCCTATGGATTTGGAAATGATATCATCATTAAGAACTATCAGACCTTCAGCGGCTTATATACCGGTATGTATGCCATCTATGGAGACAATCGGGAATTCTATAACGGACAGCAGAGATTCCTGCTGTATCGTTTCCATATCGCAGACCCGATCCGTTTTGAGAAGAAGTTTCGTATGACACTCGACAACATGGGCTGGACCGGACCGCGTTACGATGATTACACCAGTGTTGCTTACTGGTATCAGACCCTGCCGTCTGCACCGCTGATGCCACTGCCGGCAGATGCAGAGATGTGTATGAGATAATAAAACCGGATTGGAGAGGTCAGACAGATTTGCCGGAAAGGATAGATGCGTTATGTTACTGGAAGAGAAGTTTTTGGAATTTCATCGTTATGTCAGCAGCCACAATCTGCCGCTGGAAGCGATCTGTGTCGGAGATGAGAGCAAGGTACTCTGTGAGATGCATTACGCAGCAGATGCACCGAGAAATACTTATTCACATACCAAGAGTTTTATGGTAACAGCAGTTGGACTTGCAATGGAAGAAGGAAAACTGAGTCTGGAAGATCATGTGGCGGAAGTGTTTGGAGACAAACTTCCTCCGAATCCGGATCCAAATCTGGAGAAAATTCAGTTGAAACATCTGCTCTGTATGTCCAGTGGTTTTGGCAAGCCGCTTCTGATGAGTGCGGACAGACGTCCGGGAGTTGGCGCACCGGATTATGAGAAGTATATGATGGCACAGCCGGTTCCCGTGGAGCCGGGTAGTATATTCTGTTATTCCTCTGCAGACAGTATACTGGCTGCGCATATGGTAGAACGGGCTGTTGGCAAGCGGATGGGAGAGTATCTGTATGAGAAGGTATTCCAGCCGCTTGATATGGGATGGCCGCTCTGGGAGCATGATCCACAGGGACATCCGAATGGCGGCGGCGGTATGTATCTGACATGTACCGAGATGATGAAACTGGGACAGCTCTATCTGGCTGAGGGGAACTGGAAGGGCAAGCGGATTGTCAGCAAGGAC
>CAJUQO010000047.1 GCA_910588295.1 uncultured Lachnospiraceae bacterium | reverse complement strand
GGAATGGGGAAGCAGCATAACAGTATAGTTCAGGAATATTCGATCTTTTTTAAAATTTTTCCAATTCATTTATATTATCATCATTTCCTTCTCTGTTTACTTCGATTCGCCCTCCTGCTGTTCTTTAGGTTTTCTCACGCCTTTCCCTGTTCAAGATAGGATATTTCTTTGCCTTCTTCGATGGCCAGATTCGTCTCCGGCACCTCCATGCTGCAGTTTCCTTTGAAAGAAGCGCCTTCGCCGATCACAAGTGTCTTGGTAAATAGATCGCCGCTGACGCGTCCTGTCTCCGTAATCTCTATCCGCTGCTCGGCCTGGAGATTGCCGTATACCGTTCCGGCCACCAGTATCTCTACCGCCTTGATATCGCCTTTGACAACGCCGCTTTCTCCAATAATAACGGTGCTTTCCGACATGATCTTTCCCTGGAGCTCCCCGTCAAGCCTGGTGGACTCCGACGCCAGAAGCATGCCCTCAATCCTGGATTTATTGCCAATAAGCGTGTTGATCATTCCTCCATTGGCCGGTGTGCTGTTTTTCTTTGCAAACATAATGATCTGTTCTTCCTTTCTGTTCTGTCAGTCCTCAAATATGGTTTTTAAGGCTTTGACGTAGTTTGATTTTTTCTCAAACAGAGCGGAATGATAAGGCGTGGTATCAAATACCGAATTGCGAAATTCGGAGGATAGTTCTAAATACATTCTCTCTGTTTGCTATATAAAAGTTTTCTTCCTTCCGGTTCATCATAATGATAAACCTTCCGTGTCTCTTATGTATTTAAAATGGCTGCACACATATTCTATATCTTTTGCGGTAAAAATACAACCTGCTTTTCATAGTGATTTACAAATCTGTAACAGTCCAGTCTTTGGTAAAAGGCTGGAAAATAGAAATTTCCATATTAATGCCGGAAGCCAGACCGGGCAAGGCGTTCCGTCTGGCTTCTGGCATTTTGGCAGCGCACTATGGAGCGCTGTCTATGTGCTGCATATTTCTCATGGCAAGCGGTTATTTGGTAACTTGTTTGGCCTTTAAGCCCGCTTTCGTGAGGAGCTTTTTATACTTTGTTAATTGCTTGGACGGAACTTTTACCGTCAGGCTGGATTTTGTACCCTTGAATGCCTGTTTTCCTGCGGAACTGAGCTTTGTGGACTTGACTGTCACTTTGCCAAGCTTCTTGCAGCCGTTAAACGCGCTCTTTCCGATGGTCTTCAGACTTGATTTTGACGTCTTGCCGATGGTAACTGCCGTAATCTTCTTGCAGCCGGAGAATGCGTTTGTGCCGATCGTCTTTACGCTGTCCGGCAGGGTAAGCGTCTTTGCCAGGGCGGTACATCCCTTGAATGCGTTTGTCCCGATTGACGTTATATTTTTGCCGAAAGTAACTTTTGCCAGTTTCGTACAGCCGGAGAACGCGTCTGTGCCGATCGTCTTTACATTGGCCCCAATGGCCAGGCTCGTCATCTTCTTATTCTTCTGCATGGCTTTTGAACCGATGGAAGTTACTTTATACTTCACTCCGTCTGCACCGGTAACTGTATTGACCGTAACCTTTTTTGCCGTGGATTTTGATTTTGTCAGCTGCACTTCTTTGCCGGCTTTTGTGACTTTATAAGTGATTTTGCTGACTGTAAAAGTTTTGCCTTTTGCATAGGGGGCCTGGCTTCCGCTGTTGTTGGAGTTGTCGGAATTGCCGTCGTTGTCCGTATTGTCGGAATTGCCGTCGTTGTCCGTGTTGTTGGAATTGCCGTCGTTGTTCGTGTTGTCGGTGCTGCCGTCGTTGCCAGTGCTGCCGGAACTGCCGCCGTTACCGGAATTATCGCCGCTGCCGCCGGTGTTGCCGCCATCACCGGGAGCAGGGTCGGGGTTGACGGGTGGGATATAGTTATAATGCATAGTCGCTTTCGCTACGGCTGCTGCCGTATCGCCTATTTTTCTTATGCCTTTCCACTGTGCTTCGGTGCCGGTAAAGTATATGTCAGACAGAGGACAATTTGCAAATGCGGCTATTTCTATTGCTGTCACAGTTTCCGGAATTATGACAACGCTCACTCCTGAGGAAGCGAATGCATTTGTTCCGATACTTGCCGCACCTTCCGGAATCTCTACGCCGGCAAGCAATTTGCAATTTTGAAACATTCCGTCACCAATGCGGTCTATCTTTTTGGGCAGCGTTACGCTCATCAGATAGTAGCATTCTGTAAATATATTGTCGCCCAGTGTTACCTGCTTGCTGCCGGCAGTAAACGACGCGTTTGTCATTTTCGTACATTGAAAAAATGCTCCGGCGCCTACATCTCCGATACTGTCGGGCAGGGTTATGTCGGTAAGGCTTGTGCAGCCGTAAAATGCATTTTGGCCGATGGTTTCCACTCCTTTGGAAATGGTCACCGCACTAAGATTCTGGCACAGGCGGAAAGCGTTGTCACCGATAGTTTTTACACCGGATGGAATGGTTGCGTAAACAATCGAGGATTTGTAGAAAGCGTTATTGCCAATTGTTTTTACGCTGGAAGGTATCTCTGCACTGAGAACGCCACAGTTATAAAAGGCGGAAGAACCGATGCTGGTAACGCCATTCCCTATAGCGATTTTCCGGATTTGGTTATTGTAGGCGTTCCATGGCTGTTCCCCCGGGCCGCTGAAATCCGGCATAGCTCCGTTGCCGGAGATGGTCAATGTTCCCGCCTTCGTCAAGGTCCAGGTAAATTTTTCACCAAATGTAGCGCTCTTAATAATCTCATTAGCGGTAGGATCATTCGGTGGAATGTAATCTTTCGGGTAACGGGTGATATAGTGGCTGGTGTTGTTCATCACTTCATTCTTAAACATAGACCGCCCCCAATGGACTTTGCCACTGTAGTTTCCTTCGGCAACAATCACACATGAATCGCTTACTTCAAGTACGATCACGGTATGAGTATCATTGTTTACCCGCAGGATATCCCCGACTTTGATGTCTTCAAATTTAAATCCACCCGCTGCATACATCCTGGCAGGCAGACTGCCAAACGCCTCATCGCTGAGCCTAAAAGCGAAAGCTACGCAGCCCACGGCGACGATATTCGCTCCGCCAAGAGTTCCGCCGTTCCAGCGGTAATATCCCTTTGTGTCCGAATAAGGTTCATAATCAGTCCAGGTTGTTCCTTCCTTATATGCATCCTGATCCTTCAGGGCGATCATAGCCTCATAGGCTTCCGCCGGAGTAGGGACGGCCTCCCTGGCGGGCATAATGGATGTGGATGCTTCCGTAGGAGCATTCCTCTGCGGCGAAGAGTCTTCCGGCCCTGCGTATACCGCAAACTGAGAGGAAATGCATAAGCATAGCGTCAGTACAACCGCAAGAATTAGATGTTTCAATTTTGTGACCTCCTTTAATGTCCATTTGTTTTCCAGCATTTAATTAATATAATTAATTTTGACTATACTGCTAATATTTTACTTTGTCAATGGTCATGATCCACAGATGTCATAAATAAGTAGGGGAAGTGTAATGGATGTGTAATACATATGTAATAATTCGGCGCATCCGGACAGATACGCAACTGCCACATTGCATGTTTGGAAAGCAGGCCTTGATCTATGGTATACATATCAATGGTATTACGATTTCCGGAACCTATGAAACTGTCGGAGTGCATGAAGTAGTATCCGGCTGGATTCCGGCCCGGGAACATGAAGAAAGCTATTCGTAATGCGAACAATGCTTGACATCTCGTATTACGGAAAATATAATGGCATGTAGATGCAAAGGGGGTGCGCCTATGGGAAAAAGAGGACGTCCCAAAGCAGATGAAATTAAAGAGCGTATAGTGACCATAAGGATGTCTGAGGCAGAATACCACATGCGGAAAGAATACTCTGACAAACGCCAGCAGACTGTAACAGAAACGATTAAAACGGGAGTTGGCTTATTGTATAAAACTTGTAAGTGAGGCATAGAAATTGGAGCAGAAAAGGGCAGGGAAGGAAAAGTGGCTGGAGCGGAGATGATAGGGACGGAAAATCAGGCACTCGGAGACCGCTGTTTTGCCTATCTGGATTATATAGACCACGGATTGGCGGTATCCAGTCTGGCGATGGCTTTGGGGAAGAGGCTGGGATGCAGCAGCCAGATGTGCCGCGATCTGGCTTTAGCCGGCCTGGTTCATGATATAGGAAAGGTCAGGCTGAGCCGTTACGTGGAGCGGGGGGCGCAGATTAACAGCGTTGAGGAGCTGAAATATGTGCGGCTTCACTCCATGTTCAGCTGCGCGATTCTGGAGAAAAGGGGATTTAGCCCGGCGGTTCTCTCCATGGTACTGCACCATCATGAAAATTTTGACGGCAGCGGCTATCCCAAAAATCTGCGGGGAGAGGAGATTCCTTTCGGGGCGCGTATCCTGAGGGTCTGCGATGTGTATGCGGCCACTACATCAGACCGCCCCTACCGCAAGGCTTTTGATCATGGGGCGGCCATTGCGCTGATGATCGAGGAAATCCGGAACTATGATTTGCGGGTGTTTCTGGCGTTCCAGCGCTACGTCCATGAGCCGGGTTTTTGTAAAGAATCAATCTGGGCCGGGATGGTTCCTCGTAAGGAAAAGCAGGAGGTTTTGCGGGAATTATTTCCGGGTCTGGTAAAGGTGTATCCGGATGAAAGGCAAAGGATGATTTAATAGAGGATAAAGGAGAAAATGAATGGCATTGAAGAAGAAACCTGTGACCGGTATGCGGGATATTTTACCGGAGGAGATGGCGGTGAGGGATTATATGATCCGCCTGATCAAAGAGACTTACGGCATGTTTGGTTTTGCGTCCCTGGAGACTCCCTGTGTGGAACATCTGGAGAATTTGTCCAGCAAGCAGGGCGGGGAAAATGAGAAGCTCATATTCAAGATATTGAAACGGGGAGAGAAGCTGAAGCTGGAGAACGCGGCGGGGGAGGCCGATCTGGTGGACGGCGGCCTGCGCTATGATCTGACCGTGCCTCTTTCCCGCTATTACGCAAATCATGCGGCGGAGCTGCCCGCTCCTTTCAAGGCGCTGCAGATGGGCAATGTATGGCGGGCCGACCGTCCTCAGCGGGGGCGTTACCGCCAGTTTATGCAGTGTGATATCGATATTCTGGGCGAACCGACGATCCTGGCGGAGATCGAGCTGATCCTGGCTACTACCACTCTTTTGGGGAAATTGGATTTCTCCGGGTTTACGGTGCGTATCAATGACCGTAGGATCCTGAAGGCTATGGCGGCCTGCTGCGGTTTTGCGCCGGAGGATTGCGATACAGTGTTTATTATTTTGGATAAGATGGACAAGATCGGCCTGGACGGCGTGGCGGCGGAGCTGGAGAAGGAAGGCTTTGCGAAAGAGGCTATCGACAGATATATAGGGCTTTTTGAAGCAGTTACCCCTGATACGGCCGGTGTTCGGCTGTGCAAAGAAAAGCTGGAAGGTTATCTGGACAGCCGATATGCCGATGAGCTTATGGCCATCATGGAAAGCGTGGATAGTTTGAAAGAGGCGGATTTCCGGTTGGTCTTTGACCCCACGCTGGTGCGGGGCATGTCCTACTACACGGGGCCGATTTTCGAGGTTTCCATGGACGGTTTCGGAGGGTCTGTGGGCGGCGGCGGCCGTTATGATGAGATGATCGGTAAATTTACCGGGCAGAATGTCTGTGCCTGCGGTTTTTCTATCGGGTTTGAACGAATTGTCATGTTGCTGATGGAACGGGGGTTCAAGGCGCCGGGAGCGGAAAGAAAGACTGCGCTTCTGGTGGAGAAAAATATGCCCGCGGATAAGCTTCGAACGGTGCTTTCTGAGGCGAAAGACCTCAGAGATGCGGGGATCCAGACCACGGTGGCAATCATGAAGAAAAATAAGAAATTCCAGAAGGAACAGCTCGCGGCGGAGGGTTACACGGAATTTAAGGAATATTTTACGGACAGGATGTAAGGGAAAAACGAAAGGACGTGTAGGAGGAAGATTATGGCAGAATCAATGCAGGGGTTAAAGCGGACATGCCGCTGTGCGGAGGTTACGAAGGAGCAAATCGGGGATACCGTCACCCTGATGGGGTGGGTGCAGAAAGCCCGCAATAAGGGCGGTATCATCTTTGTGGATCTGCGCGACCGTTCCGGTATTATGCAGTTGATATTTGAGAATGGAGAGATTGATGAGGACGGTTTTGAAAAGGCGGGGCGGCTTAGGAGTGAATTTGTCATGGCCGTGACCGGGCGGGTGGCAGCCCGTTCCGGCGCTGTCAATGAGAATCTGGCCACGGGAGAGCTGGAGATCCGCTGTGAGAGCCTGCGCATTCTCTCCGAGTCGGAGACGCCGCCCTTTGCGGTGGAGGAGAATTCAAAGACCAGGGATGAAGTACGTCTGCGGAACCGTTTCCTGGATCTGCGCCGCCCGGATATCCAGCGTAATATGATGATCCGCAGCCGTGTGGCACGGCTCACCCGGGAATTTATGGCGGAGGAGGGTTTTTTGGAGATCGAGACGCCCATGCTGATCAAGAGCACCCCCGAGGGGGCCAGGGACTATGTGGTGCCCAGCCGCGTGCATCCGGGGCAGTTCTACGCGCTGCCCCAGTCGCCGCAGATATTCAAGCAGCTCCTGATGTGTTCCGGTTATGACCGCTATATCCAGATCGTCAAATGCTTCCGGGACGAGGATCTGCGGGCGGATCGCCAGCCGGAGTTTACCCAGATTGATATGGAGCTGTCTTTTGTGGACGTGGATGATGTGATTGACGTAAACGAGAGGTTGTTGGCCTATCTGTTTAAGGAGATCCTCGGTGTGGAGGTGCAGCTTCCTATCCAGAGGATGACCTGGCAGGAATGTATGGACCGTTTCGGTTCGGACAAGCCGGATCTCCGGTTCGGTATGGAGCTTACGGATGTCTCCGAGGCAGTGAAAGACTGCGGTTTCGGCGTATTCACCGGGGCGCTGGCCGCCGGGGGAACCGTCCGTGGCATCAACGCCAAAGGGCAGGGGGCCATGCCCAGAAAGAAGATTGATAAATTGACGGAGTTCGTCCGGGATTACGGGGCGAAGGGTCTGGCCTATGCGGCTGTTCAGGAGGACGGTACCTGCAAATCCTCTTTTGCCAGGTTTATGAAGCCGGAGGAGATGGAAGCCCTTATCGCCGCCATGGGCGGAGAGCCGGGCGACCTGCTGCTCTTTGCCGCGGACAAGAATAAGGTAGTCTGGGATTCCCTGGGAGCACTCCGCTTGGAGCTGGCCCGCCAGATGGATCTGCTGGATAAAAAGGAGTACCGTTTCTTGTGGGTGACAGAATTCCCGCTGCTGGAGTGGTCTGAGGAGGAGCAGCGCTATACGGCCATGCATCATCCCTTTACCATGCCCATGGAGGAGGACTGGGAGAAGATCGACACCGATCCCGGCGCTGTGCGGGCCAAGGCCTACGATATCGTGCTGAACGGTACGGAGCTGGGCGGCGGTTCAGTGCGTATCCATCAGAACGATATCCAGTCGAAGATGTTTGAGGTGCTGGGCTTTACGCCGGAGCAGGCCCATGAACAGTTTGGTTTCCTGCTGAATGCCTTCAAATACGGCGTGCCGCCCCACGCGGGACTGGCCTACGGGCTGGATCGGTTGATTATGCTGATGGTGGGGGCCGATACGATCCGGGACGTCATTGCCTTCCCGAAGGTGAAGGACGCTTCGGATTTGATGAGCGAGGCGCCTTCAGCAATTGACGGGAAGCAGCTGAAAGAGCTGTGCCTCCGGGTGGAATTGCCGGAGAATTAGGAGAAAGACAGGATATGGCCGGGGGCCGGGAAACGGCAAAAGTATCACCGCGCAAACGGCCGCGGATACCCGTAGGACAGCAGAAGGCCGGCCAGCCGTTCCTGGTTGTCCGCCAGGGCCTGGCTTATGGCGCTTCCTCCGGTCACGATCTGACGCAGCGTCTGGCACAGGACGGCCTCAATCTTATTCTGAGGAACCACAAGGGTCTTATTTCGGTAAGGCCCTTTTCTTTTTTGCGTATAGGCAAAACTTTTTTCCGTGATGGCCATCCATGGATAAAGACGCAGGATCTCCTGGCTGTGATAGGGAGCCATGACCGGGGACTGGCCGTCCAGGATGGTAATATAAAAGTTTGTATCCGGCTGGCAGAGCCAGTCGAAAAACAGGAATGCCAGACCGGCGTTTGCCGAATAGGGATTCAGGCCCAGGTTCCAGCCCACGCTGGCCGGCCGCCGTCCAGGAATCATTTCATAGCCCACCCGTCCGATGATATTTTCGTGCATACTGCGGCTGATCTGGGTGGCGTACTCCGAGTAGGTGATCAGCATGGCGGTCTTTCCCCGGGAAAAATCTTCCACGGTGCGGGGTATGGAGGTGGCAAAAGGGGAATTTTCCGTATGGCGCAGGGTGGCAAGAATGCTTTCAAAGGCAGCCTGATTTTCCGGTCTGTCCAGGCAGGCACGGTTGTAGCCGTCCCACAGGCTGCCGTTTTCGGCCCAGAGCCGTATCCAGATCTCCGGAGCCAGCTCTTCATCGGTGAAGCCGGCCATGGAGGTTCCGAAGGCTGTGGGAGAATCCGGGTTTTCCGCCCGGGTAAAATAGGCGGCGGTCCGGTTAAATTCGGGCCATGTCCGTGGAGGCCGCAGATGAGTTCCCTGCCGGTCATAGTAAAGTTTTTGCCATCTGCTGTCCTCAAACAGATCTTTGCGGTAAAAAAGGAGTTGGGTGCCGCCCACCAGGGGAATGCCGTAGTAGCGTTCCCCGAGCCGACAGTTTTCCAGATTTTCCGGAAAAATATATTCCGGGTGGAAACTGCTCCCGGTAATAAAATCCGTGATATCGGCCAGCAGGGAATTTTGTACCAGGTAGGCCAGCCAGGGAATATCGTACATGAAGATGTCGCAGGCCCGCTCTGGATCCGTATGTCCGCACAGACAAGCCAGCAGTTCCTCCTGGGGTAGATAATCAAAGGAGAGGGAAACGCCTGTTTTGCGCATGAAATAGTCGGCCAGCAGCTCCACATTGTGGGCCGTGGCCAGGTCGGCCAGGAGGATTTTGAGGCGAGGGCCGGTGGAAAGGGCGAGGGTTTTTGCGGCGGAGCTCATGGAAAACGGTCGGGTATGGGAAAGCGCTTCAATCGGTGGAATGGGCAGTTTTTCTTTGAGTATGGGATCCGTTAAGATCACGTTTTCCACTTTGCATCCCGGTTTCTGTATCTGTTTCAACAGCATTCCCGCAGCGCAGGAGCCCAAGTGGAAAGCCGTGCGGGAGGTGTACACGACGCCCTCCGTCCGGTTGGCTTTGTTCCAGGACTCCTCGCTGAAAGTGATGGGCAGGATATCCCCGGGAATTTGGAAGCCTCTGTTTTTCAGCGCCTCCAGGGTGCCCCTGTGGATGGAGTCGGAGGTGGAGATCACGGCCTCCAGGGGTTGTCTGCCGATGGTGGAGATCACGGTTTTAAAAGCGTCTTCCTTGGTCATGTTGGTGGTGCAGATCAGAGAGCTGCCCAGAGGGATCCCTCTCTGGACGAAAGCCCGCTCGTAGCCCAGTATACAGTCCTTTTCCGAGGTAAAGACAGCGGGGCCGCAGACCAGGGCAATCCGGCGGTACCCCTTTTCCAGCAGGGTATCCGTTAGATAAAAGGCGGTCGCTTCATTTTGGAAACCGGCCAGACAGGCATGGATATCCTCGGGTACCCGCTCCAGAAAAACCACCGGTATATGGAAAGCCAGGATGCGGTTCCGGAAAAAATCCCGGTTCCGGGGCTGGCAGGTGATGATGAGCAGGCCGGCGGCATTCTGGCCGATGAAATCATTGATGATGGCGCACTCTTTCTCAGGGCGGTTGTTGGAAAAGGCCACGCTGACCGTATACCCCTCATTTTGCAGGAGGCTGGAAATGCCCTTAAAAATCTCCGCGTGGTACAGGTCGTCGATATCCGCCAGCACCACGCCTACCAGGTGGGAACGGGGAGCTTTTAGGTTGCGGGCGGAGGCGTTGGGGATATATTTAAGCTTTTCGATGGATTCCAGAATCTTCATGCGGGTAGATTCCTTGACCGGTTTGCTGCCGCTTAGACAGCAGGATACGGTGGCGACAGATACGCCGGCGTCTTTAGCTACGTCTTTTAATGTGACCATGGGAACCTCCTTATAAAGAGATCATAGCAGAGATATTTATGCCGGGTCAAGCAAAATCTAATCGTTTAGATTTATATTTCTCCAAATCTGTTGTTTTGCGTTTTTTCTCCGTTATAATAAGATCATCACACAGATACGGAATTCACCGGATTCGAACCGGTGGTAAATTAAGAAAAGGAGAATAAAACTATGACTTCAAGGGAACGTGTACTGGCGGCAATCAACCACAAGGAACCGGATTACCTGCCCATGGATCTGGGCAGCAACGTGAGCGCGGGAATTTCCGGCATGGCTTATGCCAACCTAAAAGAGTATCTGGGGATCAAGGAAGGCCACACCCGAATCTATGATGTGGTGCAGCAGGTGGCCCAGCCGGAGGAGTGTGTGTTGGATCTGATCGGGGCGGACGCCCTGGATGTTGGCCGGGTGTATAATGAGAAGGACAGCGACTGGTACGATGTGACGCTGAGCAACGGAAAAACAGGACAGTGGCCGGCCTGGTTCCGTCCGACGGTAAACGCCGAGGGCGGGTATGACGTGGTGAAGGACGGTGTGCTGATCGCACGGATGCCCAAGGGAGGTATGTGCTTTGACCAGATGATCTTCCCCTATAAAGAAGATTATCCCGATAATTTTGACGATCTGGATCATGCCATGGGCCAGGTGCTTTGGAGCGCCCTGGTGCATGCGCCCTGGGATCACACAAAAGATTTCCCCACAGAGGACGCTTTTTATGCCGACCTGCGGGAGCGCTGCCTGAAGCTGCGGGCCTCCACAGACCGGGCGCTGATGATCACCTGCGGCTGCAACCTCTTTGAGTGGGGCACCTTCCTGCGTCGGATGGAGAATTTCCTCATGGATATCTATGCCGAGCCGGAGAGCGTACAGGATCTCATTGAACAGCTGATGGTACGTCATCTGCATACCCTGGAGAAAACCTGCGAGGCCGTGGGCGATATCGTGGATATCCTGCGTTTTGGCGACGACCTGGGTATGGACAAAAATATGTTCATGTCCGCGGAAAAATACAGGGAGGTGTTCAAGCCCTACCATACCAAATTGAATGAGTATGTACATACCCACAGCAACATGAAGACATTCCTGCATTCCTGCGGTTCCATTTACGGAGTGATGGGCGATCTGATCGAGGCCGGTTACGATATCATCAACCCGGTGCAGACTACGGCTTATCAGATGGATCCGGCCCGTCTGAAAAAGGAATTCGGCAAGGATATTACTTTCTGGGGAGGCGGATGCAACACCCGTTCCGTCCTGAACCATGCCACGCCGGAGGAAGTTTACGACTATACCAGGCGCATGATCGACATTTTCCATCATGACGGCGGATTTGTGTTTAACACCGAGCATAATATCCTGCCCGATGTACCGCCGCAGAATATTATGTCCATGTATAAGGCTGTGGAGGATGCGAGGAAATAGTAAAACAGGGGGTAGGCCCGGTCCGGAAAGCAAAAAAACGGGCAGAGCCTCCGCCGGATAAAGAAAAAGGGATATCAGGAAAAGGAGAGCGCAGATGAAGCGATTTGGCCAGGTCATCAAAGTAAAACCGGAATTTCTGGAAAAATATAAAGAGCTCCATGCCAATCCGTGGCCGGAGGTCAACCGGATGATCCGGGAATGCCATATAGAGAATTACTCCATTTACTACAGAGACGGTTATCTGTTCAGCTATTATGAGTATACGGGGGAGGATTATGAGGCCGATATGAAGAAAATGGCCGACGATCCCATGACGCAGAAATGGTGGAAGGAGACGGATCCCTGCCAGACCCCCATAGAGGGAGCGGCCCCGGGCGAGTGGTGGGCCGATATGGAAGAAGTGTATCATCTGGATTAAAGGGTGATCGGGGCAGTCATATCTGACAGCCAATATCTAAGAGAATAAAAAGGATTCCGATTTATGAAAAATGAGCCGGAATCCTTTTTTGTCTTATCGAGTACGGTATACCGCCGGAGTTACTCCACCAGGACACATCCCACATAGGTCAGTGTCCCCGGCCCATAGTAGTAAGGGATATCATTCTTTTTACAGACCTCGCTGACTACCATGCCGTAGGCTTCCATAGCCGAAGTCTGGTGTTCGGGGAAGCGGCAGGGATTGTCAGGGTATGTACAGGTTTTGCAGCGTTTACACATGCCGTCGCCGAGGATCAGGGCATCGGGGAACCGGCCCCGCAGAAGATCAGCGAACTTGTCAAAGGATTTCATATGGTTGTCGCTGAGTGCCTCCATGCCTTCCAGGTCAAAGCTGTCCTCCAGCTCTCCCGTGGACTGGACGATCAGGCCCTTTTTGTACCGGTGGATCCGTTCGCCGCATTCCTCCAGGGTGCCGCAGGCGGGCGGGCAGACCCAGTTTTTCCCGTAGGCCTGGCATTTGTCTTTGGCGCAGGCTTCGCGCACCTCGGTGCGTACCTCTATGGTGTCTGCATCCAGCGTACCGACATGGGAAAACCCGCAGTCAAGGGCCAACTGTTTTAACGCTTCATAATCTACTGCCATAGTGCTGTCTCCTTTGTGGTTGTGATAGGAATTTACTGCGAACAGTATAGCATATCACCGGGAGGGAAGTCTATCCTGGGTTTTATACAGCCTGCGCGGGTCATCAACCGATTATAAAAGATTTTTATTTTTCTGTTGACTCTGACCTTATGTCATAGTTTATGATGACATTACACGAGGAGGTGAGAGGTTATGATGACGGTTCATGAGGTAAGTGAGCTGACGGGAGTGAGCGTACGCGCCCTCCACCATTATGACAGGATCGGGCTACTGCATCCTACAGAAGTCACAGCGGCGGGGTACCGGCTGTATGACGAGACGGCGCTGGAACGCTTGCAGTATCTGCTGCTGTTTAAGGAGCTGCAGTTTCCGCTAAAGGAGATCCAGGAGATCCTGGATAGTCCCAACTTTGAGAGAAACCGCGCTTTGGAGCAGCAGATCACACTGCTTCAGATGAAAAAGGAGCATCTGGAGAATCTGATCGATTTCGCCCGTGGAATAAAAGCGATAGGAGTGAAGAAATTGGATTTTACAGCATTTGATACGAAAAAGCTGGATGAGTATGCCAGACAGGCCAGGAAATCCTTTGGGCAGACCCCGGAGTATAAGGAGTTTGAAGAAAAGTCTAAGGGCCGGACGAGGCAGGAAGAGCAGACGATCAATACCGAATTAATGGGAATCCTGGCCGGATTTGGCCGGATGCAGAAAACCGATCCCGCGGATGAAGCGGTGCAGGCCCGGGTAAAAAAGCTGCAGGCGTTTATCACGGAACATTTCTACACCTGTTCTAAAGAGATTTTATTGCAGCTGGGGCGGATGTACGCCGGAGGCGGCGCCATGACAGAAAATATCAATGAAGTCGGCGGCGAGGGGACGGCGGAATATGCCTGCAAAGCCATAGAGGCTTACTGTAGATAGCAGGAGGGGGCTTTGCGGCCCCCTCCGGAAAATATCACAGATCATCCAGATCTCCCGATAATTCACTGGAAATATCGGAGAAATCTTCTCCTTCAAAAGCTGCGCCGTCATCAAGAAGGCCGTCGGTGAGGCCCTCCATATCGGTGGCCGACTCCCTGGCTTCATCGGGAAGCTCGATGGAAGCTACGGTGTTGAAACCGGTAAAGACGTAGGTGAAATCGCAGCCGCCGCAAGTGAAATTCACTTCGTTCTGGCTTGCGTTCATGGCGGACTCCATGAGATCTTTCAGATCCATGGTCATTTTGACCGGATATTTGTCTTCCTTGTCGATAAAGAGCCGGTAATCCAGCCGGGTATCGGCAAAGGCGTCTGTATCCATATCCAGGCCGCTGCTGCTCATATTGCTCAGAACCGTATCCAGCATTCCCTTTATGGCGTCTCCGCTGATATTTCCGGACAGGACATAGCATTCCTTGTCATTCTCGGTCTGGGTCTCATCAGCCAGCTCCAGGGACTGGGAAAGCTCCTGGATATCCTTGAAGGTATAGGCTTCCATGGTGGCGGTCATATCCTCCGTTTCCTGTTTGAGCCACGTATCATAGATCTTCACATAGGAAAGATTTTTGCCGTCCTCCTGGAGAGAATACATTTCCATGTCCATATCCACATTCTGTCCCATGACGTCCATGGATAATTTGCCGTTGCCGTGCACCCGGGCCGGTTCCGTGGTGACCTCCATATCTATATCCATGCCCATGTCCATATCCATGTCAAAACCCTCTATGGAAGCGGCGATTTTCATGTCCATATCCATGTTCATGGTACAGGATTCCATCTTGGCCGTTTTGGCAGCCATCTCTCCCAGAAGACGCTCCGGTGTCGCGGCTTTCTGACAGCCTCCCAGAGTGAAGGCCAACGCAAGGGCCAGAATCGCTGCCAAACCGTGTTTTTTGTTTTTCATACAGTCCTCCTTCAGTAATTTTTTGCAATGGGCGGCAAAATCCGCGTGTGGGACACAACCGCTGTGTGTGCGCTGCGGCCCGCATTGCCCTCTTTAGTCTACCACGGATCGTTGGTTTCAACAACTGCCAGATTGGTTTTGGAAAAATTTTTGCTTAATCCAATGTATGATGGGGCGGCACAATCATCCGCCGTGAGCAGTTCATCCAGCTTCCGCGCCGCGGCGCTTAAGGAGAGCCCGGCCCGCTTGACCAGACAGATCGTCCGGAGAGGGATGGGGTCGGCCAGCGGCACAAGCTTTACCGTTCCGTTCCGGACGGTATCGCCCAACAGGGCTCCGGGGATGAAACCGATGCCCAGGTCATGCATGACCAGGGGCAGGATCTGGTCGGCAGTGGCGGCCTCCACGCTGGGCGAAAATACAGCGCCCTTTTCCGTAAACAGAGAGGCATAAAAAGCGTAGGTTTTCGTATGCTCGCCCATGGAGATCAGAGGGAGCCGGGAGAGATCGGCCAAACTTAATTTCCGATTCGCGGGGAAGGAAAAAGCCGTTCCGCAGACGGCGACATCCTGGATATTTTTTAGCACCCTGCATGTCAGCGAATCGGAAATTTCGGCCGGGGACACCGTCGCGACGGCGATGTCCACCAGGCCGTTTTTTAATGCGGCGAGGGCCTGGGGCGTGGAATAGTTGGAAACACGGATACGGATGCCGGGATAGAGCTGCCGGTATTTTTTCAGCACGGGGAGCAGCAGGCAGCGCAGGGCGGTTCCGCTGGCCCCAATGGAGACGGTGCCCTGCTGCAATCCCCGGGACAGCGTCAGCTCCTCCTCCCCGGCCTCGATATGCTCAACGGCTATGCGGATATGGGCGAAGAGCTGCTCCCCCTCCGGTGTGAGCTGAACCCCCTGGCGGGAACGGACGAAGAGGGAACAGCCCAGTTCTCCCTCCAGATTTTTGATGATCCTGGTCAGGTTGGGCTGGTTGTTCATCAGAGCCGCGGCGGCCTGGGTGATGCTCCGGTATTTGGCCACATAGTAAAAGACCCGGTAATAGTCATAGCTGATATTCATAACGGTTTTCTCCATATTAATTTTATATGGTAAATATATTAAACATATATTTTGCATATGGTATTGGAGCGAGTATACTACACATGGTTTTGAAGTGCAAGTGTAAAGGAGAGGATACATATGAATAAAGATTTAACCGTGGGAAAGGCGGAGGCCGTGCTGTGGCGGTTCTGTCTGCCACTGTTTGGCAGTATTATTTTCCAGCAGCTCTACAATATTGCGGACAGCCTGGTGGCGGGGAAGTTCATCGGTGAGAATGCTTTGGCCGCCGTGGGCAACAGCTACGAGATCACGCTGATTTTCATCGCGTTTGCCTTTGGGTGCAACATCGGCTGCTCCGTGATTGTATCCCAGTATTTTGGCGCGAAGGAATACGGAAAGATGAAGACGGCTGTCAGCACGGCCATGTTCTCCAGCCTGGCCGTCTGTGCGCTGTTGATGTGTACCGGTATTTTGTTCGGCGATGCCCTGCTTGCGGGAATCCATACCCCGGCGGAGCTCTTTGCCGATTCCAAGCTTTATCTGGATATCTATGTCTGGGGACTGCCCTTTGTATTTTTTTACAATATCGCGACGGGGATTTTCTCGGCTCTGGGGGATTCCAGGACGCCCTTCATCTTTCTGGCCGCCTCGTCTACCTCCAATATCGCCGTGGACATTTTCTTTGTTACAGTCCTCCGCATGGGCGTAGCGGGCGTGGCCTGGGCTACGTTTTTATGCCAGGGGGTCAGCTGTGTGCTGGCCGTGCTGGTGGTCTTCCGGCGTCTGAGGGGGATTGAGGTGAAAGGGAAGGCGCAGATCTTTTCTTTTCAGGTATTTGCAAAGATTGCGGTTATTGCAGTTCCCAGTATCCTGCAGCAGAGTTTCGTCTCCGTGGGGAATATCATCCTGCAGAGCGTGATCAACGGTTTCGGCCCCGGCGTCATAGCGGGCTACTCGGCCTCGGTAAAGCTGAATAATCTGGTGATCACATCCTTCACCACCCTGGGGAACGGGATCTCCAACTATACCGCCCAGAATATAGGGGCCAGGAAGCCCCGGCGGGTAAAAGAGGGATTCCGGGCGGGGGTCAAGATGGTGTGGATCCTGGGACTGCCCCTGGCCCTTCTCTATTTCTTCGGCGGCAAGTGGCTGCTGTACCTGTTCCTGGATAAGCCCACCGAGCTGGCCCTCGGGACGGGGATCAATTTCCTGCAGATCCTGTCCCCCTTCTATCTGGTAGTATCGGCGAAGCTGGTGGCCGACGGCATCCTGCGGGGGATCGGAAAGATGAAAAAATTTATGGCGGCCACTTTTACGGATCTGGTTCTCCGGGTGGCGTTTGCTCTGATCCTGTCGGAAACGGCCCTGGGCGCCACGGGAATCTGGTGCGCCTGGCCCATTGGCTGGACGATCGCCACGGTTATGTCCATTGTATTTTACCGGATGGAAAAATTCGATTAGACGTCTTGATCCTGATAGTTCTTACCGCTGTGGAGCGGAAGGATCATCCCTCTCTTTGAGGATGAAAGCTGGTCACAGTGTTCCTGCCGGTATGTCAGGAAGAGGGGGAAGAATAAAAGGTAACGGTTGCAATCCGCCGGTAGGGGTGGTAAAGTGGGGAAAGCCCGAAGTTCTGCCGCCCCAAAGGGACGGCAGGTATTTGCACGGAGGATGCGATATGAGCAAATTACTGTATGCCGTTGTGGGCCTGATCGCCAAAATCCACAGTGCGATCCTGACCTGGAACGATTCCTGTGAGACGGTGCTCTCGGACAAGCAGCTCCATTTTCTGGTCATCGGTGTGATCGGCATGATGATGCTGTTCGTGATATTCCCGCTTTTTAAGGCCCTGAGTAAAAACCATGTGCTGGTCATCGCCTGGATCTATGTATTTACGGTGATGGTGGTGCTCACTTTTGCCATCGAAATCGGACAGGGCATCACCCACACGGGCACCATGGATTTCGACGATATTGTCTTTGGCCTGGTGGGTTTCATGGTGATGTTTTTGATCTTTGCGGCGATCCGGTCGATCATCCTGGCGGTGGTCAAACTGGTTAAATCTATGTTCTGATACGGACAGAGCGGCCGGAAACCGAAAAACAGGTTCTCGGCCATTTTTTTGTCAGATTAAAAGGTTTTTACGGGCGTCCCCCGGAAAAACGAGCGACGATTTTTATTCCGTTTTGCAGTCGATAATCTGAAAAGTTGTCAGGGATGTATCCGTTGGGCCATGAAGGTGCCGGTGCTCCCTGCGCAGGATTTCTGTATAGTTCCAGATTTCCTGCGTGAGGAGTTCGCCGGGATATACGAGGGGGATCCCCGGCGGGTAGGGGATCAGGGCTTCCCCGGCTATGCATCCCGCCGCGTCTTTCCAGGGAACGGCTTTTTTGGGGGCAAACCAGGCTTCCCGCGGGGAGAGGGCGGCGGGGGGGAGCGAAGAAAACACGGCGGAGCGTTCCGGCGCTGTTTCTTTTCCGATCCCATGCGCTGCCGGAGTATTGTGTGACGCCGGAAGTCTGTACGGCGCTGTATCTGCCAGATCTTTGGCGGTCTGTTTCACAGCATGCAGCAGACACTCCACATCTTTGGCCGTGTTGGCCGCGGTGAGGATGGCCAGTACCGTGCTCCCCTCGGCCATCTCCAGGTCAATATTATGCCTGTCAAACAGCAGGCGGCGGAAAGTGTCTCCGTCGATGCCCAGGTTTCCCACATGGATGGTGAGGCGGCCGGGATCCAGGCCGGCGATACCCCATGCGCCGGCCGGCCGGTCGGGGCTGTTTAGGTAGGGGTGGGCCGTCGGTCCATCCATGGCAGAGAGAGTTTCGATTCCCGTCAATTCCCTGCCGGGACAACATATCCCCGGAATGGTATTCAGGCTGTTCCGGGCTTTCTGGCTCAGGGCATACAGCCGATCCATGTCCTTTGGCCCATGGAGGGCCAGCTCCCGCCGGGCCAGATCCAGGGAAACCATCAGCAGATAGGAAGGGCTGGTACTCTGCACCAGTTTCAGCGCTGCTTCCACCTGCCCGGGAGAGATCCTGCCGGAACCGATATGCAGCGCGGAACTCTGGGTCAGCGCCCCCGTCACTTTATGGAAGCTCTGTACGCAAAGATCCGCCCCCTGACGAAGGGCTCCCCGGGGAAATTTCCCGGAAAAATACAGGTGTCCGCCGTGGGCCTCGTCCACCAGCAGCAGCGCGCCGCGGCTGTGGCAGATATCCGCAATTGTCTGCAGGTCGCTGCAGAATCCCTGGTAAGTAGGGCTCACCAGGCAGACGGCTTTACAGTCCGGATGTCCATCGAGGATCCGCGCTGCGGTTATGGGCTTTACGCCGCCCCATAGGCCGTAATCCGCCAGGTACTCCGGCAGCATCCACACCGGCACGGCGCCGGAGAGAACCAGCCCCATCCATATGGATTTGTGGGCGTTGCGTGGCACCAGTACCTTGTCTCCGGGACGAAGCGCCGCCAGCAGCATGGCCTCGTTGCCGCAGGTGGAACCGTTGACCAGGAAATAGCTGCGCTCTGCGCCGTAAAGTTCCGCCAAAAGCTCCTGGGCCTCCCGGATGGCGCCCTCCGGTGCGTGAAGGTCGTCCAGCCCCATGGCTTCTGTGAGATCGTAGGAGAAGACGGCGTCCCCCACCTCTTTGCGCCACAGCTTGCTGATTCCCCGCTCATACCGGTGTCCCGGAATACAGAAATAGCCGGGGCGGCGTTTTCGATAAGCCGTCACCGCCTCGAACAGAGGGGCGCGGGACTGACGGGTTATGAATTCGGTATCATAATTTGTCATAACATGTACTTTTTATCCGACAGATCAGCCGGAAAATGAATCTTCATTTTGGGTCAATGGCGGCTGTTGGTAAAGCTTTCGCTTGCAGGAATAAAATTTCGTCTCCTTTCTGTGTGAAAAGTCTATGTAATGTGATTGTACCACAAGTAGCGGGGAGAATACAGCAGTCCTTTCTTTATTTCACAGCCACGCAGCGAGTGCCCGGCTGTGAGAAAATGAATTTACGCTGTTTCCAGTCTGCAGACGGTTCTGTACCGTCTGCAAATCCGCGTAAAAACCATACAAATAAATATAAAGAAGCGGAGAAGGAGACGGAAGAAAAAGTCTTCTCCCTCACATTTTCCCGAATTTTGCAATGCGGGGGGTTTCAGACCGGCAGGAAATATGATATAATGTACCAGAATATATACATGTGAACATGACACAGGAGGGACACACAGGAATGAAGCTGGTATCGTGGAACGTCAACGGACTGAGAGCCTGCGTCACCAAGGGATTTAAAGAACGGTTCGTGGAGCTGGATGCGGACGTATTTTGTATACAGGAGAGTAAATTACAGGCGGGGCAGATCAATCTGGAGCTGCCCGGTTACAGCGCATACTGGAATTATGCGGATAAAAAGGGCTATTCCGGTACGGCGGTCTTTACGAAAAAGGCGCCTCTGGACGTCCGGTACGGCATGGGCATTGATATCCATGACCACGAAGGTCGCCTGATCACGCTGGAATATCCGGAATATTATCTGGTCACCGTGTACACGCCCAATTCCCAGAACGAACTGGCCCGTCTGGATTACCGTATGCGGTGGGAGGACGATTTTTTTGCTTATTTAAAGAAACTGGAGCAGGACAAGCCGGTCGTTTTCTGCGGGGATCTCAATGTGGCCCATCAGGAGATCGATTTGAAAAATCCGAAGACAAACCGGAAGAATGCCGGGTTTACGGATGAAGAACGGGAAAAAATATCACGCTTGCTTCAGAATGGGTTTATCGATACATGGCGCTATTTTAATCCCGATCTGGAAGGGGTATACTCCTGGTGGAGCTACCGTTTTCAGGCCAGGAAGAAAAATGCGGGTTGGCGTATCGATTATTTCTGTGTTTCCGATTGTCTGAGAGAAAAACTCATAGATGCAAAGATCCATACCGGCATAGAAGGATCCGATCACTGTCCCATAGAGCTGGATATAGACCTGTGAAGTAAGCCTTCATGCGCCCCATAGGCGTACCACCACACAAAAAAAGCTGAACCATTGTTTTGAATGACTGCTATTGGCCCAGGGCAGTTGCGGGATTTGATAGAATCTAAAGTGGATAACCAGTAGAGAACGGGAGGGAATAGATTTGGCACAAAGGATTGAAGACAGCAGACCCGGTTTTTCAGGTATACCCGGTATCACAAGGACGGTGGAAGGCTTTCAGGCGGCCGTCCGGGCAAAGGATGCCAAAGAGGTCAGCCTGCTTCTGTATAAAAAGGAAACCGGTGAGATTTTGCAGCAGATCGACTACCCCCCGGAAAGCTTTTGCGGCGAATATGCGTCTCTTGTTTTTCCGGGGATCAAAACATTTCCCTGGGATTACAATTTCATACTGGACGGCAGGGTGACGCCGGATCCCTATGCGGTGGTGATCCGTGGGCGGGAGATCTTTGGCGAGGCGGGCGGGGAGGTGCGCTGCGGCTATCAGGCGCCTGGGCCGTATCGGCCGGAGCGGGATCTTTACGCCCCGGAGGATATGGTGGTCTACAAATTGCACGTGCGCGGTTTCACCCGGCAGCGCACGTCTAGGGCCAGGAAAAAGGGTACGTTTCAGGCCGTCCAGGAGAAAATCCCCTACATTCAATCACTGGGCGTCACGGCTGTGGAACTGATGCCGGCCTACGATTTTCTGGAAAAGGACGAAAAAAGGCAGGGGAAATATGATTTGCCGGGATCGGAAAACCAGCGGGTGAATTTCTGGGGATACACGGGGGGCTATTATTTTGTGCCCAAGGCATCTTACTGCGCTACGAAAAATCCCCGGCGGGAGTTTGCCGACCTGGTGAATGCCCTCCATGAAGCGGGACTGGAATGCTATATGGACTTTTTCTTTGACAGTGACACGGACATGCCGCTGATTAGCAGGGTGCTGTACCACTGGAAGCGGGAGTACGGTGTGGACGGCTTCCGTGTATTGGGAGAAAATATCTCCTATGAAGAGCTTACGCGTGATCCGCTCTTTACCCGGACACGCCTGATCCTTCCCTGGGCGGATGAACGGTTTTTTAAGGGGAAAAAGCCGGAAAATAAAAATGTACTGGTAGCGGATATCGGTTTTCAGTGCTGTGCCCGCCGTTTTTTAAAAGGCGACGAGGATATGGTGCAGCCCTTTATCGAAGCGAACCGGAGGAACCCGGACAGCTTCGGCGTGGTGAACTATGTGGCGGGTAATGACGGCTTTACGCTGGCGGATATGGTCAGTTACGATTATCGGCATAACGAGGATAACGGCGAGGGGAACAGGGACGGAAGCGCCCAGAATTATAGCTGGAACTGCGGCGAGGAAGGCCCTTCCCGTAAGAAATCGGTGCTGGAGCTGCGGGGCAGGCTGATGCGCAATGCCATCCTGATGCTCTTTTTGTCCCAGGGCACGCCGATGCTGTACGCCGGGGATGAGCAGGGGAACAGCCAGCAGGGCAACAACAACGCCTACTGCCAGGATAACCCGATGGGCTGGGTGGACTGGAGCCGGAAAAGCCGGGATCAGGAATTTCTTCAATTTGTGAAAGCTACGGCTGCATTCCGGAAAGCCCACCCGGTATTCCACATGCGGCCGCAGCCTAAAAATATGGATTACAGATCCCTGGGCGCGCCGGATCTGTCCTACCATGGCAGCCGTGCCTGGTATGTGGAGACGGATCCGTCCAGCCGCGGTGTGGCTATGCTCTACAACGGCGCTTATGTTCAGGGGGAGACGGAAGCATTTCTCTATGTGGTCTACAATATGTACTGGCAGGAAGCCCCCTATGCCCTTCCCCGGCTGCCGAAAGGGCTGAAATGGTATGTGATGGCGGATACCGCCGATGCAAAGGTGTACAGGCCCCGGGGGGAGGAGACGGAAGCGGACGACCAGAAAATGACCCGGGTGACAGCCCGGAGCATTCGGATTCTCTGTGCCCGTCCGTGCGCGGACGAGGCGGATACACAGGTTAATGATGAAAATTATGAAGGTAAGGCATAAAGGATGATAAACGCAATTGCACATTTTCGGACGATCACGGCCCATAAGATGCTGGTTATGAAGAAATGTTTCCGCGTCGGGCTGTATAAACAGGGGTTGCTGCACGACCTGTCCAAATATTCCTGGACGGAGTTCCGTGTGGGCTGCCGTTACTACCAGGGGATCCGCAGCCCCAATAATGCGGAGCGGGAGGATATCGGCGTATCCACCGCCTGGCTCCATCATAAGGGGCGTAACCGTCACCATTATGAATACTGGATCGATTACGAATCCGATAAAAAAATGGAGGCCCTGGTGGGGGCGCCGATGCCGCGGCGGTACGTGGCGGAGATGGCCATGGATCGGATCAGCGCCTCCCAGATCTATAATAAGGAAAAATATACGAACCAGATGCCGCTGCAGTATTTTCTGAAAAATAAGAAAAAGCTGTGGTTTGTCCATGAGAGGACGAAACGGCAGCTGGAGCACATTTTAACGATTCTGGCACAGGATGGCGAGGACGCCATGTATGACTATGTAAAATATATATTTTTGGGAAAATGAGTATATTAAGTATAGAACATGTGAGCAAACTGTTCGGGGACAGGATGGTTCTCGACGATGTATCCTGCGGGATAGAAAAAGGAGAGAAGATCGGGATTGTCGGTGTGAATGGCACCGGCAAATCTACGTTTTTAAAAATTGCGGCGGGACTTAGCGAACCGGATGACGGTCAGGTCATATGCCAGAGCAATCTGCGCGTGGCCAGTCTGCCCCAAAACCCCGTTTTTCCGGAGGGGAGCTCCGTGCTGTCCTGCGTAACCGATGGTGAGGCGGGCATTGGCTGGGATCTGGAGGCTGAGGGGAAACGGATTTTAAACCGGCTGGGTTTTACGGACTATGAGGAGCCGGTGGATCATCTCTCCGGCGGCCAGAAAAAGCGGGTGGCTCTGGCCCGTACCCTGGTACAGCCCGTCGATGTGCTGGCTCTGGACGAACCCACCAACCATCTGGACAATGAGATGGTGGCCTGGCTGGAGGATTACCTTATACAGTACCGAGGCGTGGTGATCATGGTCACCCACGACCGATATTTTCTTGACCGCGTGAGCAACCGGATCCTGGAGATCGATCACGGGAAGCTGTACAGCTATCAGGCCAACTATTCCGGATTCCTGGAGGGAAAGGCGAGACGGCAGGAGATGGAGCTGGCCACGGAGCGGAAGCGCCAGAGCGTGATGCGCATGGAACTGGAGTGGGCGAAAAGGGGCTGCCGCGCCCGTTCCACCAAGCAGCGCGCCAGGCTGGAAAGGCTGGAAACCCTGAAAAACGGCGCCGCTCCGGTGCAGGAGCAGACGGTGAAAATGGGTTCCATGGGGACGCGGATGGGCCGCAAGACCGTGGAATTTTCCCATATCACGAAAAGTTTCGGCGGGCGGACGCTGATCTCGGATTTTTCCTATATCGTGCTGAAAAATCAGCGGCTGGGCATCATCGGGCCCAACGGCTGCGGCAAATCCACGCTGCTGCATATCCTCATGGGCTCCGTGGCCCCGGATCAGGGAACCGTGGAGATCGGCGATACCATACGCATGGGCTATTTTGCCCAGGAAGTGGGGGATATGGACGGCAGCCGGCGGGTGATCGATGACATCCGGGATGTGGCGGAGTATATCCAGACGAAGGAGGGGCAGATCAGCGCCTCCCAGATGCTGGAGCGTTTTCTGTTTTCGCCGGATATGCAGTACACTCCGGTATCCCGGCTCTCGGGCGGCGAAAAGCGGAGGCTCTATCTTTTAAAAGTGCTGATGGGTTCGCCCAATGTGCTGGTTCTCGACGAACCCACCAATGACCTGGACATCCCCACGTTGACGATCCTGGAGGATTACCTGGATGCTTTTTCCGGGATTGTGATCGCGGTGTCCCATGACCGGTATTTCCTGGACAACGTGGTGGATCGGATTTTCGCTTTCGGTGAGAACGGTGTGCTGGAGCAGTATGAGGGTGGCTATACCGATTACCTGGAGGCTTACCGGCTGCGCCATCCTGAAGAAGGGAAGCAGCCTCTGCCGGAAAAGAAGAAAGAAAAGGCGCCGCAGACGCGGCCCCATCAGAGAAAGCTGCGTTTCAGCTACAAGGAAGAACGGGAGTATGAGACGATCGACGGGGATATCGCGGCCCTAGAGGAGAAGCTGGAAGATCTGGAACGGCAAGTGGGACTGGCGTCCAGCGATTTCGTGCGGCTGAACCAGCTCATGGCGGAGCAGGAGCAGACGAAGGCGGCCCTAGAGGAGAAGATGGAGCGATGGGTCTATCTGACCGAGCTGGCGGAACAGATCGAGGCGCAGAAAGGGTGAGAGACGGAAGGTGATGATATGCGGTATCCGAAACTGATAGATGCTTCGTTCGTAAAACGAAACAACCGTTTCTCGGCAGAAGTGATGATCGAAGGTGTCCGGGAGACGGTTCATGTGAAGAATACCGGGCGGCTGGGGGAGCTGCTGCTCCCCGGGGTCTCTGTCTTTCTGGAAAAGGCACAGAATCCGAATCGGAAGACGGCCTGGGATCTGGTGGCGGTGATGAAAGACGGGGGAATGGTCAGCATAGACTCCCAGCTGCCGAACGCTTTGGCGCAGGAGTGGCTCGCAGGCGGGGCTTTTGGGGAGATTACCTATTTAAAAAGAGAGAAAACTTTTGGGCAGTCCCGGTTCGACCTGTATTTTGAGTATGAAGGAAAGCGGGCATTTATGGAGGTCAAGGGGGTGACTCTAAATGACGGGGGTACGGCCCGGTTTCCCGACGCGCCCACGGAGAGGGGCGTCAAACATGTGCGGGAGCTGATCCGGGCCGCCGGCCAGGGCTATGAGGCGTGGATACTTTTCGTAATCCAGATGAAAGGCGTAGCCAGGATGGCGCCGAACTGGCGCACCCATCGGGAATTCGGCGAAGCGCTGAAAGAGGCGAAGGAAAAAGGCGTCCACATACGGGCCATGGACTGCGTGGTATCCCGGGAGGGCGTGCGGATCGACCGGGAGGTTTTGGTGGAGGTATAATGTCGAACTGAAAAAAAACGTTGACAACATCTCTGCCGTGTAGTACAATAGGTCGTGCGTTGAGCAAAGATTGGGTCGATACGAAGTAAGACATGTAAATCCCTCGGGGTGTGGCTCAGCTTGGCTAGAGCGCCTGGTTTGGGACCAGGAGGTCGCAGGTTCGAATCCTGTCACCCCGATCTCTCAGAATTGAATATGACCTGCAGGTGTGGTTCAATGGTAGAACATCAGCCTTCCAAGCTGAATACGTGAGTTC
>CAJUQO010000046.1 GCA_910588295.1 uncultured Lachnospiraceae bacterium | reverse complement strand
GAAGGTAAGCTTGGATTTAGGAATGGGTATAGAATTACGAAAAATTGTGTTCCTATATGAGTGACGAGGCTCAAAAATTGTGTTTACATAGTAGTTCCGATACACGTGGAAGTCGCATGTTGTCTACAAAGGAAGGATTCGTAGAAGTCCTTGATATCATGAATACGATTTATCATAATTCTGTTGCCGCAGCGAAGAGGAACGGCCTTGGCTACAACCTGGTGGCCGGCGCCAATATCGCGGGATTTGAGCGTGTGGCGGAGGCTATGCTGGAGCAGGGCGTTTTCTGAGAATCAAGCGGCTACTATACCCGCGGGTATGAAAAGGAGGTAAGTAAGATGAAAATTGTAGTACTGGACGGATACACGGAGAACCCCGGGGATCTTTCCTGGGATGTCCTGGGAGAGCTGGGGGAGCTGACCGTATATGACCGCGTTTCCTATGCGGAGGATCCGGTCATCCGTGAGAAGATCGGTGATGCGGATGTGGTTATTACCAACAAAACCCCGATCAGCAGAGAGACTCTGGACGCGTGCCCGGGTATCAAAGCCATCGCCGTACTGGCGACAGGTTACAATGTGATTGATTATGCTTATGCAAAGGAAAAAGGAATTCCGGTCATGAACGTGCCCACCTATGGGACGCAGATCGTGGGACAGTACGCGGTGGGGCTTCTTCTGGAGATCTGCTCTCACTTCGCCCATCATGACCAGGCGGTAAAAGAGGGCCGCTGGGAGCATAATGACGACTGGTGCTTCTGGGATTTCCCGATGATCGAGCTGTATGGCAAGACCGCGGGTATCATCGGCTTGGGAAGGATTGGACAGTCCTCGGCGAAGATCCTGAACGCCATAGGCATGAAGGTGATCGCTTATGACGCTTTCGAGTCCGACGCGGGAAGGGAGCTGGCGGAATATGTGGATCTGGATACCCTTTTGGCCCGGTCCGACGTGATCTTCCTCCATTGCCCGCTGTTCCCGTCCACGGAGGGAATCATCAATAAAGATAATATCTCCAAAATGAAGGACGGTGTGATCCTGATTAACAACAGCCGCGGACAGCTTGTGGTAGAGCAGGATCTGGCCGATGCATTAAACAGCGGCAAGGTATACGCAGCGGGTCTGGACGTGGTGTCTACAGAGCCGATCAAGGGGGACAATCCGCTGCTGAAAGCGAAAAACTGCCTGATCACGCCCCACATTTCCTGGGCGGCCCAGGCGGCGCGCCAGCGGATCATGGACATCACCGTGGACAATGTAAAATCTTTTATGGACGGCAATCCTGCCAATGTGGTGAATAAATAAGATGAATACGATATTGAAACAGAAAGCGGATCAGATCATCCGGGAATCCCTTGCCGCGGTGATGCCTGACCGCGCGGTTGAAAAAGCGCTGAAAGATTTCCGGCCCGCCGGCGGACGTACCGTTCTGGTGGCGGCCGGGAAAGCCGCCTGGCAGATGGCGGCCGCAGCGGTGCGGGTGCTGGGAAAGGTGGACGACGGGATCGTCATCACGAAGTATGAACATGTAAAGGGTGAAATACCAGGGGTGGAATGCCGTGAGGCAGGTCACCCTGTTCCTGATGAAAATAGTTTTGCGGCCACCGAAAAGGCGCTGGAAAAGGTCGGCGGCCTCAGTGAGAAGGATACAGTCGTTTTTCTCCTTTCCGGGGGAGGGAGCGCGCTGTTTGAAAAGCCGTTGATCCCGGGGGAGGAACTGCAGGATGTCACGAAGCAGCTTCTGGCCTGCGGGGCGGATATCGTGGAGATGAACACGATCCGCAAACGCCTGTCCGGCGTAAAGGGCGGCCGTTTCGCTCTGGCCTGTATGCCGGCGCGGGTATATGCCGTGGTGCTCAGCGATATTCTGGGCGATCCGCTGGATATGATCGCTTCGGGCCCTGCCTATCCGGACTCCTCCACCTGCGCCCAAGCAAAGGCGGTCGTGGAGAAATACGGCCTGCGGCTGTCCGCAAAAGCCCGGACTCTCATGGAGGAGGAGACACCGAAGTGTCTCACCAATGTGACGACGCAGATCACAGGGAGTGTCCGTGAGCTGTGCGGGGCGGCGGCAAAAGCGGCCGAAGGGCTGGGCTTTGTCCCGGTGCTTCTTACCGACGAGCTCTGCTGCGAGGCCAGGGAGGCGGGAAGCATGCTGGCCAGTATCCTGCGCACCCATGCGAAAGATGGCAAAAAGCTCTGCTATATTGCGGGCGGCGAGACGGTGGTTCACCTGACCGGAAAGGGAAAGGGCGGGAGGAACCAGGAGCTGGCCCTGGCGGCGGCTCCCCTGATCGCGGGAATTTCCAACGCCTGTGTTTTTTCCGTGGGGAGCGACGGTACGGACGGGCCCACGGATGCGGCGGGCGGCTATGTGGATGGAGATACGATGGACTGTCTGAAAGCAAAGGGGCTGGACGTGTTCACGGTTTTGCGGGATAACGACGCATACACGGCTTTGGCGGCGGCGGAGGGACTGATCGTTACGGGGCCGACAGGTACAAACGTCAATGACGTGGCAGTAGCGCTGGTGGACTGAGGAAGCGCAGAGACAGATGGGGGTTCTATATGGCAGATGAGATTCCATATTGAGGATCCGGGAATCTTTCCGGGAAATATCCGCAGATAGTTTAAGCGGATGCTGGATTATTTCGGAACCAGTCCGGTGATTGTCCGGTCGAGCAGTTTTCTGGAGGACGGGTTCGGCAATGCCTTTGCGGGGAAATACGAATCGGTGTTCTGTGTGAATGCCGGTCCCTCCACACGGGCGGGAATGAGACAGTGGCCATACCGGTGTGTGAGAAGGAGAACACGTTTTTCCATATTATAAAAAATGTGATGGGCACGTCCAGGGAGCAGAAGATCGATGTGATTGCGTAATCTGAGACGATCCATTATGATCCGGGTTTTCTGGAGGAGGATGATGAGATCGGCGGGGAAATGCTGGATGAGGCGGTGAGGGATGTGCTGAAGGTATATGACGTTTCAGAAAAAGAGGTGATGCTCTGTATGGACGCCTTGAGCAGAGAAGTGATCTGCATGAAAAAGTAAAATACTGCAGGGAAAGCAGGAAAAGATACGGAAGAGTTCCGAAAACGGGAAGATGGTTTTCGGGACTTTTTTTGATTGAAGAATCTGCGGGTTATGTGGTAAAATCATATAATACAGTTAATTAAGTTTCAAAAAAGGAAAAGGAGAAAACATTATGGGTCAAAAGAAAGCTTGTATGAAGTCAACAGTGATTAGTTTTATGCTGCTGGTCGTAATGGTGTTTGCCATGAGCGTCACAGTGGCGGCTGCCACGCCGACGAATGTGCGGCAGACCAGCGACAGCGATACGTCTGTCAGGATTGAGTGGATGGGCGTGGCGGGTACTGGGTATTATGGTATCCAGGCAGCGACAGACGCCGGATTTGCCAATGTGGTCTTTGAGGATTACCGAACCTCTTCCTCATCTTATATGTATATAAGCAGGCTGGCCGCCGGTTCCTCCTATTACGTAAGAATTGGCTGCGGCGCGGACAGAGATCACTGCTATGAAAACTGGAGTTCGCCCATTGAGGTTGTTACCACACCAGCAAAGGTTTCCACAGTAAAATTTACAGGCGCCACAGATAAAAAGGCTACGATTGCATGGAACGCCGTTTCAGGCGCAAACAGGTATGTTGTAGAGTATAATGGCAAAAAGTATACGACGGATCAAAACACCTATGCCCTGCCGTATGCATCAGGCGCATCCTCCGCAAAAGTTCTTTCCGAAAGAGTGAGCAGTACAGGATATGTGGCCGATACGATTTCCGCTTATGTATATGATATCAGCGCCCTGACGAAGAAAATTGCCAAGAAAAATCTGGGATTTGTCAATGTATATCCGAATATCAATGTGTTCCAGATCGGAGCGAACTATAAGGGACACGGTATGGATGTAAAAGTATACAACGCAAAAACCGGTAAAGCGGCTTTTTCCGGTACGGCGAAGAATACCAGCTATGGTTCCGTGGAGTTTAGAAACAAATTTAAGTACAACGTTATGTATAAGTATCGCGCGAGGGCATATGTCACGACCACCGATGGAAGGAAGATTACCGGAGACTGGAGTTCCTACAGATATGTCGTGAACCCGAAGAAAAGCCAATACAGTGTAGGCAGCGGGAAAATTAAGCTTAAATGGTCCAAGCTGACGGGCGTGACAAAGATTAAGGTCCAGGTATCGACAAAGGAAAACAGCGGCTATAAGACAGCGGCTACTTTAAAAGGTACAAAGACCAGTTATACCCTTTCCAAATATAATAAAAAGGCATTAAAAAAGGGAAGGAATTATTATGTCAGGATCCTGTACTATTCAGGTTCCAATCTGAGTGATTACATTTCGCAGTCAAGGGCGATAAAAGTCAGATAATTCATAAAGCCTGTTTGTCTAAAAGGGGCTGTCTGGAAAGCATTATGTTGGAAATTCCAATTATGTTTTCAGGGCAGCCTCTTTTTTACATTTCTTTTACATTTCTGTGATGACTCGAACATGGCTTCTCCGCTATACTTTTTCAGGAAGAGGACAGATTAATTCATGACACATGGATGAATGATGCAGGAGGACGATTATATGAAGCAAAGAAGGACGGCTTGTCTGTGCGCCGCGGCGCTTTTATTGGCGGGCTGTGCGAAATCGCCGGAAAACGATATAGTGACCAGGAAAAATACGGAAGCTCTGGTCAGCAAGGCCACGGAAGAGGATAAGAGCAGGAAAACCCTGGCTGAGAATAAGGAGCAGCCGCCGGAGCATTACAGCTGGAGCTATGACAATAGCGCCGGGACACTGCATATTGACGCGGAGGCGGATGTGGAGCTGCCGGAGGCCGAGACGATCCCGATGTATCGTTTGAGCTGTACCGGGTTTACCCAGGAGCAGGTGACGGGCCTTTACGACTATCTGTTCCAGGGCCGGGAGACCTGGAAACGGGAGGGTGAGAGCCGCACAAAGGCCGACTGTGAAAAAGATATCGTGGAGGCTAAGAGGCATCTGGAAGAGATCAAACAGGAGACCACCGACAGGTCGGAGGAGGAACGGGAGCAGGTGATTGCGTATAACCAGCAGTTTGTGGATGACCTGCTGGCCGAGTATGAGACGCTGCCGGAGGAGAGCCAGGAGAAAAAAGTACCGGTGGATTCCACGCTTGTGGAGACGGTCAGCTCAGTGGCCGGGGCGGACGGCGGGTCCCGGGATGAGGTCTCCATGGGCCTGACCTGTGAGAGCGACGCGGGCGATCTGTTGGTCGTGGACAATGCCCCGGTAGATTCTCCGGGCTGGCCTGGCCTCTACTATGAGAAGGAGGGGAAATACCGTTACGATTCGGATATCATGGACGCCGTGCCCTCCCAGGAGGCGGACGAGAAAAAGTCGCCGGATTTGCCGTACACGTATGAGGAGGCAAAAGCCCTGGCTGATGAAGTGCCGAAGGCCATGGGTGTTGATGCGGAGCTGGTGCAGACGGGGCTGGTCGAGGGATATACGCAGGCCGGCATGGATACAGGCGGTAAAGGCGACGTGCCCATGGAAGCCGCCGGCGCTTATACCGCTTTCCAGTTTCAGTACGCACGGGTGGTGGACGGCACGCCTGTGGCTACCACCTCGTCGGGCTATGTATCCGATGACGAGACGGCGCTGGTCTGGCCATATGAAAAGATTACCATTCTGGTTTCGGAGGTGGGTATACAGCAGATTAACTGGGATTCTCCCGTGGCCGTGAATGAGGAGGTGGCCAATGATGTGCCGATCCTGCCTTTTGAAGAGGCGAAAGCCGTCTTCGAGGAGCTGGCGCCCCTGGCCCATGAAGGGAAGGTGGAGCAGCGTACCGACGAAAATGTTTCTGTGTCGATGGACGTCCATGTCAACCAGGTGCGCTTAAGCCTGATGCGGGTGAAAAATGACGGCAGCGAACGTAAGGGGCTGTATGTGCCCGCCTGGATATTCTATGGTACGGAGACCACAAATTACAATTACAAAGATCCCGGCCTGGACGGCAACGAGCCTACCACGGAGTCCACACCCTGGATTGTCCTGGCGGTGAACGCCGTGGACGGCACGGTGATCGATCAGATTGAGGGATATTGACAGAAGAGGAGGAATATGTAATGAGGAAATATAGAGCTGCCTGTCTGTGCGCCGCAGCCCTTCTGCTGGCGGGCTGCGCAAAATCGCCGGAGAATGATATCGTTACGCAGAAAAACACGGAGGCTCTGGTCAGCAAAGCGGTACAGGAGGAGGAAAACCGGAAGCCCCTGGCTGAAAATAAGGAAGAAGCGCCGGAACATTACGCCTGGAGCTATGATAATAAGGACGGCACGCTGCACATGGAGGCCGACGCGGACGTCGCGCTGCCGGAGGCGGAGACAATTCCGATGTACCGCCTGCGCTGCACCGGTTTTACCCAGGAGGAGGTGACAGGCATATATGACTATCTGTTCGAGGGGCAGGAAACCTATACCATGGAGGGGAACGATTTCACAAAAGCAAAGTGCGAAGAGCGGATCGTGGAGTTAAGGCGCCGGCTGGAGGAGTTGGAGCAGGATACGGAAAACGACCCCGGGTATATCGAGCAGGAGAAAGAAACGGCCCAGCAGCAGATCGACGATCTGACGGCCCAGTACGACAGCCTGCCGGAGGAGAGCCAGTTGAAAAAGGTTCCCGTGGATTCAACACTGACGGATAAGACCTGGTCGATGCTCAGAGGCGAGGAGACCGTAGAGGTGACCTATCCCGGACTGGACTGCCAGAGCGATAATAAAGATTTCCTGGCTGTGAGTAATATGCCGGTGGACTCCCCGGGCTGGCCCTCCCTGTCGTACCAGAAGGAGGGAAAATACAATTATATGCCGGACGGCGGGATTGCCGTGACGCCCCAGGAGGCGAATGAGAAAAAATCTCCAGAACTGCCGTATTCCTACGAGGAGGCAAAAGCCCTGGCGGACGGCGTCTTCGCGGCGGCAGGCCTGGAGGTGGAGCTGGTAGAGACAAAGCTTCTGTCAGGCTATACGGAGACGGGCAGCGAGGAGAATGATGATTTGATTATTCACAACCGCGACGACTATACGGCTTTCCGATTTTTTTATACACGCATCGTGGACGGCACGCCGGTGGCGGCCACCACATCCTCCACAGTACCGGAGGATGATACGGCGCTGATCTGGCCCTATGAAAAGATCACCGTGGATATCACGGAGACGGGTATACAGAATATAAACTGGGATTCCCCCATTGCCCTGGATGAGACAGTGGCAAACGATGTGCCGATCCTGTCCTTTGAGGATGCCAAAGCGGTCTTTGAGGAACTGGCGCCCCTGGCCCACGAGGGGGAACTGGAGGGCTGGGAGGATGAGTACACGAGCGCGAAGATGGACGTCAAAGTCACTCAGATACGCCTCGGCTTGATGCGGGTGAAAAATGACGGCAGCAAACGAGAAGGGCTTTACGTGCCCACCTGGATTTTCTACGGCTCCAAGGCAATAACGTTTCACTCCGACGCTCCCGAGAGACCGGAGAATGAGAGGGACTGGACCAATCAAGAGGATACGCCCTGGATCATCCTGGCCGTGAACGCGGTGGACGGCACGGTGATCGACCAGGTTGAAGGGTATTAGGATGGCCGGGATATACGGCCATACGGGGGAAGGAGAACATGAGCAATGAAAATGCGAAGAACAGTCTGCCTTTGTGCGGCGGTTTTCCTGCTGGCCGGATGTGCAAGATCCCCGGAGGAGGATATCGTGGCCCAGAAGAATACGGAGGCTCTGGCCAGCAAGGCCGTACAGGTGGATGAGAACCGGAAACCCCTGGCCGACAATAAGGCGCAGACACCGGAAACATATACCTGGAGCTATGATAATAAAGCCGGGACAGTACATATAGACGCGGATGCCAAAGTGAGATTGCCGGAGAAAAATGAGATTCCGATGTATCGCCTGAATTCTACCGGGTTTACCCAGGAGCAGGTGACGGGGATTTATGACTATCTCTTTCAGGGGCGGGAGACCTACCGAACCGAGGGCGGCGGTATGTCAAAAGCCGAATGTGAAGAGCAGATCATCGAGCTGAGAAAGGAACTGGAGGATCTGGCCCGATCGGAGAACGATGATAACAAAGAGGCTGTCGAGATATTGCGGCAGAGGACCCAGGAAGAGCTGGATATTCTGACGGAAGATTACGATACTATGCCGGAGGAGAATCCGGAAAAGAAAATACCGGTGGATTCCACCCTGGTAGGTGTTTCCTCCCGGGGAGAGGACGGGGAGATTGAGGAGAGCATGTATCTGGACTGCCAGAGTGATGCGGGGGATTCCCTGACTGTGTATAATGAAGGGGTGGGGTCATTCGGGGGTCCCATGCTTCAATACAGAGGGCAGGGAAAATATGATTATGAACTGGATGTCGGCGAGGGTGAGTCTGTGACTTTTGAGGAGGCGGATGCGGGGATCGGGAAGGATATGCCTTACTCCTGTGAGGAGGCCAAAGCTCTGGCTGACGGTGTGGTGCAGGCGGCGGGCGTTGATGCCGAGCTGGCAGAAATCACTCTGGTCAAAGGTTATACCGAGACATGGGATCCGGACAGCGGCGAATATGTTCTGGACGATATGCTGGGGCTTGATCCGAGCCTGCTGAAATATAAGAATATTGCTGAATGGCTGGCCGAACCGGTACATCGGTATGCAAAAGAGCATACGGCCTATCAGTTCCAATACGCCCGCGTCGTGGACGGTACGCCTGTGGCGGTGACATCCTCCAGTTATGTTTCCGAGGATGCGACATCGATTGACTGGACCTACGAGCAGATCGTGGTGCTGGTCTCTGAGGCGGGGATACAGAGAGTAGACTGGGATTGCCCCGTGACATTGAAAGAGGTCGTGGCCGACAACGTATCGATCCTGTCCTTTGATGATGCCAGGGCAGTATTTGAGGAGTTGACCCCTCTGATCTATGAGGGGAAGGCGGAGGAAGGTTCAGACGGGGAGTCGACTCAGACCGAGGAAGTCCATGTAAACCGGGTGTGTCTGAGCCTGATGCGGGTGAAGGATGACGGCAGCCGGCGTGAAGGGCTGTTTGTGCCTGCCTGGGTGTTTTACGGCACGGAAACCAGCCATTCTCATTACAATGATCCCGAAGAGGAGGATGTGACTATGACGCAGACTACGCCCTGGATCATCCTGGCCGTGAACGCGGTGGATGGCACGGTGATCGACCAGGTTGAAGGATACTAATGGAAAAGTATATGCCATATATTAAAAACTGTTTGTGCGAGAGAAAGTTTCTCGTTTCTGTATTGGCGGCGGTGGTTCTGGCTGCTGCAGCCGTATTCAACGATTTGCTGGAGGTATCCCGAGCGAAGGAATTGCTGGAGTACGGTTATCACAGTACCCTTGCTTTAAAGGCATGTCAGAGCAGCGTGTACCGGATCGCCCTGCCGGTGATCTGTATGCTGCCCTGTTCCTTCTCCTGTGTGGACGAGGTAAAGAGCGGTTTTATCAAGGAATACCTACCCAGGACGGGATACGGAACTTACACTGTGGGAAAAATCCTCGCATGTATCCTGTCCGGCGGCCTGACGCCTGTGTGCGGGGCGTGGATCTTTTACGGGTTATCGACGCTGGTTCTCACGCCCCGGGAGGCGGCCCTGGCGGAGGGAGCGACGGCAGAGGATTATCTGACAAAATTTGTGATCCTCTGCGGTCTTCTCTTTTTAAACGGAGCTTTGTGGGCGCTGGCAGGCATGGCGGCCGGGATGATGGGCGGGAACCGTTATATGGCCTGTGCCGCCCCTTTTATCATCTACTATATGCTGGTGATCCTCTGCGAGCGGTATCTGCCCAAACTGTATGTCCTGTATCCGGCTATCTGGCTGGGCCCGGCGGAGGAATGGCCCTTTAAAGAAACGGGGCTGGCTGTCTGGCTTGCGGAGCTGGTCATTCTCTTTGCCCTGCTCTTTGTCCGGACGGCGGAAAGGAGGCTTAAGAATCTATGAGATTTTTTCGTCAGACTATGGCGGTGGCCGGGTACAATTTCCGCCAGTGGGAGAGAAACCCGCGTATCGTGATCACTTTTATGCTGAATTTTATTCTGTGCTTCCTGTTGTCGGACAGGGTGGTGGCCTTTGCGAAAGCTCATGAGAAGACTACCCAGCTGGCGGAAGCCTTTGTGTGGACCTTCGGCAACAGCTCATCAATCCTGCTGACGTCGGTGCTGCTGATCCTACTGTTTGCAGATATGCCTTTTCTGACCTCCGGTACGCCTTTTTACCTGGTGCGGATCAACCGGAGGGTCTGGGTGGCGGGGCAGGCCCTCTATGTGACGGCGGCCACAGGACTGTATATGGCTTTTACGTTTTTGTCCACGGTAGTATTGTGTATGCGGAATTCCTTTCCCGGGGACAAATGGAGTCCTACGGCGGTGATCCTGGGCTATCAGGGCTCCAATGTGGTACTGCCCGCATCTCTGAAGGTGATGGAAGCCACCACACCCTACCGGTGCGCGGCTGTCATCTTCCTGTTGATGCTTCTGTACGCGCTGGTGCTGGTGTTCCTGATGCTGGTATTCTCCTTGTATAAAGGGCAGGCCGCCGGGGTGGTCAGCGCTTTTTCCTTCACCATATACGGGATCCTGTTGGATCCCGGTACATTTATGAAGCTTTTCAATCTGACGGAGGCGGAAAAGTATAAAGCCAATGTGGCGGTGGGCTGGCTGTCGCCGCTGAACCATGCCACCTATGCCATGCACAATTTCGGCCATGACCTTTTGCCCACGCTGTCCCAGACGGGGATGGTGCTGGGGGTGCTGTTGATTCTTCTGGGAATCGCGGCGTGGCGGATCATGCAAAAGTATAATTTCTCCTTTACGGGTACGGAAATGTAAACAATACATTTTCCCCGTAAAGGTGTTTGGCTATCATTAACAGTTGCGTGCGTTTGCCGCTGGTAAGCTGTTTTTTTTACATTTCTTTTACATTTCTTTGATGACTCCAACATAGCGTCTCCCGTATACTTTCCCCATAAACGAAAGAGTGTTTTTACAGAAAAATATATTGTGGTTTTGTCAATAAAGTAACAGAAATATTTTTTGGGGAGATTTGAGATAGATGAGTGACACAGGGAACGAGAGGACGGAATACTGCATTGTGGTGGACCATGTGAGTAAATCCTTTGGGGAGGAGCAGGTGCTCAAGGATGTGAGCCGCAGCTTCACCCGGGGAAAGATCCACGGGATCGTGGGGAATAACGGCAGCGGCAAAACCGTGCTGATGAAGTGCATAGTAGGTTTCCTGCATCCCGACAGCGGTGCCATTTTGGTGGAGGGGCGCCGGGTGGGTCGGGATATGGATTTTCCCGATAACCTGGGGATTATCATAGAAACGCCCGGTTTTCTGCCGAACCGCACCGGGGTGAAGAATCTGCAGCTTCTGGCCGATCTGCAGAAAAAGATTCGTCTGGCGGAAATCAAAGAGAGTATCCGCCGGGTGGGGCTTGACCCGGATATGAAAAAGCCCGTGGGCAAATATTCCCTGGGTATGCGTCAGAGGCTGGGTATTGCCCAGGCGATCATGGAGGATCCGCAGATCCTGATCCTTGACGAGCCATTCAACGGGCTGGATAAGGCGGTGGCGGGAAATATGCGCAGATTGCTGCTGGAGCTGAAAGCGGAGGGGAAGACGATCCTTCTGGCCAGCCACAACCAGGCCGATATCGACCAGCTCTGCGACACGGTCTGTGAGATGGACGCGGGGATTATGACCATGATCCGGGAGGATGAGGGAGAGAGGATGCTTTTGGAAACGAAAGAAACCAAAGCCGCGTCGCCGGACGCGCTCATCCCCGAGCTGGATCTGCTGGACAACGCGGCCATATTGCTGGCCGGACAGGGCGTCAGGCGGCGGGAACGCAGACGTGCGGCCAATCAGGTGTTTGAACGTTTGGGCCTGTCCGGCGTGCGTCACGCCAGACCGCCCATGGTAACGGAGAAACAGCGGGAGCTTGTCATGGAAGCGCGGGAGCTGGTGCGGCAGGAATATGAGGAAGCAAAGACGGCAGCGGGGAGTTTCGATAAGAATATTCTTTCAGACGGGGAAAACAGGGCGGCAAAGGACGACAGAAAAAGAGGTGGGCAGAGATGATAAAGAGGACAGGAATCTTTATTTTGGCAATGGTAATCGGCATGGCGGCGCCGATGGCGGAGGAAAGCATTCCGGCCAGAACGGTCGTTATGGCGGCGGCGCCGTCCGGTCAGGGGGGGACAGCCGACGATGCCGATGCGGAGGGCGTGAAAACGGATCCTTCCGGAAAGGCGGGCGCAAATGACGGCAAAAGTGCTGATTCCGCCAAAACACCCGCCGGAAAAGATACAGCCGGGGCATCTGCCGGCAGGGCTGCCGCGGAGCCGGCCGATGGGAAGTCCCCGGACAATGCGGGTACGGCAGACGACAGAAGCGATTCTGATCAGAAGGACACAGCCCGGCCCGGAAGCGCCGCCCCGTCGGATTCGGACGGCAGCGACGGCGACGGTGACGGCGATATGGGAAATCTCTCGGCTGTCACATTGAAGATCGATAACCGGCATCTCTATGACGGCATGGAAAAGACTTACCGTAAGGGTTATACGCCGGTGGTGGAGGACGGTAAAGCCATACTGGTGCTGCCCCTTCTGGCCGACGGAGATTTAAAAGGCAGGCGTCTCACCGCCGCTTTGGAGCTGGGCGATCCTTCCGGCTGTCCCTTTGTATATAAGAATTATGAGAAGGACGTCCGGCTGACGGAGGAGGAAGTGGACGACGGCAAGAGCGCTGTAAAAGTCTATTATGTCCGTTTTGACCTGAAGCTGGCCTCTGGACGCACGGACGGCGTATATCCGGTGGGAATTCAGATCAGGGCGAAAGATATGGAAGGAAATCCCGTAGAGCAGAGTTTCACCACATACGTCACCATCAAGGGAAGCCCGGCATCCCAGGCATCGGATGAGCCTGTTGACGATTTCGGCGGCTCCGGCGGGGGCGGCGGGGAGCCCGCCGAGGAAAAGCCCACGTCACAGCCCATCATGCTGGTGGAGAAAGTCCAGGTGGAGGGCGGCGTGGACGGGGAAGCCCAGGCGGGCAGCGAATTTACTGTCCAGGTGACGCTGAAAAATACCAGCGGCAAAAAAGCCGTCCAGAATATGGTGGTCACGGCCAGCTGTGAAACGCCGGGGCTGACCCTTTTGAATGAGACCAACACGACTTATATGGAGAGGATCGGCAAGGGAGAGACCGCCGGATTGACCCTGCGCTATCAGGCCGGGGCGGATACGCCGGAGGGAAAATATGATATCCGGCTGGCTATGAGCTATGATAATGAGAAGGCGGAAACACTGACCTCGGAGGGGGTATTTTCCATCACTGTCCGACAGCCCCTGATGGTGGAGATGACCATGCCCGCGGTTCAGGCAAAGGTACATGCCGGTGATACGCTGCCCTTAAGTTTTCAGTTTATGAATCTGGGCAGGAGTACGGTCTACAATGTGCGCTGTGACCTGGAAGGCGACGGGCTTGTTCCCGGAACCGTGGCCTTTGTGGGCAACATGGAAGCCGGTACGGCTCAGACCGCCGACATGAATGTATTTGTGGATACCCTATCCGGGGAAGAGCTTTACGGGAATACCGCAGGAACCGTTACTCTGCGCTATGAGGATGCCGCGGGAAAGGAGTACACCCAGAAGTTTGATTTTGAAACGGAGATTGAGAAACCGGTGATCCAGTCCGTGCCCGCGCAGCAGAAGGAAGAAAAGACGGCGGGACAGTGGTGGATCTCTGTGGCCGCGGCGGGGGGATTGCTGCTTTTGATCGCGGCGGCGCTGTTTGCGAGAAGGAGATATCATGAGGTGGTATGACGCGTTGGCGATGGCCTGGAAGGGCAGAGGCAGATTGGGGCTGTCGGCCGGGCTGTTTCTGCTGGGAAGCGCCCTGGGCGTCACCCTGGCGGGAGGGCGTACGATGGCCCTGGAGAAAGAGAAGAGCCAGCCCTGGGAACTGCAGGTATCCGTGGAAGAATTTTCGGAGGAAGATCTGGCTGCGATTTGTGCCGTTGAGGGTGTGATCGATGTGACGCCTGTCTATGAGATCCCCCTGGAACTGGCCGTGGGCGCCTGTACCCAGGAGATCACGGTATACGGAGTGAGAGGGGAATACTTGCAGAAAAATATGCTGGACGGAGAACTCTTTTCCGGGGAGGACACGGCTTCTTATCTGGTAATCAACCGGGCAGCGTGGATGGCTTTTCGTGATACGACGGGCCAGACGGTGGCGGCGGACGCCCTGCCGGACTGGCGGCAGTCGGCAGTCTGGCTGCGAAACGGCGGTTCGGGTGACGAAGAAGAGGGAGAGGCCGATAAAGGCGCGCAGTTTCCGGCCCGCATCTGCGGGATCTGCCTGGAGGGCGAGACGCCGGAAGCCTACATGGATGCCGAGCGGGCCAAACAGCTTCTGCGAAGCCGCGGCGAGACGCCCACGCCCAGCCGTCTGCTGGTGCGTATCACCGACGCGGGAACCCAGGAGGCCGTCAGCGAGGCGCTGGCGGGTCTGGGGGCTATGGCGGAGAATACAGATGAGGAATCGATGATTTCCTGGCGGCAGCGGGGGATGGAGAATGGTTATACGGCCGTACTGTCCCTCGTTTGTTTTTTGGCGGCGGTATCCCTGCTGCATCTGCGGGTCAGCTATGGCCGGGCCGGATGGCAGCGGGAGAATGAGGCGCTGGAGGCGGTCGGGATGGCGAAAGGGGTTTATGCGCACATCGGGAGGTTGAGTGTTGGTTTGTATGTGGTTGTATGGGCGGCCGCCGGGGTGTGCGCGGGGCTGTTGGTGCTTTAGCATGTTACCGGGAGGCAGGAATATCCTGCCTTTTTTCTTTCATAAAATTGGCGGACCCTGCTCTTTACATTTTGCGTATATTTGTTTACAATAAAAAAGAATATGCCATATAGGATAGTAACTGGCACAGGAAACAGTATACAGCGCAGACAGGGAGGAATCTATGGCTTTTATAGAATTTCATGACGTGTGCAAATATTATAAAAACGGCGACCATAAAATCGCCGCCGCCGATCATGTGAATTTTGAGGCGGGACGGGGGGAGTTTGTGGTGATCGTGGGGCCAAGCGGTGCGGGGAAGACTACGATGCTCAATATCCTCGGCGGTATGGATAGCTGTGATGAGGGCCATATCCTGCTGGACGGCAGGGACATCAGCGGTTACGGCGAGAAGGAGCTGACCCGCTACCGCCGGCTGGATGTAGGGTTTGTGTTCCAGTTTTATAATCTGGTGCAGAACCTGACGGCTTTGGAGAATGTGGAGCTGGCGTCGGAGATCTGTAAAAAGCCCCTGCCGGCGGGAGAGGTGATGGCCCAGGTGGGGCTGGCGGAGAGGATGGCCAATTTTCCGGCCCAGCTTTCCGGCGGCGAGCAGCAGCGGGTGTCCATAGCCAGGGCCATCGCCAAAAATCCCAAGCTGCTGCTCTGCGATGAGCCCACGGGGGCCCTGGACTACAACACGGGCAAGCAGATTTTACAGCTGCTCTATAACACCTGCAAGACCATGGGCAAGACCGTCTTTGTGATTACCCATAACCAGGCGATCTGTCCCATGGCCGACCGGGTGATACGGATCAAGAACGGCAGCGTACAGGAGATGAGGACGAATCCCGCCCCCGTTCCGGCGGAGGAGATTGAGTGGTAGATATATGAAGAAAAATTATTGGCTTATGGTGCTGCGCACCATCCGGGAGAGCTTTGGCCGTTTCATTGCCATATTTGCCATCACGGGCCTCGGCGTGGGTTTTTTGGTGGGGCTTTTGTGTACGGCGCCGGATATGAGGCAGTCGGTAGATACATATTATGATGAAGGACATCTGTTTGATCTGAATGTAAAGTCCGCGAAGGGACTCACGGAGGACGACCGGACGACGGTGGAACAGATGGCGGACGTGGAGCGTGTGACCCCCTCCTATCAGAAAGATCTGCTGGTGCAGACGGAGGACGGCGAACAGGCGACGGCCCGCCTCCATGTGCTGGATTTTTCTGCCGAAGGGGAGGAGGCCGTCAACCGCCCCGCGCTGAAGGAGGGACGGTTTCCCGAAAAGGCCGGAGAGTGCGCGGCGATTTCCGACAGCGCGTTTGGCGCCGGCGCCGGTCTGAAGATCGGAGATACCGTGTGTCTGGAACCGGAGGAGGATGACGAGGAACTTTTCCGGGAGCGGGAGCTCACGGTGGTGGGGCTGGCCTCCAGTCCCCTCTATATGGCCGCGGAGCAGGAATCTACCTCCGTGGGCAGCGGCACGGTGGCCCTCTTTTTCTATGTGGACCGCTCGGAGATCGATACGGATATTTTTACGGATTTTCATATAAGCCTGACGGACTGTGTGCCGCTTGATACCTTTGGCAGCGCGTATCAGGAGGCTGTGGACGGGCAGGCGGAGACGCTCAAGGCGCTGGGACGGGAGCGGGCGCTGATCCGCGACCAGGAGATCTATGACGAGGCCATGGATGAGATCCGGGAGGCGGAGGATGAATATCGCGAGAAGCGCGCCGACGCCGAGCAGGAGCTTTTTGACGCGAAACAGGAGCTCACCGGCGCGGAGAAAAAAATCCGTGACGGGGAAAAGGAGCTGGCGGACGGAAAGGAAGAGCTGGCGGACGGGAAACGGGAGCTTGATAAAGCCGAAAAACAGCTTTCCGACGCAAAAAAAGAGCTGGACAAAAATAAATCCCAGGTGGACAAGGCCAGAAAGACCATAAAGGAAAATGGGGGGAAGATCAAAGAGGCTAAAAAAGCGGTGGAAACCTTTGACGGGCAGAAGAAAGCTTGGGAGAAGGGCGTCAAGGAGCTTGCGAAGGCAAAAAAGACGCTGGATGTGGGCAGAAAGAAGCTGGCAGAAGGGCGGGCGGAATATGAGGCGGCCAAAGCCGAGGCGGATCCCCAGATCGAGAAAGCCCGCCAGGAGCTTACAGCGGCTGAGAAACAGATCAGCCAGGGCGGGCAGGAGCTGGCGGCCCGGGAGAAGGAGCTGGCAGGGCATAAAGCTTCCCTGGACGCCATGGAAAAGGACGCCCAGGCCGTGGCCGCGGCCATCGAGGCAGGGCAGCCGGTGACGGAGGAAATGCGGCAGCTTTTAGCAGGCTACCAGACGGGAAAAGCTGCCTATGAGCAGGGAATGGCCGCTTTGGAGGAGGCCCGCCGGACGCTGGCGGGCGCCAGGAGCCAGTATGAGGCGGGGAAAGCGGAGCTCGAAGCCCAGGAGAAGGCCCTTGCCGGTGCAAAGGCGGAGCTGGATGCCTCAGAGAAACAACTGGACGCCGGTGAGAAAGAATATAAGAAGAATAAAAAGACACTGGATGATGCCGGTGAAAAAATAGAAGAGGCGGAACCGAAGATTAAAGAGGCCCGCGGACAGATCGCTCAGTGGGATAAAAACTACCCGGCTATGAAAAAGGGGATAGCCGACTATGAGAAGGGCCTGCGGCAGTACCGGAGCGGAAAAGCAGCCTTTGACAAACATAAAAAGGAATATGAGGACGGCCTGGCGGAGCTTGAGGAAAATGAGCGGAAGCTAAAGGACGCCCGGGAAGAATATGAGGACGGCCTTAAAGAGTATGAGGATGCCGAAGCGGAGGCCGAGCAGGAATTTGCCGACGCCGAGACGGAGATCGCCGACGCCAGACAGAAGGTGGAGGAACTGGAACCGGGGGAATGGTATGTGCTGGACAGAAATACCAATCCTTCCTATGTCAGTTTTGATAATAATTCGGAGAAGGTGTCGGCTATTGCCCGGGTCTTTCCCGTATTTTTCTTCCTGGTGGCGGCCCTGGTGGCCCTGACCACCATGACGCGTATGGTGGAGGAAGAGCGCGGTGAGATCGGCACGCTGAAAGCCCTGGGCTATGGGAAGGGCACGATCCTGGCAAAATATCTGCTGTATGCCGGCAGCGCCGGGCTATTGGGCAGTATCGCGGGCATACTGGTGGGACAGTGGCTGTTCCCCACGGTGATCTGGAACGCCTACAGCATTATGTACTATTATCCAGGGTTCCATACTGTTTTCCGGGGTATTTATGCGATTCCATCCGCAGCGGTGTCTGTTTTAGGGGTACTGGGGGCCACGTATTGGGCCTGTGCAGGGATCATGCGGGAAAAACCGGCCCGTCTGATGCTGCCCCGCGCTCCGAAAGCGGGCAAGAGGATCTGGTTGGAATATGTGACGCCGCTGTGGCGTTCCATGAAATTTACCTACAAGGTGACGGCGCGGAATCTGTTCCGCTATAAGAAGCGGCTGTTTATGACGCTGGTGGGTATAGCCGGCTGTACGGCTCTTTTGCTGGCCGGTTTCGGTATCCGGGACGCCATCGGCGATATCGTGGGGATCCAGTATGAGGAATTGCAGCAGTATCATCTGACCGTTGATCTGGAGGATAAGGCGTCACAGGAAAGTATACAGGGTCTGCATGTGTATCTGGACGGCCATGCCCGGGGCTATGCGGCCGTCCACAGTGAACAGGTCAGCATCCTGCAAGGGCGGCGGAAGGAGGACACCGTGCTGGTGGTTCCCGAATCCGCCAAAGAGTACCGGAATTTTATGGTATTCCGCGATAGAAGGAGCGGTCGGGAAATCCCGTTTGACGCATCCTCGGTGCTGCTGACGGAGAAGCTGGCGGATACGCTGGGCGTGTCCGTGGGCGATACCTTTACGCTGGAGGACAGTGACGACGCCCGGGCCGAGCTGACGGTGACAGGGATCACGGAGAACTATATCCGCTCCTTTGTCTATGTGGGCGCAGCGGCCTATGAGGAGGCTTTCGGGAAAACGGTGGAGTACGGTACCCGCCATGTCATCTATCCGGTGGAGCCGGAGGAGGAGGAGCGGGTGGTCACGGAGCTGCTGGCTATGGCGGACGTGTCCTCGGCCCAATATAATTCGACCGTCATCGCCACCTTTGAGAATATGCTGGGCAAGGTGGATTATATCGTGGTGGTGCTGATCATCTGCGCCGGGCTGCTGGCCTTTGTGGTGCTGTACAATCTGACGAATATCAATATTGGCGAGCGGGAGAAGGAGATTGCCACGATCAAGGTGCTTGGTTTTTATCCGGGAGAGGTGAACGCCTATATTTACCGGGAGACGGTGGTCTTGAGCATTATGGGTGCCGTCGTCGGGCTGGTGGGCGGCATATACCTGAACCGGTTTATTGTGGTGACAGCGGAGGTGTCCAATATCATGTTCGGGCGGAGGATCTATCCCATGAGTTTCGTATATGCTTTTGTGATCACCATGGTATTTACGGGACTGGTCTGCCTGGTCATGTCGGGAAAACTGAAAAAGATCAGTATGGTGGAGAGCATGAAATCGGTGGATTAAGCGGGAGGCCTGCTCTGTCCGGATGCTGACATGTCCCACTATCATATGGCGGGCGGACGTTTACGGCGCGGTGGTCGGGCGGGAAGAGCCTGATGCGGCTGAACCGGGAGGGAAAAGAATGAGTCGGAAACTACAGACAGAGAACGATTATAATTATGATAAAAGAAAAAAGGCGTTGCTGGATCGGATAAGCGCGTATGCCGCGGAGGATACGGCGGTGGCCTTTTCGGGAGGCGCGGACAGTACGCTGCTTTTGCGCCTGGTCTGCGGCGCGGCAAAGAAGACCGGAAAACGAGTGGCAGCCGTGACGGTGCAGACCCGTCTGCATCCGGCCGGGGAGATCCGGGAGGCGGCCCGAACCGCGGCGGCCCTCGGGGCGGAGCACAGAGTAATCGCGGTGGACGAGCTGGCGGAGGCAGGCATTTTTGATAATCCGGCCGACCGGTGCTATCGCTGCAAAAAGCTTTTGTTCACAAAAATCCGGAAGTTTTCCGTGGCGGAGGGGATTCCGCGGATTCTGGAGGGGACAAATGAAGATGATATGCATGTGTACCGTCCCGGCATCCGGGCCCTGCGGGAGCTGGGAATCATAAGTCCCCTGGCTGAAGCGGGATTTACAAAGGCCCAAGTACGCCGCCTGGCCGGGGAGTACGGGCTGGCCGCAGCGAAAAAGCCCGCGTCTCCCTGTATGGCTACCCGGTTTCCCTACGGGGCGCGGCTGTCCTATGAGGCCATGGACAGGGCAGCGGAGGGTGAGGCCTATCTGCGGGAGAGAGGCTTTTACAATGTGCGGCTGCGTGTGCACGGAGACATCGCGCGGCTGGAAGTGGATGCGGAGGATTTTCTCCGTATACTGGCTTTTCGGGAAGATGTCACGGCCCGGATGAAGGAGCTGGGATACCGATATGTGGCCCTGGATCTGGAAGGTTTTCGATCCGGAAGTATGGATCTGCCCCTAAATGTTTCCTGACAGTTCTTCGTTTTTTGTTTTCGGCATTTTTTTTGTATCTGAAGTCATTTTTTCCCTTGTGTCCGGCGGCAGGGCTGGCGCCGGGTACAAGGGAAAAGTCGTCTTCCGCTTCTTTTCAATACGCTCCTGTCTTTTCACATTTTTTTATTTCCCTTTTCATAAGTTCATAGCACAGGATCATGTTCTTTGGATTCCCCGTATGGAAAATTGGATATTCCATATTTGCGTTTGGATATTCGATGAAAAACTATCTCCGGGCTTTATACTTAAAGTATAAAAAATAAGGAGATCAAAATATGACGAATAGAGAACGGGAACGGAAAACACTGGATTTCGGGCGGCCGGAGGGCAGGGGCTCCGTGGAAGAGACTTTTTACCCGTGGGTCTTGACTGCCCGGCGGTATAAAAGCGAGGGTATGCCGGCGACTATTGCCGACGGCGCACGGGATATCACGAATGACCTGGACGGGAATACGGAGGGCCAGAAGGAAAAGTATTTTCCGGTGGCGTGGGGAGAAGGCGTCATGGCCTATGAGACTTATCTGGGCTTTGACCCGGTTCGGCGTATTCATTTTGTATTACCTTTCAGACGCTTTGAGGAAAAAATTATAGAGGCCACGCCGGAACATGTGGTCAGGCAGGATGTATTTGGCAGGTATCTGGAACGAAAGAAAAACGGGCTGGTGGAGACGGAATATAAACCGGTCATCAATCCGGAAAAGCCGGAGGAATGGGAACGTCTGAAAGCCCATGCGCTCAAGGAACTGGAAAGCTATACGGACGAGGCGATTGAGCGGGCCTATATGCCGTTGAAAGCGGGCCATGACCGCGGTGATTATTCTGTCCGCCTGCATCTGGAGGGGTTTTTTTGGACGCCCCGTGAGCTGATGAACTTTGAACCGGTGCTGTATGCGTTTTATGACCAGCCGGAGCTGCTCCATGATATTAATGATTTTATATGCAAAGTCTACAGAGAGAAAGCGATGAAGGCCATCGAAATCATTGAACCGGATGTGGTGTATTTTAATGAGGATTTAAGCGGTGTGAACGGCCCGCTGATCTCCCCGGAGTGTTTTGACGAATTTGTGGGCGCTTATTACCGTGAGCTGATTCCGATGATGAAGGAACGCGGTGTGGGGAATGTGATCGTGGATACAGACGGCGAGTTTGAAAAGCTGATCCCCAATTTTATCGCGGCGGGCGTGGACGGCTTTTTACCCATGGATGTAAATGCGGGTATGGATATTGTAAAGATCCGCAGGCAGTTCCCAAAACTCAAATTCATCGGCGGTTACAATAAGCTGATGATCGCCGAGGGGAAAGAGGCGATCGACGCGGAATTTGCCCGTATCCTGCCGGTCATCCGGGGCGGGGGTTATATTCCCGGAGCAGACCATCAGGTTCCTCCCTCTGCCTCTCTGGAGAATTATAGATATTATATCAAACGCCTGAGCGAAGTCATGCGGCAGGCCGGAGCGGATATTGGTTAAAAGAGGAGCAAAATGGGTGAGAATATTTTAGAATTAAAAAATATAGTCAAAACATTTCCCGGAGTCAGAGCCCTGGGGGGCATTGATTTTAACCTGCGCCGAGGAGAGGTACACGCAATCTGCGGGGAAAACGGCGCAGGCAAATCAACGCTGATGAAAGTAGTCTGCGGCGTCTATCAGCCGGACAGCGGGGAGATTCTTGTAAAAGGGCAGAGAAAAGTATTTCATAATCCGCTGGAGGCTTATGGGAGCGGCGTGTCCATCATTTTTCAGGAAACCAGCCTTTTTGAGAAGATGACGGTTCTGGATAATCTGTTTCTCGGGCATGAAATCATGAAAAAAGCCGGGCCGGTGCGTGTGATTGATTACGCGGCCATGGAAAAACAGGCAGAAGAAATTTTTAGACGGCTGAATACGGATATGGATCTGCACGCCCTGGTCTGTACCCTGGGCATGGCGCAGAAGCAAATGTGCGAGATTGCCAAGGCGCTGACCTTCCATGCGGATATCCTTATTTTTGACGAGCCGACGGCTTCCCTGACGCAGCGGGAGGTGGATGCACTTTTTGTGATTATTAATAAATTAAAAAGTGAAGGCATGGGCATCGTATATATCAGCCACCGCCTGGAAGAGATTTTTGAAATCTGTGACAGGGCCACTGTCATCCGGGACGGGTGTTACATCTCTACCGTACAGGTGGCGGAGACAAATAAGGACACCCTGGTAGCGGATATGGTTGGCCGCGAAATGGGCGAGTATTATCCTAAAACGGATACGGAGATTGGCGGGGAGCTTCTCCGTGTAGAGCACTATTATGACGAGGGCTTTTTGGAGGATATCTCTTTTACCCTGCGCAGAGGAGAGATTCTGGGATTTGCAGGGCTTGCCGGCGCAGGGCGGACGGAACTGATGCAGTCTCTGTGCGGCCTTACGGGAAAGGCGGCGGGCAAAGTATATTTTAACGGGGAAGAAATGGTGTGCAGAAACTATATGGAAGCCATGGAAAAAGGCATTGTTTACGTGTCGGAGGATCGGGGTAAGTACGGTTTGATCGTGGATCTGAGCGTTGAACAGAATATTTCCCTTCCCCAGATCGACAAATTGGCCGGAGGGCTGAAAAGGCTGGATGTAAAAAGAGAGGAGGAGCTGGGAAAGAAATACATAGAGGAAGTCAATATTAAGGCGCCGGACGGCAGGTTCCTGGTAGCCAATCTGTCCGGCGGAAACCAACAGAAAGTATCCGTTTCCAAAGCGCTTGCGCTTAAGCCCTCCATTGTGATCCTGGACGAGCCGACGCGGGGCGTCGATGTAAATGCCAAGGCGGAAATACATAAAATTATAAGTGGGCTGACCAGACAGGGTCTGACGGTGATCATGGTTTCTTCTGAACTACCGGAGCTTTTGGGTATGTGTGATCGTATCTATGTGATGAAGGATGGCCGTATTGCGTCCTGCCTTGACCGGGATGAGGCGACCCAGGAGAATATTCTGAATATCGCCCTTGAGGGTGTGAAAGAAAAGAGGGGGGGCCTGAGACAGTGAAGAAAAAAGAGCTATCTACAGAATTTTATTTATTGCTGTTTCTTGCAGCGGCATGTGGGTTGTTGGGTATTTTTGCCAAAGGGTTTTACTCGGTCAATAACCTGACAAGTATTCTCAATTCTTTCAGTTACATTCTGATCTCGGCCATCGGCATGAACCTGATCATATTGACCGGAAATATTGATGTCTCCACAGGGGCCCTGATTTCCATGGTGGCGCTGGCCCTGGCAGCCATCGGTAAGACGGGAATTCCTTTTGCCGGCCTGTTTCTGGCGGCTATGGCGATGGGAGCCGTGTTAAGTACGTTGAACGGCCTGTTTATCACCCGGATGAAGATACCGGCCATCGTCGCTACGCTGGCCACGACCCAGGTGTTCCAAGGAATCCTTCCGTTGACCTGCGAGGGCTCTATTTATGATCTGCCGGCTTCTTTTACCTGGCTTGCTTTTGAGGCGAAATTGTTCGGGATCATTCCGGGCAGTTTGGTGATCTGTCTGGCGGTGACGGCGGCGGCCCTGTTGTTTGCCAAATATTCGCGGTTCGTAAAAAAACTGTATGCCATAGGCAACAACCGGGAAGGAGCTCGTCTGTGCGGCATCAAGGTGGATCAGACGATCGTACTTTGCTATGCGATAGCCGGCGTTTTATTCGGCATAACGGCCGTCATTGTGGCCACGGCCAGCCAACGGTGCACGACGACCATGGGTTCCGGCATGGAGATGACCTTTATAGCTGCCGTTGTGCTGGGAGGAACCAGTTCGGCGGGCGGTTCCGGCAGGATACAGGGGACGGTCATTGGCGCATTGATTCTGGCCATGGTGGCTCCGGCCATTACCTATCTTGGCATCAGCAGCAACTGGTCCGACGCGGTAAAGGGCGCGATCATTCTGGCTTCCGTAATTACCGGCGAGGCCAGAAACATTAAGGTGAAGAGAGTGATTACAAAAGCGGCGGGAGGCGGGGCGTAAGATGAAAAAAATCAAACTGACATATAATAAAGCTTTGTTTCTGATCTGGCTGGTAATCTTTGCGTTTATCGGGTTTCGGGCGCCCGGGTTCCTGAAAATGAATTACCTGGTCAATGTCATGATAAAAAATATCATAGAAAAAGGCATGGTGGCCCTGCCGATGACATTGGTCATTATAACCGCGGGCATTGATCTGTCTGTCGGGAATATCATGGTGCTCTCCTGTATGCTGGGTGCCCTGGCCGCGGGAGCGGTGGGAGAGATTCCCGCGGTTATCCTTACCCTGGTTATCGGCGCGGCCTGCGGCATGGTCAACGGCCTGGTGATTTCCCGGATTAAGATCAGCCCCATGGTGACGACACTGGCAACCATGTACCTGTACCTGGGATTGGCCAGGGGTATTACCGAGGGAAGCAGCGTCTACAGTTATCATATTTCTGCTTTTTTGGGAACACAGAAGCTGTTTGGCATACCGCTGCAGGTCTGGCTGTTTCTGTTGATGGCCGTACTGTTTGTGTATTTGCTGCACAGTACGGTGTGGGGGAGAAAGATCTACGCCGCGGGCTTGAATCCGGATGCCGCGGCTTATGCGGGAATAAATATCAACAGGCTGATTATGCAGATTTATACCCTCACCGGGGTGATCTGCGCCCTGGCCGGATTGATTTTTTTGGGGCGGTTTACCAGTGTGAAATATGATGCGGGAACAAATTTTAATCTGAATGTAATCACCATCGTCGTGCTGGGGGGAACCAGTATCAACGGCGGCGTGGGAGATATGAGGGGCACCCTGCTGGCAACGCTGATTATTGCGACACTGAACAGCGGGCTGACCGTACTGAATATACCGATTGACGTCCAGACGATCGTACAGGGTGTCGTTTTGATTGTCGCACTTGTGGCGTATGCCGTGGTGGGCGCGAGAAACCGCCGGAAAAAAATCTTGAAAGTGGAGGAGGCTCCCGGAGCTTCCGTATAGCAGCGGATGCAATGTAAATTGTATTAATAAAATTGCAGTAGAGAAGGAGGAAAAAAATGAAGAACAAATTATTCCGAAAGGCTATGGCTGTAGCCATGGCAGGCACAGTGGTACTTTCATTGGCCGCTTGCGGAGGCGGTTCCGGTTCAGAAAGCAGTAAAGCGTCTGAACCGGAAGCCGGTGCGGTCAGCGAGGGAGCGGCTTCGACGCCCCAGGAGAGTTCCAATGGAAATGAGGCTCCGGCAGCGGGCGGAAGTTCCGGTGCAGGCGAGGCTTCGACGGCCGGTGGCTCCGTGGATTACAGCGGTTACAAAATCGCCATGCTGCCCAAGTTCAAAGGTGAGAATTATTTTGACGCGGTGAAGACGGGCGCCCAGGAAGCGGCCGATGAGCTGGGAATTGAATTGCTGTATGACGGCCCCTCCCAGGATCAGGCCACGAACCAGAAACAGGTGGATATTCTGCAGGGCTGGATTGCCCAGGGGGTAGATGCGATCCTGGTGTCCCCGAACGATGCCGCGGCTATTGTGCCCACGCTGGAGGAAGCGCGTTCGGCCGGCATCAAAGTGGTGACCTTTGACGCAGACGCAGACAGCGGCCGTGATATGTTTGTCAACCAGATCACGGCGGAAGCGGCCGCCAAGGGCCTTCTTGACGCGGCCAAACAGGATTTGGAAGCCAAAGGCTATGGCGCCGATAAAAAGGCCCATATTGCGCTGGTATCCAGTTCCGGTACGGACGCCAACCAGACAGCCTGGGCCGCGGCTATCGATGAGCTGCTGACCACCGATGATTATAGTTTTATGGCGATTCAGAATAAGGAAACAGACGTTCTCTATCCCGGCACGGATGAGACGAAGGTGAATGAGGCCTGTGCTACGCTGATTTCCCGGATGGGAGGAGGAGAGGATCAGATCCAGGCGGCGATCGCTCTGTCTTCCATGTCCACGCCGGCCCTGGGCGCCCAGTATGAGTCTGCGGCCAGCAAGCCGGATGCGGCGGCGATTTCTCTGACAGGCCTGGCCACACCCAATGCCCTGGTATCCTACATTGAGAACGAAGCCAATCCCCTGAATACCGGCGTGCTCTGGAATTGTATGGATCTCGGATACCTGTCTGTCCAGACGGCGGCTCAACTGGTAGCCGGCGAGATCACACCGGACTCGGCCGTAGTGAATGCGGGCCGTCTCGGCGAAAAGGAGATTGCGGACGCGGCCGTGGTGCTTGGCGACGCCCTGGTGTTTGACGCTTCCAATGTGGGAGATTTCAATTACTAAAAGCCAGGGTGGTTTACAAACCAAAAAAGTTATGCTACTTTGTATTTGTAAAAATTGACGGAAGGTGCGCTTTTGCGTACCTTTCGTTAAATTATGCACCACTTTACAAGTTTTTGAAATATAAAAATGTCGCACAGGCCTTTCCAGTGTA
>CAJUQO010000045.1 GCA_910588295.1 uncultured Lachnospiraceae bacterium | reverse complement strand
TTTGTTGTCAAGGTTCAGTTCTTGGCTACGAGTTTTATTTTCGTAGCAAGGTTCAACGCATCAAACGGTGTGGGAAGTTTGAGATCATTACTTAAAATTTGAAGAACTGCCGTCCGGTGATGGGTATGTGGGAGTGGATGTATCACTATACCGTCCACGCCGCCCGGAAGATCCGTTCCGCCGCCTTAAAAGCCGATGCCTGGCATCACCGTTCCGACGCCCTGGTCGGCATTGCTTTTGCCCGCCTGGGTTATCCGGTTATGGATTCTGTGGCCAGCGTGGTGATCTGCCTGTTTATTCTGAAAGCCGCCTATGATATTTTCAGGGATGCCGTGGATAAGATGGTGGATCATGCCTGCGACCCGCATATTACGGATCGTATGCGGGATACAATCACCGCCACGGAGCAGGTGAAGGGGATCCGTTGGATGAAGTCCCGTCTCTTTGGCTCCCGCATCTATCTGGATGTGGCAATTGAGGTGGCGGGGGATATGCCCCTGTCCGCAGCCCACGAGGTGGCCGCCGTCGTCCACCATCGCATTGAGCAGGAATATCCGGATGTCAAACACTGCATGGTCCATGTGGATCCTGCCAGGGAGTAACACCCGGTGCCCTACGCCGAAGCGTAAGTGCATAAAGGAAAATGGAATTGCCGCAGTGGGAGTGAGGAATTGATGCGGCCGGAAGGTATCATTTGAGAAAAGCGGGTATTGGACTGCATGAGGGCTGCAGGTACAATGCCCGCTTTTTTCAAAAATATCCCCCCGCCCGGCTTGTGGAAGCGTTTGGGGCGCGTTATTATTTTAACATAGTGGAGTGCGTTTGATACACACCTGCAAATGTGCAGGAGCAGTCAGTGGCACGGTACTAAAGCAAGGGAGGACGAAATACCCTATGGAAAATACGAAACCGGCGAGTCTGCCAGTGCTCTTGAAAAGCCTGCTTGCCAGCCTGGGACAGGCGTTGCTTTTGGTGGCGGGCATTACATTTTTATCTTTTCTCCTGACATACTTGTCTCCCGGAGACCCGGCTGAGCAGATGCTGCGGAAAGGCGGCATGATGGTCTCGGAGGAAGCGGTTGAGAAGAAACGGGAGGAGCTGGGCCTGAACGAGCCGATGCTTGTCCGCTATGGCCTGTGGGTGAAAAACCTGATCCAGGGCAATCTGGGCAATTCTTATAAATCCAGGAAATCGGTGGCCTCTGAGCTGGCCAGTGCGCTGCCCTATACGGTGTCTCTGACGGCCCTGTCCATGCTGTTTGTCGTTTTGTTTGCCACGCCGGTGGGGATTTTGTGCGCCAGGTGGCAGAACGGGGTTTTTGATAATGTCTGGCGGGGAATTACCTACCTGTTTTCCTCGCTGCCCTCTTTTTTTATTTCCCTGCTGCTGATGTACGTGTTCGCTTTGCGGCTAGGATGGCTGCCGGTCATCGCCGGTAAGGGATGGAAAGGAATCCTTATGCCGGCCATGGCACTGGCCGCCCCGCTTTCGGCCTGGTATATCCGCCAGATCCGGGCGATCGTGCTGCGGGAGATAGAAAAAGGGTATATCGACGGTTTGAGGAGCAGAGGAATACCGGAGCGGACGATCCTGTTTCGCCATGTGCTGAAAAACAGCCTGCTCCCGCTGGTGACGCTGTTCGGCATTTCCGTCGGGAACATGCTGGGCGGGACGACGATTGTGGAAAGCATTTTTTCCTGGCCGGGCGTGGGGCGGCTGGCCGTGGAATCTATAACGGCCAGGGATTATCCGATGATACAGGGATATGTGGTGTGGATGGCGCTGATTTTCCTGGCGGTTAACTTCCTGGTGGACGCCTCTTACCGTTTCCTGGATCCGCGGGTGAGAAGGGGGGGAGCATAATGCGCATACAAACACGGCATACAAAACGCTGGCTGGCTGTCTCGCTGGTTTTGCTGGCGGGGCTTTTTGCGGTGGCCCTGGCCGGCCCTTACCTGGTTCCCCACCAGCCTTTTAAGCCGGATATGCGGCAGGCGTTCTCACCCCCCGGGGCGGGGCATATCCTGGGGACGGACAACCTGGGACGCTGCGTGTTCTGCAGGATCGTCGCGGGCTGCGGGACTTCCGTTTTCTCGGCCCTGGCTGTGGTGACCATCGTGTTTGTATTTGGCACGGGCATGGGGGTGACGGCGGGGTTTCTCGGCGGCGCTGTGGATCGGGTGGTGATGAAAATCACGCTGGTGTTCCAGGCGTTCCCCTCCTTCATCCTGGCCGTGGCCGTGGCGGGGATCCTGGGCAACGGCCTGGCCAACAGTGTTTTATCCCTGTGCGCCGTATACTGGACGACTTACTGCCGCCTGGCCAGGAGCCTCACTGTCTCCCTGCGGGATATGCCGTATATACGGGCCGCCCGGGTATGCGGGGCGGGAAAGCTGCCGATCCTGGTGAAATATGTGCTGCCCAACGCGGCCCCGGCGCTGTTTGTGACGGCGGCCCTGGATGTGGGCAGCGTGGTTCTCAGTATGGCCGGGCTTTCTTTCCTGGGCCTGGGGGCGATCCGGCCCACGGCGGAATGGGGGGCGGTCATGAGCGAGGCGAAGGATTACCTGCAGACGGCGCCCTGGATCATCCTGTTTAACGGGGCGGCCCTGTTTATTGTAGTAACGGTTTTTAACCTTCTGGGGGACAGCCTGCGGGACGCGCTGGACGCCGGAGGGGAAATATAAGTAACAGTTCAGCCCAGGACTTTGCACGGGTTGCAAAGTCCGTAAGAACGTGTAAAGCAGGCCAAGAGGGAATTTGCCCCTCGCTGAAAGCGGCTTGGAATGGGCAGATTTCGTAACAGTGAAGCCGGAAGGCTGAACTGTTACAAATATAAGGGTAAAACGGGGCGTGGCGGCGGCCGATGCGAATCGTTTCCATAGATAACAACTGAGGAGGAATGAAAAATGATGAAGAAAAAAACGGCGGCGCTATTGGGCGCTGCAATGCTGCTGGCGGCAATATCGGGCTGCGGAAACGGAGCGGGCAGCAGCGCTGCGGGAAGCGGCGGAAGCAGCGCAGCAGAGAGCGGCGCAGGCAGCGTGGCCGGGGAAACGGCGGGGGGAGAGACCGACGGCAAGAAGATCTTTACCGCCGGGGCCACCACCGGATTTTTCGGGGCGGAGAGCCTGGACGTGGCGTATAACTGGGACGGGTGGATCATGTCGATCTATGGCATCAGCGAGAACCTGTTCCGTCTGGACGAAAATTATGTGCCCCAGCCCTGGCTGGCAGAAAGCTATGAAAATGTGGACGATCTCACCTGGAAATTCCAGATCCGGGAGGGTGTGACGTTTTCCGACGGCAATCCCGTCACGGCCGAAGCGGTGAAAAAATGTTTTGAGCGCACCTATGAGCAGAATGAAAGGGGGGCGTCCACCCTCCCGATAAAATCCATGGAGGCGGAGGGACAGACCCTGACCATCGTCACTGAAGCCCCTAACCCCACGATCCTGAACGACCTGTGCGACCCGTTGATGGGCGTGTACGACGCGGACGGCGAGGTGGATCCGGAGCTGGGCGTATCCTGTACAGGCCCCTTTATTGCCACGGCGTTTACGGCCATGACGGAAGTGGAGATGGTGAAAAACGAAAATTACTGGGGCGGAGAGCCCAAGGTGGACGGCGTAAACCTCAAGATTATCGACGATGAGGAAGCCCTGAATATGGCGCTGCAAAACGGCGAGATCGACCTGATCGCCCAGCTTCCGGCATCCGGTGTCCCGGTGTTCGCGGGTAACGATTCCGTGACAATGGAGAGCAAGACCTCCACCCGGGCGAACCTGCTGGCCTATAATATGGAACACGCCGCAGTCCAGGATCAGGCGGTCAGGGACGCCATCGGCAAATGCATTGACCGCGACGCTTTCGCCGAAGTGGTTTACAATGGCTACGCGACGCCGTCCTATGGCGTGTACCCGGAGAGCCTTCCCTATGGGAAGACGGATGGGATGGATCTTACCGTGACTGGCTATGACCCGGAGGGGGCGGCGAAGTTCCTGGCGGACGCGGGTTATCAGGATACGGACAACGACGGCATCCTGGACAGGGACGGGACGGAGCTGGAAGTCAAGATGCTCACCTACAGCTACAATAACCAGTGCATCCAGCTGGCGGATATGCTCCAGGCCGAGCTGCAGGGCATCGGCATCGGCGTATCCATCGAGACACAGGATGTGCTGGATGAGCCCCTGGAAAAAGGGGAATTTGACGTGGCGATCCTGAATTACGCCATGGCCCCCACCGGAAGCGCACAGTATCTGGTCAGCATGCTGTTTGACAGCAGCTCTTCCGGAAATTATGCCCATTATAAAAACGATACGGTGGATGAACTGTCCGAGAAGCTGAAAACAACCTTTGACGAAAACGAGAGGAACAAAATCGCCACGGATATCTGCGGCCAGGTGCTGGCTGACCGGGTATATGATTTTGTGGCGCATCAGCAGCTGATCTGCGTATACTCGAATAAAGTGACCGGATTTACCGTCAATCCCAGCGAGTACTATCTGATCACCAATGAGATCGGCCTGGAAGGATGATATGCTGGAAGTAAAAGAAGTGAATATTGCCTATGGCTCCGTCCCCGCAGTCAGGGAACTTTCCCTGGCTGTGGGGAAAAGCCAGATTGTGGGGATCGTCGGGGAGAGCGGCTCCGGGAAAAGCACCCTGGTGCGGGGCGTGATCGGGCTGTTGGAGAAGGGCGGCCATATCACATCCGGTGAAATTCTATTGGACGGGGAACCGCTCATCGGGAAAAGCGAAAAAGAGATGGCCCGGATACGGGGAAGCAGGATGGCGATGATTTTCCAGCAGCCGGAAAGCTCCTTTGACCCGATTGAGACGGTGGGGCGCCAGTTTTATGAAACGCTGCGCGTCCACCGGAAAATAACAAAAAAAGAAGCGTGGGAACAGGGGCTGGAGCTTTTGGGACGCCTGCATTTTGACGACCCGGCAAGGGTCATGGAATCCTACCCCTTTGAGCTGAGCGGCGGCATGTGCCAGCGGGCGGCGATTGCGCTGGGGATGGCCTGCAATCCCCGCCTCCTGCTGGCTGATGAGCCCACCAGCGCCCTGGACGTCACGGTGCAAGCTCATACAGTACAGACGCTGCTTGAACTGCGGGACGCAGCGGGAACCTCTATTTTGCTGGTGACCCACAATATGGGTGTGGTCGCCCACATGGCGGATTTTATCGGCGTGATGTACGGCGGCAGGATGGTGGAATGGGGCGCCCGGGACGAGATCCTGTCCCATAGCGCCCACGCCTATACGAAAGCGCTGCTGCAGGCCATCCCGAAAATGGGCGGCAGCTTTACAGGGCATACGCCCTATGCCGGGGGCGGCATGGGGGATGGGGAGAGGGAATGGCTTTCGGATACGCACTGGGTCTGGGTGGAGAGATAGTATGGGCGAATTATTGCTTAAGGCGGAGAATTTACAAAAACGCTATTATAAAGGAAAACAAAGCATAGAGGCGGTAAAGGACGTCAGCTTTACCATTGAAAAAGGAACCTGCCTGGGGCTGATCGGTGAGAGCGGCAGCGGGAAAAGCACGGTGGCGAACCTGATCGCGGGACTGGAAAAAGCGGACGGCGGAAAGATCCGGATGAAAAACCTGGATGCGTCCGTGGGGACGTCCGCACCGGAATACGAGGATCTGCTGGGGAAGCTGCCGCCGGCCAGGAGGAAGATGTATGGCAGCCGCATCCAGATGGTGTTCCAGAACCCCCGCCTGTCCTTTAACCCGGCTATGACCATAGGCCAGGGGCTGGAGGAGGCCGTGCGTTATTATACCAAATGGCCAAAGCAGAGGCGGGAGGAAGAGGCGCGCCGCCGGATGGAGCAGGTGGGGCTTAAAGCGGAATACCTGCATAAGCGCCCCCGTGAGCTGAGCGGCGGGGAGTGCCAGCGGGCGGCCATTGCCCGGGCCCTGATGATCCGGCCGGCGCTGCTGATCTGCGACGAGGCTACCAGCGCCCTGGATGTGTCCGTCCAGGCCCAGGTGATGGAGATCCTGGACAGGATCCGCCGGGAAACGGGCCTGACGATGCTGTTCATATCCCACGACCTGGCCCTGGTCAGTACTATCTGCGACCATGTGGCAGTTATGTACCGCGGCGGGATCGTGGAGGCCGGGACGACGGAGGAGATCCTTCGTAACAGTACACAGGCCTATACCCGGGAGCTGCTGGATTCGGTGTTAGGGCGTGTTGAATAATAAACATTCTTCTGTAATAAAATCGGCCAGTCATAATACGGGGAAAGTGTTCTTAATGTAGTCCTCTTTTTTTCGGCGGACAAAAAAGAAGGGGGCTTCTATTAGGCCACATAACATTATAAAAATAATTTGATTAAAAGATTTGCTGATTAACGATTAAAAGGTGAGCAATACTTGACAAGATATATCTGGTATGTTATTTTGTTATTGGTTCCAGTGCTTTTAGTTATAGGTATAACTGAAAGATAAAAGGGAAGCGGGTGAGAGTCCCGGACGATCCGGTCACTGTGATCAGCGAGTATCTTTTTATAACCATTGCGCGCAGGCGTGAGAAGGGAAAAGATGCGCGGAGCTGTAAGTCAGGAAACCTGCTGGAAGCGGTATATCGTGATATATGATTCATATTGCTGTACCGGAAATCAGCTTCCGACGAAAGCTCTGTTTTCAAACAAGACAGATAGAATACGTAAATGGATATCACCTCCCGGAGGGGAAGTCTGTTCATTTTATTTTCGCCAAGGTATCTGATGGCAGCAGTATATGCCATTTCAGATATCTTTTTTTATTTGATATTGCAGGAGGGAAGAGGAATATGAAAAAAGTAAGAAGACTGACGGCGATACTCCTTGCGGCTGTGCTGTCGGTAAGCCCGTGTATGAACGTATATTCAGAAGAACCGGAAACGGTGGTTGAAAAAAGCGGGGAGAAACCGGGAACGGGGACAGAAGGAGCTTCCGACACCGGGGATGAGGCTCCGGCTTATTCCGGAAACAGGCAGGAGGACGAAGAAGAGGGCGCCCGGCGTGAGAAGGGGCCGGAAAGCCAGGCAGAAAAAGAATCGGAGGTTCAGCCTGAGGAGAGCCCGGAAGGACAGCCGGAAAAAAATGCCGGGGACGAAATAGAAAAAGAAGAACCGGCCGGGGCAGGCGTGGCCGGCTCAGAAAAAGAGGATGGGCGGCCTGCCCGGAATGCGGCCTCCCGGGTGGAGGCAGAGCCAACTGGGGGAAGCGATGCGGAGGCAGGGCCGGCCGGGGGAAATGATGCGGAGGAAAAACGGCCGGGGAAAAAGACAGTAAAAACAGCCGCAAAAGCGGCGGCATCGGAAGAGCCGGAGATATCCGTAAAAGCATCCAGGCTGGAAGAAGTAAAGAAGATGATCGCGGATCTCCCCATCCTGGAAAATGTAAAGGCTTCCGATGCCGGAAAGATACAGGCGGCCTGGGATGCGTATCACGCATTGGGCGCGGAAGACAGGGATAAACTAGACAGCGAGATGGGATCGAAAAGCGGACAGTCCTACGGACGCGATCTGGAGAGCGCCTACTGGGGATTACAGGTTCTGAAACCGGCAAATGCTTCTACCTCGCTGCCGGAAGGAATTTACGATGGCAGTACGGATCCGGCGCTCTTTTCGGAATACAGCAAGGGCAAGAGCTCATCCAGCAGGCAAAGGCCCTGGTCGGTAAAAAGTGTTGCGGTCGATGCTAACGGCCAGGCTACGGGTGTGATAACTGTTGAGAGCGATTCCTATACATATATCCGGACGAACGGAAAGACATATAAGAAGACGAATATTTCAGGGAACAGTGAATTTGCCGGAGTGCCCATTGACCTGAACAGTACTTTCTATATTGCCGCTTTTTCTACATCCATGAATGGGGAGATCGCTTTTTCTATTACTACACGCATAGATGAGGGAACGGGAAGCGGGACGGGTGATCAGAACGGCCAGGAGGTTCCGCTGACGGGTATTTCTCTTTCCGAAGAGAGGATTTCCATGTTTGCCAGGGAGATACACGAACCTCTGGCCGTTATCTTGGAACCGGAAAATACCACCTACAAAGGGGGAATTATCTGGAGCAGTTCGGATCCCGAAGTGGTTTCCGTGGATCCGGATACAGGGGAAATTTCGGCTCTTGCGGCCGGCCGGGCAGTGGTTACGGCCAGGGCGGGAGAGTTCAGCGCGGCCTGTACGGTGGAGGTCAGCGAAAAAGCAGTGGATGGCAGGACCGACTTAAGCGTGACCAATAAAACGGCCATGTTTAAAGTCACCGATGCGTATTTGATAACGAAAAAAGGAAAGACGACCCTGTATATCACGCTGGGGGGCGATGGGTATCGCGAACTGTTTGTGGGAACCTACCGTCAGGCTGTGGCGACCGGCTCTGACAGCAGTCAGTGGATCAAGGGAAAGAAACGGTCGGATAACGCTCTTCTTTCCTATGTGGACATAAACGGAAAAAGTAAGAAAGAGAAGGCGTCCGGCAAATGGCAGTTTGCCATTCCGGTTTCGGCCGACATTTCTTATCTGCAGGTGCAGTCTCTGTCCCATGGCCATAAAAAAGACGGATACTGGTGGTATCCGCGTCAGTTTTCCATTAACACAGAGAACAAGAGCATGGTGGTGGACGATTATAAAGGGACGCAGTCCCTGACTGTAAAAAACAGCGCTAAAAATCTCCCGGTGTCCTCGGCGTCTCTCACCACGGTGGGGGGCCCCCGCTCTAATAATTATAAAGTTTCTCTGGCGATAAAGCTGCGTGGATCCGATTACAGCAAGGCTTTCCTGGGGACGGCGGGGAGCGCGAAGAAGAAAGGCGCGGATATATTTTCGATCAGGAAAAACAGGATTTCCTTTACTGTAGAACAGATCGTCGGCACAGGGAACGAGGCGAATATTGCCTCCCGGATCGGCACGCCTTTTGCTTTGTCTGTCTATGCGCCGTCCACGAAAAAGTGGACGTGCTTTGAGGTGACAGTCAATCAGAAAAAGGGAAGCGTTACGATCAGGCCATGGGGAAAGGACAGCCAAGATAAGGGAAATGATGGCTTCCAGGGCGATGGCGGCGACGGTAAAGGCCAGTCGGATGAGATCGACCCTTCGAGGCTGAATGCCAATTCGTCTACAATGCCAGGGGCAGTGGATAATTCGACTACCCTGGCAGACGGTATATATGGTTCCGGCCAGTTCAGATTCACTTTTTCCGGCGGGAGCGGAAGAGTTGTTGTCGGCTGTAAAAGGGTGGAAGTAAAGAGCGGCAGGGCCTATGCGGACATTACTTTTTCCAGAAGCGCCAAACAGGGAGGCGCCTGCCATTATGACTCGGTACGGGCCAATGGAAAGGTATATTCCGGAAACAATACATTTACGATCCCGGTGCGGTTAAATAAGAATAATACTATCGTAGGGAGAACGGTTTCCATGTCCGCGCCCCATTGGGTGGAATACACCATATTTATCGGTATTACGGAGCCCGGGTCGGGGCAAGGGCAGGATGTAAGCGAAAATACAACCCGGCTGGATGAGACGGCGCCGGCGATTATGGGACTGCAGGGAGGCAAAGCGCTGGAATTCCGGCACTCCGAAAAATTGAAAGTATTTGAATATGAAAACGGATATTATCTGATTGAGGTAGATACGGCTAAGGGAGATGCGTTCCGGGATACGGAAGCGTACAGGGAATATTTGAAAAAACGGAAGGATACGGCCGAAGAACAGACCGGGCAGGAGAGCACGGAGGCGGATGCCGGTGTGGAAACGGAAATTCCGGAGGAAGAGGGATCCCTGTCCGCGTCGGGGGCGGAGGACAGTGTCAGCGCCCAGGCGGCGTCACTGTACGCCAGCCAGATCATAAAATATTTGGTGATCCCGGAGGGGGAAGAGGCGCCCGCGGGCCTGGAAAAGGAGGTTATCCTGATCAGCCAGCCGCTGGAGCAGGTGTATGTTTCTTCCGAAAGCGCGCTGGAAATGCTTGGCGGGCTTTCCCTGGCGGATCGCATTGATTCTGTGGGAATAGAAAAGGAAGAGCTGGAAAAGAAAGGCTATGGCGATATTGTCCGGGCTATGGAACTGCCGGAAGAGGAAGAAAGCCATATTTCATGGGGCGGCAGATATGACGATTGGGAATTTCGTACCATGCTGCTGCATGGGACGGATCTGATGATCGAGACGGCGGATATCCTGCCGGATCATGAAGAGACCCTGGACGGCGATATGGAACAGTTTGTCAGATTGGCCCAGCGGTCCTATCAGATGGGGGCGGCTATGTTTCTGGACTGCAGCGGCGAGGAAAAGAGCGAGGAGGCAAAAGCCGAGTGGTATAAAGTGTACGGCATCCTGTTTCATTGCCGGGATCGGGCGCAGGATGCCTATGAGGCTGTTTGCCCAGGGGAAAACAGGTAGAAAGAAGAGGGATGCAAATGATAGGGAAATTAGGCGCGGATGTGGTGATTTTGCTGCTCCTGGTACATAGCGTGATGGCGGGGGCGGATGCGGTGAAATCAGTGGAACCAGGGAAATCCGCCGGAACTCCGTCCTGGCTGACGGCGGACACCGGCGATGCGCCGGAAGTGAACGGCAGCGAATGCCTGGGGAAGATGGAACTGGATTATGCGGAGTGTTTTGACGTGTATTATTACAGCGGCGGTTACAAAGTGATCGATGTGCCGCAGAGCAGTGAATATCTGCTGGTGCCGGAAGGGGCGCCGGTTCCCGGGGGCGCGGAGGAGCAGTTCAAGATTTTGACAGAGCCGTTTGACCATGTATATCTGGCGGCCACCTCAGCCATGTCCCTGATCGACGCGATCGGGTGTATAGACCATATCACGATGACGGGGACAGACACGGCCGGGTGGAATATCCAGGCGCCCATCGAAGCGCTGGAATCAGGACGTATGATATTCGCAGGAAGATATTCGGAACCCAACTATGAATTGCTGGTGGGGAACGGATGCGAACTGGCCATTGAATCCACGATGATCCAGCATTCCCCGGAGGTCCAGGAAATGCTGGAAGATGTGGATATTCCCGTGTTCATGGACCGTTCCAGCTATGAGTCCACCGGCCTGGGGCGCACGGAATGGATCAAGGCATATGGCGCTCTTTTTGGGGAAGAAGACCAGGCTTTTGAGAAATTCGGGGAGCAGAAGGAAGTTGTTTCCGAGATGGAAGGATATGAAGATACAGGAAAAACTATCGCCTATTTCTCCATTTCCACGGACGGCTCCTGCGTGGTCAGGCGGCCCGACGACTATATTGCGGCAATGATCGGCGACGCGGGCGGCACCTATGTGTTTCAGGATGTGGGCGGCATTGACGCGGGCGGGGCCACGGTCAATATTACCATGGAAGAGTTTTACGACAAAGCGGTTAACGCGGATTATCTGGTTTATAACGGGATCATTACGGGCGGTGTGGACGGAAAAAAAGCGCTTCTGGAAAAAAGTGAACTGTTTTCGGATTTTAAAGCGTTTCAGGAAGGAAACCTGTGGCAGGTGGACGCGGGCCTTTATCAGTCCACGGATAAGGTGGCGCAGCTGATCCGGGATTTTCACGCTATATTGACAGGCGGCGATGAGGACGGGCTGACCTTTCTGCAGAAAATAAAATGAAAGACAGGGTGCGAATGATGAAACAGGAGCAGACAGTGAACGGATATCATGGCGCTAATCTCCGCAGAAGAGCCAGATACGGCCTGGTTTTTCTCATTTTGATACTGGCGTTTGTCCTGATTACCGTATGGAATATCAATACGGGGAATGTGGATATTTCCCTGCCGAATATACTGCGGATTATCTTCTTTCAAGAGGGGACGAAGGATGAGATCAACATTGTGTGGAAGATCAGGCTCCCCCGCATACTTATGGCGGCCATACTGGGCGGCGCCCTCTCCCTGTCTGGGTTTCTTTTGCAGACATTTTTTGAGAATCCCATCGCGGGGCCTTTCGTCCTGGGTATTTCATCCGGTGCGAAAATGATCGTCGCCCTGGTGATGATTGTGGTCATCGGAAAGTATGGGAGTGTGTCCTCCTACGGATTGATTGTGGCCGCGTTTTTCGGTTCCCTGATCGTGACGGGATTCATTCTTGCCTGTTCCAGATATGTAAAAAATATGGCGGGCCTTCTGGTGGCCGGTATCATGGTGGGTTATATCTGTTCGGCCGTCACGGATTTTGTCATTACTTTTGCGGACGATTCCAATATTGTCAATCTGCACAGCTGGTCCATGGGAAGCTTTTCCGGTATGAACTGGAGCAATGTGCAGGTGGCGTTCCTCGTGGTTGGTATTAGCGTGGTACTGGTGTTTTCCCTGTCGAAACCGATCGGGGCTTTCCAGCTGGGAGAGGCCTATGCCCAGAGCATGGGGGTGAATGTAAAATGTTTCCGCGTATGGCTGATCCTGCTCTCCAGCATTTTGTCGGCGACGGTAACGGCGTTTGCCGGGCCGATTTCTTTTGTGGGAATCGCTGTTCCGTTTCTGGTTAAACGCGCGCTGCATACGGCCAGGCCCCTGGCGGTGATCCCGGCGGCTTTTATGGGGGGAGCGGTATTCTGTATGCTCTGCGACCTGATCGCCCGTATGGCTTTTGCGCCGACGGAATTGAGGATCAGTACGGTAACTTCGATTTTTGGGGCGCCGATCGTCATTTTTATGTTGATCCGGAAACAAAAGCTTTAAGACGGCCGGGGGCGTACGGGCACCGGAACATCATGATACTTATGGAGGAAACAAAAGAGTGGAAAAGTATCATTTACATCTGGATCAGCTGACGGTCGGCTACAACAGGAAGCCGCTGATCAGCGATATACAGGTAGGAATAGCCGCCGGGGAGATTGTGACCATGATCGGCCCCAACGGCGCAGGGAAATCGACCATTTTGAAATCAATCATTCGGCAGCTGGCCCTGATCGGAGGGCGCGTCGTATTTGATGATAAAGATATGCGGGCGTACAGCTTCAAGGAGATGTCCACGAAAGTCGCCGTTGTGCTCACCGAGCGGATGAAGCCGGAGCTGATGACCTGCCATGACGTGGTCGCGGCGGGCCGGTATCCCTATACGGGGCGGCTGGGCGTGCTGACCGTGGAAGATGAGAAAAAGGTAGACGAAGCCCTCCGGATCGTCCATGCGGCGGAACTGGGCGAGCGGGATTTCAATGCCATAAGCGACGGCCAGAGACAGCGGATCCTTCTGGCCCGCGCTATCTGCCAGGAGCCGGAACTGATTCTTCTGGACGAACCCACCTCTTTTCTGGACGTCCGCCATAAACTGGATCTGCTCTCGATACTTCGGGATATGGCGAAAAAAAGGAAGATCACGGTGCTTATGTCGCTCCACGAAATTGACCTGGCCATGAAGGTCTCTGATAAGATCCTGTGTGTTAAGGGCGCGTATATCAGCCACTACGGGACTCCGGAAGAAGTATTTAATGAGAATACGATCCGGGAGCTTTACGACATCGATAACGGTTATTTCGACCCGGCCTTTGGCAGTATTGAGCTTCCGCCGCCTCAGGGGGAAATCCGTACCATGGTAATCTCGTCCGGCGGAAGCGGCATTCCCGTGTACAGAAGGCTGCAGAAGGAAGGGCGGCCTTTTGCAGCGGGGATTCTTTACAAAAATGATATTGATTATCAGTTGGCAAGGCTGCTGGCGCAGGAAATAGTGGCGGAAGAGCCTTTTCAGAAGATCAGGAAAAGCACGATGGAGGAGGCCCTCAGATGGGTGGCCCGGGTGGATCAGGTGCTCTGCGCACAGGTTCCCCTGGGAGAAATAAATCAGGATATCCGGCTTCTGATCCGGGAGGCCGAAAAACAGGAAAAACTGCAGAGGATATGATTTCTTCGTGGGCTGGTCCGGAACAGGGCATGAAGGTTCATATAAATAGTAATGGAGGAAACGAAAATGAAAGTAAGAAAACAAAAGCTGCTGGCTCTTTTGACGGCCGCAGCTATGGCATTGACGCCGATGGCTTCGGCGGGCGCGGTACATGCGGGAGATGCAGTAGCGGGCAACGTATCGAGATCGGCAGAGGATGTACAGAAAGTAGAGGCCTTGATCGGCAACCTTCCCATTTTGTCAGAGGTTACAGAAGCAAACCGTTCGGCCATTGAAGCGGCTCTTACGGCTTATAATGCCTTGAGTGAGGAAGAACGGAAACAGGTGGATGAGGATACGGGTGATAAAAGCAGCCAGTCCTATGGGAGGGATCTGGAGACGGCCGTGTGGGGTCTGGAAGCACTGAAGGGGGTGGATAATTCTACCAGCCTTGCGGACGGTACCTACAGTGCGGCTACCACCCCTGCGTTAAGTTCCACCTACAGTAAGGGGAAGAGCAATTCCTCCCGTCAGAAACCGTGGTCTTTAAAAGAGGTAAAGGTAGAGAATGGCAAGGCTTTCGCAACCGTTACGGTGGAAAGCACTTCTTACACTCAGATCCGTACAAACGGGGCCGCATATCCAAAGACAAATACCAGTGGAAACAGTGAATTTGCCAATGTTCCGGTGGATCTGAACGGAACCATGTATCTTGCGGCAACTTCTTCTTCCATGAACGGTGAGATCGCGTTTACGGTGACAAATACTATAAAAGAACCGACAGTGGTACCGGCAGATAATATTACGAATAATACGGGAATGTTTAAAGTCATAGATGCTTTTATCACCGAATTGGCCGACGGTAAGGCTCTGTATATTACACTGAGCGGCACAGGCTACCATGAGCTGTTCAAAGGGACATATGACCAGGCAGTTGCTACGGGTGACGACAGCAGCAATTGGATTGTCGGGACAGTCAGAGATGACGGAAAAGGGTTTGACGGAAAGTATCAGTTTGCAATCCCGATTTCGGATAATGACGGTTACATACAAATTCAGGCATTATCTCACAGCCATAAAAAGGACGGCTGGTGGTGGTATCCGAGATATATCCGTCTGGATCAGAGTGCGTTGACGCTGGAAACAGGGGATTATAAAGAAACCTTTGACCTGAAAGTGACAAATAATGTAAAAATGTTCTCCGTGAAAGGCGCCGAAATGACCATAGACGGAGGGCCCCACAGTAACAGCTATAAGATTACTTCAGATATAACGATGGGCAGCGCTTCCTTTGATAAAGCATATATCGGAACCGCAGAGGAGGCAGGCGCGGCGGCAGAAACTATTGCGCTCACTGCGGATCATAAATTCCAGTTCATGGTAGAACATATTGTGGGGACAGGAAATGCAGCGACGATCCAGACGATACTGGAAAAGCCTACCGTATTTTCCTTTCATTCCGTGAGGAATGACGCGTGGTATGAAAGGGTTCTGACCTTTGATAAAAACGAAAAGACCCTTGTAATCAACGACAGTAATAATCAGGGAACGGGATCCGGAGACAATCAGGGAACAGGATCCGGGGATAACCAGGATCCGGCCCACGGACAGCATACGCATACTTTTGGGGCCTGGAAAACGGTGGCGGAAGCGACTGTATTCGCGGCAGAGAAAAGGGAACGCGTCTGCACGGTATGCGGAGAAAAGGAAACGGAAGAATCCGGTAAGCCGCTTACCCCGACCATAAAACTTAACGTAACCAAAATCACCCTGCAGACGGGCCAGTCTACAACAAAAGTGAAAGTAAGCGGCCTGGCAAAGGGCGATTCGGTGAAGAACTGGACGACCAAAGACACCGGCATTGTGAAGGTAGATAAAAAGACCGGTAAGATTACCGCTCTGAAAAAGAAAGGGAAAGCGGCGGTAACGGTTACTCTTGCCAGTGGAAAGACCGCAAAAGTAACCGTGACGGTACAAAAGGGAACCGTAAAGACGGACAGGATCTCCGGGCTTAAGAAATCTGTGACGCTGGAGCCTGGAAAGAAGCTTACATTAAAGCCGGTGATTTCGCCCATCACTTCCCAGCAAAAAGTATCGTATACTTCTTCCGACAGGAAAGTGGCGGATGTTTCTAAAAAAGGCGTGGTGACGGCTAAAAAATCCGGCACAGCTAAAATTACGGTGAAATCCGGAAGCAAAAAAGTTGTAGTGACGGTGAAGGTTCCTAAGAAATCTCCCACCGCAATTAAAAATATTCCTTCAGCTAAGACTTTGAAAAAAGGGAAAACCTTAACGCTGAAGCCCAAATTCAGCCCGAGCGGAAGTACGGCAAAGGTTACATATACTTCTTCTGATAAAAAAGTTGCGTCCGTAAACGCCAAGGGAAAGATTACGGCAAAGAAAAAGGGCACGGCAGTGATCACTGTGAAAGCCGGTAAGCTCAAAAAACAGTGTAAGATTACCGTTAAATAAATACCGGCGGTTTCTTTCATAAAAACTCCAGGGACAGATATGACTCATGCTAGCTATATCTGTCCCTGTTTAGGCCTATCCGTATCTTTTGTAAATATCCCCCCGGTTTCCGGCATCCATAACATAGATAATCAATTTCCCATTGTTATTCAAGCATAATACTTTACAGAATGTCCGACTGTCTTTCCCTTTACTTTTCCACATAGAAACCTTTACTTTTAGGGCTTTTAGGGTATAATAAGTAAAGAAAGAGGGCGAATACCATGATGTCATATTCCGATCTGCTGAAAAAACTAAATGAAAAAGGTCTGACGAAAACTGCACTGGCTAAGGAGCTTGGTATTTCATCACGTACAGTGGCAAAAATTGGGCGGGGAGAGAAAATCGCTGATCATGTTCTTGAAAAAATGGCTGTTTTTTTCGGTTGCTCTGTAGATGAACTGTGCCAAACTATTTCGGATAACAGTTTGCTTCAAACGCTTAGAGATGAAAAAAACATCCGTATGCCTGGAGGTCTGTACCATGAACTTCAGGTACGGATGACCTATAATTCCAATCACCTAGAGGGCAGTAAGCTCAGTGAAGATCAGACCAGGATGATTTTTGAAACAAACACAATTGCTATCGGAGATGGTATCCCTGTTGACGACATTATCGAAACTGTTAATCATTTTCGGGCCATTGATTTTTGTATTGATATGGCGGAAGAACCACTTACCGAGGATATCATCAAAGAATTCCACCGTATTTTGAAGCAAAGTACAACGGATTCCACACTTGCATGGTTTGCCGTTGGGGATTACAAGAAAAGAGCTAATGTGGTGGGAGGTCATGAGACTGCAAAACCGGAAGAGGTTGCTCCACGCATAAAAGAACTGATTTCCGAATATGAAGCCAAAACTGCTGTCACAATTAACGACATCATTCACTTTCATTACGCATTTGAATGTATTCATCCATTCCAGGATGGCAACGGCAGAGTCGGCAGGCTGATTGCACTAAAAGAGTGCCTGCGTTTCGGGCTCATCCCGTTTATCATTGAGGATGACAAAAAAATGTATTATTACCGGGGGCTTTCTGAATGGGAGCGGGAGAAAGGCTATCTGACAGACACCTGTCTGGATGGACAAGATACCTTCAGAAAACTGATGTCCATGTTCGATATTCAGTTATAAACCCTCTTTGGAGGCTGAACTGTTACGATGAGGTAATGAAAGAGCCATTTTGTGGTGGATATTTTTATTTTGTGAGTGTATAATTCAGTGTGGCTTTTTCGGAACAAACAACAGACCGGGCATTTCACCGGCGCCCGGTCGGATAAAAGGAGAAAAATATGAAATCATCCAATGAGCTGCGCACCATGCTGCGTTCGATTGACCACAGGAGCTATCCGGCTTACAAATCCCTGGCCGGACAGTGGCAGTTTGACAGATATGTACTGAGTATCGACCATGTCCAGGGGGATCCCTTTGCGTCGCCCTCCAGCCTTCATGTGGAGATGGCCCACAGGGTGGACGGGTTTCCGGCTGCGTATTACAAAGAAGACTGTTCCCGCATTGCCCTGCAGGATTATCTGACCAGGAGGCTGGCGGAGCAGTTTGAGCGCTATAATTTCAAGGCTAAAGGTTCGGGGAAGAGCGGCCTGATGTCCATTAGCCGCTGCGGCCAGGAGGTTCTGGAGCGCAGCGCCTGTGAGATTACGGAGACAAAGCTGATCGTCCGTTTCCATGTGGGTTTTCCCGCTTTTGGCCGGTCGGTGAATGCCGGGGATATGGAGAAGATCCTTTTTGATTTCCTGCCCCGGTGTGTGGAATGCGGTCTTTTATACGCGAGACAGGACAAGAAGAAGGTGGAGGAGACCGTCCATCTGGCCGAGGATCAGGAGGCTCTCCGGGAGATCCTGGCTAAAGAGGGACTGGTGGCTTTTGTGGCGAACGGCGCGGCGCTGCCCAGAAAGAGCGGCATATCGGATCTGCCCATGGCGGGCAGCGTGCCTTTCACTTCCCCGAAAACGCTGGAGCGCACATTTACGCTGCCCCACAGGGGGGAGATAGCCGGTATGGCCGTGGCCCGGGGGATTACTTTGATTGTGGGCGGCGGTTATCATGGTAAATCCACGCTGCTGGAGGCCATCCAGTCCGGTGTCTACAATCATATTGCAGGGGACGGTCGGGAGTTTGTGCTGACCGACGCTACGGCGGTGAAACTCAGGGCCGAGGATGGCCGCAGCGTGCGGGATGTGGATATTTCCCTGTTTATCAATGACCTGCCCAACGGGAAGGATACGAAGGTATTCAGTACCGAGGACGCCAGCGGCAGCACTTCCCAGGCGGCGGCCGTGATCGAGGGGATGGAGGCCGGGACAGGCCTGTTCCTGATTGACGAGGATACTTCCGCCACGAACTTCATGGTGCGGGATGAATTTATGCAGCAGGTAATCCTGCGGGAGAAGGAACCCATCACCCCGTTTCTGGAACGGGCGGTGGATCTTTATGAGCAGGCGGGGATCTCCACCATCCTGGTGGCGGGAAGCTCCGGGGCTTTTTTCCATATTGCCGATGTGGTGCTGATGATGGACTGCTATCGTCCGGTGGATATTACGGCGCGGGTGAAAGAACTGTGCAAAACTCACACGGCGCCCCGGGTGCAGGCTCCCGGCTTTGCTGTGCCGGATTTTAAAAGGGCTTACCCCGTCTACCGCCGGTCAGAGCGCCGGGATGCCAGACAGCGGGGAAGGGAGAACCGCCATGAGCATATGAAAGTGAAAGCTTCCGGCCTGGAATCTTTCTCTCTGGATCGGGAGACTGTCAATGTGCGCTATCTGGAGCAGCTCACCGACCACGAGCAGACCGACGCGCTGGCTTACCTGCTGCGCTATGGTCTGGAGCAGGTGATCGATGGCAGAAAGACCGTCCGCCAGGCGGTGGAGCAGATGATGAGAGCCCTGGATACGAAGGGGTGGGAGGCCATCAGCGGCTCCTACGTGCCCTGCGGGCTGGCCCGGCCGCGGATTCAGGAACTGTACGCCTGTCTGAATCGGTTCAGGGGGTAAGGAAAGAGGGAACGCTGGTCAGGCGCTCCCTCTTATATATTGCAGGTATTCGCTGTCCGGAATCTGTGAAAAGAGCACGGCTTTTCGGATAGCCGCAGCCATTACCTCAGCGGCCAGAGTGCCTACCAGGTTGATATCTGCGGGGATATGGCCCACGCCGGCGGCGTAAATCGTGTCGCCGTCGGCCAGAGTACCCACCGGATTGATGCAGCGGCCGTAGGCGCTGCGGGCCATGGAGGCCACCTTTCCCATCTCAGCTTTGGAGAGGCCGGCGTTGGTGATGACGGCGCCGATGGTGGTGTTTCCGGTGAAAGTATTCTGTATGGCTGCCAATTTCGCAAATTCCTGCCGCGTATCGGCAAAGCCAGTGCGGTTTTCATCCGTCAGCCCGGCCATTTTTTGGCCTGTGGCCGGATCGTAGATATCCCCTAAGGCGTTTACAATGACCAGGGCGGCCATCTGTAGCGGCCCCGCCTGTATAGCGTAAAAGCCAAGGCCTGCTTTCATGGCCCGGCCCATGCCGAAAAGCTTGCCCACGGTGGCGCCGATGCCGCCGCCGATGTTGCCGGAGCCGCCGTCGGTGTCCGCGAGGGCCCGCTCACAGGCGGTTTCTCCCAGGGAGGCGTCGGGCCGGACAGCGGCGCTGCCGTAGCCCAGATCGTAGATGCAGGACTGGCATACCAGGGGAACCAGGGCGGCTCCGGTATCGTAGCCGATGCCGTGGTTCTCCAGGCAGCGCATGACGCCGTCGGAGGCGGCCAGCCCGTAAGCGGAGCCGCCGGAGAGTACGATGGCGTTGATGGGATTGTCTGCGGTGAGGGGCATAGTCAGCGGGGTTTCCCGGGACGCGGGCCCGCCGCCGCTGATGTCGCAGCCTACTTTCGCCCCTTCCGGGAAGTACAGCACGGTGACGCCGGTTTTCGCCTCGTCCAGGACGGCATGGCCGATCCGCAGGTTTATCATTTGGTCAGCGGTAATCTCTGTCGTGATCTCAGGCATGAAAAAGCTCCTTTCTGATAGTATCCATGAGCCCGGGATCTTAAGATCTGCGCAGGGCGATGGCCAGGGTTCGGGATATGATGCTGGCCGCCAGGAAACATACCACGGCCTCAATGGCGCCCTGCAGGCCCACAAAGGCTACTACGAATACGAAGGGGTTAGCCGCACCCAGGGATGCCGCCATATTCTGGACATACTCTGTATTGTAGAAAAACAGGATCAGAGAACCCATGAACAGTACCGTGTTCAATACAGGGCAGGCCAGACTGGCAATATAATAAGAGGATCTGCGGGTTTTCATATTCTTATGCAGGGCCGAGAAGATCAGGCCGCAGAGGAGCCCTTCGAGAGTGCGGGTCACGACAGTGGTGATAAAGGTTGCCACCGGGCTGATGGAGAGCATCATGGTGCCGAAAGCGGTGGTAAAACTCTGGGAAAAACTGGTCAGTCCGAAAGCCGCGCCGCATACCACGCCGCCTTTGGGCCCAAGGATGATGGCGCCCACCGCCACGGGAATGGTCAGCAGCGTGATAGACAGGCCGGGGGTGCGGACATAGCCCAGAGGGGTGAAGGACATCAACAGGATGATGGCTACCATCAGGGCCAGTTCCACCATATAACGGGTGTTGGACAGCGGAACAGTCATAGATTTCGTATTGGTTGTCATACTTTTTCTCCTTCTCGCCCGATAAAACGGCGCAAAGCGTCCCCTGCTTTTCGGGCATTTTCTGTTAGATTATTTGGGGATAAAAAGCGAACGCAAACGATACGGGAACCGTCTATGGATCAGTTCGAAAAAATGCTCCACAGGTGCCCTGCCAGAAACATCAGAAGATCCGCACGGCGGATAGAAACTTACACATGTTGCCGCCCTCTGCCGGGTCTGCACATGGAACAGGTAAAAAAACAAAAATTCTGATGCATTTTCTTACGAATAACGCTCAGCCAAACTGTATCATAGTTTCTTTCAGGCCGCAAGCGGTTTTGGGGATGCTTGAAGAAAAATACATGGCTCCGGTGTGGCTGAGGTTTTATATTCCCGTATGTACAATTACTGAATTTCGTTGACGAATCCGGCCTGTCCGACTATAATAGGTGGGAATTATGGTTGTTATGGCAGACAGGATACTTTTAGCATCATAGTATAGCATATAGGGCGCGTTTTTGCCGTGGGCATGCAGGTGTTGTTTTGCGGCCGCGGTTATGTGCCCCCGGATAGGAGGAATAAGTTTAATGGGTAAATATTTCGGTACGGACGGTTTCCGTGGAGAAGCCAATGTGGATCTTACGGTGGAACATGCCTACAAGGTGGGCCGTTTCCTGGGCTGGTATTTCGGCAGGGAGCACAGGGCGCAGATTGTCATCGGTAAGGATACGAGAAGGAGCAGTTATATGTTCGAGTATTCCCTGGTGGCGGGTCTGACGGCTTCCGGGGCGGATGCCTTTCTGCTTCATGTGACGACGACGCCCAGCGTATCCTACGTGGTGCGCACCGATGAGTTTGACTGCGGAATCATGATTTCTGCCAGTCACAATCCCTTCTATGATAACGGGATCAAGCTGATCAGCGGCGGAGGACAGAAGATGGATGCCGGTGTGGAAGCCCAAATCGAGGCGTATATCGACGGGGAGGGACCGGATATCCCCTTTGCCCGCAAGGAAAATATCGGGCGTACAGTGGATTATGTGGCGGGGCGCAACCGCTATATCGGCTACCTGATCTCCCTGCCCACCCGTTCCTATAAAAACTGGAAGGTGGCCCTGGACTGTTCCAACGGCAGCGCCTCATCCATTGCCAAGAGTGTGTTTGACGCCCTGGGAGCAAAGACCTATGTGATCCACAATACCCCCGACGGCACGAACATTAATGAGGGATGCGGTTCCACCCATATCGGAACGCTGCAGCAGTATGTGAAGGAGAACGGCCTGGATATCGGCTTTGCTTACGACGGTGATACCGACCGATGTATCGCGGTGGACGAAAACGGCCGGGTGGTGGACGGCGATGTCATTCTCTATATCTGCGGCAAATATCTGAAGGAAAAAGGCTCATTAAACAACGACACCATTGTCACTACGATCATGTCCAATATCGGGCTCTATAAAGCCTGTGACAGAGAGGGTATCCGCTATGAGAAGACGGCGGTGGGGGACAAATATGTTTATGAAAATATGGTGGCAAACGGCTACAGCCTGGGCGGCGAGCAGTCCGGGCACATCATTTTCAGCAAACACGCCACTACGGGGGACGGTATCCTGACATCCCTGATGATCATGGAGGTCATGACCCGGAAGAAAACAACGCTGGCTGCGGCGGCCTCCGAGGTGCGCATTTACCCCCAGCTTCTGAAAAATGTCCGCGTGGCGGATAAGAAAACCGCACAAGAGAATGAGGCCGTGCAGGCGGAAGTGAAAAAAGTGGCGGACTATCTGGGTGATGACGGCCGCATCTTGGTGCGGGAGAGCGGTACGGAGCCGGTGATCCGCGTCATGGTGGAGGCCACCGAGGATGCGATCTGTGAAAAATGCGTGAATCAGGTAATTACGGTGATGGAACAAGAAGGTCTGGCCCGGTGATTGGGTCGTGAGAGCAGGGAGTATAGAATGAGACGAATAAAGATTCTGGTCTGCATGGCTGTTATGTGTTTTTTGCTGGCGGGCTGTGCCCCAAAAGGCGAGGATGATTATGACCGGGGCATGGCGGCCATGGAGGCGGAGGATTATCATACGGCGATCTCGTATTTTGAGAAAATGACGGATCGGGGTGATCGAAAGGCGGAGAGCTACCGGGGACTGGGTATTGCTTACTACAAGACCCAGGATTATGTTACGGCTATGACCATGCTTTCCCGCAGCTTGGAATCCATGGAGAGTGAGAATGATGATTTCACCATTGATGTGCTGTATTATCTGGGGGCGGCTTCGGATGCTTACGGTGAACTGAACCGGGCTCTGGAAGCCTATACCCAGCTTTTGGAGTACAGCCATACGGCGGACGCCTACTATCGCCGGGGCCATATATATCTGGAGCAGGGGGATGCGGATAAGGCCGCCGGGGATTTTGAAAAAGCGGTTTCCTTGGACGGAAGGTATTCTCTGTATATGGATATTTACCGGGATTGTGTGGAGTATAACCAGAACAGCATCGGCGAGGCTTTTTTGGAGAAAGCGCTGCAGACCCAGCCGAAGGATACGGAAGATTACTATTATCAGGGATGGTTTTCTTATTATCTGGGATACTATGACCAGGCGCAGAAGCTGCTCATTGAGGCGGTGAACGCCGATGATGATCCCTCCCGGCTGCTGTTGGGGAAGGTGTACCTGGCTATGGAGGATACGGCCAGCGCCAGAAGTCTGTATCAGGAGTACCTGAACCGTCACATGGATTCGGCGTCGGCCTACAACGGTCTGGTTCTGTGCGATATGTCTGACGGTGACTACGACACGGCTCTGTCCAACACGGAGAAGGGGCTTGCCTTTGCTCAGGATGAGGATCGGCAGAGCCTGATGTTTAACCGGATCGTGATTTACGAGAATAAGAATGATTTTGAGACGGCCAGGAATCTGATGGAGGAGTATCTGAAAGAGTATCCGACGGATGAGGAGGCCAAAAGGGAGTATCAGTTTTTGCAGAGCAGATGAGGCTGCAAAGGATCGTGCGGAGGAGGGGATTATGGCAGAAGCATGGCATACAGAGAAAGTAACAGAGCGGGTCATTTTGGTGGGGGTGCAGGTGACGTTCGGACGGCAGCAGGTCGCCATGGCGGATTCTCTGGATGAGCTGGCGGAGCTGGTAAAGACGGCGGGGGCAGAGACGGTGGGCCGGGTCATGCAGCAGGCCGAGGGGATCCATCCGGCCACCTACGTGGGCAGCGGAAAGGCGGAGGAGATCCGCCAGATGGTGTGGGCCCTGGACGCCACCGGTGTTGTCTGTGATGACGAACTGTCTCCGGCGCAGTTAAACAACCTGGAACAGATGCTGGAGTGCAAGGTGATGGATCGCACACTGGTGATTTTGGATATATTTGCAGGAAGGGCCACCAGCAGCGAGGGGAAACTGCAGGTGGAGCTGGCCCAGCTCCGTTACCGGGCCGCCCGTCTGGTGGGGATGCGGAATTCCCTGTCCCGCCTGGGCGGAGGCATCGGTACCCGGGGGCCCGGTGAGAAGAAGCTGGAGATGGATCGGCGTCTGATCAAGAGCCGTATTTCTCATTTAAAAGAAGAACTGGAGGAAGTGAAGCGGCACAGGGATCTGTTGCGCAGCCAGCGGAAAGAAAGCCATATGCCCACAGCGGCCATCGTAGGGTATACCAATGCGGGAAAATCCACATTGCTAAACCGTCTGACCGGCGCCAACGTACTGGAGGAAGACAAGCTCTTTGCCACCCTTGATCCGACAACCCGGGTGCTGGAGCTGCCGGGAAAACAGCAGGTCTTATTAACGGATACGGTAGGCTTCATCCATAAACTGCCCCATCATCTGGTAGAGGCTTTCCGCAGTACCCTGGAGGAGGCCTGTTATGCCGATTACATCATCCATGTGGCGGATATTTCCAATCCCATGCTGGACATGCAGATGCAGGTGGTTTATGATACGCTGCGCAGCCTGGGGGCCAATGAAAAGAAAGTATTGACGCTGTTTAATAAATGTGACCGCCTGACGGAACCGGAACATGTCCGTGACCTTAAGGCGTGGCGCTGCCTGTATATTTCCGCTCTTACAGGGCAGGGGCTTACGGAGTTCCGGGAGGCCATGGGGCGGATGATCAATGAGGATTATATGCTTCTGGAGAGAGTGTTTCCCTATACCGATGGTTCCCTCCTGCAGATCATCCGTAAAAACGGACGGCTCTTTGAGGAAGAATATCTGGCCGACGGTGTGCGGGTTAAGGCCAGCGTGCCGAAGGCGTTGTATGGAAGATTGTGCTGAGGATTTATATTTTTCCATCAAATAGAGATATTTCGGTTTCAGAAAATGCCTCCGCGTTCACGGCGCGGAGGATTTTTTTATATTCATTTTGGCCTTTTAATTGCCGTGTTTCCTCCGATTCGGAGTTTTCCTTTTTTTGCACGGATTCTTTTGTCCCATAATTCGGAAGCTTCTGCCTGTAAGCTTCATGTTCCTTTTCTATAGACGCTATTTTTTGATCGGATATGGCGTTTTCCTGTGGCGGATTTTCCGTTTTCTCTGTGGACGGTTTCCGGCTGGCCTGCGGATTTTCAGCAGCTGCCTGGTCGGGGATGCCCTTTTGAGCCGGAGGCATATCCGATTGTAAACTTTCCCTATGTAATGTCGCGGAAGAAATATAATACTGTATATTTTGGGGCGTCATATGTTTCTCCCTCGAAAGGCTCAATTGCCGCTGCATCCGCATTTCCAGCATTTTGATAGATTCATCTTCTGATTTCATACGTATCGCACCTCCCGCTTTGTCGGGCATATTGTAACAGTTTTATCGCTTTTCTGCAATCATGTTACAAAAATTTTTGAATGCCGGATAAACGGACGGCTGTCATTCACTGTGCGGACAGTATGAAACAGCGGGCTTCGGATGCCGGCGGCGTGAATGTTTTATGCCTTGCGCTGGAGCCCCCAGTTATACTGATGTCCTTCTTCCCCAAAGAATTTCTCTCTCATCAGGTCATCCAGTAAAATGGCGGGGAGGGACAGAAAATACCAGATCAGTGTAAAGGGCAGGCATACCTGTCCCAGTACATTAAAAGGTGTGTCCGAGTAATCCCATATATGCCATTTCAGACCCAGGTTAAATATGACGCCGAAAAGGAATTCAAACAGAGTGACCAGCAGGGCCGACCAGAGCATCTGCAGCCAGATACTGGTCTCCTTGTCAGTGAATTCATTGAGCATACCGATCAGTACACAGCAGAATCCAGCCAGCAAGAACATGGACCAATGGGAATACCCCCGGAAAAGGATCTCTATACAGTAGTAGATCCAGCCAAAAACAGCAAACAGGACGTAATATTTACACAAGACTTTGATCGTTTCACTCATTTGCCATACCTCATTTCTTAACAGTATATGTGTATTGACATGATGCCATACCTTTATAGCTATTGTAATTTCTGTTTTATTATTGTAGACTTATTTTCAGGTTATACAGGTAAATTCATGTAACCGCCAGGTTTGTCCAGGCAGTTACGGATTTATGCCATATAATTTTGAAATGACAGGCACGGCAGCGAACAAAAGGGAGGAGAAAAAATGATAGAACGGGTGGAAGTGGGCCATATGCAGTCTTATAACCTGCGGGACAGGCTTGACGTTACGAAACGGTATACGGGAAGTTTCCGGGGTATGCGTTTTCTGATAAGGCCGGTGGGAGACAGTAAGGAGGAGGCACGGTTTGAGGCTTGTGTTTTTCCGGAGCCTTTTAATTATGAGCATACCGTCGAAGAGAAAAAGACATATGGGACATTTCCCTACAGTGAGGAAGGGCTGGATCAGATTCATGTCTGGCTGAATAAAATGTATGAGGAGCGGCAGAAAGACTGGAAAGATGCTCTGGATGGAGGAATGATGGCGGAAAGATAATTCGCGGCCAAGAAAAGAAATACTGAAAAAAGTTTCAAAATATTGAATATGGGTGTTGCCAGGCGTGAAATAATATGGTAATATAAACGTGTATGATTATGAACAGACATAGGATAACTCTCTGTAACTGTTCAGAACCATATACGGGTCTTGGAGATTTGCCCTCAAAGCAGAAGGCGGGTTAAGCGATCTGACTGGACAGGGCATTTCCAGGCTCCAAACAGTTACATATTGAGAATTTATCCGATTTACCTGCACTAGATGATGGAAAGAATATGGATCATACGATCTGTTTTTCCGCCATGGGTTTGTTCAGCAGATCATCAATACCGATGTCGTAATGGGCTGAAATACGTCTCATGGCTTCAAGCGTCGGGATTCGTATGCCTGTCTCATAATTCAAATATGTATGACGGGACAGACCCAGTTTTTTTGAAAGCTCTGCCTGGCTGCAACGGCTTTCGATTCTCAGGTAGTGCAGATTGTTTTGTAAAATGGTGTAATCAAACATAATAACCTCCTTACCCCCTATTATATCACAGTATAATGTACCCATAACCGTGGACAATCTAATTAGTGTAGTCCCCTCATCTTAG
>CAJUQO010000044.1 GCA_910588295.1 uncultured Lachnospiraceae bacterium | reverse complement strand
GAAACAGATGGTTCAGCAAAGAGGGCTATATTCATAAAAGTTGTAAAGTGGTGTAAATTATGTAAACAGGTGCACAAATATATGAAAAAGAAGATGACGATGCGGAGCAAACTCACAGTAGGCTATATGTTTATTGTCGTGTTATGCCTGATCTGTATCGAACTGTTTTTGTATCGGACAAACAGAATACGGATTTTTCATGAGACAAGGAGTACGTTAGAGCAGATCAACGGTTCGGGGGTTACGCAGATGGACACCTGGCTTCATGGGATGGATTATGTGTTAATTGAGTTGATCAATGACACACATTTTTTACATGCCTGGAAACAGTACCAGAACAGGCCGAACGGGGAAAACAGGGAAGCTCTGAAAAAATTTTTACTGGCAGAGCTGCGCAATAACACGGCGTTCCGGCGGCTGGCGGTTTATGACAGCGAGGGCCGTTACTGTGTGACGGGCCTGACGGATATTACGGAGTCGGATGTCAGCGGGCGTGTCCGAGGCTATACGGCGCGGTACGATCTTGCAGAGTCTTATACCAGATTGTTTATTCCTCCGGAGGAGGATTTCTGGAGTAACAGCGCCCTGACGGTGGTCTCTGTCATTCGTCCGATCTATACGGCGGAGGGGATTCTGGGCTTTCTGGAAGTGGACATGAAGTCTTTATATTTTGAGACGTTTATAGATAATTATATCGGCACGACGGCGGTGGGAGATATTATCGTTTGGGGAGATAAAAATGAAATCCTGCTCACGGATTTTGCCGATGAGGATATGACGGCCCGGGATCTTGCCGCTGTTGCGAACAAATATGAGCGCTTTCAGGAAATTGGGCAGTACTATGTGGCTACCGGGTTATCGAATTATTTTAACTGCCGCCTTATTTCTGTCATCGACAGTAGATACGTCACAGTGGCGGTGAGAAAGATCATGTGGGACAGTTTCTGGGTGATCTGCCTGTTTTTTCTGGTGGGCATAGTAATTTTGCTGCTTTTGTTGAGATATGAGCTGTCGCCGCTGGATAAGCTGGTGCGGTATATGCAGAATACCAGTCTGGACGACGGCGGAGAAAAGATCGTCATCGGGGCGAAAAATTATGAGACGGATGTGCTGGTGGAGACATACAAAGATATGCTGGCCAGATTGAAGGAGCATCATCGGCAGGCCAGCCTGATGAAAGATATCCAGTCCAGTACCCTGTTCAGTATCCTCCAACGCGAAATGAACCCCCATTTCCTGTACAATACTCTGGGGGCGATCGCCTATCTGTGCGACGAGGGGCAGAATGAGGAGGCGGTCAAAGCCTGTTTTGATCTGTCAGATATACTGCGCTATTCTTCTAAGTATGATTCCACCAGCGTATACCTTGAGGAGGAGTTGGTTCATCTGGAGGCGTATCTGTCGATCATGAAAAACAGATACCGCCAGAGGCTTATTTATTCGCTTGTATACGACGAGGAGGCGCTGGAATATCTGGTACCCCGTCTGACGCTTCAGCCTTTGGTGGAAAATGCCATCAAATACAGCCTGCTGGAGACAGAGGAAGTTGTCGTCCGGGTGGAACTCCGTATGTCCGGCGCAGAACTGTCCATTGTGGTAAGTGATAACGGCAGCGGTATGGAGCAGGAGAAGATACAGGAGATTGAGGCGCAATATCTTTCTTATACCGAGTGGGATGAATTTGACGAGCTCTGTCAGAGGGTTAAGTTTGGCGGCATGGGGCTGGTGGGTACGCTCACCAGGTTGAGGCTGTTGTTTGCGGATCGGTTTTCCTACCGGCTGATAGGAAAAAATGAGGCTCATGGGACGAGCGTTGTATTGCTGATCCGGGTGGGAGAGGAAGAAAATGTATACAGTTCTGTTAGTCGATGATGAACCGGTGGCGCTGGCCATGGAAAAAAAAATTATCAAAAAATATTTGGAGAAATTTGAGGTAATTGGGGAAAAGTTTAGCGTGGCTACGGCCATGGAGTTTTATAAAGAATTTAAGCCGGATGTGGTTCTCACGGACATACGGATGCCGGCTCAGACCGGGGTGGAGCTGATCCGTTATATTTCTGAGCACGATGATAAAGGGTGCGTATGCATTGCGATCAGCGGGTATACCGATTTTAAGTATGTGCGGAATGCGTTTGCTTACGGGGCTATGGATTATCTGCAGAAACCGATTGAGGCGGAAAAAATGATCGAATTGTTTGGCAGGATCGAGTCCGTATTAGAGAAAAAGGGGCCGAGGCTGCCGGTGAAAGACGAGTCGGAGTATGCCGCCTCGGAACGGGTTCTGGTTGAGCGGATATGTAAATACCTTGATGCAAATATCAGTGAGGACAACAGTATTGTGATGGTTTGCTCCCGGTTTGGCATTACACAGCCCTATCTGAGCCGGATTTTCAAAAACTGTTTAAATTATACGTATAATCAATATCTGACGGAACTGCGTATTTTGAAAGCAAAGGAGCATTTACAGAAAAAACGGTTTATGCGGATCAGCGAAGTGGCCGGGTCCGTGGGATACCAAGATCCACTGTATTTCAGCAAGGTGTTTAAGAATATTACGGGTTATACGCCGAGAGAGTATAAAAACAGTCTGGATCAAGACGAATAACAGCCGACTCCGGCAGCGCCATAAAACTGTAACCGTTCAGCCTCCGACGGAACGGTTACATAAAATTTTCAAATTCCCGTATTGCGGATTGCCATGGTGCCGATTCGGTGATATGGTAAGAGCATACCCGAAAACTTGTACCGGATGTATGGGGAAAGGAAACGGCTATGGCAGCGGAAATTCAGATGGCGGCATCCCCGCGCTATCCCTTTTTAGATAACTTGCGCGGGATAACCCTGACCAGCATGATCCTGTATCATGCCGTCTGGGATTTGGTTTATATATTCGGCGTTCCCTGGGACTGGTTTGGTTCCTTTGGCGCCTATCTCTGGCAGCAGAGCATCTGCTGGACGTTTATTCTGCTGTCCGGTTTCTGCCAGGGCCTGGCGCGGTCCGGTGAGGCGGCCAGCAAAGATGCCGTCCGTTCTCTGCGGGCTGCGAAAAACGGGTTGACGATATTTGGGGCGGGGCTGTTGGTTACAGCAGTCACGCTTGCCTTTATGCCTGCGGAGCGGGTGGTGCTTGGTGTGCTGACCCTCATAGGCTCCTGCATGCTGCTGCTTGTGCCCTTGCGAAAGGTGTTGGATCGGATTCACCCCGCCATCGGGCTGATGATTGCCTTTCTTTTGTTTGCACTTTTCAAAGGGGTTAATGGGGGCTGGCTGGGCTTTTTGGATATCCCTCTGTTTCATCTTCCGGGCTGGCTGTATGCCGATCTGTGCACCACTTATCTGGGATTTCCCACGGCGGATTTCTATTCCACGGACTATTTCTCCCTGCTGCCCTGGTTCTTTTTGTTTTTGACGGGGTATTTTCTCTGCCGGTTCCTGAGCCGAAAGGGAAAACTGCGTCTGCCTGCCCAGAGGCCTCTGCCCTTGTTTGCGTTTATGGGCAGACATTCGCTGGTCATATATTTGCTCCATCAGCCTATAGTTTACGGGGCGCTGGTATGCGGCAGCGTGTTTTTTGCGTTTTGACCGGGGCGCAGACCGTAACAGTTTAGCCAGCAGCTGAACTGTTACCGCAGCCGCAAAAATGCGGAACGCTGGGTTGATTTTTCTCTGCCGTCTGCGTATAATACTAACGGTCAGGCGGCAGTATTTGCCATGCCGTTTTCGGCAGCCGGACAAAGGGGAGGTCGTGTGGTGAATGAAAGCGCGAGAATATGCGGAAGCATACATGTGGAATATGATTGCCCTGTGTATGCGTCCCAGCCAGAAAAAAATAGAACGTTTCAGCGGCGGTGAGCTGCTGATCCTGGCATTTCTATCCTATTATAACAACTGTCTTTCTCCGAAAGAACTCTCACGCATCACCGGCACCAGCACCGCGCATGTAGCCAAGGCGCTGCGGAATCTGGAGGCCAAAGGGGAGGTACGGCGTCAGCCGGATCCTGCGGACGCCAGGAAAAAGGTGGTGTCTGTCACAGCGGCAGGCGTAGAGCGGGTGGAAAATGCCCGGCAGGAGATTTTGGATGATTTTGACAGGATGATGGAAGCGCTGGGCGAGGAGGACGCGGCCCAGCTTGTCCGTCTGTCCGGCCGTATCGCCCGGCTGGCATATAAGCGGATATAATGTTTTACGAATGTTCGGCATCCTTACAGCTACATATTTTTATGAAACGGGAGAAAATTATGAAAAAACGGAAAAGCTTGTATTGCAGAACCTTTCAGCTGGTGATGCGCGCCGCATTGCCCTTTCTGCCCTACAGGGAGCCGAAGATGCTGCGCACGATGGATGAGGTGGCAAAGATCTGTGAGCGGCGCCGGATCCGGCGGGTACTCCTGGTCACGGACTCCGGGATCCGCGGTGCGGGCCTGACGGCAGAGTTGGAGGAAAAGCTGGCCGAACGGCAGATCGGCTGCTTTGTCTATGACGGCACCGTAGCGAATCCTACAATCCATAATATCGAGGAGGCCCGGGCGCTGTATGCGGAAAGGGGCTGTCAGGCCGTGATCGGTTTCGGAGGCGGGTCAAGTATCGATTGCGCCAAGGTGGTGGGTGCGCGGATTGCAAAGCCCAGGCAGAGCGTACAGAAGATGCGGGGGCTTTTGAAGGTGCATCGCCGTCTGCCCCTGCTCTTTGCCGTGCCCACCACGGCGGGCACGGGCAGCGAGACTACGCTGGCGGCCGTGATCACGGATTCGGACAACCATCATAAATATCCGATCAATGATTTTGTGCTGATTCCCCGCTATGCGGTGCTGAACGCGAAGGTTACGCTAGGCCTGCCGCCCTACCTGACATCCACCACGGGCATGGATGCCCTGACCCATGCGGTGGAAGCGTATATCGGCGGCACGACCACGAAAAAGACGCGCCGCTATGCCGAAAAGGCCGTGACCTGGATTTATCAGAATATTGAGACTGCCTGGAGGGACGGCGCAAACGTACCGGCGAGGAAACGGATGCTGTATGCCGCGTTTCTGGCCGGAGAAGCATTTTCGATTTCCTATGTGGGCTACGTCCACGCCGTGGCCCATTCCCTGGGAGGCCTTTACGGCGTGCCCCACGGTCTGGCCAACGCCGTGATCCTGCCCTATTTTCTCGACTATTACGGGGAGGCGGTTGACGGAAAGCTGGCCGCCCTGGCCAGAATATCCGGTATGGTGGACGAGGCGTTGCCGGATCACGAGGCGGCGGAGGTATTCCGCCGATGGGTGAAGGAGGTGAACTGCCGCATGGATATTCCGGAGCATATCCCGGAGATCCGTGAGGAGGACATCCCCCGTCTGGCCGCCCATGCGGACAGAGAAGCCAATCCCCTCTATCCGGTACCGGTGCTGATGGATAAAGAGGAGCTTGCCGCAATGTATCTGAAAGTGAAGGGGGAGTAGGAGATGGAAGAGCTGATGAGGCGTCACCGGGAGTTCATGGCGTCCCGGAAAAGCTATGAGGTGGAGTACCGCCTGCGGGCCCTTGGCCGTATGCAGGAAGCCATCCGCCATTACGAGGACGAAATCTGCCGTGCCATTTATCAGGATTTAGGGAAGGCCCGGTCAGAGAGCTATATGTGCGAGGTGGGGCTGACCCTCAAAGAACTGTCCCATGTAAAAAGACATCTAAAAGGCTGGGCCAGGACGAAGCATGTGGGTACCGGCCTGGCCAATTTTCCGGCCGGCAGCAGGATCGTACAGGAGCCCTATGGCGTGGTGCTGATCATGTCCCCCTGGAATTATCCCTTCATGCTGTGCATGGAGCCGCTGGTGGGAGCCATCGCCGCGGGCAACAGCGTGGTGCTCAAGCCCTCCAACTATTCCCCCGCCACATCGGCCGTGATCAAAAAGGTGGTGGAAAGAGCCTTTGAGGCGGGCCATGTCTCGGTGGTAGAGGGAGGAAGGGCTGAGAATACGGCTCTGCTGGAGCAGAAATTTGATTATATTTTCTTTACCGGAAGCAAGAAGGTGGGACGGCTGGTCATGGAGAAAGCGGCGAAGCATCTGACCCCGGTTTCCCTGGAGCTGGGCGGCAAGAGTCCCTGCATCGTAGACCGCACGGCCAACCTGCGGATGGCGGCAAAAAGGCTGGCCTACGGCAAATATTTAAACTGCGGGCAGACCTGTGTGGCCCCGGATTATCTGCTGATTGATGAGGCTGTCAAGGATGAATTTCTCAACCATTATCGCCGGGCCGTGGTGCGGATGTACGGTGAAAATCCGCTGGAGAATCCGGATTATGGGCGAATTATCAATGAGAAACATTTCCAAAGGCTTTGCGGTCTGGTGGATGAGGAGCGGATCGTGCTGGGAGGCCGTACGGAACCGGATAAACTCCGGATGGAACCCACGGTCATGGATCGGGTGACGGCGGAGGACGCCGTTATGCAGGAGGAGATCTTCGGGCCGATCCTGCCGGTGCTGACTTTCCATTCCATGGATGAGGCGGAGCGGTTCGTGCAGGTCAGGCCCAAGCCCCTGGCCTGCTATGTGTTCACCTCCGACTCGGCGGTGGAGCGGCGTTTCCTGCGCTATGTGTCTTTCGGCGGCGGCTGTATCAATGATACTATTGCCCATCTGGTTTCCCAGACTATGGGGTTTGGCGGCGTGGGGGACAGCGGCATGGGCAGTTATCACGGGAAGCGGAGCTTTCAGACTTTCAGCCATGAGAAGAGCATATTGAAAAAATCTGTGTTGGTGGATATGCCCATGCGGTATCAGCCTTATAAAAAGGTTTATACTAAGATCGTGAAACTGATCATGCATTAAAGGAGGTTTACGATGCCCTTTTATTATTATTTTGATCCCACGTATATATTGGTGCTGATCGGCGTACTTTTGTGTATGGCGGCTTCCGCGAAGCTGAATGCCACGTACAGCAAGTACCAGAGGATCCGCAGTTACAGCGGTATGACCGGGGCGGAAGCGGCACAGAGGATTTTATACCAGGCCGGTATACGGGACGTGCGTGTGGAGCATATTTCCGGTAATCTGACGGATCATTATGATCCGCGGAACAAGGTACTGCGGCTGTCAGACACCACTTACGGTTCCGCGTCGGTGGCGGCGGTGGGTGTGGCGGCCCACGAGTGCGGCCATGCCATGCAGCATGCCCACGGCTATGTGCCCCTTTCCCTGCGGTCCGCCCTGGTGCCGGTGGCGAATTTCGGATCCGCCATCGCCTGGCCTCTGATCCTGTTCGGGCTTCTCATGGGAAGCCGCTCCTCCGGTATACTGATCACGGTGGGGATTCTGGCCTTTTCGGCTGCGGTACTGTTCCAGATCGTTACTCTTCCTGTGGAATTTAACGCTTCGGGCCGCGCTCTGCGGGTGCTGGAGGATAACGGCATCCTGCAGAGTGAGGAGATCCGTATGACCAGAAAGGTGCTGTCGGCGGCGGCCCTGACTTATGTGGCCGGTGCGGCCTCGGCTATTTTGCAGCTGCTTAGGCTGCTGCTTCTGACCAACCGCCGCAGGGATTGACGCCGTTGAGTTGTATGTTGATACTCTAGTATACAGAAAAGCCGCCGGCGGCGGCCTTTCTGTATGCCGTCATGTATGGAAGAGCCGGTAACGACGGTTTTTTTGTATGGAAGCATATACACGCCGCGTTCCTTTCTGTAATTGGGCAGGATGGAGCGGTGGACAGAGACAGGAGGCCTTCTTTGCATTATACAAATACGGATTTAGTTTTGTTTTTCCTCATCTACTCGTTTCTGGGATGGGTGATCGAGGTACTGCTGGTATCCCTGCGGCAGAAACATTTTTGTAACAGAGGTTTTTACAACCTTCCGGTCTGTCCTTCCTACGGGGGGATTCTGGATATTCTGCTGCTGGCCCTGCCGACGTTGCAGGGACATTTTTTTATCCAGTACCTGACCACACTGGTGGTGGTGTCCGCCGTACATTACTATTCCGGGGCCACCGTGCGTATGACCTGGGGACGCAGCATGTGGCGGTTTGAGCGCAGCAATATGTTCGGAGGCGGAAAGCTGGGTTTTTTGTATTCTGGCGTTCTGGCGGCTGTTGCGCTGCTGACTTTTTATCTGGTACATCCGATGCTGTTTGTGATGGTAAAAGTGATTCCCATGGCTGTGAGGAATGTAATCGCCGTGACGGGGATGGCGCTGCTGGTGGCTGACCACTTTTCTATCCTGTATGCCGTCGTACATAATCGGAAAAACAAAAACGGCCTTCTCCGGTACCGCAGGGAGAACCAAAAGCAAAAGCGGGAGTTTGGCAGCAGGCTGTATGACATGATCTGGCACCGGCTGGACATGGCTTACCCGGAGATGGAGATCGCCCGCGCGGAACCGGGGGATCTGACATTTGCCAGAGGACTCTGTTTTGACAAGCTGGTCTGGGTTTTCGTGATCTGCGCCCTGGGCGGGGATCTGATCGAGACGGTGTTCTGCCGTTTTTCGGCGGGGCACTGGATGAGCCGTTCCAGTGTGATCTATGGGCCTTTCAGTATTGTATGGGGCTTCGGCGCCGTGCTTCTGACCATTGTGTTGGACAGCGTGGCGCTTAAAGATGACCGGTACGTGTTCGGTTTTGGCTGTCTGCTGGGCGGAGCCTATGAATATACGTGCAGCGTGTTTACGGAGTTCTTCCTGGGAACCACATTCTGGGATTACAGTGATATGCCATTTAACATCGGCGGCAGGACGAATCTACTGTTTTGCAGCTTCTGGGGAATCCTGTCAGTGGTGTGGGTGAAAATCTGTTACCCGAAGCTCAGTGCCTTCATAGAAAAATTCCCTCCGCTGGGAGGGAAGATAGCCACCTGGGTATTGATCGCGGCCATTGTCAGCGACGGCCTGATCTCGGCTACGGCTATGGTGCGCTATACCCAGAGGGCAGAGGGCCAGGCCCCGGCCGGTTCTATCGGGGAGTTTGTGGATACCCACTATCCGGACTGGATGATTGAAAAGATCTGGCCCAATATGCGGATTGACAATGTGCGGATCGGGGAGCGGTGAGGCGGCTTTGGAAAAGGCTAAGTTTCATACAGAAATGCCGCCGGGAATGATTTCGGCGGCATTCGGGCATATAGTCAGACGTTCAGCAGCCGTTCCAGTTCAGCAGATGCCTGCTTATAGTCGATAAAATGAATGGCGTGGATGCCCTGGCGGGCGGCCTCATCCACATTTGGTTTGGTATCATCAATAAATACGCACTCCGCGGGCGTCAGGTGATAAGTGTCGATCAGCGCCCGGTAGATGGCCGGGTCGGGCTTGATCAGTTTAACGTCCCGGGAGAAAATGCCGCCGTCCATGAGGGGCAGGAAATCCAGCACATCCCGGTTAGCCTCTATGGCGTATGTAGAGTAGTTGGACAGGTAGAGAACCTGATACCCTCTCTTTTTCAGGCCGTTTATCCAGTCCTTGGCGTAGGAACGATGGGTAAAAGCCTCGCCCAGCCGGTCAAAGGCGGTGAGGATTTCCGTCCGGTAGCCCGGCGCGGCTCTGACAAATCCGTTCCGGATCTGATCCAGGCTCCATACCTCCCGGTCCAGCTCGTCCCATACGCCCTTGGTAAACAGGGCGTCTTTGACGGCGCGTTCCGTCTCCCCGTCATGGATAATCCTTTCCAGATAGCCGTCCCAGTCATAATTCATGAGAACCTTTCCGATATCAAATATTACTGTCTTAATCATAGTATACTCCTTTCTCTTACAGCCACGCAGCGCATCGAAGGCGTCCCCTGGGAAGCGCGTGGCTCAGGCGCGAAAAGCAACCATTTCAATCAGTGCATCGCTGTAGTCCTCGCCGGATTCCGCGTTGGAGTCGATGCCCCAGTCCTCCCGATGGCTCAAAAGGCCCAGCATGGCCTTTACTTCTCCGTCTGAAAACCAAAATGTTCATCAAACCTGGTATCAGTAATGGAGAATACCTTAAAATCGTTCAAGTGTGTGAACCACCCCTTTCTTTTGCGATCCGCAGGCAGCCGGTCAGCACGGCAAACGGGAGGCTGCCGTTTGTCTTGAGCGCCCGCCCGAACATTCTGCGGATCAGGCGGACCATTTCCTCATAATAACCGTAATACTGCGCTTTGTCCAGAGGCACGTCATATTCGTCGATGAGGAGGATCGCCTTCTGGCCGTAATGTTTGTACAGAAGCCGGGACAGGAGCAGGAGACTGCCTCTGAGTGTTTAAAAGAAATGCTTAATGCCGATGGGCAGTTTTACAACAGTATTCAAAGTTTTGGCCCTCCTTTTGGTTTATTATAGGTGGAATGGCATGCTATTTCAAGATAATATCGTGTATAAATGGTTACTTTTCATGGGTCAGGAATGCACATTTCCTAAAGGACGCCTTCGGTGTATTGCGCATTTCGTGAGAACATGATTCAGGAGTGAGGGGCGGTTTTTGCTGTCTTGCCATTTTTGGCCATTCCCACAGATACGGGGAGCAGCGGGATCATGGACAGATCCGCCTCAATCCCGGCGGCTGCGGGCAAAAACAGTTTGCGCTGCCGCTCACGATGGCAGTTCTTTTTATAGAGGAGGATGGCTCCTTCCGGATTGAGAGCGTGGATATACCGTGGGAAAAGACGGCGCCGGATCTGCCGGCAGAGGAAGGGCTTTGCGTACAGATGATGCACATCGGCGCCTTTGATGATGAATCTGTTTCTGCGGCGCGCATGGATCGGTATCTGGAGGAAAAAGGCTATCAGAACGATCTGTCCGGGGAGCGGTTCCGCCATGAAAGCTACCTGTCGGATGCGAGAAAGGTACCGCCGGAGAGACGGCGGACGGTCATCCGCCATCCGATCAGGAAAGCGGCGTAATTCCGGGCGGATTCCTCATGACAGAAGATCAGGAAAAAAATATAATTTTTTTGGGCGTTGACAATCTGTAGGGAAATAGTATATACTCTCAACGATGGCTATGACGGAGAGAAGTAGCGCGGATTATCGTTCTCAGCGAGCGGGGGATGGTGCAAGCCCTGTAAAGTGAATCCGTGTGAATAACACTTTATCAGCCGCGAACTGAAAGGGCAACCGAGTAGGGGAGCCGTAGGCTGCGCGACAGACAGCAAGGTTTAGCAGGGCTGCGGAGGCTTTGCCGAACTGTGGAGGAGACTGTGTCAAGCAGTAATTCAGGTGGTACCGCGGACAGATGCTGTTCGTCCTGGACAAAGGGGTTCAGGACGGGCGGCTTTTTTGTGTGTCCTGGCCGCGATACATTTTGATTGAGGAGATGATTATTATGAAAAACAAGTACAGAGAGAGGACACTGGATCAGATCACAGAACAGGATGTGGGCTCGGAGCTTCGTGTGGCCGGGTGGGTGGAAAATATCCGTGATCACGGCGGTGTTTCGTTTATTGATCTGCGGGATATGTACGGTGTGCTGCAGGTGGTGATGCGGGACACATCTCTGCTGGACAGTATTGTGAAGGAGGACTGCGTCTCGATCCAGGGCGTGATGGAACACCGAGACGAGGAGACATATAACCCAAAGATTCCCACCGGAACCATTGAGCTGGAGGCCCACAGTGTGGATATTCTGGGGAAAGTCTATCACCAGCTTCCCTTCGAGGTGGTGACTTCCAGGGAAGTGCGGGAGGATGTGCGGCTGAAATACCGTTATCTGGATCTCAGAAACAGAAAGGTGCGGGATAATATGCTGCTCCGCTCCCGGGTTATTGGTTTTCTGCGGGAAAAGATGACGGAGATGGGATTTGTGGAAATCCAGACGCCGATCCTGTGCGCTTCATCCCCGGAAGGAGCCCGGGATTATATCGTGCCCTCTCGGAAATTTAAGGGAAAATTCTACGCTTTGCCCCAGGCGCCCCAGCAGTATAAACAGCTTCTGATGGTGTCGGGCATCGACAAATATTTCCAGATTGCTCCCTGTTTCCGTGACGAGGATGCCAGGGCGGACCGTTCCCCGGGGGAATTTTACCAGCTGGATTTTGAGATGAGCTTTGCCACCCAGGAGGATGTGTTCCAGGTGGGAGAAGAGATACTGACCGCCGCATTTGAGAAATTTTCTCCCGAAGGAAGCCAGGTGACGGCGGCCCCTTATCCGGTGTACAGCTACAGGCAGGCCATGCTGGAGTTTGGCACGGACAAACCGGATCTGAGGAATCCCCTGCGGATCATCGACCTGACGGATTTCTTCCAGCGGTGCACTTTCAAGCCTTTCCATAAAAAGACCGTGCGGGCCATCAAGGTTCATGCAGATATGTCCAAGGGCTTCCACGAGAAGCTGCTGGATTTTGCTACATCCATCGGCATGGGCGGGCTGGGCTATTTGGAGATCATGGAGGATATGAGCTATAAAGGGCCCATTGACAAGTTTATTCCCGGGGAGATGAAGGGAGAGATCGCCAGGGAAGCCGATCTTGCGCCGGGAGACACGATCTTCTTTATCGCGGATAAGGAAAAGCGGGCAGCAGATTTCGCGGGACAGCTCCGCCGTGAGCTGGGCGAGAGACTGGAACTCTGCGAGAAGAATTCGTATAGATTCTGTTTTGTCAATGATTTTCCGATGTACGAGTACAATGACCAGGAAAAACGGATGGATTTTACCCATAATCCGTTTTCCATGCCCCAGGGCGGCCTGGAGGCGTTGGAGAGCAAGGCTCCGGAGGAGGTGCTGGCTTACCAGTACGATATCGTCTGCAACGGCGTAGAGCTGTCCTCGGGCGCGGTGCGGAACCATGATCTGGATATCATGGTCAAAGCTTTCGCTATCGCCGGGTACACGGAGGAAGATCTTAAGGAGAAATTCGGCGCCCTCTACAGTGCGTTCCAGTTCGGTGCGCCGCCCCATGCGGGTATGGCCCCCGGCGTGGACCGCATGATTATGCTGCTTAGCGGTGAGGAAAATATCCGGGAAGTGATCCCCTTCCCGATGAATGGAAACGCCCAGGATCTGATGTGCGGCGCGCCCTGCGGGGTTACGGAGACGCAGTTGCGGGAGGCACATATAAAGATTCGTCAGTAATAGGGAGGCTTATATGCGTAAAAAAGTGATCATTGACTGCGACCCCGGCATTGACGACAGCCTGGCTCTGATGCTGGCTTTATCTATGGAGGAAATAGAGGTGCTGGGCATCACTGTTGTCTGCGGGAATGTGCCCGTGGAGCTGGGCTTTGCCAATGCGAAAAAGGTGTTAAAGCATATGGGACGGCTGGATATCCCGGTCTATGTCGGAGAGGCCAGGCCCCTGCGGCGGGAGTATGTCAGCGCCCAGGACACCCATGGTGAGGACGGCCTGGGCGAGAGCTGGCTGCCCGACGTGCCCGGATACGGGCAGGAGCTTTCCGCCGTATCCTATATCATACAGACCCTGCGGGAAGAGAGCTGTTCCCTTCTGGCCCTGGGGCCCATGACCAATCTGGCCCGGGCCCTGATGGCCGATGAGGAGGCTTTTTCCTGTCTGGATGAGATGGTTTCCATGGGAGGAAATTTTAAAAGCCATGGCAACTGTTCACCGGTGGCCGAGTACAATTACTGGTGCGACCCCGACGCGGCGGCCTTTGTATATGAGAAGATGGCGGGGCTGGGAAAGACGATCCATATGGTCGGACTGGATGTGACGAGGAAGATCGTCCTGACGCCGGATCTTCTGGCCTATCTTCGCAGGCTTGACGAACACCACGGCGCTTTTGTGGAGGCTATCACAAAATTTTATTTCGATTTCCACTGGGAGTGGGAGCATATCATCGGATGTGTGATCAACGATCCCCTGGCTGTGGCCTATTTTGTTGACAGGAGCCTCTGTTCCGGTTTTGCCGCTTATACGGCCATTGAGACCGGCGGCATCAGCATGGGACAGTCCGTGGTGGATCAGAAGGGGTTTCTGAAACGGGAGCCCAACAGCTTTGTGCTGACAAAGACGGATGCCCTGAAATTTTTCTATTTGTTTTTCAGCCGGCTGCTGCATAGATCCGGGGAGGAGCTGGATCTGCTGGAACAGCTGTGCTAAAAGGAGGAAGGTATGAAGACGACAAGCATAAATATTCGCAGGATCTGCCTGGTGGCTATGGCGGCGGCTGTCAATGTGGTGGGGGGGCAGATCGCTCTGCTGCTTCGGCTGCCCGTTTATCTGGACAGTATCGGCACGATCCTGGTGGGCGCCTTGCTGGGCCCCTTTTACGGAATGCTGCCCAATCTGCTCAGCGGTATCTGTATGGGGCTGACCACGGATATCTATTCCCTGTATTTTGCCCCGGCCGGTATGGTCATGGGTCTGATGGCGGGAGTGGTATTCGATAAAATGACCATAAAAGGCCGATGGATCTTCCCGGCGGCCCTTTGTGTCACGCTGCCGAGCACGGTGATAAGCGCCCTGATTTCCGCCGGGCTCTTCGGGGGAGTGACTTCATCGGGATCCACTCTGTTGGTGCAGCTTTTATCCAAAACACCTCTGGGCGTGGTGGGCAGTGTCATTGCGGTGCAGATCCTGACAGACTATCTGGACCGTCTGATCAGTATATTCCTGGTCTGCGCTATTTTGAAGGCCATGACGGCGGATATGCGTGCTTCACTGAGAAAAGAAAAATGATGGCGGCAATTATACCCGCGAGCACAAAGGGTTTCCAGATTCATTGGCGCTCGCGGGCATATACGGGCGATAACGCTGGCAAATCATAAAGTTCGCGAGTATAGCAGCATAAGGATTGAGATGAGGCAGGCGGCAGGGTCTGCTTTTTTAATGTTTCCCTGCACGGAAAATATATTCTGAAATGTGAGGGTGGAAAGCGATTGCGATCAGGGTATATTTTGCCAGAGGGCCGGGTATAGTATAGGGTGCGAAAGGAGTAAAAAGGCTATGGGATATCTGATTGCGGCCCTGTCCGGCATACTGATGAGTCTGCAGGGCATATTGAATACGGAAGTAACGAAACAGACCAGCGTGTGGGTCAGCGCAGCCTGGGTGCAGGTGACGGCCCTGGCTGTGTCCGTGATCGCCTGGAAGGTCACGGGAGGCGGCAGTTTTCTTGCCATAAAAGACGTCGCTCCGCGGTACATGCTGCTGGGAGGCGTGATTGGCGCTTTCATTACAATCACTGTGATTGTGAGTATGGGCAGCGTAGGCCCGGCCCAGGCCACGATGTTCATCGTGGTGGCCCAGGTCATTTTTTCCTGGCTGGTAGAGCTGGCGGGGCTGTTCGGCGTGGAGAAAACGTCCTTTTCCTGGAGCAAGGCTGTGGGGATGGTTCTGGCGATCGCGGGAATGCTCATCTTTAAATGGCAGTCGAATTAGAGTGTTGGAAAAATAAAAAAATCTGTAAATTTCATTTTTATCTTGTATTAATTTGTGATATTCGTTAAGATAAGGTTTGGGGATATTGCGCGGCTGTGAAGATATGGAACGGCTACGGTATTTTCCGTATATGCGAAGAGAGCCTGCTGTTTTCAGTAAGGAGCATATATGAAACTGACAAAGAAAATGATGATCCTGTGCTGTGCTTTGCTGTATGGCGGAGGGCTTGCCGGCTGTGCGGCGACACAGACGGAATTTGTGGAGGCGCCCCCGTCGGCGGTCTGTTCGCTTTCCGGCTTGACGGAGGCGGATGGGAAAGACGGCGCCGATCCGCCGGAAGAACTGTTTGTTTATGTCTGCGGCGAAGTGAAGCGGCCAGGTGTGTATAGGCTTTCTGACGGGGCCAGAGTATATGAGGCGCTGGAGGAGGCAGGCGGTTTGACGGAGGCGGCAGAGGATACGGCGTTAAATCAGGCCAGGCTGCTGGAGGATGGAGAGGAGATCCGCGTTCCGGCAAAAGGAGAAGTCGTCAAGCCCCAAACGGATGAGGTATCCCGGGAGGACAAGATAAACATTAATACGGCGGATGCCGCGCAGCTTGCTACACTAAACGGGATCGGCCCTTCGAGGGCGGAGGCGATTATTGCCTGGCGCGAGGCTAACGGGGGATTTAGTACACCAGAGGATTTGAAAAAAGTAGACGGCATCGCGGACAAGACATTTGACAAGCTTAAGGACCAGATTGTTGTTCGTTGAGGAGAGAAGATATGAGCAAGAGAGTATTGGTTGTAGACGATGAGAAATTGATTGTAAAGGGTATTCGTTTTAGCCTGGAGCAGGACGGCATGGAAGTGGATGCGGCTTATGACGGGGAAGAGGCTCTGGCTATGGCCAGGGAAAATGAGTATGATATTATTCTGTTGGATCTGATGCTTCCGAAGCTGGATGGGCTGGGTGTGTGCCAGCAGATTCGTGAGTTTTCCAGCGTGCCCATCGTGATGCTGACGGCCAAAGGGGATGACATGGATAAAATTCTCGGCCTGGAGTACGGGGCGGATGATTATATTACGAAGCCTTTCAATATCCTGGAGGTAAAAGCCAGAATTAAAGCGATTATCCGGCGTACCACCAAGACCGCGCCCAAGGAGGAAAAAGCGAAAAAGGTGGTGTCCGGTGATCTGAAGCTGGATTGCGAGAGCCGCAGGGTATTTATCGCGGGGCAGGAAATCAACCTGACGGCCAAGGAGTTTGACCTTCTTGAACTTTTGGTGTTTAATCCGAACAAAGTATACAGCCGGGAGAATTTGTTGAATATTGTGTGGGGTTACGAGTATCCGGGCGATGTGCGTACGGTGGACGTACATATCCGGAGACTGCGCGAGAAGATTGAGCTCAATCCCAGTGATCCCAAGTATGTACATACGAAATGGGGAGTTGGTTATTATTTCCAGGGATAGTGAGAATTTGAGTGGAATGAAAAGGTTCTCTTTTTTGCGGAGCCTGCGGTTTCGGATCACCATTATTCTGGTGGTTATCGGTATTATTCCCAGCATTGTGGTGGAGTATGGGATTGTGAGCAGTTACCGGGATCGCGCGGTTTCCATACGCACGGTAAATGTGATGAACCAGTGCGACATATTATGCAACCAGATGATCAGTGAGAATTATCTGGAAAACCCCTCTTCAGCCACGCTGAACAGTGAGCTGGATCTGCTGTCTAATATTTATAGCGGCCGGATTCTGATCGTGGATTCCAATTTCAGGATTATCAAAGATACCTTTAATCTGGACGTGGGTAAAACGATGATATCCGAAGAGATCATCGCCTGCTATAAAAATAGTAGTGCAGGGCAGTATCCCTCCAGTAAATACATAGAGATGACGGTGCCAATCACGGTAAAAGACGGCGTGGGAACGGTGCAGGGCGTGATGATGGCCAGTATTTCCATGGATGAGATCAACGCCAGTGTCAGCATCCTGGAGCAGAAGGGTACCTTCCTGATGGCCATTATATCGGCGCTGGTGCTGGCCGTCGGCTATATTTTGGCCGGTATGCTGGTGAAGCCTTTTAATAAGATCACGCGGGCCATCGAGAATATCTCGGCGGGCTACATGGACGAGGATATTTCGGTGCCGGATTATGTGGAGACCCAGCTCATCACCAACGCTTTCAATGAGATGATGGTTAAGGTGCGGACGCTGGATGAGTCCCGTCAGGAATTTGTATCCAACGTGTCCCATGAGCTGAAGACGCCTCTGACCTCTATGAAGGTGCTGGCGGATTCCCTGGTGGGGCAGGAGAATATGCCGGTGGAGCTGTATCAGGAATTTATGCAGGATATCACCGAAGAGATCGACAGGGAAAACGAGATTATCACGGATCTCCTTGCCCTTGTGAAGATGGATAAGAAGGCCTCCAATCTGAATATCGAGATGGTCAATATCAACGATATGTTGGAGCTGATACTGAAACGTCTAAAGCCCATCGCGGCGGAACGGAATATCCGTCTGCTGGTGGACAGCTTCCGCCCGGTCAATGCGCAGATTGATGAGATGAAGCTGACACTGGCCTTCACCAATCTGGTGGAGAATGGGATCAAATACAATGTGGAAGACGGATGGGTGAGAATTTCTCTCAACGCGGATCATAAATACTTTTATGTAGTGGTGGCCGATTCGGGTATGGGTATTCCGGCGGAGGCCATTGATCATGTCTTTGACCGTTTTTACCGTGTAGATAAGTCTCATTCCAAGGAGATCGGAGGAACGGGACTGGGCTTGGCCATCACCAGGAGCGCCATTATGATGCATCACGGGGCTATCAAGGTCTACAGCAAAGAGGGCGAGGGCGCCCAGTTTTCTGTCCGTATCCCGCTGAACCATGTGGAGTGAGGTTGGTCATATGAAAAAGAATATGTGGGGAGCGTTTTTTCTGTTCTGTCTGCTGTTGATCGGGGGATGTACCCCCGTTTCCAGCAGCGGAGAAAAGGATAAGGACGCTCTCATGCAGTATTATTTAAACAGCGAAGAGACGAAGCTGGTGACGGAGACTTTTGAGACGGAGAAGACTCAGGCGGCTGATCAGGTAGCGGCCATGGAGGAGAACATAAGCAGCCAGAAAAGTACTAAAGAGAGAGTTGCTCTCCTGCCGGAGGATATATCGATTCTGGAGTGCCGTCTGGAGAATCATCAGCTGATCCTGAATCTAAACAGCGCTTACCGGAATATGGACAAAACCAGAGAGATTTTGGTTAGGGCCGGATTGGTCAAAAGCTTTGTGCAGTTAGAAAATGTGGATGAGGTATTGATCCAGGTGGAGGGGCTGGGGCTGAAAAACAGTGACGGCCAGGATGTGGGCCCGATGGACACAAAGGATTTTGTGGAGACGGAAGGCCGGGAGATTGATGCCTACCAGTATGGAACCTTTACTCTGTATTTTGCCAATGCCGAGGGGGACGGGCTGATTCGCGAGGTGAGGAAAGTTTACTACAGCACCAGCGTTCCCATGGAGCGCGAAGTGGTGGAGTTGCTGGTGCAGGGGCCGTCCACGGAGGGCGCCCAGGCCACAATGCCGTCTAATCTCGGTATACTGAGTGTGAATCTCTCGGACGGAATCGCCTATGTCAATCTGGATAATACTTTTGTGTCGGAGGCGCTGGCGTTGCCGGATGAGCTGATCATTTATTCTCTGGTTAATTCCCTGGTGGAAGGCAGCGGTGTGGAGAGGGTGCAGATCTCGGTCAATGGAGAAACAAATGTTTCTTTCCGCAATACCGTGGATCTGAACCAGTTCTTTGAAGAAAATCTGGCTTTGGTGGAGGAGATGGATGAGTAAACGGCCCATAGCCGTGGTCTGCCTCAGTATGATACTTTTGATCCTGCTTTCCGGTCTGTTTCCGCTGCCCGTTCCATGGGCGGCGGAAACAGACCGAAAGCTGCAGCAGGCGATGCGGGAAGGCGCCGACTGCACGGCCTACGGGCAGATTTATCGGATCGAGGGGACGGAGGACGGCTGCGCGATCTATCTGAAAAATACAATTCTTGTGATTCAATCGAATTCTTATTTCCTGGAAAACAGTAAAATTTCATATGAAGATGTGCCGGAAGTGCAGGTGGGCTGGTCCGTTCGCGCGGAGGGGTACGGACGTCTGCCGGAAAAAGCCCGGAATCCGGGGCAGTTTGATGCGGCGGATTATTATGGGCTGCGCCATATATCGCTGCTGGTTGCAGGGGAGGCATGCCGTGTGACGGAGAGGAGTACTGCCTGGTTGCCCGAGCTGTCCAGGCGTTTCCGGGATACTTTCGGAGAAGTCCTGGAGCGGGGGCTGGGAGAAAAAGCGGGAACGCTGCGGGCAATCCTGCTGGGAGAGAAGGGTTCTCTGGACGGCGATGTGCGGCAGATGTATCGGCAGAACGGTATATCCCACGTGCTGGCCATATCGGGCCTCCATATCTCTGTTCTGGGCATAGGCTTGTATGGTCTGCTGCGGAAAATAGCGGGAATTCGTGTGTCCGCGCTGGCGGCCAGCCTGTTTCTCCTGCTCTATCTCTGGATGATTGGCTTTCCGGTGTCGGCCCAGCGTGCCGTGTATATGTTCTGGATGGCTATGGGGGCCCGCGTACTGGGGCGGGATTACGACCGCCCCACAGCCCTGGCTCTGGCGGCTGTCATTTTGTTTTTACAGAATCCATTGTATCTCTATGACAGCAGCTTTCTTTTATCCTTTGTGGCCGCGGGATTCCTGCTTTGCAGCGGCAAGGAGTGGGGGGCCTTTGGCACGGGCGTCTGGCTGTGGCTGGGTATGCTGCCCATCACGGCCTGGTTTTTTTACGAGGCCGCTCCGGTCAGCATCTTTTTGAATCTGGCGGTGATTCCCCTGCTGTCCCTGGTGCTGTTCTTCGGCCTGGCCGGGGGAGTGGCGGGGCTCATACTGCCTGCTCTGGGGCGGTTGCTGCTGATGCCTGTGGGGATCGTACTGGAAATTTATGACCTTTTGTGCCGCCTGGCCATCCGTATTCCATTTAGCGCGGTGATCACCGGGCGTCCGGCAGTGTGGCAGATGATCCTTTTTTATGTGGGGTTGGGTATGGGATATGGGTGGATGGTCTGGCGGGGTAAGTGTTCGGGAAGTGGGGGACAGGAGGACGGAGTGGGCAGAGGGAAAAAGCTTGGCAGGTCGCTGGCTCCTCTGATACTGGCCCCTTTAGCGCTGATCATTTTTTTGCCTGTTTCCCGGGGGAACACAGCGGTTATGCTGGATGTGGGGCAGGGGGACTGCCACGTGGTCACATCAGCCTGCGGCGAAGTTTTCCTCGTGGACGGAGGCAGCACGACGGTCAGCCAGGCAGGGCGTTACAGGATTCTCCCCTATCTGAAATACAAAGGTGTGCGGCGTATTTCCTGGATGATGGTGACGCATCCCGATGAGGATCATATGAACGGCATGCTGGAGCTTTTGGAAATGAGGGCGGCGGGCAGTCTGCCCATAGAGATTGGCGGTATTCTGGCTCCGGCCTGGATGGCGGATGCTCCGGAAGGGCAGGCCATGATCCGGGCCGCCAGACAGGCCGGAGTAGAGATACGGTATGTGAAAAAAGGAGATATCCTCAAAAACCAGGATATGGAGATCCGTTTCTGCCATCCGGACGGCCAGGAATATGCGGGGGAGGGAAATGCGGGCTCTCTGACCTTCCTGTTGTCCTGCGGGGCATACACGGAGCTGTTCACCGGGGATCTGGAGGGAAGGGGGGAGGAGGCCGTATCGGCCCTGCCTCTGTCCTGCGATGTCTTGAAGGTGGCCCACCACGGCTCAAAAAATTCCACCTTCGCCCCATGGCTGGATAAGCTGTCGCCCCGGACCGCGCTGATCTCCTGTGGTGCGAAAAACCGTTATGGCCATCCCCACCGGGAGCTTCTGGAGCGGCTTAAGGAGCAGGGCGCCGCAGTGTATATGACCAAAGACCGCGGCGCCGTGACCATATATATGGAAAAGAGAGGGTACCGGATAGAAACATATCTGTAGCTGCGCCTATTCTTTTTCACTCTGCTGCAGATTTTTATTTGCCGTGGACAGCATCAGCTTGATCCGGTTTAATTGGTTGACCTCACTGGCGCCGGGATCGTAATCGATGGCCACGATATTGGCGTCGGGATACTGGTGCCGGATCTCCTTAATCACGCCTTTGCCCACAATATGGTTGGGCAGACAGGCGAAGGGCTGGGTGCAGACGATGTTCTTCACACCGCCGTGGATCAGTTCCATCATCTCTCCGGTGAGGAACCAGCCCTCCCCGGTCTGGTTGCCCATGGAAACGATGGGCGCGGCGTAGGAGGCCAGATCTTTAATGTTTGCCGGAGGCGTGAAATGGCGGCTTTTTTTAAATTCTTTGACGGCTGCGCTCCTGAGCCAGTTGACATACTGGATACCGGCGTTGGCGACCAGAGCCGAGGCCTTTTTCACGCCCAGGTACTGGGCCTTGAAATTCATATTGTAAAAGCTGTAATTCATAAAATCGATCAGATCCGGCACGACGGCTTCGGCGCCCTCTTTCTCCAGCAGCTCCGCCAGATAGTTGTTGGCTGCCGGGAGGAATTTGACCAGAATCTCGCCCACGATGCCGACCCGGGGCTTTTTCATATCCTCATGAATAGGCAGACGGTCAAAATCATGGATGATCGTGCGGCAAATCTGTTTATATCTGGTATGGGAAAGCCGCCTGGCAGAGACAAAGTCAATGCAGATCCGTTCCCATTTCTTATGTAACGCGTTGGCGCTGCCCTGTCTCTTTTCGTAGGGGCGCATCCGGTAGAGGCACCGCATCAGGATATCCCCAAAGACAGCCGCATAGGAAATACGGATGACCAGATCCGGCGTGAGCTTGAAGCCGGGATTACTCTCCAGGCCGCTTAAGTTTATGGAGATCACCGGGATCTGGGCCATATCGGCTTTCTCCAGCGCCCGCCGGATGAAGGCGATGTAGTTGGAGGCCCGACAGCCGCCGCCGGTCTGGGACATGATGATGGCCACATGATCCAGATCGTATTTCCCGGACAGCAGCGCCTGCATGATCTGTCCAACCACCATCAGAGAAGGATAACAGGCGTCGTTGTTGACGTATTTCAATCCCACATCCACGGCCTCTTTGTTGTCGTTGGGCAGTACCTCCAGACGATATCCCGCGGCCACGAAAGCCGGCTGCATGATCGAAAAATGGATCGGCGACATCTGGGGGCACAGAATCGTGTAATTTTTCCGCATTTCTTTTGTAAAAGCAACCTTACGGATAGCAGAGGGGTGTATATCACGCTTTTCTTTTTCCTTCTCCTTCACCCGGATAGCAGCCAGCAGCGAGCGTACCCGGATGCGGGCGGCTCCCAGGTTGTTGACCTCATCAATTTTCAGGCAGGTATAGATCTTTCCGCTGCGCGACAAAATCTCATATACTTCGTCGGTGGTCACGGCATCCAGACCGCAGCCGAAGGAGTTGAGCTGGATCAGATCCAGATCATCCCTGGATTTGACGAAGTTGGCGGCGGCATAGAGCCGGGTGTGATACATCCACTGGTCGTTGACCCGGATGGGCCGCTCAATGGGGGCCAGATGAGACACGGCGTCCTCAGTCAGCACGGCCAGGCCATAGCTGTTTACCATATCCGGGATGCCGTGATGGATCTCCGGGTCGATATGGTAGGGACGTCCGGCCAATACGATACCGCGGCGGCCGTTTTTCTTCATCCAGAGCAGCGTCTCCTCACCTTTTCTGCGGATATCCTCCCGCATGGCGGTCAGTTCCTCCCAGCCGTTGTGGGCGGCGCCACGTACTTCTTCCTCAGAAAATTCCGGGAAAGCGGCCACCAGGCCGTCGGCCAGCACCTGTTCGTCGCTGAAGGCAAAGAACGGGTTTTTGAACCGGATGCTCTCGTCCCGCAGTTCCTCCACATTGTTTTTAATATTTTCCGCGTAGGAGGTGACGATGGGGCAGTTATAATGGTTCACGGAATCCGCAAATTCGTTTCTCTCGTAGGGCACGCAGGGGTAGAAAATGAATTTGATGCCCTGCCGGATCAGCCAGGTCACATGGCCGTGGGCCAGTTTGGCCGGATAACACTCGGATTCACTGGGGATAGACTCAATACCCATTTCATAGAGCTTGTGGGTGGAATCCGGTGAGAGAATGACCCGGTAGCCCAGCTTCGTAAAGAAGGTAAACCAGAACGGGTAATTCTCAAACATATTCAGTACCCGGGGGATGCCTACCGTGCCCCGGGGCGCCTCATCCTCGGGAAGCGGCACATAATCAAAAAGTTTTCGATACTTATACTCAAATAAATTCGGAATATTGTCTTTATTCTTCTGTTTGCCCAGCCCCCGCTCGCAGCGGTTGCCGCTGATGTATTTGCGCCCGCCGCTGAAATGGTTGATGGTCAGGCGGCACTGGTTGGTGCAGCCGCGGCAGTGGGTCATGGTGGTGGAGTATTCCAGGGCGTTGATGTCCTCGATGGAGAGCATGGTGGTGCCTTTGCAGGGGTCAAACCGCTCTTTCGCGATCAAAGCCGCGCCGAAAGCGCCCATGATACCGGCGATATCGGGGCGGATGACCTCGCAGTCTGCGATGCGCTCAAAGCTCCGGAGCACGGCATCGTTGTAGAAAGTGCCGCCTTGCACCACGATATGGCTGCCCAGCTCCGAGGCGTCGGAAACCTTGATGACTTTGTACAGGGCATTTTTGATTACGGAGTAAGCCAGGCCCGCCGAGATATCGGCCACCGAAGCGCCCTCCTTCTGGGCCTGTTTCACTTTGGAATTCATAAATACGGTACAGCGGGTGCCCAGGTCGATGGGATGTTCGGCAAAAAGGGCCTCTTGGGCGAAATCCTGTACGCTGTAGTTCAAAGATTTTGCAAAGGTTTCTATGAAAGAACCGCATCCCGAGGAGCAGGCTTCATTGAGCAGTACGCTGTCCACGGTATGGTTTTTGATTTTGATACATTTCATATCCTGGCCGCCGATATCCAGGATACAGTCCACATCGGGCTGGAAGAATGCGGCGGCATAATAGTGGGATACGGTCTCCACCTCTCCCTCATCGAGCAGGAGGGCGGCCTTTATGAGGGCTTCGCCGTAACCCGTGGAACAGGCGTGGACGATCTGGGCGTCCTCGGGAAGCAGACGGTAGATCTCCTGGATCGACCGGATCGTGGTGGCCAGGGGGCTGCCGTTGTTGTTGCTGTAGAAGGAGTAGAGCAGCGTTCCATCCTCACCGATCAGGGCCGTTTTTGTAGTGGTGGAACCAGCGTCGATGCCCAGATAGCAGTTGCCGGAGTATTCGGCCAGGCTGCCGGTCTTTACGGTATACTGATCCTGCCGCCTACGGAAAATATCGTATTCCCTGCGGTCGGTGAACAGCGGCTCCATGCGGGCCACCTCAAATTCCAGTTTTACAGTGGAAGCGAGCTGTTTTTCTATGGCCTCTAAAGATACGGTCACATTCTGATGGCAGTTCATGGCGGAACCGATGGCCGCGAACAGATGGGAATTGCCTGGAGCGATCGTGTGTTCATCATCGAGACGCAGAGTGCGGATGAAAGCCTGCTTCAGTTCCGGGAGGAAGTGCAGCGGGCCGCCCAGGAACGCGATATGGCCCCGGATGGGTTTGCCGCAGGCCAGTCCGCTGATGGTCTGGTTGACCACGGCCTGGAAGATGGAGGCGGCCAGGTCTTCCTTGGTGGCCCCGTCGTTGATCAGGGGCTGGATATCCGATTTGGCAAATACGCCGCAGCGGGCGGCGATCGGATACAGGGCCTGGTATTGCCTGGCGTATTCGTTTAAGCCTATGGCGTCGGTCTGCAGGAGGGAGGCCATCTGGTCGATGAAGGAGCCGGTACCTCCGGCGCAGATGCCGTTCATGCGCTGTTCCACGTTGCCGCCCTCAAAATAGATGATCTTGGCGTCCTCGCCGCCCAGTTCAATGGCCACGTCGGTCTGCGGCGCCAGCTCCTGCAAAGCGCTGGAGACGGCGATCACTTCCTGGACGAAGGGAACCTCCAGATGGCGGGCCAGCGTCAATCCGCCGGAGCCGGTGATGACCGGATGCAGGCTGCATTCGCCGAGCCGGTCTTTGGCCTTTCCCAGCAGATGGGCCAGGGTTTCCTGGATATTGGCAAAGTGACGTTCATAATCCGCGAAGAGCAGCTTGTGCTCTTCGTCCAGAATGGCTATTTTTACCGTTGTGGAACCGATATCGATTCCCAGTGCATATGTAGTAGTTGTATTTGACATAAGATAAGCAGAAAAAATCTGCATCCTCCTTTGTATATAGGGCGGGGCGCGTCCGGAATAAGGGGCGCATTCCCCTGGGTTGCTCGGTTGTATCCGATAGTCCGCACCAGCCCGTGAATGCTTGCTGCCGCGGTTATTTCAGGGGTTTTCCGGTGTGGCTCAGTCCGTACCATGCCGGAAAACGTAGTCATTATACGACATTATTTTAACGATGGCAATGCAGAAAATATAGGCAATTTAGAAAAAGATGATAAAATTTCATTGAAAAATACGGAAAGGCCCGCTATACTGGGGAAGTATGTTTAAACGGTAATTTTTGCCGGTGGGTCAAGACGGGTCAGACCGGCCGGAACTGCCGGCAGGTTTTTCCGGAAAGGCAGAGGAAAGACTGTTGCGCTCAATACGCAGGTTTATTTGTGCCAGAAAGGCATGGTGAAAAAGTATGTATAAAGTGATCAAATATAACGGAAGGGCCAAGCGGGCCGTCATGGAGACGGTGCACGGTACGATCCAGACGCCGGTATTTATGAATGTAGGTACGGCGGCGGCCATCAAGGGGGCGGTGGCCACCACGGATCTCTATGAGATCGGCACCCAGGTGGAACTGTCCAACACCTATCATCTTCATGTGCGCCCCGGCGACGAGGTAGTAAAGAAGCTCGGCGGGCTCCACAAATTCATGAACTGGGACAGGCCGATCCTGACGGATTCCGGCGGATTCCAGGTGTTTTCCCTGGCGGGGCTGCGGAAGATCAAAGAAGAGGGCGTGTATTTCAACAGCCATGTGGACGGTAGGAAGATTTTCATGGGTCCGGAGGAGAGTATGCAGATCCAGTCCAACCTGGGTTCTACTATCGCGATGGCTTTTGACGAATGCCCCTCCAGCGTGGCTGACCGGGAGTATGTGCAGCGCTCCGTGGATCGAACCGCCCGCTGGCTGGCCCGATGTAAAGAAAAGATGAAAGAGTTAAACAGCCGGGAGGATACAGTCAACCCCCATCAGCTTCTGTTTGGCATCAACCAGGGGGCGGTTTACGAGGATATCCGTATCGCCCATGCCCGCGCGATCAGCGAGATGGAGCTGGACGGCTACGCGGTGGGCGGTCTGGCGGTGGGGGAGAGCCACGAGGAGATGTACAGGATCCTGGATGAGACGGTGCCCTGTCTGCCGAAGGAGAAACCTACCTATTTGATGGGCGTGGGAACGCCGGCCAATATCCTGGAGGCCGTGGATCGGGGGGTGGATTTCTTTGACTGTGTGTATCCGAGCCGGAATGGCCGTCACGGCCATGTCTACACGAACCGGGGTAAACTGAACCTGTTTAATGCGAAGTATGAACTGGATGCGGCGCCCATCGAGGAGGGCTGTGACTGTCCGGCCTGCCGCCATTACAGCCGGGCCTATATCCGCCATCTGCTAAAAGCAAAGGAGATGCTGGGAATGCGGTTGTGTGTGCTCCACAATCTCTATTTCTATAATACGATGATGGCGGAGATCAGAGAAGCCATAGAACAGGAGCGGTATACGGATTATAAAAAGAAAAAGCTGGATGGGTTTCTGGAGAATGACGGGAAGGGAAAGTGAGTTTTGCCAGTGTGAGCAAAAAACTTAAATTCAGAGCAAAAAATAATTGCCCATCAGCCATAAGTCTGGTATGATACCTTTTAACGATTATAGCCGCCGGACGGCAGATGCAGAGTATTGGCGCAAAGGCGGCAGCACAGATCAGGAGGAAAAAGATGATTGTAGCGAGTGAAGCAGCGGCAGGCGGCAGCACTATCATGATGCTTGTATGGATCGTGATTATGTTTGCCATCATGTATTTTTTGATGATTCGTCCCCAGAAGAAGGAGCAGAAACGGCTGACCGCGATGCTGGGCGCCATGGAAGTGGGCGACGCAGTAGTGACGACGGGAGGCTTTTACGGTATCGTGATTGATATCACGGAGGAAGATGTGATCGTGGAGTTCGGCAATAACAAGAACTGCCGTATACCGATGAAAAAGGCCGCTATTTCTCAGGTGGAGAAGCCGGGAGAGGCGGAGTAAAGGGATTGCCGCAGGGCAGGTGCCAGTCATCTGTTTTGCGGCAGTTTTACTTTGAAAACCGCATCTGGCATCCATTCAGGGATGCCAGATGCGTTAGTTTCGGTTTTTTGCGTGGTGGTGCGCCAAAGGAGTGCATGACGGTTTATTTGGTCAATAATGGTGCGGCCTCTCATTTTCGGGCAGAGAGTGAGAGGAAAAAAGCAGAGTGGCGCTATATACTGAGAGACGACAGGAGGATTTTGATCATGGAATGGATTGACAGACTGAATGAGGCGGTTGATTATATGGAGGAACACCTGACGGAGGAGATGGACTATGAACAGCTTGGGCGGATCGCCTGCTGCTCTTCCTACCATTTCCAGCGAATGTTTGCTTATATGGCCGGCGTTCCCCTGTCTGAGTATATCCGCAGGAGGAAAATGTCCTTGGCCGCGGTGGATCTGCAGGGCGGGAAGATGAGGATTATTGATGTGGCGGGCAAATACGGCTATAGTTCGCCCACTGCATTTAACAGAGCGTTTCAGTCAGTCCATGGTATGGCCCCGTCTGCGGTAAAAAAAGAGGGGGTATCCGTAAAATCCTTTCCGCCTGTCCGGTTTAAGATCACAGTCAAAGGAGTGGAAGAGATGAATTATCGGATCGAAACAAAGGATGCTTTCCGGATTGTGGGCGTATCGGTGCCGCTGCATAAGGATATTGAGAAAAATTTTGCCGCCATACCATCCAAGTGGCAGGAGGTATCTGTGAATGGAACATTACAGAGACTGGCCGCCATGATGGATACGCCGCCCATGGGAGTGCTTGGCGTCAGTATCTGTAATGATTTGGAACCGTGGAGATATTATATAGCCGTATCTACCTCACAGGCCGGGGAGGATCTTGAGGAGTATACGGTACCGGCGGCCGTCTGGGCCATATTTTCCGGGGAAGGCACAAACCAGTCGATCCAGGAGCTGGAACGGCGCATCGTGACGGAATGGCTGCCCACATCGGGATACGAGTATGGCAATGCCCCGGATGTCGAGGTCTACTTAAATCCCGACCCCCAGAACGCACGGTATGAGGTGTGGATTCCTGTGGTGAAAAAATAACAATGAATATCATATGCGTCGACAGAATTCAAATTAATAAAGTGATAATATTATGACTCCGGATGCCGAAGGTTAAACAGATACCTTCGGCATCCGGTTTTTTGGCGGGAATAGACAGGTGGAAATCATGTATGAAACGGAGGGCAGACATGAAAAAAAGAGTTTTTTGCGGAGTATTGTTGCTTCTCCTTGTATTCCCGTTTTGAGAGGATATTTGGGGGCGGAAGTGTTGGCAGCGGAGGATACAGGGCGGCAAATACGAAAGGCAGGGTGATTATCTAATTCCATGTATAGCTTTGCCCGCCGAAGAAGAACAGCCGATAGGCAATTTCCAACAGATAAATTTGTACTTATATATTGACATGGAGCGTACACCATAG
>CAJUQO010000043.1:1119-29467 GCA_910588295.1 uncultured Lachnospiraceae bacterium | reverse complement strand
TTATGCTCCTTTCAAGTAAGATTTTCTTACCTATATTATGCCACAGTACAAAAATGTATGCAAGAAAAATTGAATTCACCACTTGACATGGTGGCAAAGATATGAAGTGGCTGGATGAACTGGAGGACATGCTGTTTCCAAAGAATCCCAGCCTTTGATTTCCAATAAAAATGCCCGTCAGAACAGAGAAAAGATACTCTTTAATGGAGATTTTGTATCAATTACCGGTCTCTACTTCCACTGACTGAAGGCCGGAAACTCCACAAAAGAAACGGGAAAAGCAGGGCATGGAAACAGGAGGAATGCAGATGTGGGTGACGATTTTGGCAAGAGAGTATGAAAAATATCCGGAATACTATGGGGCAACCCTTTGGCTGCCGGCGACCAGGGTAGCGCTTCAGGATGCCATGGAACAGGTGAGAGTGCCGGAAGGTGGATCCTGCCGTCTGACCAGGCTTGATGGATGGCTGAAATTTCTGGCGGAACGGTTATCACGGATGGAAGTAGATATTCAGGAGGTGAATGTTCTGGCAGGTAAGATCGATCAGATAGGCAGGGAGAGCATTCCCTGGTATGAGGGAGTGATTGGCTGTGTGGAGTCTGAGCGCGGGGCTATACTTTATGGACGGAAAGATAGCAGGGCTTTCAAAGGCGCCGGGAGAAGTATTTTCCGGGTTGGATTTTGTGGATTAAAGGGCGCTGATAAGTTCAAAATCGCCGCAGGGGGCTGCGGTTCTGCATAATATCGGATTTAGTAAGTATACTAATCTGCAGAAACGATCCGTATCTTATAAGGCATACAGAAAACCTGTCGCCGGAGTCTTTTCTGTATGCCATAGTGCCAGAAAGGAGGCTTATATGGGTAATCATTTGAAAAGCGAGACAAGCCCCTACCTGCTGCAGCATGCGGAAAACCCTGTGGACTGGTATCCCTGGTGCGGCGAAGCATTTGAGAAAGCAAAGATAGAAGATAAGCCGGTTTTCCTGAGTATCGGTTACAGCACCTGCCATTGGTGCCATGTCATGGCTCGTGAAAGTTTTGAAAACAGGCGGACGGCGGAAATTCTCAACCGGTATTTTATATCTGTAAAAGTAGACCGTGAGGAGCGCCCCGACATAGACAGCGTGTATATGTCGGTGTGCCAGGCATTTACCGGCAATGGCGGCTGGCCCATGAGTATTTTTATGACATGGGATAAAAAACCGTTTTTTGCGGGCACGTACTTTCCTGTCGGGCCGCGGTACGGTATGCCGGGGTTTTCGGATCTGCTGCGTACAGTGGCGGAACAGTGGGACAGTGACCGCGAAAAGCTTCTGCATTCGGCGGATCAGGTTGTCGCACGCCTTGGGGCAGCGGAGTCCGGCCCTGAGAATGTGCGTGATGAGAACCTTCCTGAAAAAGCAGTAAAGATGTTCGCCGCCAGTTTTGACCGCATGTACGGCGGATTCGGGGCCGCCCCGAAATTTCCCGTACCGCATAATTTAATGTTTCTGACACTGTACGCAGAGCAGAACCGCGATCCGCACGCGCTGGAAATGGTGGAAAAGACACTGGCCCAGATGCAAAGAGGCGGTATTTTTGACCATATTGGCTATGGCTTTTCCCGGTATTCTACAGACAAATATTTTCTGGCGCCCCATTTTGAAAAAATGCTGTACGACAATGCGATGCTGATTATGGCCTATGCATCGGCCGGCAGCGTGACAAAAAAGCAATGCTTTCTGGATACCGCCGAAAAGACCGCGCAATATATCTTCCGTGAAATGACCGCTCCGGGCGGCGGGTTTTACAGCGCTCAGGACGCGGACAGCGAGGGGGTGGAGGGCAAATACTATACCTTCACATTAGCGGAGATTATGGAAGTTTTGGGCAAAGAAAAGGGGACGCGGTTTGCGGAAGTTTTTGATATCACCCAGGACGGTAATTTTGAGGGGGTGAATATCCCCAATCTCATAAAATGGAATAAGCCGGAGCCGGATTTCAGCGATGAGATACGGAGGCTGTACGATTACCGGAAAAAACGTTTTCGTCTGCATCTGGACGACAAGATCCTGATTTCCTGGAATTCCCTGATGATAGCGGCGCTGTCTGTGCTCCACAGAGCTTCGCGGAACGGACAATATCTGCGGGCGGCCATACAGGCTCAGCGATTTGTGGAAGAAAATTTAAGTGAGGGCCTGCGCCTCTACACGAGCTGGCGCGGCGGAAAACGTTCGGAAAACGGCTTCCTGGATGATTACGCATTCTATATTGCCGCATTGATCGAGCTGTATCATTCCACTTTGGACAAAAAATATCTGGAGAAGGCGGAGCAGTTCTGTATGGAGGCGGCGAAGCGGTTTGCCGATAATAAAAACGGAGGATTCTTCCTTTCGGACGCGGGCAGCGCAGAGCTTTTTATCAATCCGAAGGAGTCCTATGACGGGGCGGTTCCCAGCGGGAATTCTGTCATGGCTTACAATTTTGTCAGGCTGTATCAGCTGACCGGGAAGGAGGATTACGGTACGCTGGCCCGGGAACAGCTTCGGTATATGTCAGGCCAGGCGCAGGAGTATCCGACGGGCCACAGCATGTTTCTGCTGGCAAAACTGATGTATGATAACCCGCCGGAACATGTGGTGGCCGTCCTGAAAAGCAGCTCAGACCTGGAGGCGGTAAAGGGGCGGCTTCCCATACTGGCGGATGTCATTGTGGCTACAAATAGCGCGGAATATCCTTTGGTCAATGACAGAACGACTTTCTATGTCTGTAAAAATCATGTCTGCCATGCGCCGGCAAATACGCTGTGGCCGAGGTAAAGCAAAGAGGGCTATAGGCAGATCCTGCGGGGCAGCCATGACGGCGCAACCGCGCTATTGACATCGCCGGAGATTTGCATTACAATACAGGCAACAAAACAGCAGGGGAGCTTGTGCGACAGGCTGAGAGGAAGGTAAACCTTCGACCCTTGAACCTGATGCGGGTAATGCCGCCGGAGGAAGACACAGGATCCATGGATCAGATCATTTCGGGTGGCATTCTATGTAATGCTGCCCTTTTTTTGTTAGTAACAGATACATAAAAATTTTTCCATCAACACAAAGGAGTATGAACTATGTTTGGACAGATTTTTGAGAATGTGCGGCGGAAATCGCCGCTGATCCACAGCATCACAAACTATGTCACCGTTAACGATTGCGCCAATATGCTGTTGGCCTGCGGCGGATCGCCCATTATGGCCGACGATCCGGATGATGCGGTGGAGATTACCGCTATATGCGGCGGGCTGAACATCAACATCGGCACGCTGAATCAAAGAACCATCCCCGCCATGCTCGCGGCGGGAAAGCGGGCCAATGAACTTGGCCATCCCGTGTCCTTAGATCCGGTGGGGGCCGGGGCTTCCCGGCTGCGGACGGATACTGCTTTGCAACTGCTGCGGGAGGTGAAGTTCACAGTTATCCGCGGTAATATCTCGGAGATCAAGACGCTGGCTTCCGGCAGCGGCACTACGAAAGGCGTCGATGCCGATGTGGCGGACAAGGTAACGGAGGAAAATCTGGATGACGCGGCGGCTTTCGTCGGTGAATTTGCCCGGCGCACGGGGGCGGTCGCAGCCGTCACAGGAGCCATCGACATTGTGGGGGACGGAGAGCGGACATTCTGCATCCGCAACGGCCATCCCATGATGGGCGCCGTCACCGGTACCGGCTGTCAGCTCTCCGCGCTGGCGGCGGCCTTTGTGACTGCCAATCCGGACAGGCCCCTGGAAGCGGCTGCGGCCGCGGTATGCGCCATGGGGCTGTGCGGCGAGATCGCCCATCGGCGGCTCACCGGGATGGACGGCAATTCTTCCTACCGGAATTATATCATTGACGCCATGTACCGCCTTACCCCGGCGGAGCTGGAGAAAGGTGCCAGATATGAAATGCGATAAGAAACATATGCTCCTCTATGCCGTAACTGACCGCGCCTGGACGGGGGAGCGGACGCTGTACCAGCAGGTGGAGGCGGCTTTAAAGGGCGGTGTGACCTGTGTGCAGCTCCGGGAGAAAGACATGGACGATGCGGCATTTCTTCGGGAGGCCAGGGAGATCCGGGCATTATGCCGGCAATACGAGGTTCCTTTCATCGTTAACGACAATGTGGATGTTGCCATCGCCTGCGGCGCGGACGGCATCCACGTCGGGCAGGAGGACATGGCAGCCGCTGAGGTACGCCGTCTGGCGGGCGAGGGCATGATCCTGGGAGTTTCTGTCCATACCGTGGAGGAAGCCCTGGAGGCCGTTCAAAACGGCGCGGATTATCTGGGGCTGGGAGCAGTCTTTCCCACCAGCACCAAGACAGATGTGGATCAGATGCCAAACAAAACGCTCCGGGCCATCTGCGATGCTGTGGATGTGCCCGTTGTGGCCATCGGGGGCATCAACCGGGATAATATAGGGAAATTGTCCGGAAGCGGAGTGGACGGTGTGGCTTTGGTATCCGCCATCTTTTCTGCGGATGATATTGAAGCCGTCTGCCGGGAGCTGCGGCAGATGTCGGAAAGGATGGTAAAAGAATGAAGACCGCATTATCGATTGCCGGGACGGATCCCAGCGGAGGCGCCGGGATTCAGGCAGATCTGAAAGCAATGACTATGAACGGTGTTTATGCCATGAGCGCGATCACGGCGCTGGTGGCCCAGAATACTACCGGTGTGAAAAGGATTGTTGAGATGACGCCCGAATTTTTGGGGCAGCAGATTGACGCGGTGTTTGAGGACATTCCGCCTGACGCGGTGAAAATCGGCATGGTCGCTTCCTGCGGCCTGATCGAAACCATCGCGGAGCGGCTGCACTATTATCGGGCAAAAAATATTGTGGTCGATCCCGTGATGGTGGCCACCAGCGGCGACCGGCTGATCTCGGAGGAAGCGGTGGATACCCTGAAGAACGCTCTGCTTTTGCTGGCGGATGTCGTCACGCCCAATATCCCGGAGGCGGAAATACTTTCCGGGATGACAGTTCGCGGAAAGAAAGATATCGAGGCGGCTGCCAGGTGCATCGGCGATGCCTACGGCTGCGCCGTCCTGCTCAAAGGTGGGCATAATATCAGTGATGCCGATGATTTTCTGTACGGGAAGGGGACAGGTCAGTGGTTCTGTGGAACCCGCATCGATAACCCCAATACCCACGGCACCGGCTGCACCCTGTCCAGCGCCATAGCGGCCAATCTGGCGAAAGGCTTTGACCTGCCTGTATCCGTTCAGCGGTCAAAGGCCTATCTTTCCGGCGCGCTGGGAGCCATGCTGGATCTTGGCCGGGGCCGGGGGCCCATGCAGCACAATTTTAATTTGACGGGTGAGTTTGCCGTGGAGGCAGCGGTGGATTAAATGGGAAAAATTTTATGTGTAGGAAAGTTGTACAAAAAATTACCATGTGATATAGTATAAAATAAGGAACTGGACTTTACATTTGGAGGGAGGTGAGTAAACTTCCTCAGACCTTTGCAGGCGCCCAAATATGTATTATATGTGAGGGAAATGAAGAATATGAATACTTAGAAAAATTGATTTCATTAGGTATATGGAGTGATAAATAGCAATAGAAAAATTGATGTTTTTGGGTAAAATGTTAAAATTTAAGATGCACGGATAAAACAAAGCCTTTCCCTCATCGGGAAAGGCTTAAAAAATGTTTATCGCCATTGCTTCATATCATCACCGAACCAGACGACCTGATTTCTTCCGTAGCGTTTGGCATCATACAGCATGGTATCCGCAATTTTCAAATATGTAGAGTATTGATCACCCTTTTTGGGAGTGATCGTAACGCCGCCGGCGCTGACTGTCACCCATTTCGAAACAGAAGGATCATGGGGGATGCACAGATCTTCTATTTGTTGTTTAATCTGTTTCATATGTTCAAAAGCATTTCTGGCGTTATCTCCTACGAGGATAACCACAAATTCCTCCCCGCCATAGCGGGCGACAAAATCCGTTGCGCGCTGCAGACGGGCCGAAAGCATGTCGGCTACGGCAGTAATGACTTTATCTCCGGCCGGATGGCCGAACGTGTCATTGTATACTTTAAAGTAGTCGATATCGATCATGCAGATAGAAAACGGAAGACGCAGCCGGACGATTTCTTCCCATTTGGATGCACTATAACGGTCATACCACCGTCTGTTGGCAATGCCGGTGAGCTGATCGGTCATGGACTGTTGCTCCACCTGTTTGCGGTACCTGTACAATTTGACATGCGTATTGACTCTTGCCTGTACGATGATCGGATGGAATGGCTTTGCAATATAGTCAACCGCGCCCAACGTAAAACCGCGCTGTTCGTTTTCTATGTCAGAGAGACTTGTGATGAGAATTACGGGGATGCTGCGGGTAATGATTTCTTCCTGTAATCTTTTCAGCAGCATGAAGCCATCCATTCCCGGCATGACCACATCCAGCAGGATCAGAGAAAAATCTTCAGAGCTTGCGTAATGAAGGCCTTCCTCTCCTGTCTGGGCGATCGTAATCTCGTAATCGACCTCTAAAATAGATCGTAATTGGGCGGCCTGTACGATGCTGTCATCTACAATTAGTATTTTTTCCATATTAAAACTCCTGATATTTTGACATATGCGTTCCCTTTGGCTTCAAGGGTCTACAGCCCTTATAGTAACATGTATGACGGCTTTCTTGCAACTCAAAAGGAAATATTTTCTATAAGAGGACAGGAATGTCTTATTTTACGCAGGTAACCCATGATGAGAACAACCTTCCGTCTTTTGAACCGGGATATACGATGCGGATCACAGGGGAGGTTCGGGAATTGTCCATGGAAGAAATCAGCTTTCTGGATATCTACAGGGCGGTGGAATGCTTAAAGATTTCTGCCCGCTGTTTGACCATGACCATGCATTTGCGCCTTATGAAAAGGTGATCTCGCAGACAACGGCAGAGCAGGTTTTTTGTGTGAAAAGTAAAACAATGCAGGATATGGCTGACAGCCCGGTGGGGATATGGTATGATTTTTAAAATGTATTCCTTGGCTGTTTCATGGCGTCGGGGAGACAAAATAATTATGAAGAGAGAGGAAAATGGTATGGCCCAAAAACGAAACAAAAATGTTTGGCACATTCTCAGAGGACTTTGTGTGGTGCTGCTTGTGGGGCTTTGTCTGGAGCTTGGCGCGGTGAACGCGGAGGCGGCCTCCGCGAAATCCAAAGCAATGAAGGCGTATAAGAAGTTTCTGTCCGGGAAAACGATAGCCTGGGACAAGAATTGGAAGGTTGACGCAAAGGACTGTCAGTTTGCATTTGCGTATATTGATAATGACAGCGTTCCGGAAATGATTTTATACAGCGCTACGGTGCCTCATGCGGCGGGTTTTGGCAGGCTGTATACATACAGAAAAGGCAAAGTCACACAGGTAGGAGCGGTAGAGCTTGACGGTGAAAAATTCAGTTATTATAAGAAAAAAGGAATCTATGTTTCACAGTATGTAATGGGAGGCGTGTGTGATTCCTATTGCAAACTGTCAAAAGGGAAATCGAGCATGAAGCTCCAGAAAGATAAGCGGATTTTTGCCAGCGGCAGCGAGACAACGTATTGGAAAAGCGGGGGCGGCCAGATCTCCAAAAGTAAATTCAATAAAGAACTGAAAAAACTGGTCGGCTCGAAAAAGATGACGACAATCAAACTTAAGAAATTTCACAGCAATACGGCTAATAACAGAAAAAAATATTGTAAATAAAAAGCTGCCTGTCTTGGCGGTACATGGCAGAGAGCGTGAAAGGTTTAGCCGGAAAAAAGAAAGGAAATATAGCAATGGAAAAAAGATGGTTCAGGAATATCCGATACGTATTCTGGGGAATTTGCGCGGCGGTGGCCCTGGTCATTTGCGTGAAAGTCGGTACAGTCAGGACAGAGGCGGCCGCGTACACAAGGCTTTGGACGGACTATGATACGAAGGCAGTGAAAAACGGCAAATATTTTATTAAAATAGATGAAAGTTCACGAAAAGCATTGATAGCGACCCGAAAGAGCGGCCCTTATAAGGAGACTCCCATGAATTTTTACGGGGCCTTTGCCAATGGGAAGCAGGCGTATTATGTACGGGAAAATGTATTGTACAAATATGTGTTTTCCGGTGGGAAAGAGAGCAAGGTGAAAAAATTGCCGGTATCCGGCGATCAGGGGTATCATATCAGCGCAGTTTATGGTTCACAGATTTTTCTGACAAAAAGCTCCTTTGACCAGTGGAAATACTGGACGTACAGTTATAATACCAAATCTAAAAAACTGAAAAAGGCGGCCAGCGACTGCGCGATCAGCAGCCAGAACGGAAAATATGTGGTAGCCCAGAATGAATATCGTTCTGATGTATCTCCCTACCGGGTGACCGTATATAAGATTACGTCGTCCGGCCTGAAGAAAGTGAAGAAGCTGGGAGAAAACTGCCATGCTGAAATTTATGTAAACGGAAAATTGTATTACACGGAGTATCCGGATAAATATGTTCAGTCGGGCAATTATATGAAAAAGGTTATATTGTACCGCTGCAATCCGGACGGGTCGGGGCGTAAGAAACTGGGGACGTTTACCACATCCAGTCAATATGGCGAGGTGATGGTGACGAAAGTTACTGCTAAATACTGTCATGTGTATAAAGGGGGCCAGACGTACAAGTACACGTATAAAACAAAAAAACTGAAAAAGATCCGTTAGATAGGGAAAAGGAGCAGTTATGCGTCGGAGCGACAGAGAAATAAAAGATTTTGACAGCATTGTGGCGGTTATGCAAAAGTGCGATGTATGCCGCCTCGCGCTGAACAACGACGGCTATCCTTACATACTGCCGCTGAATTTCGGTCTGACTGTGGCAGACGGCAGGATCGAGCTTTACTTCCACGGCGCCATGGAGGGGCTGAAATATGAGCTGATGGAGAGGGACAGCCGGGCGGGCTTTGAGATGGACTGCGCCCGTCGGCTGGTGATGGAACAAAAGGGGGAGATCTGCAGCTGCACCATGGAATATGAAAGTGTCATCGGACGGGGACACATGGAGATAGTCCCCGATGAAGAAAAACACGGCGCGCTGCAGAGCCTGATGGAACACTACCATGAGAATGTCCTGCCTTTCAGCGAGGCGGTTGCGGCCAGGACAAAGGTGTTCAAACTGGTGGTAGAAAGCGTGACGGGCAAGGCCCGGAAAAAAACATAAACGGTGGTGTCATACCTGCGAGCACAAAGGTTTTCCAGACTTGTTGGCGTTCGCGGGTATAAACGCAAAAAAAGAGCTTGTACTTTTACCAGACTGTGCTATACTAGGGGGGTAAAAATACATATGGAGAATGTAATATTCTGATATGCAAAATAGGATTCCGCGCGTCAAGTGTTCAGTGGATGGGGAGTTGCCGCCGAAACGAAAAGCTCAGGCTTACGATGTGGAATCCGCACCCGTTGCTGATTGTTTGATATGCTCTCACACTATGAGGGAACGGGCTTATCGTTTCCTGTAGTGTGAGTTTTTTTGTGTCACAGTATGCAGAAAAGCCGCCGTAGGGGGCGCCCTGTGCCGCGGCAGATTTTCCGCATGGTTTTACGGAGGAGATCATGGTTGATAAAAAGAAAATAGAAACCGCTGTACGCCTGTATCTGGAGGGAATCGGCGAGGATGTGAACCGGGAGGGGCTTTTGGAGACGCCGAACCGGATTGCCCGGATGTGCGAGGAGATCTACGGCGGTATGGATGAGGAACCGGGCGTGCACCTCTCCAAACAGTTTACGGTGGATAATAATGAGATGGTGCTGGAGAAGGACATTACATTTTACTCCATGTGTGAGCACCATCTGCTGCCCTTTTACGGGAAAGCCCATATCGCCTATGTTCCTGACGGGAAAGTGGTGGGTTTAAGCAAGCTGGCCCGGACGGTGGAGGTGTTTGCCCGCCGAACCCAGATTCAGGAGCGGCTGACGTCCCAGATCGCTGACGCCATGGAAGAACATCTGCATCCCCTGGGCGTCATGGTGATGGTGGAGGCGGAGCATACCTGTATGACCATGCGCGGCGTCAAAAAACCGGGAAGCAAAACCGTGTCGGTGGTGACTCGGGGGCAGTTTGCCTCGGATATGCAGCTGCAGAACCTGTTTTTCTCCATGGTGCGGTGACATGGAGCGGGTGAACCGGATTCTGGAGCATCCCCTTTTTCAGGAATGCCTCCGGCAGATCAGGGAGGCAGAAAGGGAGAGGATCTACTGTAAACATGATATGAGACATTTTCTCGATGTGGCCAGGCTGGCCTGGATCGCCGGTCTGGAACAGGGGCTGGGGCTGGATAAGGAGATCGTCTATGCGGCGGCCCTGCTCCATGATATCGGGCGGGCGAGGCAGTATGTCTGCGGGACATCCCATGATGCGGCCAGTGCAGAGCTGATCGGGAAGATTATGCCTGAGTGCGGGTTTTCCGTGGATGAGGCGGCGGAGGTGGCCGCCGCTGTGGAAGGGCATTCCCAGAGCCGGAGGGCCGCTGTGGCGGAAGAATATCTCGGATATATTTTGCGGGAGGCAGACCATGCCAGCCGAAACTGTTTTGACTGTGGCGCCAGAGAGAGTTGCTATTGGACAGACGAGAGGAAAAATCTTGTACTACAGGGTTGACCGGGGGCATGGACAGCATGGGGAGGACGAGGATAATGAAGATCGGTAACCGTACATTTGATACAGAAAACCACTGTTATGTGATGGGGATTTTGAATGTGACGCCGGATTCTTTCTCTGATGGGGGAAAATGGAACGAACAGGACAGGGCGATTGCCCATGTGGAGCAGATGATACAGAACGGGGCCGCCATCATTGATGTGGGCGGCGAGTCCACCAGGCCGGGTTACACGATGATTTCCGACGAGGAGGAGATCAGCCGTGTGACGCCGGTGATCCGGGCCATTCGGGAGCGGTTTGACGTGCCCATATCGGTGGATACCTATAAAAGCCGGGTGGCTTCCGCGGCCATAGAGGCCGGGGCGGATCTGGTGAATGATATATGGGGGCTGAAATATGACGGGGATATGGCAAAGGTGATCGCTGACAGCGGCTGTGCCTGTTGCCTGATGCACAACCGCCGGGAGTCGGATTACTCGGATTTTATGGCGGATATGCTGGCGGATCTGCGGGAGACTCTTGCCATAGCCGAAAAGGCGGGGATTGCCGGGGATAAGATTATTCTTGATCCAGGTGTGGGCTTCGGCAAAACCTATGAGAACAATCTGGAGGCCATCCGCTGTCTGGACAGGCTGCTGGAACTGGGGTATCCGGTGCTGCTGGGCACATCCCGCAAATCGGTCATCGGCCTGACGCTGGATGTGCCGGCTATGGAGAGGACTGCCGGGACGGTGGCCACCACGGTTCTGGGTGTGATGGGAGGCTGCGCTTTTGTCCGCGTCCATGACGTGAAAGAAAATGAGCACGCCATCCGTATGACGGAGGCGGTCATGAAAGGGATAAAGCCATAACAGTTCAGCCCAGGACTTTGCACTGGCGCGACACGAAGCTAGTCCTTAGGGCAAAGTCCGTAAGAACGCATATATTGTGCCAACATAAAGCCTGAAAGGGCGTTGAGATAATAGGCAGAGAAGCCGTTGCAGTAGCAAAAAGACAATGGTGCGGCTTGTCCGGATGCATACAGAAGAAGGCTGTTGTGATGGGAATGGGGGAGGAAACAGAATGGACTGCATACATATCCGCGATTTGGAAATATGGGCGAAACACGGCGTGTATCCGGAGGAGAATACGCTGGGACAGAAATTTGTGGTCTCCGCAGAACTGTATCTGGATGTGCGGCGGGCGGGCATGGAGGATGAACTGGAGCTCTCGGTGGATTACGGCGCTGTTTGCCACAGGATCAAACGGTTTATGGAGGAACATACCTGCAAGCTTCTGGAGGCTGTGGCGGAACGGCTGGCGGCCTGTCTGCTGCGAGAACTGCCCATCGAGAAGGTGCGCATCGAGCTGAAAAAGCCCTGGGCCCCGGTGGGGCTGCCTTTGGATACTGTGTCGGTGGAGGTGGAACGGGGCTGGCACAGGGCTTACATTGCCCTTGGCTCTAATATCGGTGACAGCAGGGCAAATCTGGATTTTGCCGTGGAGAAATTGTCTCACACGGCGGGCTGCCGTATAGGCAGAGTGTCCGAGTACCTTGTGACAAAACCCTACGGTGTGACGGATCAGCCGGATTTTTTGAACGGGGCGCTGGAGCTGTATACGCTGTTCACGCCGCAGGAGCTTCTGGAAGTGCTCCACGGCATAGAGACCGGGGCGGGCCGGGAGCGGGTGCTCCGCTGGGGGCCGCGTACCCTGGATCTGGACATTTTGTTCTATGATGATCTGGTTATGGATACGGAGGAATTGATGATTCCCCATATTGAGATCGCTCTGCGGGATTTTGTGCTGGTTCCCATGAATGAAATTGCACCGGGCCATGTCCATCCGGTTCATCACAGGACGATCCGTGACCTCTATAGGGATCTTATGGAGAAACAGGGCGGAGCCGCAGAAAAGGAATAAGAAAAATATGAAATTGATTCACTGTGCAGACCTCCATCTGGATTCCCGGATGGAGGCCAATTTGACTAAAGAACAGGCCAGGGAGCGCAGACAGGAGCTTTTGGGAACCTTTACGCACATGGTGGCGTATGCTGCCAAGGAGGGTGTCCGGGCTATCCTGATCGCGGGAGATCTGTTTGACGGCGGCCGGGTATCGCGGACGGCCCTCCATGTGGTGAAGGCCGAGATCGTCAAACATCCGGGGATAGACTTTCTGTATCTAAAGGGAAACCATGACCCGGAGGATTTTCTGCGGAGTTTTGACGGGGATATGCCGCAGAACTTGAAGTTGTTTTCCGATGCGTGGGTGTTCTGGGACTACGGGGAGGCCGTGGTGGGCGGCGTGGAGCTGACGGCCGAAAACCAGGAATACATTTATGACACTCTGCGGCTTGCCGGAGATCGGGTCAACATCGTCACCCTTCACGGCCAGGAGGCAGATTACGGGAGCGGGGACGGGATCATTCCCATCGGAAAACTACAGAACCGCAGTATTGATTATCTGGCGCTGGGCCATATCCATTCCTACCGGCTGGAGAAACTGGACGACCGGGGGATGTGGTGCTACAGCGGCTGTCTGGAGGGACGCGGCTTCGATGAGTGCGGCCGGAAGGGCTTTGTGCTGCTGGATATTCAGAAGGGGCGCGTAAAGACACAGTTTGTCCCTTTTGCAGCCAGACAGTGTGCAGAAATCTCCGTGGATGTGTCGGATATGGATACCAGTCCCCGGATGCTGGAGGCCGTGCGGCGGGCAGCGGCGCAGATACCGGCTTCCTCTCTGGTAAAGGTCGTACTCACCGGGGAGATTCCTGTGAACGCGGAAAAAAATACGGCGTATCTGACGCAGTGGTTGCGGGAGAACTTTTATTTTGCAAAACTGTACGACAGAACTCGTCTGGCCGTGCCCTATGACAGTTACCGGTATGACTGCTCCCTGAAAGGGGAGTTTGTCCGGCTGGTCAGCGGCGGGGACCTGGGGGATGAGGAAAAAGAAAAGATTATACGCATGGGCATACGGGCCCTGGCGGGGGAGGAGCTGGAGGAATGAAGCTGATATCCTGTTACATAGAAAATTTCGGCCGGCACCGTCGGTTTGCCATGGAATTTTCCCGGGGGATGAATGTGATCCGGGCGAATAACGGTTGGGGGAAAACCACGCTGGCAGTCTTTTTAAAAGCTATGTTTTTCGGCATGGCCTGTTCACCCAGAAAAAAACTGGCGGAGAATGAGCGGAAACGCTATAAACCCTGGCAGGGAGGGCGCTGGGGCGGATATGTGATTTTTGCTCATGAAAATAAAGAATATAAACTGGAGCGTTTTTTCGGGGATAAGGACAGAGATGATACGTTTGCCTTGTACGACATGGCTACGGGGCTTCCCAGCCGGGATTACACGGAAGCCATTGGCGAGGAACTTTTCGGAGTGGATCGTGACTCTTTTGCCCGCAGCAGCTTTTTCCCCCAGGGGAGCCTGCCGGTCGTCATATCCGATAGGCTGAATGCACGGCTGAACCGTCTGGAGGAGTATGGCGGTGATGTGGATCGCTATGACGAGGCTATGGCGCTTCTGGACCGTCGCCTAAAGGAGTACAAAAAGACTGGGAACAGGGGCCTTTTGGCCCAATGGGAGCGGGAGTTGTCCGCCCTTCGGCAGAAACGGGAACAATGTGTGGAGAAGGGCCGGGAGAGGGACAGATGCGGGGCGCGGCTTGCCGGTGCTCTGGAGAAAGAGAGGGCCATGGGCGCCGAGCTGGCCCGCATACAGGAGCAGGAGAGGCGGTTTCACCAGAGTCAGACTGCCAGGGCCGAGGGACGGCGTCGGGAGATGCTGCTGGGACAGCTTTGGGAGGATGAGGAACAATTAAAACCTCTGGACGATTATTTTCGGGGCGGCGTGCCCTCAGAGGAGGAGCTAGACGGGCTGCTCCTTGAGGAAATGCAGCGAGGAGAGCTTCTGGCCCGGGAGGACGACGCGGCCATCCGGGAGGCGAAAGGCCAGTGGGAAAGAGAACAGGCGCTGCTGGAGCAGATGCAGAGAGAATCCGGCGATATGCCGTCCGGGAGACGGGCTGCAAAGGCTGGGGGAGAATCCGGCGGTATGCCGTCCGTGAACCAGGGTATGGAAACCGGGCATATGAAGAGATCTGCTGCTTTCTGGCGGAGGCTGTCTGTTTGCGGTGCGGTGATCATGCTTCTCGGTGTATGTTTGCTGTTTGCCGGACAGGTATCAGCCGGTCAACTTTCCATGTCCGTGCTTTTGGATTCTATGGGAAAAGGGATAGGCATAGTGGGTCTGGTAATCGCAATGTTTGGTTTCCTGATGTATAGAATCACAGCCGCAGGCCGGACAGATAGCAGCGGAAATGACAGAAAGCAAAGCTCTGTACTGTATGCTGCACAGGAAGAGCGGGTGCGTCTGCAGAAGCAGCATCTGGAGAGTTTACAGGCTGAACACCGGATCCGCACGGAGGAACGCTGCCGCCGTTTGTCCGAAATAGAAGAGAAAAAACGCCGATTTTTACAAAAATATCAGATGGACGATTCTGGACTGGGACGGGAGGAACTGCTGAGGATGCGGGACAGGCAGCGGGATTATCTGCGCCTTTCCGAGCAGTTTGCGAGGCATCAGGCGGAATGGGAGACGTACATGTGTGAAGTAAATGAGCGCGCGGACAAGGCGGGACGGAACGCTTTCACCCGGACAGAGAACAGTCTGTCCGGATATGCCCCAAAAGATGTTTCCCAGGAGCGGACAGAAAGTAATCCGGAACTGCTGTCTGCGGATTTCGACGGAGGAGAGAATATTTCTCTGTGGCAGATACAGAAAAGGCGATATGAATTGGAAAAGCAGAGGGAGGAACTGCTCCGGGAGGCGGAAGCCTGTCGGAAAGATATCGAAATACTGACTGCGGAGGCGGGGCAGCTGGAGGAAACGGAGCGGGAGATCCATCGCCTGACGGAGCTATATGAGAATGGCAGGAAACAGGCCGGCCTGCTGGAGAAGACAATGTGGTATCTGAGACAGGCGAAAGAATCCTATGCCGCCCGTTATATGGAACGGATGCGGCAGGGATTTAAAAAATATATGGGAATGCTGGATGAGGAAGCCGCCGCCCGTCTGCGGCTGGATGTGGAATTAACTCCCGGGGAGGAGGCCCTGGGGAGCCTTCACAGTCAGGAATATATGAGTACGGGCCTCAGGGAATTTGCCGGGATCTGTACCCGGCTGGCGCTGGTGGACGCCATGTATGAGGAGGAAAAACCATTCCTGGTTATGGACGATCCTTTTGTAAACCTGGATGAAGGGAAGCTTGCGCGGGGACGGGCTCTTTTGGAAGAACTGTCCCGGGAGTATCAGATCATCTACTTCACCTGCCATGGCAGCCGGATCTGAAAAGAAGCTTATCCATGTGCCGCACAGGAGGGATCTGCTTCCGGAACGATTGTGGTTCAGTTAAATCCGGTGCGGATGGAAGGTCAGTCCGCCATGATTCCGCAGATGACATAGTGTCCCTCGTTGTCCGGGGAAATATGGATATCCTGCAAGCCTTCCGGTATAGACAACGTGCCGTTTTCCGGTGCCTGGCGCGTGATCAGATATCCGCCGTATTCGTAGCAGGCGCCCGGAACCAGTGATTCCAAATATTCTTCCAGGGTCAGGGATGCCTTGTATATGATCTCGGCATGGGGGTTTCCCACATAGCGCAGATGCCACGGTTCATAGGGGATGCCGGTGACGGATTCTTTGCCGCAGGGATAGCGGATGATGAAACCGTACTGCCAGCAGTATCGGTTCACATACTGTCCGGCGCCGCTTTTGATAAAACCGCTTCCGGCGAACCGGGGCACATAGACGTCCAGGGCCAGGCCGGTTTCATGTTCACTGGCCCCCACGGCGGCGGCCAGAGCAGGCTCGGCCTCGCTTTCCGCTTTCTGCTGGGCGGCGCTGCGGTAGCTGCTCCGGATATACAGGGGCGTATCGAAACGGTCTTTAATCTCTGCTGCCAGATTGCGATAGGGTTCCTCCAGGGAGGGATTCATCTCCACATCAGTGTCTTCGTAGTCGGTCAGATCCGGCGTGTAATCCTCGGACAGCATATGGGTATCGTTGACCAGCAGCAGAGAAGAGTCTGCTGTATAAGTATCCGGCTGATTGCAAATATCTGTAAGAGAAATTTTCTCGATGGACAGTTTGTTCTTGGGAATCTCCGTCAGATTGGCATGGCGGGTGATCCCGGCGATCTGTTCTTCTGCCAGAAAGATCCAGTCCGGTTTGAAATGCCGTACGCCCAAGTACAGACATGGAATCATGAGTAAGAATAGGAGAGGGAGCAGCCACAGGCGGCTCCCTCTTTTGCGATGTTTTTCGTGGGCGGCGGATGCCCCTTTACTGCTTGCCATCGGCGTTCTCTCCTTCGGCCAGATAGGCGTCCATATCAAAATCAGCGTCGCATACGAATTCCATATTGTAGACAGAAGCGGTGTCCGCGTCCTTAAAGGAAACGTTGACCACATACTGTATCTCGTTTTTTTCGTTCAGTATATCATTGAATTCGTACAGTTTTCGGTTGTACAGATGGGACAGCAGGCTACGGATGCGCTGCGGATCCGTGATGGTAACGGGGAAGAACGGCCCCTTTTCATCGGTGGCGGTTGTTTCCGCGGCAGTGGTATCTTCCGAAGCGGGGGAACCTTCATCAAGGACGTGGGTGCCTTCCTCATATTCGTCTGCCATGTCTTCGGCAAACTCCGGCTCGTAGTATACCTCATCCTCGTAATACCCATTGCTGTAATAGGATTCATTGCGCTCCCGCTCTATGGTTATGCTGGCGGGAGTCATTTGTCTGGTCCAGGCATTCAGGTCAATGGTGTGGTCTTTCAGCCAGGCCAGCGTGTCGGTAAAGGAAGAGTAGATCTGGTAAGCATGCAGAACTACATTGCTTTTCGTGGTCAGCTCCAGCTGCCCGATAGACGGGTAGGCGATGGCATCCTCAGCAGTCTGTTCCAGCAGTTCCCGCTTATAGATATCTATAAACTCGCTGATCTCCGCCTCGGAGAAATTTCTGCTGAAAGTATTTTCCGCCGCATCCTTGACCGCCATGCTTCTGTAAATATCCGATGGCAGTGAAACGATCTGGAAATGGGTTTCTCTGAGTTCCCTCATATTATAGACTTCCATCAGGTCACCCTTGTTTGCAGGCAGCCACAGATCGAAGTTCCGGTATTCCAGGCTGCCGTTTTTCTTGCGGAAAGCGATATTCAGGTTGGCCTGATACAGGTTTTGGTATCCATTGTCGTTTTCGGATATTTTCTGGGCATTTCGGATCAGGTTGTAGGCAAGCTGGAGACTATCCCCGGTGAGAGCCGTATGCTCCAGCCGGTAGGAGGTCATGCTCAATTCATTGCAGGATTCTAAAGGCGTCTGGCTGAGCAGATCCGATTTGTGGAAATAGGGAATATTGTTGTCCAGCGGCAAATCCAGGTAAACGGCGCTCACATTGTTGATGGCGGGCAGCCGGGAATCCAGGCGCAGCGGGTCTGTCAGGAAAAATCCCAGGAAAGCAAGCCCGGCCAGAAAGCATCCCGCGAGCTGCGGCCAGTGGTGCAGGGCGGAGCGGATATCGAAATCATAGATGATCTCGATCAGCGCATGGATCAGCAGGGCGAATATAGCCAGGCCGAAGATGCTCCAGAACGCCGACGCCCACTCGGCTATCTCGTGGAAGGCCAGGGCAACGTACAGGCTGAACGGGATCACCAGCAGGATGCGGATGACAGGGCGGCTCACCGGAAAAGTGATGCTGTTTCCCGCAGCCTCCGACGGACGGAGGCGGTACAGTACAAAGCTGGCCACGAGCATGGCTGCCATCAGCAGTATGGCTGCCAGCCATGAGACAAAACGGCCGTCCGCAGTCAGATCCACCCACACATGTAAGGGGGAGAGATACCGCAGAAATCCCAGAGTGGCCATATTCTGCGTATCGTAGGTGCGGTAAAAGCTCTGCACATAGATGGGAACTAGGTAATTGACAATGACGGTATAGGACAGCAGGATGCCGAAACCGGCGATTGCCACCAGGATCTGGCCCGTGAGCATTACGGCTAGGATCGCCGTGTGGTAAATCAGCAGAAATACAACCAGATTATACAAAAACCCTATCCAGAGATTCTGGTAATACATATGGGTGGTCAGTCCGCTGCCGCCCAGCAGTATGGTGCAGATCACCATGCAGAGGATGTAGGGCACCAGGTAAAACAGCAGGCCGCCCAGCCAGCGCAGAAAAAACAGGTGTTCCCTTTTCATGGGCAGGCTGTGGAAATAGTCGGTCTTTTTGCGGCTGAACAGATAGGAAAAGCCCTCCAGTCCGCAGATCGTCGCGCCCACAGCGGCGATGAGGGTAAGGAAAATATTTTCTTTGGAAAATATGGACTCGGCAAAGTCCAGCGCCTGCTGCATTTGGTAGACCTCGCCCTGCATGGCGTTTCGCAGGTTCTGGGAAGCCATGGCCACGGCGATGACCACAAAGAAAAATACCACACAGGACAGGGCGGGCACCCAGAGGCGGTGGCGCGCGTCGTTTTTCATATAACTATAGAATGAGGTTTTTGATGTCATATCCTGTTACCCCCGTTTCACTGATAAAGATTTCTTCCAAGGAAAGCGGCAGCGCTTCGCAGAAGATCGGCTGTTGGGATTCTATGGCCGCCAGAATATCGTCCAGGTCGCCCCGGGCCGTGACAGTGACCAGGGAGCCCCGGGTTTCCAGATGCAGGAGATCCAGATGTTCCCGCACATAGGGCGTGATGTCCTCCCGGGCCGCGAACTGGATCTTGTGCAGGCTGCTCCGCATATCTTCCAGGTCTCTGGAAAGAAGGACGCCGCCCTCGTGCAGAAGTCCCACATGGTCGCAGATATCCTCCAGCTCCCGCAGGTTGTGGGAGGCAATGACCGGTGTGAAAGCCCGATCGCACATTTCCTGGGCAAATAGGGTTTTTACAGCCTGGCGCATCACCGGATCCAGGCCGTCAAAGGTTTCATCGCAAAACAGCCACCGAGTGCCGGAGCAGATGCCCGCCAGGATGGAGAACTGCTTTTTCATACCCTTTGAGAAGGTTTTGATCTTGCGCTTTTTGTCCAGCCCGAATTTGCCCAGCAGGTCAAAGAGCCGTTCCAGATCCATCTCCGGGTAATGGAGCCGGTAGGACAGGGCCATCTCCTCCGGGGAAGCATTGTTATAGTAGAAAGCGTCGTCGGAAATATAGAAAATGCGGCTTTTTTGTGCCGGGGCTTCGTAGACCGGCTCGTCATCCATGGTGATCGTGCCCTTGTCCGGGCGGATAATGCCGCAGATCATGCGCAGCAGCGTGCTCTTGCCCGCCCCGTTGGTGCCCAGCATACCGAAGACTTTTCCCTCCTCGATGGCCAGGGACAGGTTTTTCACGGCTTCGACTTTATCAAACTGTTTGCTGACGTTCTGAATTTGTATCATAGGTCGCACCTCCATATATAAATTCCACGGCTTCCAGTATGATCTTTTGGGGCAGCCCCACGGACTTTGCGGCGTGTACCGCAGTTTTAACGTCCTCCAGTTTCTGTGTTCTGTTCAGCTCCATCAGGGAGTCGTTGGACGATACGAAATTTCCCCTCCCTTTTACCGTATAGATGTAGCCGGCTTTCTCCAGTTCGCTGTAGGCCCGTTGGATCGTGTTGGGGGTGATAGAGAGCTCCATGGCCAGAGAGCGCACGGAGGGCAGCTTGCTGTCCGGTTCCAGTACCTGATTCAGGATTAATTCCCGGTATCGCTCCACCACCTGTTCGTACAGCGGCCGCCGATCCTTGTAATCGATAGCGATCATGTTCCGCTCCTTTCTATATGCCTGAGTCTGCAGAAAACTGCCGTGCCGGAATCGAATCCTGCGCAGGGCGGATTTTCTGCACTAAATGTATTGGGTGTATTAAATGTATTCATACACTTAGAATGCCACGGAATGGGGTGAATGTCAAGGGGAAATTTGGATATGGTAGAAAAAGGATGACCTGCTGACGGTGGGATTTTCGATTGATATGTGGACGGGAAAAGCCATTGATGGTGTGAAGTATAAAAAATCGCTACACGGGAAGATTTCGATGGTGATTGCTGAAAGCAATCTATAAGCAATTGTTTTGCGAGATATTCATCAATTTAAGGGGAGGTGATAGCTTTGGTAAGCAGAAACTTCTGAAAGATGCGGTCTCATCTACTAAAAAAGATGGATGCCTGGTTTCACGTTAAGCAAGGTGACATCAAAAGGTTTGTCAAGTTACAGGATTTCAGCATTTGTGTAAAAACAGGTTTATTGGCAAGGCACCGGAAGATACCCGCAAATTTATGGAGCATGCGGTTCGGCATCCTTACAGAGCCTGCAAGTCTTTCTTCCGCCCTGCAGCGGAAGAGAGACCCGCAGGCTCTACGGCAAAAAAAACGATACCCATACGGGATGAGCGGCAGTATCCCAGATGGAAAACCACACATTTCCGATAAGGAATTCTCTAGAACATAACTTTGCTCATGGCGTCAATTTCCTCGGTCAGCGCTTCATATACGCCGGGGAATGTGCTTATGGGAAGACCCTGGGAGGCACTAGGGATAAAGTAATGTTTGCCGCACGCACGGCAGGCTTTTTCTACTTCCTCGTGAACCTCTTCCCTGATCCAGCCCGGATGGTCTACTTTGGCGCTGTCGATGCCGCCCATGAAGGAGATCTGTCCTCCGTATTTTTGGATCAGCTCGGGAATGTTATTGGTGGTCATGACGCCCTGCCAGATATCGATGCCCATTTCGATCATATAGGGAACCAGCGTGGCTGCGTAGGAATCGGAGTGGTGTACGATCAGTTCTACGCCATGGGATTTGTAATAGCCGTATACCTGCTTGTAGGCATCCAGGTAGAACTCGGCAAACATATCCGGGGACAGGAACGTGGAGATTTGGCTGCCCCAGTCATCGTGGTGGAACAGGGCTGTGGGATGCAGGTGTGAGCAGAGCTCTTCGGCGTACTGCAGCTCCCAGTCGGTCAGATACTTGATCAGATCCGCCATAGCTTCAGGTTCTTCGTAGAAATTGATCAACGTGTTCTGGATCTCCATCAGGTAATGGCACTGTTCAAAGATGCCCGGGGCAATAAAGGGAGATACATAGTACTCATCCCGGTTGACCTCCTCCGCTCGTTTCAGATAGGGCTCCCATTCGGCGTCGCTGAATTTCAGGTTGGGGGCTTTGACATATTTCTGCCACTCCGTTACGTCGGGGCATACGATATGGGCGGCGTCATGGACGGGAAAAGCGCCCGGTGTGCCTTCGGGATAGGAGCGGGTCACGCCCCAGGCGTTCACGACATTGTGCTCGCCGTATTTCGGGGCCGGGTTGTGCTGGGCATAGGGATCGCCGGTCAGGATTTTGATAAATTCGTACTGGTTGACGAAGCGATCCGGGTTTCCCCCGTGGATGGTTTCCAGTAAGTTCTGTTTTGGTGTAAGCATGGTTCATTCCTCCTCTGTCTATGTTTGATATAATTTTAGGCTTTCCTTGCGTCGATCTCCTTCTGGAAGCGCGTCACATCCTCCTTGGTGATGCGGAAGCCGACGATCAAAAGCAGGGCGCCCACGATCAGGGCGGCGGCCGGCACGATCATGAAGGCAACGCCGATGCCGCTTTTTAATCCCTCTGTGGCCGCTGCCGGATCAATGTCCGCGCTGAAATTGGCGGCAGCCAGACAGGCGGAGATGATGATGGCTTTGGTGAGGACAGCCACTTTCAGGGGGATATTTTGCAGGCCCATGATAAAGCCGGTGGCGTTCTTTTTGGTTTTCCACTCGCTGTAAACGACTGCGTCGGCGTACAGGGCCGGGGTACAGGCGTAGGCAATGCCGTAACCAAGCTGGGACAGGCTCATCAGTATGATGACCACAATTCCGTTGGCCCTCAGAAAATAAGCTACGATCATCACGGCGGCCATCACGAAGAAAGTCAGGATCGTAGTATTCCTGGTGGACAGCTTCTGGGCAATGGCTTTGCTGATATACGCGCCGATGATACCGGCGATATTGGCGATCAGTATGTAGGTTGCCTGCATGCCTACATTCTGGGCTACATAGGTAAAATAATACATGGCCGTGCCGGCCACTACAAATTTGATCATCCATTTGGCCAAATCAGCGATTAAAAGAGCTAAAAGGGGCGGGTTGGCAAAAAGGGCTCTGACCATATCTCCGGCGGAGGTCTTCTGGGCGGGCGCTTTTTTTGCCGTGGAAACGGCATCTGTCTCCTCATAACCGTCCAGCATCTTGAAGTGGGCAAAATAACCGGCCACCATCACGCAGCCCAGGACGAATGCCAGCGCCGCGTACTGATTCTTCTCACCGACGATACCGCCCAGGATCGTGGCTAGGGGCAGTCCCAGATAGGAAAACAGCACGGAACCCAGGTTGTTCCAGAAAGCCCGGATTGAGGACAGGGCGATCCGGTCGTCAGGGTTGGCAGCAGCTACATTGATCATGGATACATTGGCCACATAAGGGAAATTCCAGCAGACGTGGCTGGCCACCGCCGCGATAGTGATGATTACCGCCGACAGCAGGCCGTTGCCGATCTTTAAGAACTGGAAAGCGTAGAGGATCGGCACGATCCAGGGGAGCATGACCAGCCAGGAGCGGTAACGTCCCCATTTTTTCGGTTTGGCCGAGTTGAGGATGGCCCCATAGACCCAGGACAAACAGGCGTCTGTCAGGCTGGCGATGGAGGAGATGATCCCTGCCACGCCCACGCTGAAAGCGGCCACATTGGTCAGGAAGAAATTGAAGTAATAGGTTTCCACATTGGACATCAGGTTGAATCCGAAATCGCCGACGCCGAAAAACGTGCGCAGGGATTTACTGAGTTGCTTTTTTTCTTTTGCCATAAATTTCCCTCTCTTTCTATAAAGTGTCGGATGAATCTATCACCATCCTCAAATAGTATAAACTTCACAGATGCTTTTTCGCAATTCTGCAATCCGTTGGAGATTTTGCTGTTTTTTTCCCCTTTTGCGGAATCATACCGGTTGTTTTTGCAAAAAAGGAGGAGGACAGAAAGAGGTATTTGCACAGGTATATTCGTAAAATACTGAGAGAAAAGCCATGAAAGGGGGGAGATATGTACAAAATGTCTGAATAGCGCTGCTGCATTTCCGACAAAAAAACGAATCGGCAGATCGGTGAGTTGTGTTATACTGGTAAAAATAAGGTTTTTCTGACTGAATAGTCGGGCCCGATCCGTTTTTTTTAACGGCAAAGTGTATCAAGAGGAAAACGGCCTGGCGGATCCGGGCAGACGGGGAAAGGAGCGTTATGACGGAAAATACTTCCCAGTTGTTTTTGGACATGCAGCTGATCACGGACAGATTTGAGGAATACATGGAGGATATCTCTTTAAAAATGGGCAGTACCCGGGCGAAGCTGCGGGGCGCCCGCCTGTTCCGCCAGCAAAACGTCCTGGAGGCGGATTACGTCTACATAGCCCGGGGCAGGGAGCTGCCGGAATTTCTGGTCCGTCCGGCGGGCGGCTGCCTGATCACTCTCGGGCCGCCGCCGGTCTTTTATCAACGGCACAACTACTCCCTGCTGGTTTTACCCGAAAATTGTGATCTGCTGGAAATATTTGACTTTGTGCAGTCTGTTTTCGACGATCTGCTGGACTGGAGCAGCCGCCTGGCCTATGCGCTGAACCAGGATCTGCCTCTGGAGAATATTCTATGCATTGGTTATGAGCAGTTTAAAAATCCGCTGTTTGTCCATGATATAGATTTCAATATCCTGGCCTGCCCTTACAGAGCGGAGGGAATGACAGTGTGGGAGCGCGATGCCTATACCGGTAAGGATATGCTGCCCATAGCGGTGATCAATGATTTCAAGATCGACCCGGAATACATCAGTACCCTGTCTACCCATGAAGCCAGCATGTTTTCTGAGCAGCAGCGGGGCTACAGGATCCTGTATGTCAATATATGGAACGAATACGGCCAGTACGAGGGGCGGCTGTGTATTGACGAGCTGGAGGCTGCCATCATGCCCTCCCATTTTCTGCTGGCCGAGTATCTGGCAGGGGTTATCCGCACCTGGCTGGCTCGCCGGAATGTGTTTAGGCAGGAGGGCGGGAATACCTTCGGCGAATTTCTGGTGAGTGTTCTGGAGGGGCAGGAGACGGACCCGGTGCGCATTGAGACGGCCCTGCAGCGGCGGGAATGGGGAGCGGAGCATGAGTATGTCTGTATCCGCCTGGGGGTTCAGAACCGGGATAAGAGTGTGCGCAGCATGTCCGGCACCTGCAATTTCCTGCGGGCCCAGCTCTCCGGCAGCTACGCCATGCCCTACAAAGAGGAGATCCTGGTGGTGGTCAACCTGGCTTTTAACGGGGGCAAGCTGTCCAATATCATCCCTCATCTGTCGGCTATTGTCCGTGAGGGGCTCTTCATCTGCGGTGTCAGCAACAGCTTCCGTCCTTTTACGGATCTTATTTATTATTATGAGCAGGCGGGGATCGCCCTGCGGTATGGCAGGGGCAGCGGCCAGATGTTCTGGACTTATTTTTATGACGACTGCGCGCTGCAGTACCTGCTTCATGAAGCCTCCCGCATTTTGCCGGCCAGGCATCTGTGCTCCCATAAATTACTGGAGATCCGTGAGTATGATGAGCAGAACCATACAGAGCTGTATGAGACGCTGCGGGTGTACCTGTACAATCATCAGAACGCGGTTCGGACGGCCAGGGATCTGTATATCCACCGCAGCACGTTGTTCTACCGTCTTGACCGACTGAAAAATCTGATGAATGTAAATCTGGACAATGCCAGAGAGCGTCTGTACCTGGAAATTTCCTATCTGCTGCTGGACGGGGAAACCAGGACGCAGGAACACACGGCAGAGGAGAAAAAGTGATGATCGTAAAAGAACTGAAGAATTTTGATCTCGCCCAGATCTGCCGGTCTGGACAGTGTTTCCGCATGACCATGGCGGAGGAGGGGCATTTCCATATTATTGCCGGGGCACGAAGGCTGGAGGCAAGACAGAGGGGAGAAATATGTGAGTTTGACTGTGATGAAACGGCTTTTGATGATTTCTGGTCAGGATATTTCGATCTGGAGCTAGATTACGGAGCCGTTCTGGGACAGATCAATCCGCGCGACGCCTATTTGAATCAGGCGGCGGCTTTCGGTTCGGGTATCCGCATTCTGCGGCAGGATCTGTGGGAGATGCTGGCGTCGTTCCTGATTTCCCAGCAGAACAACATCGTCCGTATCCGGCGCTGCATCGAAAATATCTGTGAGGCCTACGGAGAACGGCTGCCCGACGGACGGGGCGGGACGTACTATGCGTTTCCGCGCCCGGAGGCTCTGGCGGGGCTTGAGGAGGATGCGCTGATGGCCTGCAACCTGGGATACCGCAGCAAATATGTGGTGCGGGCGGCAAGAAGCGTGATATCGGGGGCGTTTGACCCGGAGGCCGTGGGCAAGATGCCTTATCCTAAGGCCCGCCGGGAACTTCTGGGACTCTACGGCGTGGGGGAGAAGGTGGCCGACTGCATCTGCCTTTTCGGGCTTCATCATCTGCAGGCATTTCCAGTGGACACCCATATCCGTCAGGTCATGGAGGCTCATTATAAGCGGGGCTTTCCCCACAGGCGATATGCAAAAGTCCAGGGGATTATGCAGCAGTACATATTTTATTATGAATTATGTTGTTCCCCCAAATTAAATTCCTCAAAAGCGAATTGACAAAATATGCGCATATTGCTAAAATGTCAGTCAGGGTCATTTTAGAGAAAGGAAAGGATTCGTATGAAACAGAGAGTTTATTCTTTATTAATGGATAATACGCCCGGAGTTTTGAGCCGGATAGCCGGCCTGTTTTCCAGGCGGGGGTATAATATTGACAGCATTACCGCCGGCGTTACGACGGATCCCGCGTTTACTAGAATGACGATTGTCTGCAGTGGTGATGATATCGTTCTGGAGCAGATCCGCAAGCAGCTGGCGAAACTGGTGGATGTCCGGGATATACGGGAGCTTCCGCCGGAGGACAGCGTGACCCATGAACTAATGATGGCCAAGCTTGCCGCCAGTGAGAGAGACAGACAGAATATCCTGGCGATCGCCGAAATATTCAAGGCGAAGACCGTGGATGTGGGGCCGGAGTCCATGACCCTGGAGGTGGTCGGAACGGTCAGCAAATTGTCAGCGTTTTTAAATCTTCTCAAAGGCTACGAGATCCTGGAGCTGGCCCGCACGGGTGTGGCCGGTATATCCAGGGGCGTAGATAATATGAAAAGCTTTTAACAATTAAGGAGGAATAAAGAATGTCAGAAGCAAAGATTTTTTACCAAGAGGATTGCAACCTCAGTTTATTGGAAAACAAGACGATTGCCATCGTCGGATACGGCAGCCAGGGCCATGCCCACGCGCTGAATTTAAAAGAGTCCGGCTGCAACGTGATCATCGGCCTCTATGAAGGCTCCCGTTCTTGGGCAAAAGCAGAAGCCCAGGGGTTCCAGGTGTATACAGCGGCGGAGGCTGCCAAAAAAGCGGATATCATCATGATCCTGATCAATGATGAGAAGCAGGCCCAGTTGTACAAGGAGAGCATCGAGCCCAATCTGGAGGAAGGCAATATGCTGATGTTCGCCCACGGCTTTAATATCCATTTCGGCTGCATTAAACCGCCGAAATTCGTGGACGTGACCATGATCGCCCCGAAGGGGCCGGGACATACGGTCCGCAGCGAGTACCAGGCCGGCAAGGGTGTTCCGTGTCTGATCGCCGTGGAGCAGGATGCCACAGGCAAGGCTCAGGATATCGCTCTTGCCTACGCTCTGGGTATCGGCGGCGCCAGGGCCGGTGTGCTGGAGACCACCTTCCGCACCGAGACCGAGACAGACCTGTTCGGCGAGCAGGCCGTTCTCTGCGGCGGCGTGTGCGCTCTGATGCAGGCTGGTTTTGAGACTCTGACCGAGGCCGGTTACGATCCGAGGAACGCTTACTTTGAGTGTATCCACGAGATGAAGCTGATCGTAGATCTGATTTACCAGTCCGGCTTTGCGGGTATGAGATACTCTATTTCCAATACCGCTGAGTACGGCGATTACATCACCGGGCCGAAGATCATCACCGAGGAGACCAAGAAGGCCATGAAGAAAATCCTGTCTGATATCCAGGACGGTACTTTCGCCAAGGACTTCCTGCTGGATATGTCCGGCGCCGGTTCCCAGGTACATTTCCAGGCTATGAGAAAGCTCGCCTCCGAGCATCCCGCCGAGAAGATTGGTGAGGAGATCCGCAAGCTGTACAGCTGGAACGGAGAGGACAAGCTGATCAACAACTAATGGATTCCATATAGAAATCAGAGGAAGGGGCTGTCGGGAAATAGACAGTTCTGAACAAGGCGAGGAACGGCTTACATGAGCCGCACCTCGCCCTGATTTTTTCTATAAAAGCTCTCATCTGTTCTTATTGTCAAAGCCTTACATTTCAAGTCTAAAAAGCTATGTTTTTCACAAATCTATACATATAATTGTGTTCGGCAAACCTTACGATAGATGGCCAAAGTTGCCAGCAGTATGAGACAAGTAATACCAAACATAATTATCATTTGATAATGCGGGAAGATTATACAGAGATACAATGGCGTTAAGCTGCTTGCCATTCCACCTCCAACCGTAGCTAAGACTGAAATTGCCCCACCTTTTACCGCATAATACTCACTTGTCCAATCATACTTA
>CAJUQO010000043.1:593-1038 GCA_910588295.1 uncultured Lachnospiraceae bacterium | reverse complement strand
CACTGTTAAATTTACCGCAATTTTAGAATTGTAAACTGTCCTTGCCTGCGTTGGGGCGGAACACATAATCCATCGGTTTTTCCCCTCTAAAGATAAGGATGCTGCCGTGGTAGAAGTCATAGTCACAAAAACAGAAAGCGCCATCGGCATAATATTTTGAATGATGCTCATAATTCCCATCGTTTCTATTTGCTCTCGCAAAACAGGCGGCATAAAAAATGCTGCCATAACTGCCACAACGAAAAGCAGGACAATTCCTATACATGAATTCAAGGCATAAACCGTACATGAACTTAATCGGCTAAGCTCCTTTTTATACAATGCCATAAACGCAGATGAAGATTTCAATGTTCCCATTTTATACTCTTTTTTTGCATAATGTGAGAATACCGCTGTATTCAATCTTTTATAGTAATGAGAAACAATCGTTATGAAAGCAATGCCC
>CAJUQO010000043.1:0-583 GCA_910588295.1 uncultured Lachnospiraceae bacterium | reverse complement strand
TCTGCGTTGCATCCATTGATTGTGTTTTTGCGGAAGCCAATACAATCATCAGTACGGCAGCCGTACTCAAAACCAATGAAAAAACATTTTTGTGTTTTGAACGTGATGAAACCGCAACAATTAAAACACCTAATGATAATGAAATAATCATGGGAATAATCGGTGTCAAAAATAACGCCCCCACTAAGAACAGGTAATTAAAAATCGGCGGATGCTCGTATACAACATAGATAATGCTTGACGGCAGCATGGCTATAAAGCCAATCATCAGATTGATGAGATACAGCATCGTTATACGACTTGTTACGATAGAAATCGTACTTACAGGCATGGACATAACCATATCATAATCTCTTAACCCAATAAGCACTCCTGTACTTTTAACAAATGTAAGGATCAAAGTTGCGATAGAGCAGACCACTACCATGAGCGTTGGTAATGCTTCGCTGAGTCCCGCTTCTGCCATGCTATTGCTGAATTTTGCCGTATAGACTACAAGAATGGCAATGGCGGTAAGTCCTAAAGTGCCAACAATCGCAGAACGTTGTTTTTCCTGTTTATCACGAGAATGAATCAATCGGTT
>CAJUQO010000042.1 GCA_910588295.1 uncultured Lachnospiraceae bacterium | reverse complement strand
TAAAAGTAGTGGCGAAAAGAAAAAGTTGAGGGGGCACAGCTTTAGGCTGCTTCAGAAGCAAATTGAACCTGCCGGCTTTAGCCGGCAGTGGTTCAGTTTACTGCTGCACCACTGGATCACGGAAGGGATGAAGGGGACGCCGGAGCAGTATGCGCGGAGAGTGAGCAGGGCGGTTCTGCGGTATATCCGGCCGGAACAGGATAAACCATAATTGTTCCTCCGCTGCGTATTGCCTTTTTTGGCAAACTCGTGTATGATGAATCTGCATTTTTAATAGGAACAGTTTCGTAATGATTCAACAGGCCTGTGTCTGTGCCGTGCAGCCATGGGTTTTCGTTCATTTGCGGGGAGGAAACAAAAAAGTATGAAATGGAATAAATTCACGATCCGGACGAGGACGGAAGCGGAGGATATCATTGTCGCCACACTGGCGGAGATCGGTATTCAGGGGGCGGAGATCCAGGATAAGCAGCCTCTGAGCGAGGCGGACAAGCAGTCCATGTTTGTGGCGATGATGCCGGACATGCCGGAGGATGACGGCATTGCCTATGTGAGCTTTTATCTCGACCAGGATGAAAATTATACGGAGATATTAAAGGAAGTCCGGCGGGCCTTAAAGGAGTTGTCGGCGTTTATGGATATCGGAGACGGCGCTATCACCGCATCGGAGACCGAGGATAAGGACTGGATCAACAACTGGAAGCAATATTTTAAGCAGTTCTATGTGGACGATATCCTGGTCATCCCCTCCTGGGAGGAAGTAAAGGAGGAGGACAGGGACAGGCTGATCATCCATATCGATCCCGGCACAGCCTTCGGCACCGGGATGCATGAGACCACCCAGCTGGTGATCCGGCAGCTGAAAAAATATATCCGGCCGGGGATGGAGGTGCTGGACGTGGGCACGGGCAGCGGTATTCTCTCTATCGCGGCTATCAAGCTGGGGGCCCGGCGGGCCCTGGGGACGGATCTGGATCCCTGTTCCGCCAATGCTGTGGCGGAAAATAAAGAAGCCAACGGCATCAGCGACCGGCAGTTCACCATGATGATCGGCAATATCATCGACACGCCTTCCGTGCAGGATCGGGCCGGCTATGACCGGTACGATATTGTGACAGCCAATATTCTGGCGGATGTGCTGGAGGCCCTGACCCCGGTGGTGATCCGTCATATGAAACCGGGGGCGCTGTATATTACGTCCGGTATTCTTGACGAGAAAGAGGATTGCGTCCGTCAGGCTGTTTTGCGGGCGGGGCTGGAGATCCTGGAGGTCAACCACCAAAATGAGTGGGTGGCGATCACGGCCAGGAAGCCTCTGTGACGGAGCGGCAGCATGCCGCCTGCGGATGGGAAGTGAGGTGAAACGCGGCCATGTATCGTTTTTTCGTGGATCAGAGCCGGATCGGTGAACATGAGATACGGATTGAAGGAGCCGACCGGAACCATATCCGCAACGTGCTGCGGATGAAGCCCGGGGAGCAGATCACCGTGAGCTGCGGCGGCAGCCTGGAATATACCTGTCAGATCAAAGCGTATACAGAAGAGGCGGCGGTTGCCGAGATCCTCTATGCCCAGGAGACCAAGCTGGAGCTGGCCTCAAAGATCTGGCTGTTCCAGGGCCTGCCCAAGAGTGACAAGATGGAGTTCATCATTCAGAAAGCCGTGGAGCTGGGCGTCCATGCGGTGGTGCCCATGGCTACGAAACGGGCCGTAGTCCGGCTGGAGGGAAAGAAGGAGGAGGCGAAGCGCAGACGCTGGCAGGGCATTGCCGAGAGCGCGGCCAAACAGGCGAAGCGCATGATCATCCCCGAAATTCTTCCGGTGCACCGCTTTAAGGATGCCGTGGCCTTGGCGGAGACGTTGGATGTGCGCTTGGTCCCTTATGAACTGGCAGAGGATATGGGACATACGAGAGAAATTTTCTCAAACATTCGTCCGGGCCAGAGTGTGGGACTGTTTATCGGCCCGGAGGGCGGGTTTGCCCCGGAGGAGATCAAGGAGGCCACGGCCCGTCAGATCCGGCCGATCACACTGGGCAGGCGTATCCTGCGCACGGAGACGGCGGGGATGGCGGTGCTGTCTGTTCTGATGTATCTGCTGGAGGAATGACGTGGGTGTATGTCTGCCCTGTGTCCCGTATGGGCCGGTGCGGCGATGTGGAAAGGAACGTTTTTTATGGAAGCATATTTGGATAATTCTGCCACGACCCAGGTGTTTCCCGAGGTGGGAGAGCTGGTGATGCGGGCCATGGAGGAGGATTATGGAAATCCCTCGTCTATGCACCGGAAAGGCGTGGAGGCAGAGAAATATATAAAAGAGGCCACGGCGGTGCTGGCGAAGCTTCTCAAAGTGCAGGAGAAGGAGCTTTTCTACACCTCCGGCGGAACGGAGTCGGACAACTGGGCGCTGATCGGCACGGCGATGGCAAACCGCAGGGAGGGAGACCACATCATTGTGACGGATATGGAGCATCCGGCCGTCGCGGCCCCGGCAGATTATCTGGAGAAGCAGGGCTTCTCGGTGACCCGCCTTTCGGTGGACCGGCAGGGGCGGGTGGATCCCGGGGCGCTGGCGGAGGCGGTCACGGATCGGACGATCCTGGCGTCGGTCATGTATGTCAATAATGAGATCGGCTCCGTTCAGGATATCGCGGCTATGGCGGAATGCGTGCACCGGAAAAATCCCCGTGCCTATTTCCACACGGACGCGATCCAGGCTTTCGGCAAATATAAGATCTATCCGAAACGGCAGGGCATCGACCTGCTGTCCGCAAGCAGCCATAAGATCCACGGCCCCAAGGGCGTGGGGCTTCTCTATGTGGACAGCCGGGTGAAGCTTGTGCCGGTGATCCACGGCGGCGGCCAGCAGCAGGGTATGCGTTCCGGCACGGACAATGTGCCGGGGGTGGCCGGGTTTAGTCTGGCGGCCCGATTGTCATATGAGGATTTTGAGGCGAAGCGGGTGTATCTGTATGGATTGAAAAGGCAGCTGGCCGAAGGACTTCTGGCTATGGAAAATGTTGTGATCCACGGCATGGGCCTGGAGGAGGGGGCGCCCCATATCGTCAGCGCGGCTTTTCCCGGCGTGCGCAGCGAGGTGCTTTTGCATGCCCTGGAGGAACGGGGCGTCTATGTGTCGGCGGGGTCGGCCTGTTCGACCCATAAGAGGAATGCCAGCCCTACCATGCGGGCGATCCATGCGCCCCGGGAACTCTCGGAATCCACGGTGCGGTTCAGTATGGCAGAGACGACCACGGAGGAGGAGGTCGCGTACTGTCTGGAGGTATTGGGAGGGCTCTTGGGAATGCTGCGGCGGTATAAGCGGTGAGCGGCAGGACGGATTAAGGGAGAGCGGATTTTGGGAGGAAGGAAATACATGTATCGGATGTTTTTGATAAAATATGCGGAGATCGGCGTGAAGGGTAAGAACCGGTATCTGTTCGAGGATGCCTTGGTGGGCCAGATCAAACGGACGCTTAAGAGGGTGGAGGGGCGTTTTTCCGTCACGAAGGAGAGCGGGCGCATTTATGTGCAGGCCATGGGGGAGTTCGACTATGAGGAGACGGTGGAGGCGCTGCAGACCGTCTTCGGCGTGGTAGGGATCTGCCCGGTGGTGCTTCTGGAGGATGAGGGGTATGAGCGCCTCTCGGAGGGTGTGGCCGCTTATATGGATCGGACGTATCCCGACAAGCACAGGAGTTTTAAGGTGCAGGTGCGGCGGGCCAGGAAAACATACCCTCTGGATTCCATGGAACTGGGGCGTATGCTGGGCGGAGATATCCTCCATGCCTTTCCGGATTTTTCCGTGGATGTGCACCATCCGGATATCCTGCTGCGGGTGGAGATCCGGGAGAATATTTATGTGTACTCCGAGATCATTCCAGGGCCGGGGGGGATGCCCCTGGGCACCAACGGCAGAGCCATGCTGCTGCTCTCCGGCGGTATCGACAGCCCGGTGGCGGGCTATATGATCGCCAAACGGGGCGTGATGGTGGATGCGGTCTATTTCCATGCGCCGCCCTATACCAGTGACCGGGCGAAGAACAAGGTGGTCGATCTGGCCCGCCTGGTATCCCGCTATAGCGGCCCCATGCGCCTGCATGTGGTGAATTTTACGGATATCCAGCTTTATATCTACGACCAGTGCCCCCACGACGAGCTGACGATTATCATGCGCCGCTATATGATGAAGATCGCCGAGGAGATCGCCGGGAAGGAGGGCGCCATGGCGCTGATCACGGGGGAGAGCATCGGCCAGGTGGCCAGCCAGACGGTTCAGAGCCTGGCCGTGACCAATGAGGTCTGTACCATGCCCGTGTTCCGCCCTCTGATCGGCTTTGACAAACAGGAGATCGTGGACGTGTCGCTGAAGATCAACACCTACGAGACGTCGATCCAGCCTTTTGAGGACTGCTGCACCATTTTTGTGGCGAAGCATCCGGTGACAAAGCCGAATCTGAACGTGATCCGCCGTTCCGAGGAAAATCTGGCGGAGAAGATCGACGGGATGCTTAAGGAGGCCGTGGACACGGCGGAGCTCATTGAAATTGACGGATAACGTAAAAAAGCTCCACCCTGCGGTGGAGCTTATTATCCCTCAAGCCATGGCGGCGGGATATTTACGTGATTTTTTCTCTGACTTTATTCCTCGATCAGATACGGTTTTAATTTTTCCATGACGGCGTCCAGATTCTCATTCTCGGCGTGAACGTTCAGTTCAATCGGTTTGGAAAGATCAAGGCTGAAAATGCCCATGATAGATTTTGCGTCAATCACGTATCTGCCGGAGACCAGATCAAAATCGAAATTGAATTTGGAAATGTCGTTCACAAACGATTTAACCTTATCAATGGAATTCAGAGAAATAATAACTGTTTTCATTGGACAGCAACCCTCCCATAAAATGTAAATTCAGCGGTGTCTTCCGATCATCCGGTCAGAACCGCTCAGGTTATCTTTATCTTACCGTCAACAGGATAAAAAGTCAAGGAATAATAAGGAAAAGCCCAAACAATCTAAAGCGGCTTGTAACAGTTCGGCCAGCGGCTTCACTGTTACATTGTGGGAGGCGCCTTATGTATCCTGTGCAGAAGGGGCTATTATATATGAAGAAAAAAGTTTCTTTCCACAATCTAGGCTGTAAAGTCAATGCCTATGAGACAGAGGCTATGCAGCAGCAGCTCCGCGGGGCCGGTTATGAGATCGTGGCCTTCGGCGAGCCGGCGGACGTCTGTGTGATCAACACCTGCTCCGTCACCAACGTGGCGGATAAAAAGTCCAGGCAGATGATCCACAGGGCCAGAAAGCAGAATCCGGAGGCGGTGATCGTAGCGGCGGGCTGTTATGTCCAGGCGGCCGGAGAAAAAATGCTTGAGGATCTGTCTGTGGATCTGATTATTGGGAATAATAGGAAAAAGGAGCTGGCCGCTATTCTGGACGGCTGGTTTGCGAATAAAAGGAGGGCGGCCCATCTGACGGACATCGGCCGCACCGACGAGTACGAGGCGCTCACCCTCACAAAGACCGATGAGCACACCCGGGCCTACATCAAGGTGCAGGACGGGTGCAACCAGTTCTGTACTTACTGTATCATTCCCTATACCCGGGGCCGCGTGCGGAGCCGGAGGCCGGGGGAGGTTGTCCGAGAGGTGGAGGGGCTGATCCGCCAGGGCTATCAGGAGTTTGTGCTGACGGGCATACATCTGAGTTCCTACGGTGTGGATCTGAAGGCGACGGCCTCCGATGAAGACGATCCCTCCGGAGAGGGAAAGGCCGATAGCCACGACCCGTCAGGGGAACAAAAAGCCGTTGGCCATGACCCGTCCGGAAAATCAGATAAAGGAGCTGTCCGTCTGCTGGAACTGATCCGCCGGGTCAGCCGGATTGAGGGGGTGCGCCGCATCCGCCTGGGATCTCTGGAGCCGGGCATTATCACAGAGCCTTTCATCGCGGCTCTGAAGGAAATACCTGCGGTATGCCCCCATTTCCATCTGTCTCTGCAGAGCGGCTGCGATACTACCCTGAAACGGATGAACCGCCGTTACTCGGCGGAGGAATATGCGGAAAAATGTGCCCTGCTGCGGAACATTTATGGGGATCCGGCTCTGACCACCGATGTGATCGTGGGTTTTCCCGGAGAGACAGAAGAAGAATTCGTCCAGTGCCAGGATTTTCTGGAGAAGATCGCCTTCTACGAGACGCATATATTCAAATACTCCCGCCGCCGGGGGACGAAAGCCGCAGCGATGCCGGAGCAGATCCCCGAGAGCGTCAAGACGGCCCGCAGCCAGATTCTCCAGACATTGCATGGCAAAAACAGGGCGGACTACATCCGCCGCTTTATCGGGCACAGGCTGGAAGTCCTCTTTGAAGAGAGGGTGCAGGTGGACGGTCAAATCTGGTGGAACGGCTACAGCCGTGAGTATATCCGGGTTCTGTACCGATCCGATGAGGATTTGTCCAACCGGATCCGCGCGGTGTATGGCAAAGAGCTGCTTTGTGGGGAATATCTGGCAGCCTCGGATTCTGTAACAGTGAAGCCGCAAGGCTGAACTGTTATTTCAAAAACTATTCATAATTTGGGCATTGAACTTTCAGAGAAAGTATATTAGAATAGGAAAGATAATAAGTAACTGCGAAAATGCCGAACAGTTACGATAACAGGTGGTTGCGGCTAAAGGCAGCACGTCAAAGTGATCCGGGCGGTGAGCTGATACTGTCCGGGATGTAAACAGGAAACATAAGGGTGACAAAATGGCAAATATCAGTAATACACAGTTTTTTAAAGTGAAAAATGATCCGGAAGTGCGCGTAAAAGAAGTTCTGGATGTGGTATACAATGCAATGAGCGAGAAGGGCTACAATCCGGTGAACCAGATCGTCGGATATGTGATGTCCGGAGATCCCACGTATATCACAAGTTACAAAGGAGCCCGCAGTATGATTATGAAAGTAGAGCGGGACGAGATCGTGGAGGAACTGCTGAAAGAATACATCAAACATAAATCCTGGGAAAGAGACTGATGCGGATCATCGGTCTGGATTTTGGCTCGAAAACCACCGGAGTGGCAGTCAGCGACCCCTTCGGCTGGACCGCCCAGGGCGTGGAGATCATCCGCAGGAAAGAGGAGAACAAGCTCCGCAGAACCCTGGCCCGAATTGAAGAGCTGGTGCAAGAGTATCAGGCAGAAAGAATCGTACTCGGACTGCCCAAAAACATGAACAACACATTAGGTGACCGCGCCGAAAAGTCTCTGGCATTCAAAGCGCAGCTGGAGAGGCGATGCGGCGTTGAGGTCATCCTTTGGGACGAAAGATTAACCACCGTGGCAGCAGATCGCGCAATGACGGAGCAGGGCATCCGCAGGGAAAAGCGTAAGCAGTACGTCGACGAGATCGCTGCCGTATTTATACTCCAGAATTATCTGGATTATTTGTCATGCCACCCTGAAAATGATGAATGACAACGCTTTGACGGACAGGAAAACTTATGGAAAAGATTAGATTTGTTGATGAAAACGGAGAAAACTGCGAGTTCTATGTTGAGGAGCAGACCAGAGTGAACGGCGTCAATTACCTGCTGGTATCTGATTCTCCCGGGGACGAGGCGCAGGCCTTTATCCTGAAAGATATGTCCGATGACACGGAAACAGAAGCAAGGTATGAATTTGTAGATGATGATATGGAGTTGGAGACCGTTGGCGGGATTTTTGCGCAGATTTTGGATGGTGAAGTGAATGTTGAGATGTGACCGCCGGAATCGCAGGCAGACTGGGCAGTTATCTTTCGGGAATAAAGTGGGAAAAGGAGGAATATTTGAAAAAAATCAGTAATGCAAAGCTGAAAATCATTCCGCTAGGCGGTCTGGAGCTGATCGGAATGAATATTACGGCCATTGAATATGAGAGCAGCATCATTGTCGTGGACTGCGGTCTGTCCTTTCCTGAGGACGATATGCTGGGGATCGATATGGTGATACCGGATGTCACCTATCTGAAAGAGAATTTGGATAAAGTTAAGGGGATCGTGATCACCCATGGCCATGAAGATCACATAGGGGCGCTGCCCTATATTTTAAAAGATGTGAATGTGCCGGTATATGCGACGAAGCTGACCGTCGCGCTGATTGAGAACAAGCTGCGGGAGCACAATCTGCTGCAGCAGACGAAGAGAAAGATCGTAAAACACGGACAATCCATCAATCTGGGGGATTTCCGTATTGAATTTATCAAAACCAACCACAGTATTGCCGATGCCTCTGCGCTGGCCATTTATTCGCCTGCGGGCACCATTATCCACACCGGGGATTTCAAGGTGGATTACACACCGGTGTTCGGCGATGCCATTGATTTACAGCGTTTTGCGGAAATCGGTAAGAAGGGCGTACTGGCCCTTCTGTGTGACAGCACCAATGCGGAGCGGCCCGGGTTCACCATGTCGGAGCGCACCGTGGGACGTACTTTTGACAATCTTTTTGCGGAACATAAGGACAGCCGCATTATCATCGCCACCTTTGCCTCGAACGTGGACAGGGTGCAGCAGATCATCAATTCCGCTTACAAATACGGCCGCAAGGTGGTGGTGGAGGGCCGCAGCATGGTCACGATCATTTCCACGGCGGCGGAACTGGGCTATATCCGGATTCCGGACAATACGCTGATCGATATCGACCGGATGAAAAATTATACCAACGAGCAGATGGTGCTGATCACCACGGGCAGCCAGGGCGAGTCCATGGCCGCGCTGTCCCGGATGGCTGCCAATATCCATAAAAAGGTGTCCATCCAGCCCGGGGATACGATCATTTTCAGCTCCAACCCCATACCGGGCAATGAGAAAGCCGTATCCAAAGTGATCAATGAGCTGTCCGCCAAAGGGGCGAACGTCATTTTCCAGGACGTCCATGTGTCCGGACATGCCTGTCAGGAGGAGATCAAGCTGATCTATTCCCTGGTGCATCCCCGTTATGCGGTTCCTGTCCATGGGGAGTTCCGTCATCTGAAGGCCCAGGCCATGCTGGCGGAAAGTCTGGGGATTGAGAAGGATCATATTTTTATATTGAAGACGGGGGATGTGCTGGAGCTGGCTCAGGATCACGGTTATGTGACCGGTTCCGTGCCCACCGGGTCGATCCTGGTGGACGGTCTCGGCGTGGGCGACGTGGGTAATGTGGTGCTTCACGACCGCCAGCATCTGGCGGAGGACGGCATCATGATCGTGGTGATGACCCTGGAGAGGGGCTTTAACCAAGTGCTGGCAGGCCCCGAGATCGTGTCCCGTGGTTTTGTTTATGTGAAGGAATCGGTGGATCTGATGGACGAAGCCCGCGGCGTAGTGGCGGATGCCCTTGAGGTCTGCCTTAAGAAAAACATATCGGACTGGATGAAGATCAAAACGGTGATCAAGGACGCCTTGGGCGGCTATCTCTGGAGGAAAACCAAGAGGCGGCCCATGATCCTTCCGATTATTATGGAGGCTCAACTATAATGATAGATCCGATACAGAAAAGCATCAGAGATTTATCTGAAGCAATGAAAAATGATGAGATATACCAGCGGTACCTGAAGGAGGAGCGGGCGCTGAACCAGCATCCAGAGCTGAAACGGGCGGTGGACATCTACCGTCAGGAGAATTTCCAGATACAAAACAGCGAGGTGGGGGAGGAGGAGCTCTTTGAGCTGTCCGAGCAGCTGGTAAAGAAATATGCAGAGCTGCGGAAGAACCCGTTGGTAAATGCCTATCTGGAAGCGGAGCTGGAGGTATGCAGGCTGATGAAGAACATCCATTTGCAGATCAGCATGGCCGTGCCTTTCTGGACGCCTTGGGAGAGCGGCCGTGCTTTGCGGGAGGGCAGGTAAGGAGCCGACATGACAGACGGGAAGAAAAAAATGGCGCCTGCCGTGGCGGCCTATCTGGTGCGTACGCTGATCCGCTGGATGCTTTATGTGGCGGCGGTATTTATACTGATCCGCTGCGCCAGGGCGGCTTATACTTTTGGGTACAATGTGTTTGACGAGCATGGCATGGTTTCTGAGGAGAACGGAGTGGACGTGTCCGTGATTGTGCGGGAGACTCAGTCCGTATATGAGGTGGGCAAGATGCTCAGGGAAAAGGGGCTGATCAAAGATGCCCGTGTGTTTCAGGTACAGGAAAAGCTGTATAAAGGCGAGAATGAGATTCAGCCGGGTATGTATGTATTGAATACGTCCCAGAATGCCGAGAAGATCCTGAACATTCTGTTCGGCGTGGACACAGAGGGGCAGCCGGGGGCAGAGAACGGTTCGGAGACACCGGAGGCCGATGAGTCGCCATGATTGTAGACGAGAGATTTATCACATATATCAATTCGCTGGACAGCGGTAACTCCCCGTTCCTGGAGGAATTGGAGCGGGAGGCCAGGGATTCTTATGTCCCGGTCATCCGCAGGGAGGTGCAGAGCTTTCTGAAAGTCTTTTTGGCCATGAATCGGCCCGGACGCATATTGGAGGTGGGGACAGCCGTGGGCTTCTCCGCCATCCTGATGTGCGAGAATCTGCCGGCAGAAAGCCGGATTACCACCATAGAAAATTATGAGAAAAGAATTCCCGCTGCCAGAGAAAATTTCCGCAGGAGCGGTTATGAGGAACGGATTACGCTTTTGGAAGGGGATGCGGCCCAGGTGCTGCGGACGCTTTCGGATCCCTATGATTTTATCTTTATGGATGCGGCCAAGGGGCAGTATATCCGTTTCCTGCCCGAGGTACTGCGGCTCATGGAGCCGGGCAGCGTGCTGATCTCCGACAATGTACTGCAGGATGGGGAGGTCATTGAGTCCCGTTTTGCGGTGGAGCGCAGAAACCGCACGATCCATAAACGGATGCGGGAATATCTGTATGCGGTCAAGCATCATCCCAGGCTGGTCACGGCGGTGCTGCCCCTGGGAGACGGGATCACGGTCAGTGTGTGCAGAGAATGACATGAAGGTAACGGTTCAGTCTGTCTGGCCTGTTGCATAGAAGGAGCAAAAGATATGGGATATCCTGAACTGCTGGTTCCGGCCAGCAGCCTGGAGGTGCTGAAGGTGGCAGTGGTGTACGGGGCGGACGCCGTGTACATCGGCGGGGAAGCCTACGGGCTCCGGGCAAAAGCAAAGAATTTCACCATGGAGGAGATGGCGGAGGGAATCGCCTTTGCCCACGGGCGGGGGGTAAAGGTCTATGTAACGGCCAATATCCTGGCCCACAATGATGATCTGGAAGGCGTGGCCGCCTATTTTGAAGAGCTGAAAGGCCTGGGACCGGACGCGCTGATCATTGCCGACCCGGGGGTGTTCCGGATCGCCCGGGAGGTCTGTCCGGATATTGGCGTGCATATCAGCACCCAGGCCAATAGCAGCAATTACGGCGCTTTTCTGTTCTGGTATGAGCAGGGGATCCGCCGGGTGGTGACGGCCCGGGAGCTGTCCCTGTCAGAGATCCGTCAGATCCGCAGGCGAATACCGGAGGATATGGAGATTGAGGCTTTTGTCCACGGCGCCATGTGTATCTCCTATTCAGGCCGCTGTCTGCTCAGCGCCTATATGACGGGGCGCAGCGCCAATAACGGCTCCTGTACCCACCCCTGCCGCTGGAAATATGCACTGATGGAGGAGAGCCGCCCCGGAGAATATTTCCCGGTGGAGGAGAACGGGCGGGGCACCTATATTCTGAATTCCCGTGATCTGTGCATGGTGGAGCACATCCCTGACCTTTTGGAGGCGGGAGTTGACAGCTTCAAGATCGAAGGGCGCATGAAGACGGCCCTCTATGTGGCCACGGCGGCCCGCACCTACCGCCGGGCCATCGATGATTACCGCAATGATCCGGCCCTCTATCATGCCCGGCTGCCTTGGTACAGAGAGCAGATCGCGGGCTGCACCTACCGGCAGTTTACCACCGGGTTTTTCTACGGGAAGCCGGACAGGGAGGGGCAGATCTACGATAATAATACCTATATTAGAGAGTATACCTATCTGGGTATCGTGGAGGAGCGCCGGGAGGGGCTCTGCCGGATCACCCAGAGAAACAAATTTTCTGTGGGGGAGACCGTTGAGGTGATGAAGCCGGACGGGCGCAACATTCCGGCCACAGTAAAGGCAATTTATAATGAGGATGGGCAGTCCGTGGAGAGTGCGCCTCATCCGCGGCAGGTCCTGTGGTTGGATCTCGGTATACTTCCGGAGCTGTACGATCTGCTACGCAGACAGGAAGAACTGCCGGAACTTGCCTAATACATTTTTTTCGATTCTTGAGACGTAGGAGCGGCTGATGCCCAGCCGCTTGGCTATGACTCTCTGGGTGGTCGGTTTCTGACCATACAATCCATAACGAAGTATCATAATTGTCCGTTCCTGTTCGGCCAGGCCGTTTTCCAGGAACCAGTAGAGACGCAGGGTATCTTCTTTTTTTTCACAGCTTACAGGGACATCCGGGGCCGTGCTCTCGAGAATGTCCAACAGGTGGATCTCGTTGCCCTCCCGGTCGGAGCCTATGGGGTCATAGAGGGAAACCTCCCGGACGTTTTTCCGGCGGCTTCGGAACATCATGAGGAGCTCATTGTCGATACAGCGGGCGGCGTAGGTGGCGAGCTTGCTGCCTTTGGTCATGTCGAAGGTGGACACGGCTTTTAGGAGGCCGATGGTGCCGATGGAAATCAGATCCTCCATATCTTCTTCGGCGGTCTGGTATTTGCGGGCGATGTGTGCCACCAGGCGCAGATTTCTCTCCACCAGCATGTTGCGCGCGGCCAGGTCGCCGTCCCTGTATCTTTTGAGATAGAGCTGTTCCTCCTCGGGTGTGAGCGGTTTTTGAAATGTCTGCAAAAGGGTGCACCTCAAAGAGGAGTTTCTACATCTTATGAAAATTTTGGGAACCCCGTGCCTATCCCACTGAAAAAAGGCCAGGTCGTCATCCGGCGGAGCGCGGGGAGAAAGGAGCATGTATGTTTACACAGGTGTTGTCAGCGGCGATTTACGGTGTGGATGCCCGCATAGTGCGGGTGGAGGCGGACGTCAGTGACGGTCTGCCCTCGTTTTCCATGGTGGGATATGTGTCGGCCCAGGTGAAAGAGGCCCAGGACCGGGTGCGGACGGCCGTGCGCAATATCGGCCTGGCCCTGCCGCCTAAGAGGGTCACGATCAATCTGGCTCCGGCGGATATCCGCAAGGAGGGGCCGCGGTTCGACTTGCCCATCGCCGCGGCGGTGCTCTGCGCGGCGGGGCGGATCGCACCATCGGCATTAAAAGATACCATGATCCTGGGGGAGCTGGGCTTAAATGGGGCGGTCTGTCCGGTCAGCGGCGTGCTGCCGTCGGTGCTGGCCGCCAGGGACTGCGGATGTCGGGTATGTATTTTGCCCTTTGACAATCTGACAGAGGGACGCAATGTGCAGGGGATCCGCATTGTCGGCCTGTCCGCTTTGGAGGAACTGTCGGCATACTGCTGTGACCCGGAAGGGTATGTGCAGCGGGAGCCCGGGCGGGAGTCCGGGGAGGCGGGGGAGAGGCGGGGAGATTTTGCCGATATCCACGGGCAGGAACCGGTCAAGCGTGCGGCGGTGCTTAGTGTGGCGGGATTTCATAATCTGCTGATGATCGGGCCGCCGGGCTCGGGCAAGACCATGGCGGCCAGCCGTCTGCCGGGGCTGATGCCGGATATGACCGATGAGGAGAGCCTGGAAGTGACAAAGATCTACAGTGTGGCCGGGCTTCTGCCGGGACAGACTTCTCTGCTCACGGAGCGTCCCTTCCGCTCGCCTCATCATACGATCTCGCCCCAGGCTCTGGCCGGAGGAGGGCGGTTTCCCCGGCCGGGGGAGATCACCCTGGCCCACCGGGGCGTGCTGTTCCTTGATGAATTTCCGGAATTTTCCCGCACCAGCCTGGAGATCCTGCGTCAGCCCCTGGAAGACAAGCGGATCGTGATCTCCCGCAGCCAGGGGACGGTGGCTTTTCCGGCGGATTTTATTCTGGTGGCGGCTATGAATCCCTGTCCCTGCGGCTACTATCCGGATATGAACCGCTGTACCTGCTCGCCGGGCCAGATATCTTCCTATATACACAAGATCAGCCAGCCCCTGTTGGATCGAATGGAGCTGTGCGTGGAGGCGCCGGCTCTCACATATGAGGAGTTGGGCCGGCCGGGAGACGGTATGGACACGGAGACGCTGAAGGGGCAGGCGGCGGACGCTTTTGCCATTCAGAAAAAACGATACCGGGAGGAACGGTTTTTTTATAACAGCCAGCTGGGGGCGGGGGATCTGAAACGGTATTGTCCCATGTCTGCGGATGCGGAGGACGTGCTGATGCGCATGTACGATAAGCTGGGCTTAAGCGCCAGGGCCTGCCACAGGTTGATTAAGGTAGCCCGGACGGCGGCGGATCTGGACCGGAGCGACCGGATCGGGAAAAAACACATGATGGAAGCCGGCAGTTACCGCAATGCGGGAGAAAAAATCTGGCATATCTGACCGGAAAGGAGTATACATCTTCATGGAAGGAAAAACATACAGGGAGATCGGCCGCAGGGATCCGTTGTTCCCGGAGCGGCTTCTACATATCGGGCCCCGGCCGGATCGGATTTATGTGAAAGGAGACTTGCCCGATCCCGGCCGGCCCTCGGTGGCCATTGTGGGGGCCAGACTGTGTTCCGCCTATGGCAGACGCCAGGCGGGCAGGTTCGGCGCGGTTCTAGCTTCCCACGGCGTCCAGATCATCAGCGGCCTGGCCAGGGGGGTCGATGCCTGGGCCCACGAGGGAGCCCTGGGCGCGGCCGGAAGCCGGGTCTTCGGAGTGCTGGGCTGCGGTATTGATGTGATCTATCCCAGGCAAAACGGGCCCCTGTACCGGCGGGTGGAGGAAAACGGCGGCCTTATCAGCGAGTATCCGCCGGGCTATGCGCCCTTTGCCAGAAATTTTCCGTTGAGAAACCGTATCATCAGCGCCCTGTCGGATCTGGTGCTGGTGATTGAGGCGCGGGAGAGGAGCGGTTCTCTTATTACTGTGGACTGTGCGCTGGAGCAGGGCCGGGCGGTCTATGCTTTGCCGGGCCGCGTGGATGAGCCTTTGTCGGCAGGGTGTAACCGCTTGATTTCCCAAGGAGCAGGAGTGGCCTGTTCCCCGGAATATCTGCTGGAAGAGTTGAAAATCCTCTGCGGTAAAAGAATGCCGTCGGAGGAACCGGTGAATTTTGGGCTTGCAACGGATTTGGAATTGGTGTATAGTTGTCTCGGTTTCCAACCGAAAGGCCTTCCGGCCATCCAGGAGGAGACGGGAATACCCGTGCTGAAGTTAAAGGAATTGCTCCTGGAGCTGGAGCTGGACGGATGGATAAGAGAATTGATGAAGGATTACTACGTGAAGCTTAAGTGAAGGGAGATACCGTTACCGGTTTTCCCGGACGGGCGGAGCGGGTAAAAAGGAGAACGGCGTTGGCAAAATATTTAGTGATCGTGGAATCACCGACAAAAGTAAAGACGGTCAAAAAGTTCCTCGGAACGAATTATGACGTTCAGGCTTCCAACGGCCATGTGAGGGATCTGCCCAAGAGCCAGTTGGGTATTGATGTGGAAAATGATTACGAACCGAAATATATTACGATACGGGGAAAGGGCGAGCTCCTGGCGGGACTCAGAAAAGCGGCGAAGAAAGCGGATAAAGTGTATCTCGCCACTGACCCGGACCGGGAGGGGGAAGCCATTTCCTGGCATCTGTCCAAGGCGTTAAAACTGGACGAGTCCAAGATGAGGCGCATTACCTTCAACGAGATCACGAAGCAGGCGGTAAAGGATTCCTTGAAATCGGCCAGGGACATTGATATGGATCTGGTCAATGCCCAGCAGGCCCGGCGGATCCTGGATCGTATGGTGGGTTACCGGATCAGCCCCCTTTTGTGGGCCAAGATCAAGCGGGGGTTAAGCGCCGGACGGGTACAGTCGGTGGCTCTGCGGCTGATCGCGGACCGGGAGGAGGAGATCGGCGCCTTCCTGCCTGAGGAGTACTGGTCCCTGGAAGCGGAGCTGTCCGTGCCGGGGGAGAAAAAACACTGTGTGGCAAAACTTCATACCGTGAACGGGAAGAAGGCGCAGGTTCATTCCCAGACGGAGATGGATGAGATCCTGTCCGGTCTCTCGGGGGCGGACTACACGGTTTCAGAGGTGAAAAAGTCCGAGCGGATCAAGAAATGCCCTCTGCCCTTTACCACAAGCACTCTACAGCAGGAGGCGGCCCGGCAGCTCAATTTTTCCACCCAGAAAACCATGCGGATCGCCCAGCAGCTTTACGAGGGCGTGGATATCAAGGGCTCCGGCACGGTGGGACTGATTTCCTATCTGCGAACGGATTCCACGCGTATTTCGGCGGAAGCCGACGGCGCGGCCCGGCAGTATCTGGCGGCCCGGTTCGGAGAGCAGTATCTGGGGCAGACATCCCAGAAAAAAAAGGATGACCGAAAGATCCAGGATGCCCATGAGGCGATCCGTCCTACGGATATTGCCCGCGTACCGGAGACGATAAAAGAGTCCCTTTCCAGGGATCAGCTTCGTCTGTACCAGCTGATCTGGAAACGCTTTGCGGCCAGCCGGATGGCCCCGGCGGTGTATGAGACGGCAACGGCAAAGATCGCGGCCCAAAAGGACACGGCGGGGGCGCCGGAGTATGAGTTTACCGCATCCACGTCCAAGCTCGTGTTTAACGGCTTTATGGCCGTGTACAATCCGGGGGAGGACGAGAAAGCGGAAAATGTCCAAGCCGTGCGGGGCATGGAACCGGGCAGCGCGCTGGCTCTGTGTGAATTAAAGCCCCAGCAGCATTTCACTCAGCCCCCGGCCCACTATACCGAGGCATCTCTGGTTAAGACCATGGAGGAACTGGGCATCGGCCGTCCGAGCACCTACGCCCCCACGATCACCACCATCCTGGCCCGTCATTATGTGGCGAAGGAGGAGAAGAACCTCTACATGACCGAGCTGGGCGAAGTGGTCAACCAGATGATGAAGAGTTCTTTTCCCAGCATTGTGGATGTGCATTTCACGGCCACTATGGAGGAGCTGCTGGATCAGGTGGGCGAAGGGGACGTGGAGTGGAAGACTATCGTGCGCAACTTCTATCCCGACCTGGACGCGGCGGTCCGGGTGGCCGAGGAGGAGGTACAGAAGGTCAAGATCGAGGATGAGGTCACCGATGTGCTCTGTGAGAACTGCGGCCGGAATATGGTGATTAAGTACGGCCCCCATGGGCGTTTTCTGGCCTGTCCCGGTTTTCCGGAGTGCCGCAATACCAAGCCCTATCTGGAAAAGATCGGTGTGGCCTGTCCCAAATGCGGGAAGGATCTGGTTATGAAAAAGACCAGGAAGGGCCGTAAATATTACGGCTGCGAAAACAATCCGGACTGCGATTTCATGTCCTGGCAGAAGCCGGTGGAGAAGCGTTGTCCCAACTGCGGCGGCTATATGGTGGTTAAGGGCAGCAAGATTGCCTGTGCGGATGCGGCCTGCGGTTATGTGGAAGCCCGCAATAAAGAAGATTAGTTTGCAAAAGGGGCAGTAGTCCAGGCAAGCCGGGCTGCTGCCCTGAGCTGTGTGCGCCTGGATTTGTTCGGGAGTAAACAGTAACCTGAATTCTCAGAACTGTCTGAATTTTTTGAAATTTTTCTTGCAATTATGCAAATCCTGTATTATCATGAAGTGAGGGAATGGAAACAGCAGTATGGGGGGGATAAGGAGGAGGATATGAGTGTACAATTACTGGATAAGACCAGAAAAATCAACAAGCTGCTCCATAATAACAACTCGACAAAAGTGGTATTCAATGATATCTGTAAAGTGCTCGTGGAGACGCTGGATTCCAACATCCTGGTGATCAGTCGGAAAGGGAAAGTACTGGGGGTCAGCCTGTGTGACGGCGTGGACGAGATCACCGAGCTGATCGAGGATCAGGTAGGCGGCTACATTGATTCTCTGCTGAATGACAGATTCTTAAGCGTTTTGTCCACTAAGGAGAATGTGAACCTGGAGACCTTGGGGTTTGAGGGACAGGAGATCAAGAAATACTGCGCCATTATAAGCCCCATTGACATTGCCGGGGAACGGCTGGGAACGCTGTTTATGTACCGGTGTGATAAAGAATACGACATTGATGATATTATTGTCAGCGAGTACGGCACCACGGTAGTAGGACTGGAAATGATGCGCTCTGTGAACGAGGAGAATGCCGAGGAGGCCCGCAAGGTGCAGGTGGTGAAGTCCGCTTTCAATACGTTATCCTTTTCGGAGATGGAGGCTATCGTGCACATTTTTGAGGAGCTGGACGGCAACGAAGGTATTTTGGTGGCCAGCAAGGTGGCTGACCGGGTAGGTATTACCCGTTCTGTGATTGTCAATGCTCTGCGCAAGTTTGAGAGCGCCGGAATCATTGAGTCCCGTTCCAGCGGCATGAAGGGAACCTATATCAAGGTGCTGAATGGTGTGATCTTTGATGAATTAAAACGGATGCGGAAGGATCAGCAGTAAGGTCGGAAAAAAGTAAGCGGGAAGATACCATTTCTGGCAGGAAGTGGTATTTTTTTTGCGGAAAAAGCATATACTGTTACCGTTTCGCGGAAGGCACGTCCAAAAAAAGAAAAAGTAAGAAAACGATAGAAAATAAGAGATATTATCATCTTATGTGAGACATTACTAAAAATATCAAGGATTTATGCAGTTGCCTAAAAGGGACGAAGTTACTAATATATGGATAGCTTGAGTAGCACTCGAACAAAGCGAGTGCTAATAAAAAGAAAATTGATAAGGAGGAAATAGAAATGAAGTTAGCGCCTTTAGGAGACAGAGTCGTTCTGAAAAAGACTATGGCCGAAGAGACCACAAAGTCCGGCATTGTACTGCCGGGTTCCGAGAAAGAGAAACCCCAGTTTGCCGAGGTGGTAGCGGTAGGCCCCGGCGGCATGGTGGACGGCAAGGAAGTTAAGATGGAAGTGAAACCCGGCGACCAGGTGGTATATGCCAAATATGCCGGTACGGAAGTTGAGATGGACGATGAGAAATATATGATTATCAAACAGGACGATATCCTGGCAATCTTGAAATAATTAGGAGGATACAATCATGGCAAAGGAAATTAAATTCGGCGCAGAGGCGAGAGCTGCCCTGGAAGCCGGTGTGAATCAGCTGGCAAATACCGTTCGTGTGACTTTAGGGCCCAAGGGCCGCAACGTGGTGCTGGACAAATCCTACGGCGCTCCGCTGATCACCAACGACGGCGTGACCATCGCCAAGGAGATCGAGCTGGAGGATGGCTTTGAGAATATGGGCGCACAGCTCATCCGTGAGGTGGCGTCCAAGACAAACGATGTGGCCGGCGACGGAACCACTACAGCCACCGTACTGGCTCAGGCTATGGTAAATGAGGGAAGCAAGAACCTGGCGGCGGGCGCGAATCCTATTGAGCTGAGGAAAGGTATGAAGAAAGCCACAGATGCCGCTGTGGATCAGATTGCGAAGCTGAGCCGCAATGTCAGCGGGAAAGAGCAGATTGCTAAGGTGGCCGCCATCTCCGCAGGGGATGAGACGGTAGGCGAGCTGGTGGCGGACGCCATGGAGAAAGTGTCCCGCGACGGCGTGATCACCATTGAAGAGTCCAAGACCATGAAGACAGAGCTGGATCTGGTGGAAGGTATGCAGTTTGACCGCGGCTACATTTCCGCTTACATGTCTACCGACATGGAGAAGATGGAAGCCACCCTTGAGAATCCCTATATCCTGATTACCGACAAGAAGATTTCCAATATCCAGGAGATCCTTCCTCTGCTGGAGCAGATCGTACAGTCCGGCTCCAAGCTGCTGATTATTGCCGAGGACGTAGAGGGCGAGGCTCTGACTACCTTGATCGTAAATAAATTGAGAGGAACCTTCTCTGTAGTGGCTGTCAAAGCGCCGGGCTATGGTGACAGAAGGAAAGCTATGCTGGAGGATATCGCGATTCTGACAGGCGGCCAGGTGATCTCCTCTGAGCTGGGACTGGAGCTCAAGGATACCACGATTGAGCAGCTGGGCCGTGCGAAATCCGTGAAGGTTCAGAAAGAGAACACCATTATCGTGGACGGTGAGGGCGATAAATCCGCCATCAGCGGACGTATTGGGCAGATCAAAGCCCAGATCGAAGAGACGACCTCCAGCTTCGATAAAGAGAAGCTGCAGGAGAGACTGGCCAAGCTGGCCGGCGGTGTGGCCGTGATCCGCGTGGGTGCCGCCACAGAGACCGAGATGAAAGAAGCCAAGCTGCGCATGGAGGACGCTCTGGCAGCTACCAAGGCAGCCGTGGAGGAAGGGATTGTTCCCGGAGGCGGCTCCGCTTATATCCATGCCTGCAAAGCTGTGGCTGAGCTGGCCGACAAGCTGGAGGGTGACGAGAAGACAGGCGCCAGGATCATTCTGAAAGCGCTGGAGTCTCCGTTGTACCATATCGTAGCCAACGCGGGGCTGGAAGGCTCTGTGGTTGTCAATAAAGTAAAAGAGTCCGAGGTTGGCGTCGGCTTTGACGCTTACAGAGAAGAATATGTAGACATGATCGAGGCCGGCATCCTGGATCCCACCAAAGTGACCAGGAGCGCTCTGCAGAACGCCACCAGCGTGGCAGCTACGCTGCTGACCACCGAGTCCGTAGTGTCTATTATCAAAGAGCCCGCTCCGGCGGCACCGCCCGCAGGCGGCGGCATGGGCGGCATGATGTAAATTTGTATCGCGCTGCAAAAAACAGGGAGATATCCGGAAGGGTATCTCCCTTTCCCATATGTCGCAATTCGGCTGAAATTGGCGATTGACAGCCCCAGCCAGATTTGTTACACTAGGGGACAACTTAAAATAATAAAACAAATGCAGGAGAAAGGGAGGTAACATATGGGTCAGATCATAGGTGAAGGCATCACTTTTGACGACGTGCTGCTGGTACCGCAGTACTCTGAGGTGACACCCAATAAGGTGGAGTTATCGACATGGCTGACAAAAAAGATCAGGCTGAATATTCCCATGATGAGCGCGGGCATGGATACGGTTACGGAGAATCGTATGGCTATTGCCATGGCCAGGCAAGGCGGTATCGGCATTATTCATAAGAATATGTCCATCGAAGCGCAGGCGGATGAGGTGGATAAGGTGAAGCGTTCGGAGAATGGCGTTATTACTGATCCCTTTTATCTTTCCCCTGAGAATACTCTGGGGGATGCCAATGCCCTGATGGCAAAGTTTAGGATTTCCGGCGTCCCGATCACGGAGAAGGGAAAGCTGGTGGGTATTATAACCAACCGCGACCTGAAATTTGAGGAAGACTTTTCGAAACTGATTAAAGACTGCATGACATCTGAGGATCTGATTACCGCGCCTGAAGGGATCACCCTGGAGGAAGCCAAGAAAATTTTGGCGAAGGCCAGGAAAGAGAAGCTCCCCATTGTGGATAATGAGGGCAACCTTAAGGGCTTGATCACGATCAAAGATATTGAGAAACAGATCAAATATCCCCTTTCTGCCAAAGATTCCATGGGACGTCTGCTCTGCGGCGCCGCGGTGGGTATTACCGCCAACGTGCTCGATCGAGTGGAGGCCCTGGTTAAGGCCAACGTGGATGTGATCGTCATCGATTCCGCCCACGGCCATTCTGCCAATATTTTCAACACTTTGAAACTGATAAAAGAACATTATCCCGACCTGCAGGTGATTGCCGGAAATGTGGCTACGGCCGCTGCCACGAGAGATCTGATTGAGGCCGGCGCGGATGCGGTGAAAGTGGGCATCGGCCCGGGCTCGATCTGTACGACCCGTGTGGTGGCCGGTATCGGCGTTCCCCAGGTTACGGCAGTGATGGACTGCTACAGTGTGGCGAAGGAATACGGGGTGCCGGTCATCGCCGACGGCGGTATCAAATATTCCGGCGATATGACAAAGGCCATTGCCGCCGGCGCTGATGTCTGCATGATGGGCAGTATGTTTGCGGGCTGTGATGAGAGCCCGGGGGATTTTGAGCTGTACCAGGGAAGAAAATACAAGGTGTACCGCGGTATGGGCTCCATTGCCGCTATGGAAAACGGCAGCAAGGATCGCTATTTCCAGACAGATGCCAAGAAGCTGGTGCCCGAGGGCGTGGAGGGCCGGGTGGCCTATAAGGGTCTTTTGGAGGATACGATCTTCCAGCTGATCGGCGGTCTGCGGTCCGGCATGGGTTATTGCGGGGCGGCGGACATTGAAGCGCTTAAGACGACGGGGAAATTCGTCAAAATATCGGCGGCTTCCCTGAAGGAATCCCATCCCCATGATATCCATATCACGAAGGAGGCTCCGAATTACAGCGTGGAGCAGTAGACGGACGGAAGACAGTAACGACAACAGACAGGACAGCTGCTGCCGCAAAGGGATTTTGCGGCAGCTTTTTTGAGAGATGGATAAAAGACGGACAAAAGAAAAAAGAAGGCGTCCCAGTAGAAGACGGCAGATGCAGCTCAGAAGGCGGATGCTTGCACTGACGCTGATCTTGCTGTGCCTGCTGATGGTGCTGGTCATACGCTATGTGATCCACCGGTCAGAGCTGGAGGAATCCAGGCTAAACGGGGCGGCGCCGAAGGCCATAGACTGGTTTGGGGCGCCGGAGATCGACGTGCAGCTTCTTACGAACAACGAGTATTCAAGGCCGGGGATTGCGATGGGGCAGATTAAAGGCATCGTGGTACACTATACGGCTAACCCCGGCAGCTCGGCCCAGGCGAACCGGAATTATTTTGAGGGGCTTAAGGATTCGGGAGAGCGGAAGGCCAGCAGCCATTTTGTAATCGGGCTGGACGGCGAGGTCATCCAGTGCATACCCAGCTCGGAGATATCCTATGCTTCCAACGACAGGAACAAGGATACTCTGTCCATTGAGTGCTGCCATCCTGACGAATCGGGGGAGTTTAACAAAGCCACCTATACATCGCTGGTACAGCTTGTGGCGTGGCTGTGCAAGCGGTTTGACCTGGAGGCTTCGGATGTAATCCGCCACTATGATGTGACGGGAAAGGAATGCCCGAAATATTTCGTAGAGCATGAGGATGCCTGGGAACAGTTCCAGCAGGAGGTCAGTGCCTGTAAGGATAAGATTATAAAGGAAGAGAAGGAGGAACCATAGCTATGATTTCGCAGATGATCAGGCTGCATTCTATAGAGGAGGTCAGCGCTTTTATTCATGCGGCCCATCAGCTTCCCTTTTCGGCGGATCTGGTGAGTGGAAGATACGTGGTGGACGCCCGGTCGATCATGGGTGTGCTGAGTATGGATCTGGGGAAAAGCCTGGAGCTTCGGCTTCATACAGAGGATAAGGATGCGGCCGCCCGCATGGCGGAGTTTCTCGCATAAGTCTGGGGGCCATGTGTTTCGGGGTAATAATATCTGTGACGGAAGGAGATCATTATGGCGGCTGGCAATATGAGGTATACGGTGGAACGCTATGAGGCCGATGTGCCTGTCGAAGAATACGTGGAGTCCTGTGTGGATGTACCTACCTTTCTAGAGTGCTGTAAACAGTGCGGCAACTATGAAACGGTCTGGTCCTGCCCCTCCTATGATTTTGATCCGGAGGATTACTGGAGAAGATATGATAATTTCCATCTGATCGGTGTAAAGATCTGTTTCCCTCGGGAAATGACAGAAAAAACTTATGGGAAAGATGAGCTGGGCACGCTGGTTCAGGAAACCCTATGGGCCGAGAAGAAGAAACTCACCGCAGAGCTGATGGAGATGGAAAAAGAAAATCCGGGCAGCGTCTCCTTGAGCGCGGGATCCTGTATGAACTGTAAACCGTGCACCCGCCCCATGGGAGAACCCTGTCGTTTTCCTGATAAAATGCGCTATTCTATTGAGTCCATAGGAGGTAATGTGGGGTTGACGGTGACAAAATATTTAAAGCAGGAACTTCTGTGGATGGAGGAAGGACGGCTGCCGGAATACTTCATTTTGGTTTGCGGGCTTCTCTCATAGGAATGTGTGAAAATATTACAAAAACATTACAAGAGACAGCAGGAATTTTACAGGAAGAATACGTCGATTTTGCCAAATCGTAAGGAATGTCCTCCAAACGGTTGCATCTTAACCGGACTTATGATACCATGTATTAGGATCAAAGAGTAACAGAAATTCAATATTTTATTCTCATTTTTGTAATTTAGAGCAGGAATATTGAATAAAGAGCAACCGATTAATTCAAAAAAGTTCGAAACAGAAAAATAAAGGGGTTATACATATGTTTAATAAGACAAAAAGAGGGCTTGCGCTTGCGATGGCTGTGATGATGTTCGGCACACAGGGGGTGTGCGCCAGCACCTTGGATGAAAAGCAGAAGGCATTGGAGCAGCAGAAGGCTCAGACCCAGAAGGATCTGGCCGCTAAGCAGGCGGAGATCGACGATCTGGAAGTTAAGAAAAGAAAGCTGGAGGGCGAGATCGAGGCTCTGGATAAGGATCTGATCGAGGTCATGGTGGAGATCAAGACACTGAAAGCGGATATCGCTGATAAAGAGGTTGAGATCGAGCAGACCAAAGAGGATTTGGAAGCAGCCGAGAAGGATGTGGCGGAACAGTATGATTCCATGAAGACCCGCATCCAGTTCCTTTATGAGAAAGGCGGTACAGGCGCCTGGGCGGAAATGATTCTGGCCGACGCCAATCTGTCCAATCTTTTGAATAAAGCCGAGTATACCCAGGAGTTGTACGATTACGACAGGGAAGCGCTGGATACTTACGTAAGCACCGTGGAGCAGGTCACAGAGCTGGAGAATAATCTGGAGATCGAAAAATCCGAGCTGGTGGTGATGCGGGAGTGCAGCGAGGAAGAAGAAAAAGAGTTAAATAAGAAGCTTGAGCAGAAGAGAGCGACCAGCGCCAACTACGCATCGGAGATCAAGAATGCGGAGGCGAAGGCCGATGCTTATACAGAGCTGATCCGTCAGCAGTCCGCCCAGATCCGTCAGATCCAGCAGCAGAAAGAGGAAGAGGCGAGAAGGGCGGCCGAGGAGGCCAGGAAGAAAGCGGCTCAGGAGGCGGCGAGAAAAGCGGCTGAGCAGGAGAGACAGCGTCAGGCGGCAGCCCGGTCGAACAGTGCATCCTCAGGCAGCAGCTCGGGAGGTTCTTCGGGAGGCAGCTCAGGGGGTTCTTCGGGAGGCAGCTCGGGAAGCTCTTCGGGCAGCAGTTCCGGCAGTAGCTCAGGCGGCACGTCCAGCGGCGGTTCCGTGGGATACAGCGGAAAGGGAAGCTCCGTGGTCAGCTACGCTACCCAGTTCGTGGGCAACCCCTATGTATGGGGCGGTACCAGCCTGACAAACGGTGCGGATTGTTCCGGATTTATTATGTCCGTGTATGCGAAATTTGGTGTGAGCCTGCCCCATTCCTCCAGCGCGCTGCGCAGCGTGGGGACGGGAGTATCCTACTCGGAGGCAAAGCCCGGCGACATCATCTGCTATTCCGGCCATTGTGCGATCTATATGGGCAACGGCGCTATCGTACACGCCAGCTGCAAGAAGGACGGTATCAAGATCAGCTACAATGCGGCATACAGAACCATATTGGCGGTCAGAAGAATATTTACATAATGAAAAGGGCCTGCGGAAGCAGGCTCTTTTTTTGTATGGCGGGCATGCCCGCGTTCTGTGGTAAAAGTTCATATAGGCAATTTTATAAAAACTTATTTGTGGTCTGGGAGAAAAAGAAAGTAAAAAGCTTGTAAATCTTGTCTTACCTGTATTTCAAATCATAATCATACAGCAGAGGTTCATCATCCAGGTCTACCTCGCCCAGAGTCTTTACTTCAAAGCCGTTGGCCTTGAATTCCTCGTAGTCAAAGGCTTCCAGCTCATCAATGGCCAGCTTGTGAAACTCATAGAAGCCGTCCCAGTTCTCGTAGCCGTCGCCCAAATTGTGTTCCAGATAGGCGTCGGCCATCTGAATACCGGTGTGGATAGCTACATAATGGCCGCCCATGGCCAGTACGTTGCAGCCGTTGCCGGTGATGGCGCGGAGGGCCGAAGGTACGCTCTCGCACACGGCGGCGTGGACATGGGGGCATTTGCTGGCGGCGATGTGGATACCCATACCGGTGCCGCAGAAAATCAGCGCACGCTCAAATTCCCCTTCGGCAATTTTGGCGCCAACCTTCAGGCCGATCCGGTGGAACATTTCCGGATTTTCCTCGTCGATGGTTTTCACGCCAATATCTGTTACTGTCCATCCTTTTTGCTCCAGGTGCTCCACGATGGCGTTTTTCAGCGGGACGCCGGCGAAATCGGCGGCCACAAGGATCTGTTTGTCTTTGATCGTTTTCATTTGGTTTACCTCCATTTTATAGTGTGGCTATGATTTGTCCGCATTATGCGGATAAATTGTAACCGTTCAGAAAAACCGTACTGTTACATGCAAAACCCGTTTAAAATCGTTGTGTGATGGGATTTTTGCGCTCTTGGGTCACTTTATTACGGCTTGCACAGTAAATGTGCACACTAGTATGATAAGCTTTCGCTTTGCGCCTACGGCGTTCCGTCAGATATTGTTTTTGAAGATGCCGCACATGGCGTCCTGCTCAATCCGTTCCAGCATGCTGTAAGCCATAAATAGGTCGCTGCCGGACACCACCACCCCGTGATAGGGCATAATGGCCCCGATGGGATATGTCTCTGCCAGTTTGCGGCGGGCGTCCCAATATTTGTAGATCTCTTCATGAAGCTCCCGGGTGTAGGCCTTCGTATAAGGGATACACTCTACAGGCCCCCTTTTCATGGTGGCTTCGGTGATGTTGGGGATGGGTTTGTTTTGGGCCACGTACACCATGCAGTATTGAGGATGGGCATGGATCGTGGCGGTAATATTGTTGAATTTGGTCAGAAGAAGCACGTGCATGTAGCCTTCCCTGGATAGCTTCCCTTCGCCTTCCAGAATTTCCATATCCGTATTGATCAGCAGGAAATCTTCCGGCTCCAGCTCGCAGAAATGCCGTTCTGACATCAGGGAGGGGGAGATCAGGATGCGATCCTCGTCTGCCTTTACCGCAAAATTGCCCCCCGCCGCGTTGGTGAGCTTCCGATCCCACATGTAGTGGGCCACCTTGCACATATCTTCTCTGGTTTTAAGGTGGGAAATTTGTGCCATATGTATAATTCCTCCTGTGTTAAAGTTTATAGACAGATGTTACGTCGGAACTGTAAAAGTATTGGGTAACAGTCCAGACCGATCCGTGCATTGCATGTAACAGTTCAGCTTGCCCAAACTGTTGCGGTACTGGATCAATGTCAGTAACTTAAGCACACGGGCTGCTGAGCACGAGAGGCTTAAATTATTGAAAATGGCCAGAGCAGTGCGAAATGCTGGGAGGCCGCGGCTTACCCAGAGCCATCCAGCGCTTCGAGAAAAGCCCGCGAATATTCCCCCCAGATCCGGCAAAAGCCCAGGGGATGGGGCGTTTTCGTGTTCATTCCGTGAAAATCGGAGCCGCCGGTGACGGCCAGCCCATATCGGGCGGCCGTATCCAGGCATTGCCGGAGGACGGCCGGGGAATTTCGGTAGTGGAAACATTCGATGCCTTCAATCCGCCGTTCCCGGGCCAGCCGCAGGGTCAGCTCCACAGAGTCAAACTGGCCTGGATGGGCAATGACCACAAATCCGCCCGCCTCATGCATCAGGTCGATGACCTCCAGGGTATCCGGGTAGGAGATGGGCGTGTGGCAGGATCCGTGTTTCCCGATCAGATTTTCCAGCAGCGGCCCATAGGGGTGGTTGGTAATGCCGGCGTTAGCCAGGGCCGTCATGATATGATTCTCAAACAGGGAAGCGCTCCCCTGTGCCAGTTCCGGCACATCCTCCACAGCCAAGACGGGGTATAACTTTGCAAGCTTTTCTGCCATGTCCAACTTTGCCCGCCGCCGTTTGGCGGAAGTGTCCAACAAAAGCGGCTCCAGTATGGCGGGCCTTTCGGGGGCATAGCACAGGACGTGGACGGAGCGGCCGCTTCCGGAATCCTTCGTGGTGCACTCTACGCCGGGGATGATCCGCAGCCGTGTGCCGGCGGCAGCGGCTTGCAGATGCGCTGTACCCGCCATAGTGTCGTGGTCGGTCAGGGCCAGGATGTCCAGGCCTAGGCGCAGCGCATACCGGGCAAGCAGCTCCGGCGTGACGGAGCCGTCCGAACAAGTGCTGTGGCAATGCAGGTCTGCTTCCATATTTTGGTTCTCCTGTCCGGCGGCCTGTTCCGCCGCAGGAAACATATGGGCCGTCAAGCCTCCGCCAGCAGGGAGAAAAACAGCGGGGCTTTCTCCTCGGGATCATTCAAGTAGGTATATAGTTCCGGATTTTTCAAATACTCCGTGTATACAGGTACCCCTTTGTGGATCCCCAGGGTATCGCTGCTGCCCGGGACTACCGTCTTCGGTTCGCAGTCGAATGCATACCGGGGGTTTTTCTTCAGCGTATAGCCGTTGCCGTCCCTGTAGACGTAGACGCTCATGCCGCGGCTGTTCTTAACGCTGTCGTAATAATTGTTGCTGTTCACGGAAACAAGGTTAATGAAAACCATAGTTTCATCGCAGACATTCACGGTACAGTGGCCGTAATCAGGGGGGATTACGATGGCTTCCCCGGCATGTACCTCCGCCAGCAGCACGTCTTTCACCCGCATTGGTTCGTTCTTTTGGTAATCATCCACCTTTTGCATGACAAACAGGGCTGTACCGTTCACCACTTGATACAGCTCCGGAAAACTGTAGGGCTTCCCGGGAATGGGCAGATGGAAGTGCCCGGCGGTTTTTTTGCATTCGCCGTTGGCCTCGCCGGGCAGGATCACTGTGGAATCGTAGCGGAGCTCTCTGGAGGAAAATGCCTCCCGGTCCCCGCTCCTCTCGATGGCCTTGTAAAAGTCATAGTATGGGTCATCGGTGGCTTGATAGGCCGGATCGGCCACAAGCCCTAACATTTTGCCTGAATACTTGCGGGAATAATCCTCCCAGACCACATCTGTTTCCCCGCTCTTTAAAAGGCCGGTGCTTTCATCCAGGGAAACCGGCATACCGAAAACAGCAGATAAATCTTTCATAAAACAGCCTCCTCAAATTAAGATTCTAAATTCTGGTAAAACCGGATGGCTTTCGGGTATTCTTCGGGTGTAAAGGTGTTGAACAGGCCCGAAGTACCTACCACCAGGATATTGGCCCCGGCGGCCACTAGCCTTGGCGCCGTGGCCTCCTTGACCTGGCCGTCCACCATAATCTCCACGTCCTTTCCCGCATCGGCAAACATTTTACGTACCGCCGTAATCTTCTCTATAGTGGCGGGGATCAGGGTTTGTCCCGCAAAGCCCGGTTCCACCGTCATAATGCAGACCAGGTCAATGTCATCCGTCATGTAGGCCAGGCGGCTGATATCGGTGGAGGGGTTAATGGCGATGCCGGCTTTTACGCCCAGCTCGCGGACCCGTTTCAGCGCCCGGATCGGATGTACCAGGGTTTCCAGGTGCATGGTAATGTAGGCGGCGCCGCATTTTGCGAAATACTCTATGTACTCGGTGGGGTTGGTGACCATCATATGTACATTGACCATAAACCCTGCCATGGACCGGATGATTTATTTGCAGGAGT
>CAJUQO010000041.1 GCA_910588295.1 uncultured Lachnospiraceae bacterium | reverse complement strand
AGAACCTTTTTCCGCTACTGTTATCATATATTTTAATTGCTGTAATGTCATATCCGTTCCTCCAATCATGCTCTTAATTATATAAAGGAAACAGAACAAAGCCCAGTGTTTAAGCGATTTTTCGGCCTAAACACTGAGTTTTACAAAATAACGCGGCGTGGGCCCGAGTCCCACCACCGGCACTATATTTCTATTCTTCCAAATTCGCAATACCTTTCCACTGTCCTGTCAACATAAAAATCACCATGGTCAAAAATCCCATAACCACATACAATTCTTTTATCGATAACGCCGTCGTCAGCCCTGCCAGCACAAATGAACCGACCGGCAGGGACGAACAGGCCAGCGCATTGAATATGCCGCCGATCCTTCCCACCAGTGCCTCCGGCGTCCGGGATACGAATACAACCTGAACCGCGGCGCCCACCATGGCGTTCAGGATACCGAAAAACAGGGCCGTAACAAAATAACAGGCATATTTGCCTTCTGTAAAAGGAACCATACCGACCAGAAGATACAGAAAATAGAATATGCCGATCAGAACACCGCCATAGACCAGCAGCCATTTTTCCGACACTTTCGCCGACAGAAGCGGCAGTAAAAACGCCCCCAGGATCATCCCGACCGTAACTGCCGTACCCCCTACAGACATGGCTATGACATCCAGCCCCAGATATTCGCTTATATAAGCCGCACGGAGATTATCTATGGGCAGCGTACATAAATTCTGCAGCACACATATGGCACATACTACCATCGCCAGATCGTTTTTACGGAAATAGACAAATCCCTCTTTCAGAGAAGACAGATACGTCTTAACTTGAAAACGTTCCCCTTTATTCTTCTTTTCATCCATTTTCAAACATGACAGAAGCCAACCCGAAACCAGAAAAGTCAGAGCATCTATAAACAGGGCTCCGCCCACACCGATTACCCCAACAATGATACCGGCGCAGCCCATCCCGACCAATTCAGCAGTTCTCCGCGTTCCCTGATCCAGAGATATGGCGCTTTTATAATGTTCCTTTTCCAGTATTTGAGGCAAAACAGCCAGACCATGGGGGATCCGCAACGCTTCCACAGAGGAATTTAGAAATGTCAAAACCAACAGATGCCAGGGTTCCATAAAACCGGAGGCCAAAAGAACACATGTAAACAATACAGTCAGCCCCCGGAAAATATCACAATTTACGATCACTCTTTTTTTATTAAAATATTCCGTAGATGCCCCGGCCAGCGGCTGAAACAGAACCGTCGGAATCATATTGACGCCCAGTATGACGGACAGCCAGGCCATGGATCCGGTCAGTTGATAAACCATCCAGCTGTAGGCGATGGCATCCAGGGAATCCCCAAAACGGCTTATGCAGTTTGCTGCCAGTATATATCTGAAATTTTTCTCGGTTTTCAGCACATCCGTATACATATCCCGTTTCCTTTCAGCGATGCCCCTCTCAAAGCATTATGCAAAATATACCATCAACACAAAAATGCCACAGCCCGGTTCCCACCGGGCTGCAGCCAAACTCACTGAACGCATTCCCCTTTTCATTACAGACATACGTCTGTCTACCGGGCATTGCTGACCAGGCCGCTTCACAGGCAGAGGATCTGCCTTATGGCACTCCTGCCATCTCATACCACGGGTATAGGCTCCGCTTTTTCGGCGCTCCTGATCAGATCACAGTACATCGCATTAGCCAGGGCTTTGGGCATTTTTTTCATTACCCAGCGGCTTCCGCTCTTCACAAAAGTGACTATGATTTTCTTGCTTGCGGTACCGCTCTTAGGACACTTCTTTATCTGCCCGGCACAAAGCGTATCCATCTCATCCAGCATCTCACTGACCATCTTTTCAATCTCTTTCTGGCTGAGATCATTCGGCATCGGCATCCCCATCCCCGCATCGGTAAAACCGTATTTTTTCTCATAATATTTTTCCAAAGCCTTAACCATTCGGCCTATGGCTTTCGTATATTTCGGATATTTTACCTGCAGGACAACTGTGGCCGTATTCCCTTTTTTCTTTTTTGATACAACCTTGTAAGTAACCTTGGATGCATTCTTCTTTATCACGCGGTATGTTTTGGGCAGCGCATACTTCACATCCTCTGAGCTGTAGTCCTCCCAGTCCCTCACATATTTATCCAGTTGTTTCTCGTCCATCTTTTTCGCAGCCTTGATGAAAGCTTTCACCGAAGTGCTCAGAGACTCCGTTTTTGTTTTGGCCTGAACCGCTCCAGGCAGGAACATCACTGCAGACAAGACCAGCAGCAGAGACATCAGAATTTTTTTCATCGTCTTCATATCAATCCTCCTCGCATATATATGCTTTTTACAACAGCTCCGATACACCGGATTGCCACTATACGTTCCAGCGGTATACCCTCCGCCGACAGCTAAAGTGTAACACATATGTTTCAAAAACCCTATACATACATTATGAAGATTTCTTAAAATCTTGCCTCCTGTTTAATGCTGTTCATACCGGTCGGCCTGTGCCCGGATCATCTCCTGATCGTCAAAATAATTAATCCGCATGGCCGCCTTCACATCCTCCAGCGTCCGGGCCGCCTCCTCGCGGGCCTTCTCACTTCCGGCCCTCAGTATCTCGTACACTGCCGGGATGTCCTTCTCATACTCTTTGCGGCGGGCGCGGATAGGCTCCAAAGTCTCCTGCATGATCTTATTCAGGAATTTCTTCACTTTCACATCACCGAGGCCGCCCCGTTTGTAATGGCCTTTCAGCTCGTCCAGATTCGCGTACTCCGGCAGATACCGCTCAAAATGCTCCTGCTTGCAGAAAGCATCCAGATAAATAAACACCGTATTCCCCTCCAGATGGCCGGGATCGGACACCATCAGATGCAACGGGTCGGTGTACATGCTCATAATTTTCTTTCTCACATCCTCCGGGTCATCCGCCAGATAGATGCAGTTGCCCAGGGATTTACTCATCTTGGCCTTTCCGTCGATACCAGGCAGACGCATACAGGCCTCATTCTCCGGCAGCAGCACGTCGGGTTCCACCAGGGCCTCGCCGTAAATGCTGTTAAATTTGCGGACAATCTCCCGGGTCTGTTCGATCATCGGGAGCTGATCCTCGCCCACTGGTACCGTGGTAGCCTTAAAAGCCGTAATGTCCGAGGCCTGGCTGATAGGATACGTAAAAAAGCCCACCGGAATGCTGGCCTCAAAATTGCGCAGCTGGATCTCCGCTTTCACCGTGGGATTCCTCTGCAGCCGAGATACCGTTACAAGATTCATGTAGTAAAAAGTCAGCTCCGTAAGCTCCGGGATCTGGGACTGGATAAACAGCGTGGACACCACCGGATCAAGACCGCAGGACAGATAGTCCAGCGCCACCTCAATGATATTCTGGCGCACCTTCTCCGGATTCTCAAAATTGTCCGTGAGCGCCTGGGCATCGGCGATCATGATAAATATTTTCTCATACTCACCGGAGTTCTGCAGCTCCACACGCCTGCGCAGAGAACCCACATAATGCCCCACATGCAGCCTTCCCGTGGGCCTGTCGCCTGTCAATATTATTTTTCCCATAATTACAATTTTCCTCCTACAGGCTGTATTATACTACACACCTCCGGGCAAAACAATCACTTTTCCCGGTCTCAGCTGTGAATCAGGTCATCCTCGGACTCATCTCCGGCCAGCCGGTTGATAAACTGAGGGCGGTATTTGGAATACACAATGATCTGGTCGCTGTACAGCCCCTTATAACCGGACAAGAGATAACTGACGGATATCGCTATCATAAAATAAGGAATTCCTTCAAAGCCGAACAGCTCAAAACTGATCAGCAGCGTGGAAATCGGACAGTTTGTCACTCCGCAGAAAGTGGCCGCCATGCCCGCCGCCGCGCAGAGGGAGGGGGACAGACCGGCAATCTGCCCGAAGAGACAGCCAAAGGTGGCTCCCACAAAGAAAGTGGGCACGATCTCGCCGCCCTTAAACCCGGCTCCCAGCGTCAGGGCGGTGAACACCATTTTTAAAAGAAAGGCCCAAGGCGCCACCTCGCCGGACATGGCCCTCTCAATGACTCCGATCCCGGCGCCGTTGTAATCCCGGACGCCGCACAACAGCGTCAGCGCCACAACCAGGCAGCCGCCCGCGAACACCCGGACATAGGGATTGGCAAAATACTGTTGATACAGATGCCCCGCCATATGAAGGAGCATACAAAACAGGATACTCAAACCTGCGCAGCAGACCGCCAGAATAAACATCTTCGTACCGTTCTCCACATTAAGCCGGGGGATAGATTCAATGGTGAATGACTCCGGCGTGATCCCTAAGGTGGCGGCAAACCGGGAGGCAATAAGCGCCGCGAACATGCAGGGCACCAGGGCCGAGTAATGCATGATACCCACGCTGATAACCTCCATGGAAAACACCGCCGCCGCCATGGGCGTGCCGAACACCGCCGCGAAAGCCGCACTCATCCCGCACATGATCATGATTTTCCGGTTCCTCTCGTCCATGCGGAACAGGCGCCCCAGCAGATTTCCCAGGCTGCCTCCCATCTGCAGAGCCGCCCCCTCGCGGCCCGCCGACCCGCCGAACAGATGGGTCAGAATGGTGGAAATAAAGATCAGCAATGACATCCGGCCCGGTACGTCATCCCGGGCATGGATAGAGTGGATCACCAGGTTCGTCCCCCGGTCTTTCTCAATTCTGGCCAGCCGGTAGGAAAACACGATGGCAAGCCCGCCAAAGGGCAGCAGATACAGCAGCCATCCGCAGGTTTCCCGACATCCCGTCACCTTCGTCATACACCAGGCAAACAGCGTGCTGTAGGCCCCCACCGCCAGCCCCGCCAATATGGCCAGCAATACCCACCGCACACAGGCCCACAGCTTAAACATCATATGGCGCGCCAAATGAGCGGCGATCTTCACAAGCTTCCGCAAATGCTCTCTTTCCTCTCTCATTTTTCCTCACCCTCCATCATATGAACTGCGCAAAAAAACCTGTCTGCTTTCAGACAGGACTTTTTGGGGGTACAGATCAGCCGCCGGCAAAACTGTAACTTTTTTGCCTATACAGTTTCAGCACAACGGCCCGGATCTGCCGAACCGTCGCTTCCCTGCCTATTTCCCAGGAAATTTCGCAGCCATCTCCTCAACAAACTTTACCATCTCCTCATGGGGATTGGAGATTACTGCCGTATAAAACACCTGACAGGGCGGATTCTCCGCCACCGCGCTGACCGCCGCATTCACGGAGGACAGATCCCCGGCCATGAAAATAGTCGTATGGCCGCCGCAACGGGTATTCCATGTCTTAAAATATACATCGGAAGTCTTGACCATCCTGTCCACACAGACAACAGCATTCGAGCTTCCCAACACTTCCACTAATCCGTAAGCACCGTCTTTCATCACTCTCTCCTTATCTGTGTCCTGCTATTTCTGAATCGTCATCTGCAGCATCTTCTCCGTCCCTTCTGTGGGAGCCGGAATGACCACGCTCTTTGTCACCGGGGACATCCGCCGCGCCGCTTCCCCGGCCGCATCCATGGCCGCCTGTACATCCGAAATCCTTCCGCGGAGCTTCACACAGGCGCCGCTGCCAAGACGGTTGCGTTCCACACCTTCCACCTTTACATCCGCCGCCTTCACAGCCGCGTCAACCGCCACACAGGCCACAAGATAACTGTCTGTCTCAAACGCGCCCACTGCCGCGCCATTGTACTCACCCATAAAAACCTCCCATATGTAAAACCGCTTTGCGCTCTTTTCTATTATACATACAGGCCCGGTCAAATGCAACCGTCAAATTTTCAATGCGGCGGCATTTACATATATTATATCTTGGGATCACTTTCTTCACACCGTTTCGGCGCTACGACTGCCGGTATGTCTTCTCCCGTCCACCAGAGAATTTACTGAGCCAAACATAGGAGCCCTCATCTTTCTTCATTGCCCCGGACGGATTATTCGGATATGATAAGATAAAGCAGAAAGAAGTAGAAAAATCGAGATATCCAAAAATCCCCCTGCGTGACGTATTGCTTGTGACGCTGCGTAATGAAGTAAAATGAGGGCGAAAGGAGGTGAAGGCTATGTCAAAATATACGACTGGAGAAATCGCAAAGCTCTGCGGCGTATCCGTCAGAACCGTACAGTATTATGATACCCGTGGTATCCTGACGCCCAGCGAACTCTCAGAAGGCGGCCGGCGGCTTTATTCCGAGAATGACTTCAAACGGATGAAGATCATTTGCTTTCTCCGTAACGCCGGTATCCCGATCAACAGCATAAAAGAACTGCTGTCCGAAGATGACCCCGGCAGCGTCGTTTCTGCTTTACTTGAACAGCAGGAGCGGCTTCTCCGTGAGGAAATAAGCGAAAGACAGGCAAAACTTCATATGCTCGACGGGATCAAACGGGAGTTAAAGAGCGTGGAAAATTTCTCCATTGAATCTATCAGTGACATAGCTTATGCACTGGAAAACAAAAAGAAAATGAGACAACTGCACACGATCCTGCTGATCATAGGTATTCCCGTCGGTGTCATTCAGTGGACCACTATCATCCTCTGGATCGCCACGGGAATATGGCAGCCATTTCTCCTGTTTGTTCTGGCAGCCGTTCCCTGTACGGTTTGGGTATCAAACTATTACTTTAAAAGGGTAGCGTATATCTGCCCCCAGTGCCATGCAGTTTTCAAGCCCCGGTTTAAAGAAGCATTTTTCGCAAAACACACCCCGACACTCAGAAAACTCACCTGCACCTGCTGTGGACATAAAGGCTTTTGTGTAGAAACTTACGGAAAGGAGAAAAATAAGAATGGATAATATCATAGAATTCCTCCCCTTTTTAATTCCGCTGGTAATCGTGCAGTTTTCCCTCCTGGGCTGCACCCTGTACCACATTTTGACCCATAATAACTATAAAAGAGGAAACCGTACGCTCTGGCTTGTCGTCGCCATCGCATTTATGGCTTTTATCGGCCCGATCTCGTACTTCCTGTTTGGAAAAGAGGACGCATAATATGGATGTGCTGGCAATACAAAATCTGAAAAAGAGCTTTGGCAGCAAAGAGGTACTCCGCGGGCTTGACCTGTCTGTGCCTGAACATGGTATTTTCGGCTTTATCGGCAGGAACGGAGCGGGAAAAACGACTACGATGAAGGCGATCCTTGGACTTCTCAAGCCTGACAGCGGACAGATCCACGTCATGGGTGAAAAGGCAAATTTCGGGCAGACCGATACCAACCGTTACATCGGCTATCTGCCCGATGTGCCGGAATTTTATCCCTATATGACGCCGCTTGAATATCTGGATCTTTGCGGAAAGGTAAGCGGAATGAATACATCTGACAGCAGGGCGAGAAGCAAAGAACTGTTAGCGCAGGTTGGCCTCGGTCAAGAACGCCGCCGGATCAAAGGCTTTTCAAGGGGCATGAAACAACGCCTGGGAATCGCACAGGCGCTCCTGAACCATCCAAAACTTCTGATCTGTGACGAACCCACCTCAGCCCTTGACCCCGCAGGGCGCAGGGAAATTTGGGATATACTTCTTGCGGTAAGAGAACAGACCACCGTGCTTTTTTCAACGCACATTCTTTCTGATGTCGAGCGTATTTGCACCAAAACTGCATTTTTGAACAATGGAACAGTCGCCATGCAGGGAACGATGGCAGAACTGCGAAGCAGGAGACCTTCTGACGGATTTAGCATCGAAACAGACCAAGAAGAAACCAGCCATACGCTTATAAAAGCCTTTGGCGATCTCCAGTGCACGGAACCAAATACGCTTGTCTTTCATGGCAGCGGGGAACGTTTCTTTGCCATCATGCGATATATCGCCGAAAACAGAATACCTGTACAGAAGATTGAGCGAATAGAACCAACGCTTGAGTCGCTGTTTTTGGAGGTGACAAAATGAAACCTTTGTTTAGCTTTTTGAAAAAAGAATATCTCGAAACCGCACGGACGGGTAAGCTCATGATCCTTGTGCTGCTGTTCGTGCTGTTTGGCATTATGAATCCCGCGATGGCAAAACTGACACCATGGATGATGGAAATGCTCTCCGATACGATGGCAGAAAACGGATTGCTTGTCACGAATGTCCGGGTGGACGCCATGACCTCATGGACACAATTTTTCAAAAACATCCCCCTTGCCCTAATCGCTTTTGTGCTGATCTTCAGCGACATATTTACGAAAGAGTACGGATCCGGGACATTACTGCTTCTGTTAACAAAGGGCCTGGCGAGATACAAGACCGTTCTGGCAAAAACGGTGCTGCTGCTATCGCTCTGGACATTGGGTTACGGGCTTTGCTTTGCCATTACCTATGGCTACAATGCCTGTTTTTGGGATAACCGTACCGCGAATAACTTATTCTTCTCGGCTGCCGTCTGGTGGTTGTTCGGCGTATGGGTGATATGCCTTATGATCCTGTTCTCATCACTGCTGTGGAATCATACGGGTGTTACCCTGTGCACCGGTGTTTCCGTGCTTTTAACGTATTTCATGAGCGTCATACCAAAAGTAAAGGTATATTCACCTGCTGTGTTAATGGATACCAATATGCTTTTACTTGGGGCCGTGGAAACGGACGCATATATAAAGGCCATCGCTGTCGCTGCAGCCTTGTGCATAGCGTGCATGGCGGTCAGTATTCCGGTCATCAACAAAAAGCAGCTATGAATTCATCCTTAAAAACAGAACATACATCCGTTAATTCATTCGCACGCAATTCTCTTCCTCTTCCCTCACATCCAAGGCGTGGCATATAAAGATCCATATGCCACGCCGGATTTTCTTGACAACTCAGAAAGATTTATCCCCATATTTCTGACGTAATTAGCTATGTTCTTAGCTATCGTCATATTCTCCACCACATTATGCTTAGAAACCAAGAACATAATTGCATGATATTCTTAGTTCGTCATATCATAAACTGTTTTTTAAATATTCTTTCTTATTTGCTAAGACTTTTTATTTACAGTATTAAAAATCGGGGTTACTATATATGAAAATGTAGGAGGCGCAACATGGCCAAGCAAATCATAGCCAATTTTCTAAAGCAATTACGCAAGACCTCAGGACTTTCTGCGAATGAAGTTGTTACCAAACTGCAAAGCTATAACATAGATATTTCCGCTAAAACTCTTTACGGCTACGAAAGTGGTTTAAGCATGTTAAACGCAGATGCTTTTGTAGCTCTGTGCCGTATTTATAAATGCGATAACCCTAAGGATATATTTGGCACACCTTCTATAAATTCAAACGAGATTGACCTCATAGAAAAATACCGCACCCTCGACCCCTTCGGCCAGGAAACGGTAAACTATATACTCAACAGAGAGGCCGGCCTGGATATTATCTCCCGGGGTACGCTGGTCATCGGCACATCTGACGGCCTGCCAACGTTCTCCTTCCGCACCGGGCCATCATGATGCCAACAGAGAATAATCTTATCAAATAAAACTGAAAGTGAGGAACACAGTATGGCATTAACGCAGGAAAAAACCTATACCATTGACGATATCTACGCCCTGCCCGATGGCGAACGGGCGGAGCTGATCGACGGGCAGATCTATTACATGGCCCCGCCGAATTTCCGGCACCAGAAACTGGTCTCGGGGCTGACGCATCTGCTCATACAGTACATCAAAACAAAAGGCGGCGGCTGTGAAGTCATCCCCGCTCCTTTCGCCGTATTACTAAACGCAGACGAGAACATCTATGTGGAACCAGACGTCTCCGTGATCTGTGATAAAAGCAAACTGGACGACCGGGGCTGCAACGGCGCACCGGATTTCATTATTGAGATCGTTTCCCCTTCCAGCCGCCGGATGGACTATTCTACTAAAATGACCCTGTATTCCGACGCAGGTGTCCGGGAATACTGGATCGTTGACCCGGAAAAAGAACGTACCACCGTATACCACTATGAAGAAGATGCCGCCCCGGTAATTTTCTCTTTTGACCATGATATAGCCGTCGGAATCTATAAGAACCTAGAGATCCGCATTTCCGAATTGCTTGGGTAAATAGATATAAAAAACCACCCCTTATTATAAGCAGTCGTTTACGCAGGTTGAAACCCGTATGGTGAGATTGTGAGCAGGCCTTTTAAAGTCTGTCATGTGGAGAAAGAAACAACCGTCTGAATATTATTGACATTATCGGCACAAATACAGATTATGATTTTTCAGCATAAGTCGTTAAGAACAAACATGACCCACGATACAGAGTATCGTGGGTCATGTTTGTTTCAGACTGTGGACAACCTATGCTGTCTTTATTTTCCTCAATACACTAAGCAGAACATATTCCTGTATATGACAATTTCATATGCGGAGTTCGACTTAATACGTTTAAGTGGACCTGGCGGGAATCGAACCCGCGTCCGAAAGCCTATCCATTCAGGCATCTCCCATCACAGTCATTATACTGGCATTCCCTCTGTCAGCCGCCTAATGACAGGCTGCCGGCTTCAGTAGCTTCATAAAATCTTTTACCTTCGCAAAGCTTAGAAGGCAAAGTGCCCTGCGGTTTTTGATGCCCGAACCCAAGCTGCAGGAGACTTGGGACGGACAAGCAGCAACTAGGCTGCTAACGCGTAATTTTCGTCTGCGTTTAAATTTAATTTCCAGGTTGGTACGCAGTCCCGGAGCTGCGGATGGCTTCCCAAACTTCAAAACCCCCGTCGAAACCAGTACAAGCCCGTAAGCTTTTCCGGTACAACAGACGCTTTTTATAGAATAACCTATATGTTCCCGTTTGTCAAGAGTCAGTTGACATAATTTTGCAGCGTATCGTAACAGTTCAGCCTCCGGCAGAACTGTTACGTCGTATCATCCCAGATTCCGCACTTTGAAATCCCTTTCGGCCTCCCGCCGCTGATCCTTTTTGGCGATATCCTGCCGCTTGTCATACAGCTTCTTACCCTTGGCCAGACCGATCTCCACCTTCACCAGACTGTCCCTGAAATATACCTGCAGGGGCACCAGTGTATAACCTTTCTCGGCGATACGCCCCTGCATCTTGTTGATCTCATGGCGGTGAAGCAGGAGCTTCCGTATCCGCAGGGGATCTTTGTTAAAAATATTGCCCTTCTCATAGGGGCTGATGTGCATCCCGTAGATCATGACCTCCCCGTTGTCAATGCGGATGAAGGATTCCTTGACGCTGCACCGCCCCATACGCAGGGACTTCACCTCCGTGCCGTGCAGGGCAATACCGGCCTCATATTTTTCTTCTATAAAATAGTCATGGAACGCCTTTTTGTTGTTGGCGATCAGTTTTGTTCCTTTTTGTTTAGCCATGTCCCAACCCGCTCCTTCTATAATGATTTTTTACCATAGGCCTTCCTGCCGCTTTTTGTACAAAGGCAAAATCTATTCACCGTCCACCAGCGAAAAGTCTATGGTTTTAGCCGCCGCGTCGGCCCCTTTGACCCGCACCCGCACCGGATCGCCCAGACGGTAGGTTCTCCCGGAATGCTCCCCGACAACCTGGTACTGCTCCTCGTCAAACCTGTAGTAATCATCCACCATATCAGCCAGACGGATCATTCCCTCCACCGTGTTGGGCAGCTCCACAAAGATCCCCCAGGCGGTCACTCCGGAGATGCGCCCCGCAAAGACCTCCTCCAGATGATAACTCATGTACTCGGCCATCTTCATCTTGTCCGTCTCCCGCTCGGCTTCCTGGGCCCGGCGCTCCGTCACGCTGCTCTGTGCGGCCACCTCGTCCAGATGTTCTGCGTACCAGGCTATCTTTTCCGGCTTCAGACGCCCCCGTATGCTGTCTTTAATGATGCGGTGGATCTGCAAATCGGGATAACGGCGGATCGGCGACGTAAAATGACAGTAATATTTCGCCGCCAGGCCGAAATGTCCGGTACAGGCCGTCGTGTATTTCGCCTGCTTCATAGAACGCAGCAGCAGACGGCTCACCAGTTCCTCACAGGGATTACCCTTTAACTTGTCCAGGATCTCCTGCACCTCGCCGGAGGACATTTCCTGTCCGGCCTTCGCCGTCCGTATTCCCAATGTATGGATGAAATGCAGCGCCCCCTCCATCCTGTCCCTGTCAGGATTCTCATGGGTGCGATACACAAAAGGAATTTCCCTCTCGCAGAATTCCCTGGCCACGGTCTCATTGGCGGACAGCATAAAATCCTCGATCAGATCCGTAGCCGCATTTCTCTCATGGGGTTTAATCTCGATGGGATGCCCCGTGGCGCTGAGAATGATCCTGCACTCCGGAAAATCAAAATCGATGGAGCCCCGCCCCGAACGGCGGCTGCGGATTCGGGCCGACAGTTCCCCCATAGCCTTAAGCATCGGAGCCAGAGAGCCGCAGTCACGGGCTGGATCCTCATCCTGTCCGGTGAGTATCCTGTTTACTTCCGTATAGGACATGCGGCGATCCACCCGTATCACCGATTCCACGATGCTGTGGGCGATCACCCGGCCGGAGGCGTCCATATCCATCAGACAGCTCAACGCCAGCCTGTCCTCCCCCGCGTTCAAAGAACAAATCCCGTTGGAGAGCTGTACCGGCAGCATAGGCAGCACCCGATCCACCAAATACACGCTGGTTCCCCGCTTAAATGCTTCCCGGTCCAACGCGCTGCCGGCCTGAACATAGTTGCTGACATCCGCGATATGGACACCGAGGTGATACACGCCATCCTCCACCGTCAGGGACACCGCGTCGTCCAGATCTTTGGCATCTTCCCCGTCGATGGTCACCATCAGCACATCCCGCAGATCCTCCCGGCCGTTTCGGTCGGCCTCGCTGACCGTTTCCGCCACCCGCCGGGCCTGATTGAGCACCCGTTCGGGAAACTCCATGGGAAGCCCCATGCCGCGGGCCACTGATAGCACGTCCACTCCGGGATCCCGGCTGTCGCCAAGGATTTCTGTCACCTTCCCCTCCGGGCTTCTGTGATGGCCGCCGTAATCCGTCAGCTTTACCACCACCTTCTGGCCGTCCCTGGCCCCGCCCGCATCTTTCTGGGGAATAAAGATATCCCGGCAGACCCTGGAATTATCCGACTTCACAAACCCAAAAGCGCGACCCTGCTCAAAAGTACCCACCACCTCCGTGATGCCGTGCTCCAGGATCGCGGCCACCCGGGCCTCACGCCGTTTCCCACTGCCCGCCGGCAGAGGCAGGATCTCCACCGTATCCATATGAAACGCGCCGTTTGTATACTCTCCGGGAATGAAATAATCCTCTTCCTCACCCTCCACTTCCACGAATCCAAAGCCACGGGGATGTCCCACATATACGCCGCGGATCGCGTCGGCCCGTCTCTCTTTCCCCCTTTTCGCAGAAGGGCGGCCCGCCTTACCCGCAGGCGCTTTGTAATAGCGCCCCCGTTTATCCATGGCCACCTTGCCATCCTGCAGCAGGCTGTCCAGAGTATCCTGCAGATCCCGGCGTTTTTCTTTCGGTATCTGCAGGAGAATGGCAATCTCCCGGGCGCGCATCGGCTGGTAATCCTTCGTACAGATTACATCATATATATACTTTTTTCTTTTCTTTAACTGTTTCGGTTTCACTATATTCTCCTATATGAGAAAAAAGCACTCCTGTCATACAAGAGTGCCTTTCCTTCCCTAACTAAAAATTCATATTCAATACCAGAGACAGGACGATAAATAAGATCGCCATGATCCGGGTAGCCATGATGAGTACGCCCTCTTTGGAACGCATCTTATTCTGCCCCCAGTAGGTGTCACTGGAATTTCCGCCGCCGATCACGCCCAGACCTTTCTGCTTGCCCTCCTGCATCAGCACAACTGTAGTCAGGGCAATACAATCTATGACATAAATGACAGTAAGAATAATTCTCAGGATCTGCAATGCTTTTACCTCCTAATAATGACTTTGTCTATTCTAGCACAGGAGGATTGCTTTTTCAAGTATGATTTTACGCCATGCAAAAGGGATTTTCATAACAGGCAACCTGTCCCAGATAATCCTCGATCCTGAGAAGCTGGTTGTATTTTGCCGTGCGCTCTGTCCGACAGGGCGCACCGGTCTTGATCTGGCCTGCTCCCGTGGCAACGGCCAGATCGGCAATAAAAGCGTCCTCCGTCTCGCCAGAGCGGTGGGAGATGATGGTGCGGTAGCCCGCATGCTGGGCCATGCGGATCGTCTCCATGGCCTCGGTCAGCGTGCCGATCTGATTCACCTTGACCAGCACCGCATTGGCCGCTCCCAGGCGGATACCGCCCGCAAGCCGCTTCGGATTGGTCACAAACAGATCGTCACCCACCAGCTGCATCCGGCTCCCCAGGGCGCCGGTCAGTTCCTTCCATCCTTCCCAGTCATCCTCCCGGAGACCGTCCTCGATGGACGCCAGGGGGAATTCATCCAGAAGCTCCCGGTAATAATCAATCATCTCCGCGGAAGTCCGCGCCACATCCATGCCGCGGCTCCTGCTCTCCCCGGGGAACAGATAGAGCTTCCGCTTCTCATCGTACAGCTCGCTGGCCGCCGCATCCAGGGCAAAGACGAAATCTTCGCCGCAGCGGTATCCGCTCTCCGTCACGGCCTCGGCCAGCACACGGAAGATTTCCTTGGCGTTTTTCATATCCGGGGCAAAACCGCCCTCGTCCCCCACGGCTGTGGCATAACCGCCCGCCTTAAGGATTTTTTTCAGGTTCTGGTATACCTCCGTCCCCATGCGCAGGGCGTCGGCAAACGTGGGGGCGCCCACCGGCATAATCATAAATTCCTGAAAATCCACGTTGGTATCTGTATGTCGGCCGCCGTTTAGCACATTCATCATGGGCACCGGCATCTTCGGCGTATAGCAGCCGCCCAGATAACGGTACAGGGGCTGCCGGAGAGCCTTCGCCGCCGCCTTTGCCACGGCCAGGGACACGCCGAGGAGGGCATTGGCCCCCAGCTTCCCCTTATTCTCCGTGCCGTCGGCCTCTATGAGCAGCTTATCTATATACTCCTGGTTCAGGGCATTCTCCCCCACCAGCGCGTCGGAGAGCGTGGTATTGACATTTTCCACAGCCTGCTGCACGCCGCCGCCCTGGTAGCGGGCGTCCTTATCCCGAAGTTCCACCGCCTCAAAACTTCCTGTGGAAGCCCCGGAAGGCACCATGGCGCGGCCCGTATAGCCGTCGATCCCCACAATACCCTCCCCTACAGTAACTTCCACTTCTATAGTAGGATTCCCACGGGAATCCAGAATTTCTCTGGCGTAAATCCTGCGAACCGGTAAATAACGATACATATTCTGCAACCTCCTGCCATTTAATCTGTCGCTGTCCGGCGCTTTTTATGGCCGGCCAACCTCTCTATGCACAGTTTTTCCCGGTTTACCAATTTTATACCTTTCCGGATGCAGGCGCCTTCTCTATCTCATAGCACGCTTCTCCCTAATTGCACAACGCCATCAACCGGGAAAACAGATGGGAGGCTGCAAAATATGTTGTCTCATAATGCATATATGTAAGTATATTTTCATCCCACATGAGTTTTAATACCGCGTCAAATTCATCATCCGCATCCCAGAACTGCAAAACTACGGGAAGAAAATCGAACAGCGGAATCTCATACGAGACGTCGCCGCTTTCCCATGGGATACCGCCCAGTTTTTCACAGGCCGCCCTGAGAAGATGCCTTTTATTTGTGAAAAACTTTCCTTCTTTTTCAAACAGGCCGGAACCCAATGACGCAGACTGCACTACATTCTTCACGCTGTTTACGGGCACATATCGGCCGGACAGACAGCAACCGGATCTTGCGCAGCACAGCACATCAAAAATCGTCATGCTCACATTATAATCCGCATGTACATAGCCTCCCTCCGGCTTCCGACAAGCCTCCACCCTTCCGCTGAAACAGTTCACACGGTATTCCGTTCCCACAAATCGGATGTACAAATATTCCCGGTCATTAACCAGCCCGAATCTGTCGATCATCCGGCTCTGATCGTATTTCAAAAACTCCTGCTCCATGGCATCCCGCATGGCATCATAATTTGACCTGCCCACCTCTTTCTCCTCCGCATACTAAAATGATTCCGCCCTCATATTCAGCCTGAATCCCAGCACCGCCCCCACGACGCCGCCCAGTATGTGGGACAGATTTGATATATTATCCTGCAGAGTAATTCCGTCATATACCTGCTGCCCGATGAAGACAACCGCCACCAGAATAAAAGTAAGAGGGATTTCCCCGCTTCTGAAACCTGCGAAGGAAGTAAGAAGGATAAAGGCAAACACTACCCCGCTGGCCCCGCAGAGGGCCACCATCGGAAAAAACACAAAATTCACGATCCCGGTCACAAATGCGGCGCTCATGATCACCTCCACAATTTTTGCCGAGCCATATTTTTCTTCCAGCATAGGACCAAGCAGCAGCAGGTAAGAAACATTCCCTATGAAATGACTCCAGTCTACGTGTCCCAGCACATGGGTAAAAAAACGTATATAAGTAAGCGGCGAACGCAGGGAGGCCCTGTATACCATAAACAGCACCGGATCACTGACGCCCCCGGTCACCTGCCCCAGAAGGGTGGCTCCAAAGCAAAGGAATACGAAACTCAGAACCACCGGCGCATTAAAAGTAATCCTCAATCTTTTGTGCAATCGCCAAACACCACCTTTCTTTTCCGGGACAACGGGCCGGGTCAACATACCCGCGGCAAAACATCCGTCATCAGGCTGTATACCGCATACCATACCCAAGCATACACTATGGTTTCCCGCATGCGCTTTTTTATTCCGGAGATTCGATGAGCCTCCGCAGCAGACATCTCAAAGGTTTCCGCCGGTGATCTTTACTCATGATCTCTGCCCCTAGGCCAGATCGCATCCCCATAAACCATTATCACGGCTTTTTCATTCATTTCCCCAGCATGATTACATGGAAACTCTTCTCCGGAAGCACCGCCGTTAGCACTCCGTCCGCCACGGCGGACTTTCCGTTTTCCGCCGGAACCACCGTATCCGGCTTTTCCTCTGTATTCTCCGCCTTCACATCCCCGTGGGACAGAACCACATGCCGCTTCACCCGATAATCGCCGAACTGTCCCAAGCAGCAGGAAAGCTCCATATCTTCATCCAGGCTTTTATTCACCGCAAACAGCGTGAGCGTCCCCGCCTCCTCATCCATGGTCACAACACATTCCAGGAACGGGGCGTCCCCGTGGCAGCTCTCATAGGTGGGTGACTGTACCAAAGTATGCAGCACCTTGCCCCGCCCATAACGGCTGACCAGCTCAAAGGGATAGTAGATCGTCTGCTTCCATGCCCCGGTATCAGAGGTCATAATCGGCGCGATAACGTTTACCAGCTGGGCCAGACAGGCCACCTTTACGCGGTCCGCATGGCGCAGGATCGTGATCAGTATCCCTGCCACCAGCAACGCATCCTCAAAATTGTATACATCTTCCAGCTGGTGGGGCGCCTTGCTCCACCGTTCGATCTCCTTATCCTGCTCGTTGGAGTGATACCAAACATTCCACTCGTCCAGAGAGAGATTGATGCGTTTCTCCCTCTTTTTCCTGGCTCGGACAGCATCACACACGGCGACAACCGACGATATAAACTGATCCAGGACAACCGTACTTGCGAGAAAATCCCTCGCATTATCATCCTTGTTGTCGAAATACTGGTGCATAGAGAGATAATCCACCTCGTCATAGCACGCCTCCAGCACCGTATCCTCCCAGTAACCGAAGGTGTCCATCTCATAATTGGAACTGCCGCAGGCCACCAGTTCAATGGTGGGATCTGTCATCTTCATGATCCGTCCGGCTTCTGCCGCGATCCGCCCGTACTCCGCCGCCGTCTTATGCCCCATCTGCCACGGACCGTCCATCTCATTGCCCAGACACCACAATTTAATGTCATGGGGCCGGCTATATCCGTGATTTTTCCTCATATCACTGTAATAGGTGCCCCCGGGGACATTACAGTACTCCACAATATTCCTGGCATCTTCCACACCCCGGGTACCCAGATTCACGGCCATCATGACCTCTGTATCCGCTTTTTTCGCCCAGTCCGCAAATTCATTCAGTCCGAACCGGTTTGTCTCGATGGTTCCCCAGGCCGGATCGATCCTGGACGGCCGTTTCTCCCTGTCGCCCACGCCATCCTCCCAGCAGTAGCCGGACACAAAATTGCCGCCGGGATAGCGTACCACCGGTACCTGCAACCCGCGCACCAGCGCCAGCACATCCTTACGCATCCCCTGTTCATCCGCCATGGGGCTGTCCGGCTGGTAGATCCCGCCATAAACAGCGCGTCCCAGGTGCTCGATAAAGGAACCGTAAATCCGGCTGTCGATATCTGCAAGGACAAACTCTTTGTCTATGATTACTTTTGATTTTTTCATTTAGCCTCTCCTTTTCCCATTGCAACGGCTCTTTTCCGTACACCTCCGGATTTCCCAATCAAAAAAGGGCAGTCCATGCCCTCTCCCAGAAAGCGTCCTGCCTATTTCTTCTTTTTTTGGCGTATCATCTTCCCTGCAAAAATTCCGCCGATTACCAGTACGGCCAAAATCACCGGGATCAGGATCACATCCCCCAGCGCTCCGGCAAAGAAAAAGCTGGTTGGGCCGTCGGCGCCTCCCATAAACGAAATATTCACATTTATTCTCCTTTTACACATGGTCTTCGCTATCAAGCAGCCTCCCCAGCAGATATTTCCTATTTTTGATAAACATTTCCGTCACCTGATAACTGTCGGTATCCTCGTAGGCAATTTCATGAATCCATCCCCCGTCAAAGGACAAAAGCTCCGCCCCAGGCAGGCCCAGCAAAATGGGGGAATGGCTTACAACGATAAACTGCGCTCCCGCCCTGGCTAAACGATGGATCTCAATCAGCAGCGTGAGCTGACGCTGGGGAGAGAGAGCCGCCTCGGGCTCATCCAGAATATACAGCCCGCCCGCCTGAAAATGCCGCTGAACCACGGCGAGAAAACTCTCTCCGTGGGATCTCCTGTGCAGCATCTCCGGCTCTGCTTTTCCGAGAGAATCTCTCGCATATTCTTCTTCCTTCGTCGCCACATTGTAGAAACTCTCTGCCCGGAGGAAATAGCCCCACTTCGCCCGGCGATAACCCCTCCTAAGAGAAACTGCTTCATACATCTCAGAATGGGAATCATACGTGGAGAAACTGTAATTTCTCGTGCCGCCCTCGGGATTAAAGCCATAGGCCACCGCCAGAGCTTCCAGCAAAGTAGATTTACCGGAGCCGTTCTCCCCTACGAAAAAAGTCACCGGGCAGTGAAACTCCAGCTCTTTTACCCCGGCCAGGGATCCGATCCCCCGCAGATAGCTCCCGCGGGAGATCCGTCTCCAATCGATCTCGATGCTTTGAATAAAAAGATCCATCCCGGTTACCCCCGGATCGCCAGCGATTTCCCCGTCATCTCCGCGGGCTGCTCCATGCCCATCAGATCAATCAAGGTCGGTACGATATCCGCCAGGCAGCCGCCCTCGCGCAGACGGACCGACGGATCCGCATTGACCAGGATAAACGGCACCGGATTTGTCGTATGGGCTGTAAAGGGCGCCCCTGTCTCGTAATCCACCAGCTGCTCCGCGTTGCCGTGGTCGGCGCAGATGAACATCTGGCCGCCCGCAGCCTTCAACGCTTCCACGGCGCGTCCCACACAATGATCCACCGCCTCAATGGCCTGGATCGCCGCGTTTTCCACGCCGGTATGGCCTACCATATCCGGATTTGCAAAGTTAATGATGATCACATCATATTTGCCGGAACCGATGGCCTCCACCAGCTTGTCGCACACCTGGGGCGCGCTCATCTCCGGCTGCAGGTCGTAGGTGGCTACCTTCGGGGATTTCACCAGGATACGATCCTCACCCTCATTGGGCACCTCCACGCCGCCGTTAAAGAAAAATGTCACATGGGCATATTTTTCCGTCTCGGCAATGCGGGCCTGGGTCATATGATGGGCCGCCAGATACTCGCCGAAGGTATTGGTGATCTGCACCTTCTTAAAAGCCACCCGTTTGTTGGGGATGGTGGCATCATACTCTGTAAAGCACACGTAAACCAGATCCAGCCTTTTTTCTCTATCAAAGCCATCAAATTCGTCGGCACAGAAAGCCCGGGTGATCTCTCTGGCCCTGTCGGGACGGAAATTAAAGAAGATAATGGAATCGCCGTCCTGCACCGTCGTCACCGGCGCGCCATCTTTCTCAATCACAGTAGGCAGCACGAACTCGTCGGTCACACCCTCGTCGTAAGATTTCTGTACGGCCTCCGCCGCGTCGGCGCCCTTCACGCCCTCGCCTTTTGTCAGGGCCCGGTAAGCTTTCTCCACACGATCCCAGCGGTTATCCCTGTCCATGGCGTAATAACGGCCCGACACCACGCCGATCTCACCCACGCCGATCTCTTTCATCTTTGCCTGCAGTTCCTCTATATAACTTTTACCCGAAGCCGGCGGCGTATCACGGCCGTCCAGGAAACAGTGGACGTACACCTTCTCCAATCCGTTTCTCTTTGCCAGCTCCAGAAGACCGTACAGATGGGTATTATGGCTGTGCACGCCCCCGTCCGACAGAAGGCCGAAACAGTGCAGGGAGGTTCCCCGCTCCTTCGCATTGTTCACCGCGGCCAGAAGCTCCTCATTCTCGAAAAATACGCCGTCCTCAATCTCCTTGGAGATTCTAGTCAGCTCCTGGTACACGATCCTTCCGGCACCCATATTGAGATGGCCCACCTCAGAATTACCCATCTGTCCGTCGGGCAGACCCACGGCCAGACCGCTGGCATAGCCTTTTACAAAAGGACTCTCTGCCATCAGCTTATCCATCACCGGCGTTTTCGCCTCGGCCACCGCGTTCGCCTCGGCCTTCTCGTTCAATCCATAGCCGTCAAGGATCATCAATACCGTTGGTTTCTTACTCATATCTATTGTCTCCTCCTGTATAAGATCATATATTATACCTGGCCGCCGCTTCCCGGCGGCCAAAAACATCTTACCAAATCTATGCGCATTATTCAAGCATCCCACGGCCTTTTTACAGCAGAACCCCAGCAAAAACATAACGGTCCGGGCAGACGGGGCCGTTACTCTTCCGGTGCGGCGGCATTTCCCCATGCGCGTCATGCAGACACGCCTCCGTAAACAGCTTCTCCGTATACCCGGATCTACAAAAACAGGGAGACATACCGTCTCCCCGACTGTATATCTCCCCATCCCATATTATTCATCCACTCTTGGTCTGCTGCACGCCGTCTTTTACCTGGCCAGCCCCACCACAATCTCCACACACCGCTCCAGTCCCAGTGTACCGCTGTTCAATGCAATATCATAGTTGTCGCACGCGCCCCACTGGCGATCTGTATAATATTTGTAGTTGAGGCTTCTCCTGCGATCCTTGTCTTTCAACCGTCTGAAAGGATCCGTATCGGTCTCGCCATACCGTTCCACAATCCGTTTGGCCCGGATCTTGGGATCCGCGTGGATAAACACACTCAGGCAGTCCTCCCTGTCTCCCAGTATGTGATCGGCACAACGGCCCACGATCACGCAGTTCTCCTCTTTGCCTATATCCAGGATGATCCCCCGCTGGATGCTCCACAGATAATCCTCCACCGACAGGCCGTTGACGTTCCTTCCCAGAAACGCATAGGAAAAACGGCTCTTGGAGGGCGCATATTCCCCGGCCTCCGCCACATACTTTTTCGACAGGCCGGATTTCTCCGCCACCTTTTCGATCAGCTCTTTGTCGTAATACTTGTAGCCCAGCTTATCGGCCACCCGCTTGCCTATGGATCTACCCCCGCTGCCAAACTCACGGCTAATGGTAATGATCTTCTTCATAATATGCACCTCCCTGTTAATCAATCTATGAGTATCTATCGCTTCCAAAAACAGATAGCATGCGGCTGTTCTGCCCCATAACCCGCCTTATTATTTTGCCAGAATTCCGTCCATAAATGCAATGATTCCCGCTTCCACCTCACATTTGATATCCGCATAATTATGGATTTCATGACGGTATCCGGAATACAGCTTCGTCTTAACGTCATGTCCCGTACTTTTTAACCAGTTGGAAACCTGGTATACACCTTCGCCATATTCACCGACAGGATCCTCATCCCCGGCAATATTGTATACCGGCAGCTCCTCCGGCACCTTCTCGGCCCATTCGGTTCCCTCGATCTGGATCATCATCTGAATAAAATCATACAGCGAACGGTTACTCGTGGGTTTCGTAAAGGCGTCAAAGGGGTCGTTCGCATGGTCTGCCTGCACAGCCGGATCATGGCAGATCCACTCATTGCCCAGTTTCGCACCGGGAATATACTCGCACATCCATCCCATCAGCATACCGGTAAACTCCGGCGTGGATTCGCGCCCCTTCCCTTCATCCAGCGCCTTTTTCAGTGTTTCGGCAGCCTCGTGGGAATGGCGGAACACCCCTGTTGTCCCGCAGATCGTCGCGCCGGCCAGCTCGCCGCCATATTTTACCATAAAATCCCGGGTGATAAAAGAACCCATACTGTGTCCGAACAGAAAATAGGGCAGACCCGGATATTTCTCACACACGATTTCTTTTAAGGAATGCTCATCCTCCATCATCGTATGGGGTCCTTTTTCTCCCCAGTCCGCCCACACACCATTGGCCACGGCCGTCCTGCCATGGCCGACATGGTCATCCGCCGTCACGATATACCCGGCGTCCATAAACGCGCTGATCATATGAAGATATCTTCTCGAGTGCTCGCCGAAACCGTGAATAAGCTGTACGATCCCTTTCGGCGCGCAGGCCGGAACATAGATCCACCCCTGAACCATGTCGCGTTGATTAAATGATTTAAAAGAAACCTCATGCAGCATATGTTTACCCTCCCAATACACAGGCCCATGGAATGGCTCTGTTTTTAACATGTCTGAAAATTTGTTTTTGTTTTCTGTATTTAATAGAATTTTCAGACATTCCATAGTTTTATTTTACCACGGAATGTCCCGCTGTCAAGAAGTGCCTGCCGATTTTATCATATAAAAATGTCGCTATGCTAATATGCCCTGTTTGCGTAATTGTCTGTATATTTTTGAAAATATACATGATATAATTCCCTTGTTACCGTCTTCTATCTGACACCAGAAGACATGTCTGCTAAAACATCCCGCATCGCAGAAAGGATACCCCATGTTAAAAGAAACTTTTGAACTGCTGAACCGGCCCCAATGCGAAGCTTACTTAAAAAGGCTCAGCCTGCCCTGGCCGAGAAAAGCCGACCGGGCCTTCCTCGACGCTCTGATCGAACGCCATCTGGCAGTCATTCCCTTTGAAAATCTGAATACTGCCCTGCTTCACCTACCGATATGCCTGGATAGCGAAAGCCTGTATGATAAAATCATCCGCAGCCGACGAGGAGGCTATTGCTTTGAGCTAAACGCCCTGTTTCTCGGACTGCTGCGGGGCCTGGGTTATGAAGCATGGCCCGTGGGCTGCCGGGTACTGAGGCGTCCCGGGCTGCCCCACATCTACCACCGGGCCTCCGTGGTACTGCTGGAAAATACCCTGCTCTTTTGCGACGTAGGTTTCGGCGGTATTTGCTGCTCCCGCTCCGCGGAACTGACGCCGAACGCCGTCACCGAAACGGATTATGCCGTCTTTACCGTCTCAAGGGAATACAGAGGCTGGCTCAATCTGCACTATGTCCCCCGCGGCACGCCGGAGGCAGCGCTCCGCCCCCTGCTGATGATCTGCGAAACCCCCAGCGCGCCCCAGGATTTTCTCGCCGCCAACGAGGCCATGACTGCCGCGGATTCTCCCTTCGCTCTCCGTCTCATGGTGCAGAAGCTCACGCCCTATGGTTCCTGGTCTATTAATGATACGGTTTTGACCCGCCATACGGCTTCCGGGAAAGAAACCGTCACCCTGGACAGCCGGGAGGCCCTGGCCGAAAGCCTGCACAGAGATTTTTCCCTGGAAATCTGATATAGGCCTCTGCCGTACAAACAATTGACCGGTCTGCATTCTTACATAGATAAACTATCTGCCATATGCCGTGCTTCGGCATGTTTAAAGCAAAAAAACGGCACACAACCAGATATATCTGGCTGTGCGCCGTTTTTTTAACTCTTAATTATACCCAAATTCATCCAAAATCAGATTCCGCATCCCAAGACAGGCTTATGGCTCTACGGTCTCCAGATAATATTCCACCGCCATATAATCCCCCCAGCCCCGCGGCAGAAGTATACCGCCGTGCATCAGGGCCGCGCCAGTATACACCTCGCCGGTCTCTCTGATACGGTAAAGCGCCTCTTTTTTCAAACCTTTCAGGCGAACCGGATGTCCCACCATATTGGGTTCCGCATGGAACAAAACGCCCTGTACCAGCGCAGCCGACTGATCCTTCTCCACAAAAGACCAGATTCCCCGGTTTTCTTTCTGAGGATCACTGAGCCGATAATAGTGTCCGTTATGGATCAGCGGCCCATATTCCCTGAAACGGCTGATCTGATCCTTCACCGCCTCCTTCTCTTCCTCTGTCAGCGTATTCAGATCCAGCTCATACCCAAAGCTTCCCGCCATGGCCGTCACAGCCCTGGCCGAAAGGGGCGTCACACGGCCGGTCTGGTGGTTTGGTACCGCCGATACATGGGAACCTATTGTCGATACGGGATAGAAGAAGGATGTGCCATACTGGATCTTCGTGCGGGCATAGGCGTCCGTGTCATCACTGCACCAGATCTGCGGGCAGTAGTACAGCATACCCGCATCAAAACGTCCGCCGCCGCCACAGCATCCCTCAAACAGCACGTCCGGGAAATCCGTGTTCAGACGTTCCAACAGCTCATATAGCCCCAGCACATAGCGGTGAGGCGCTTCTCCCTGCCGGTCGGGCGGCAGCAACGTACTGTACCAGTCGCACACATTGCGGTTCATATCCCACTTTATATAGGAAATGTCCGCGCTGCGCAGCAGGCTGCTTATGGCCTCATACAGATATTCCCTCACATCTTCCCTGCTCATATCCAGCACGAGCTGGTAGCGTCCCCGCATGGGCTGGCGTCCCGGTATGCGGATAGCCCACTCCGGATGGGCCCGATAGAGATCGCTGTCCTCCGACACCATCTCCGGCTCCAGCCAGATACCAAAAGACATGCCCAGTCCTCTGATCTTCTGCACCAGCTTCGCCAGGCCGCCCTTAAGCTTGCGCTCGTTGACATACCAGTCGCCCAGGCCCGAACTGTCCGAATCCCGGACGCCGAACCAGCCGTCGTCCATCACCAGCATGTCCACGCCCAGCTTTGCCGCCTGCTCCGCAATATTGTACAGTTTTTCCTCATCAAAAGAAAAATACGTAGCCTCCCAGTTATTGATCAGCACGGGCCGCTCCGCCAGCTTATATTTTCCCCGGCACACATGCTCCCGGATCACACGGTGAAACTGATGGGACAGCCCTGCAAACCCTTGATCCGACCAGGAAAGTATCGCCTCCGGGGTATAAAAGGCCGCCCCGGCTTCCAGTTTCCAGCGGAAAGTATCCGGATGCAGGCCCATGACTAGCCGCACCTGCCCCAGCTGATCCAGCTCGATCTGGGTCTGAAAACAGCCGCTGTACATAAGAGCCGCCCCAAAACAGCCGCCGCGATCCTCGGTACAATCCTTCTCACACAGCAGCACCGTAGGATTCTGCTGATGGCTGGAAGCTCCCCGTTTGCTGGAACTCTCCTGGATACCGGATAACAGCGGCAGCCTCTGTACCTGCCTCTCCATCGTATGACGGCCATGGAAATGCACCCATTCCCAGTCCCCCCAGGGCATATCTATACAAACCGTATGGGCTTTCGTCAACATCTTGGGCCCTGGCCCGCAATTTTCAATAACGGCGCTCCGGGTCACCACATCCAGCTCTTCAAACACTCCGTAGCGCAGGGCAACACGAACCTCTCCCGCCGTATCCTTCAGGACGATTTCCAGCGTCTCTACATCCGCATCTCCGGCATATACATAAGGAAGTCCGGGTATACCCTCTTTGCCCCGGTACACCCGATGGGATTCATACCGCAGATCCAGCGCGTTGCCGCCGTTTCCATGGGTCACGGCAACTGCTGCCACCCGGAAATCACCGATCCCCTCCGCCGCATATTCCAGAGGCATGGTATCCAGGGAATAGGTGCGGTCCTCGCCCGCGTCATAGGTATTTCCGGAAAATCCCACGTCATGATAATCCAGCAGATAAGACATATCCCTACCGGTTCGGCGTCCATACCAGATATGTTTTAACACGCCCCGGCTGTCCGCCTGGATCTGGTACATGCTGTTTTTCGTCTCAAGATAAAAATTCTTTGGATTTTCCTCTATTCGGATCGCCATAATTGTCTCCTTTTTCAGCCATTGTAATTACTTACCGGCAGGCCGGGCCATTTCCGCCCTGTCCGGACGCCGCAAATGCAAGCGGCTTTTCCATTGCCTATTGAAGCACACAAATAAAACACCGTCAATAGTCTTTTTACTGAATTTAATCGTCGGATTGTTACTGACATTGGGTGCGAAAAGCAACGTCGGATTCACCATCCCGGAACCGACAGAAAAGGCGGGAAAGATTTCCCGCCTTTTCCATACTCATATGCGTTTTTTGTGACATGCAATCTCTATAATTAATACTGCTTATTTTACAGCACCGGAAGTAACACCTTCCACGATGTATCTCTGCAGGAATACATACAGGATCAGGATCGGCAGCATTGCCAGCAACAGGGCCGCCATAACCAGGCCGATATCCGTAGAATATGTCCCGTAGAAAACCTGTGTGGCGATCGGGATCGTATACAGTTCCTTTTTCGCCAGCACCAGGCTGGGAAGCAGGTAATCATTCCAAAACGCCATGGCGTCAATGATTGCCACCGTGGCAATCGTAGGCTTCAGCAACGGGAATACCACTTTCCAATAGGTCTGCCACCGGGTACAGCCGTCGATCGTGGCTGCTTCCTCCAGGGATACCGGCACATTCGTATTGATGGCCCCGTGGAACATAAATGTGGCCATGGACAGGGAAAATCCCACATGCATGAAAATCAGCGTGGCGCGGTGGTTTAGAATATCCAGCAAACCGCCATACAGTGAAACCAGCGGAACCATCAGCACCTGGAAAGGAATAACCATGGAAGCCACCATCAGGCCAAACAGCAGGCCACAGGCTTTCCAATTGTTACGCACGATCACGAACGCCGCCATGGAAGCCAGGGAAATCGTAATCACTGTGGACAAGATTGTAATAACCAAAGAGTTTCCAAAGGAGAGCAGGAAATTCATCTTTTCCATAGCTTCCGGGAAATTCTCGATGGTAAACCCGTGGGAACCGACCAGCGCCAGCGGATCGGCAGTGATATCTGCTTTAACCTTGAATACATTGATCACGACCAACACAAAAGGAAAGATAAAGCACACAAACGCCAGTAACAAGATAATAATCATGACCGCATGGCTGATCTTTTTATTGCGGGCAGCTCTTTCATTCATATCCATTACGCCGACACCTCCGCTTTCTTACCGATATATACCTGGAGCACACCGACTACGGCGCACACAATAAACAGGATCAAAGCCTCCGCCTGGCCCGTACCGTAATTCTTGTAGGTGAATGCCTGGTTATACACATGCATGGCCGCCATGACGGAACTGCCGAAAGGCTCGCCCTTTGTCAGGGACAGGTTGACATCATATACCATAAAGCAGCGGGTAATCGTCAGAAACAGGCACTGTACAAAGGAGGACACCATCAACGGGACGGAAATATGTATGATCGTCTGTATTCCTGTACAACCGTCGATCATGGCCGCCTCCAGCACATCCGCCGACACGCTCATAAATCCGGCCACATAAATCAGCATCATATAGCCAGCATACTGCCACACAGAAACAATGATCATACAGAGCATCGCGCCGCTCGGCGTAGCCAGCCAGGAAGTGGATAGGGGTCCGATGGAGAGGGATGTACCCAGCGCCACCAAAGCACGGTTAAACACAAATTTCCAGATATAACCAAGTACGATACCGCCGATCAGGTTCGGTACAAAGAAGCCTGCCCGGAAGAAATTCTGGCCTTTCACACCGCTGGTAACCAGAAAAGCCAGCAAAAACGCCACCACATTGACCAAAATAACGGCTATAATGGCATAGATAAATGTCCGGCCCAGGGCCTGCCAGTAATCCGTGTCTGCAAATGCAGCGATATAATTCGCAAAGCCCACAAGGGGTTTGCTCTTTGACACGCCGTCCCAGCTCGTAAAGGTAAGGTATAAACCATAAATGAATGGAAGAATAACCACCGCGAAAAACGCGGCCGTCGTAAGCCCGGCAAACATCAGAAACTGTTTGGTCTTATAAGACATAGTATTGGTATTCATAATTTACTTGTCTCCCTTTCTTTCCACTCTGCAGCCCAAAGTCCTCTTTGGGCTGCAGGGCAATATCAGGCTTAATGTTCAACAGGAGCCGTAGCCTGCCAGTATCCTTCAATATTGGCCGCAAGACCTGCACGATCCGTCTGATCAGCCAGATATTCCTGGAACATAGCGCCACATTTTGAATAGTGGTCATCAGGCAGATAATCATAATTCGGAACCAGATTTCCGGCATCCGCATAGGCTTTCACGGATATGGACAGGGGATCAAGGCCGGCAGCCTCAATGTTGCTGTATGCCGGAACCAGGGCGCATCTCTCTGTCAGGAACGCGTTTCCTTCCGGATCCGATACCAGCCAGTTCAGGAAATCCTTGGCTGCCTGACGCTGCTCGTCGGATGTGGCGTCGGACGAATCAATGAAGAAGAATTTGGAACCGCCGCCCACCAGCTTGCCGTTGGTGCCGTCATCTGTATTCTGGGGCACGGGCATCATACCCATTTTCTCACTGGGCTCAAAATCTTTGATCAGGGACCAGTCCCAGTTACCGCCGAACATGAAAGCGATCTTACCTTCCGCCAGCTGCTGCTCCAGAACCTCGCGCTCCGCAGCCACCGGGGAGCTTGCTGCAAAATTGTACTGTTTCAGCAGATCAAATGTATCCATCAGCGAATTCCATTTCGCATTGTTTGCCAGATCAGAGGTTCCGCCATGGAGGGCTGTAACAAATGCTTCCGTGTCCTCCTGCTCCTCATATACCTGGCTCAGGAAATGGCCCGCCAGAGACCAGTCCTCTTTCATAACGCCCGTGGGGGTCTCCATGCCGCCAGCCACAAGCTGTTCTAACAATTCTTTAAACGCGTCGGTGGTCGCATAGTCTTCCGGCTTAAATTCTGTACCGGTGATCGCCTCAATGGCTTCCGCATTGTACATCACACCGCGGGCCTCGATACATACCGGGAACCCCATAACCTTGCCATCCACGGAGACCGCATAATCGGTGTTTTGTACCCAGTCCTGATCACTCAGGTCGATGGCATGCTCCGGTCCGAGTGAATAGATATCCTTGGCGTCTACCATGGACAGTGTATACGGATCGTTCGCAGAATACCTGGTAGCCATATGGGCCGCTACCGTATCCTGAGACATATATACTTCCACATTCACGCCCTTGGCTTCGCTATACTCCTTGGCCAGTTCCTCAAACTGATCCTGAATCTCGCTCTTGGAGTTAAAAATGGTAAAAGATACGCCGGATCCGGATCCCGCATCCCCGGAGCCGTCTGCCGTGCTTCCGCCATCGGATGAACCGGAACCGCCGCCACATGCGGTCATAGATACTGCCATGGCTGCCGCCAGGATTGCTGCTACTAATTTCCTTTTCATAATCCTTTTCCCCCTTGGATTTGTTTTGTATCGCGATTACGGTGATAATAGTATCATTTAGCATTTAATATGTCAATCGGTTATCATAATTTTTTTGATCTTTTCCTTAAGTTTATTGATTATTTCTAAATTCTATGTTAATCCTGAATTATTCACGGAACAGTATTTGAACTGATAACTGTACCATGAATCT
>CAJUQO010000040.1 GCA_910588295.1 uncultured Lachnospiraceae bacterium | reverse complement strand
TCCTCCAATACCGTTTTTAATGGAGTATAGCAAAAATCCATATAAACGTAAACTGCTATTGCTAACCGGATGCAGTACTAGCCAATGTGTCATAAGAAGTCCTTCAAATGCTTTGCCATGTCTGCCGTTGCTAAGAGAGCGAAGGCTGCGAACCTGGATGCGATCCATGATACAGTTCATGAGATGGCTAGAGATGAGGCAAGACATGGAAAAGCTTTTGAGGGTCTGCTGAAGAGATACTTTAGCTAGACGAAAAGCATTGTCAAATACGCATCCAGAGAGAACCATATGCAGGAGGAATTTCACCGAATGCGCAGACATTCATTTCAAACAGGAACCGGAAGATAAGAACCGCTTTATCCTTAACCGGAAGCGACTGCAGTGGAGGCGCCGGTATCCCGGCTGACATAAAGACCATGCCTTTGCCCTGCACAAAAGCGGCGTCACTCCCTTTTAAGAGTGATGCCGCTTCTTTTCGCCGATTTTTATTTCACTTTCACCTTTATCACCGCCGACTCACTGCTGTACTGCTTCTTGCCGCCGGATGTTTTATATGCCTTGACCTTATAATAATAAGTAGTTCCTTTCTTCAGTTTTTTCTGAGTAAAGTTGATGGTGGAGCCCTTTTTGATGGTCTTGACGGTCTTGTAGGTGCCCTTCTTGCTGGTGCTCCTGGTCACCACATAGCCGTCGGCCCCTGTGATCTTGCCCCAGGACAGTTTGACCGTACCGCCGCTGTTTTTCTTTAACTGGACTTTCGGCGCAGAGAGCTTGGCCGCGGCGACCGCTTTTGCTTTCCTTTGGACAACAGCGGAAAACCCTCCTTTATAGGTATGGCCGTCTCCCTTCCAGTAAGCCCGCACTTTGTAATAATATGTACTGCCCGCCTTGGCTTTTGCATCCTTCCAGGATGCGGCATTCTTGACTGTTGCGATCTTTGTGAATTTACCCGTCTTAGAAGTACTGCGGTACACCTGATAACCGTTGGCCCCGTAAGAGCTGCTCCACTTCAACTGAATGCCGGACGCAGATGCTTTGGCCGTCAGGCCGGCCGTCTTTGCCAGACAGGGCCGGGCAATCATGACGTTGTTCAATGTCCCCCAGTACGTTTTCTGGCGCTCCACCGTGATGGACGTTTGATTGCCCTGGTACATATCCACATGATAGATGCCCTCATACCGGCCGTTGGCCCCCGAAGGATCGCACTCAAAGATTAAATCTCCCGGCAGCAGATTTGCGACGGACACCGTACCGGAATAAACCATGTAATTATTGTCCGTACACCATTTCGCCAGATCTGCCGCCGTGGGAGCCCAGTTTTTGTTATTGCCCAGATTACGGCCCACAGAATGGTAAGCCCTCCACACAAAGGAGCTGCAGTCGTAAGAGCCCTCTTCCATCCTGTTTTTCTGGCTGTAGGTGGAGCCATAATGTTTAAAGCAGTAACGCAGGGCGCTGACGGCGTCTTTGTAGGATACTCCCACCTCATAAGTCAGGGTAAAATCCTCATACTTTGCCGTCACTGTCGCCGCGCCCAGGCCTCTGGCCGTAACCTTACCGGACTGACTGACCGAAGCCACCGATTTGTTACTGCTGGACCATTTCACCTTTCCGCCGGACGGTACACCCTTAAGAACCAGCGTCGTGCTCTCCCCTTTGTACAGGGCCAGCATACTGCTCCCCTCTGTCCATTCCGTGCTGTCGCCCTCTGTGGCTGTTTTCGCGTTTCTCTTAAAATACAGTTCGCAGACCACCACCTCACAGGTCAGGTCCGTGCCGTCCACATTCACAGTCACTGTATAACTGCCCGTCGTCCTGGGGTACACATAAATGCTGGCGCTGCCGCCGTATACGTAAGGGGCCTCCACTTTCAGCTCGCTGCTGGAGCTTGTCACCGTGACGATACTGTCATCCTCCAATCCGTTCACGCGGATCTCATTCCCGTCCCACAAGGAATAGTAACCTTCGCTGTCCTTGCCTGTCTGATAAACATTTATCACCAGCCGGCTGCTCTCCAGCGCCGGGGAAGCGGCGGCCTTTACGCCCATCGCCGTGACCAGGAGCATGCAAAACACGACAGCCCAAAACACCGCCTCTTTTATCCGTTTTTTCATATTTCAAATCTCCTCGCTTTCATCTGTCCGCACCGGTCGCAGTCCGGTATCCTTACGGTTACCCGTCATGGGCACAGAGCCCATAGGAAACAGTCTACTCCGCAGGCCGCCATAACGCAAGGGCAAATTTTTTCCACCTGCGCGAAAAAAAACTTTCACCGCACAGGTGGAAACATCAATAAAATTCATATACCGCGATCTCGTCGGTCTCCCGGTTAGCCGCAAGCAGCTTGTCCACCCCGTCCTCCCGGTAATAGACGCAATTGGCCGGGCCGCAGTCCCGGTCGATCACCAGCAGCCGATAGCCTGTCTCCCGATCCGCCACCACCGCGCCAAGATCTCTCTTCTCTTCCCGATGGCCCACATATACACAGGGCGTCCCTCCTATATAACCCGGGCAGATGGCATGGAGGAAACCCAGCTTCTCCGGGTGTTCATATACCTTTTCATATTTCCCGTCCCGCCATTTGCAGACGGCCAGGGTATCGCCATGGAAAGGCGCCAGGATCAGCAGCTCCTCCTCGCCGTCCCCGTCCAGATCCCACAGCACGGCGTCGCTGACAGGCATATCCGCGATCTGCCGGACCGTCCACTCCCCGCCCCGCTTTGCCGGAGGGATGAAGAGAAATACGCCCTCGTCGCTGCATACCAGAGCTTCCTCGCCGTCCCTGCCCCGATGGCGGCAGTAGCCGTGGTTCCGGTACATATCCTCCTTCAAGACGGCAAAATCCAGGTTTTCCCCCTCCTTGGCCCCGTCCGCCGGAAATTCAGCCGCATAAACCTTTCCCGGAAAACGCCAGTCCCCGTCATACTCGCTGGCTGATTTGACGGTGCAGGCGATCAGGTAGCGGGTTTTATCCCGCCCCTCCAGAATATCAAAACGGTGCGCATGGGGCAGCTCCGCCAGCGTCCGTACCCGCCAGCCATCTTCTTCGTGAACCGCAGATACAATGATCGCCTCTTTCGAGTCATCAGGGGAATAAAAACGCTGGGACGCCAGAAACTGCCCCTCCCGATCCCGCGCAGGCACCAGAGACATCGTACCTCCCGGTTCGTCCCAGACCACCGATTCCAGTGTGCCGTCCATTCCGTATACCCTGCACTGGTTTACCTTCTCCGACGCCGCCAGCAGATGATCCCGTCCGCCGTCGCGGAACAGGGAAACCGCGTAACATTTCTCCAGGCTGCCAAGTCTTCGCTTTTCGATCCGCAAAACTTCCTCCTCTATTACTATGGTATGGCCGGGCCACGCCGTTATCCCGCGCTTTCCCGCACCATAACTCCTCTATACCGTCTCTCTGTCTACAATCTCCATCTCCATGGTAGTCTGATGGTTCCTGGTCCTGCCGTCCAGCACATCCGTGAGGATGTGGGCGGACAGCACCGTGGACAGGCGCAGCATGGTGTCCATGGAGGTCAGCCGGGGCTTGTCGTGTACCGGAAATACCCCCGGCGTTCCCTTTGGCCAAGCCCTGGTGACGCCCCAGGCATTCACCACCGGCTCCCCGCCGTACTCGGGATTGGGATTGTGGGCGGAGTAGGGATTTTTCGATAATATTTTAAAGGGTTCGTACTGGTTGACATACCGATCCGGATGCCCGCCCCGGATCGTTTCCAGCAGATTTTCTCTTTTTGTCAGCATAAAACCTCCTTATCCGCAAGGACTGCAGTCCCCGGGATTTTTTATTTTGGTATGATAGACCCTCCTGTACAAGACCAGGCACAGAAGCATCGTGAGCACTTCGGCGATGGGAAAGGCGTACCACACGGCCCGCAGCCCGAACCGGAACGCCAGCGCCCAGGATACGGGAAGGATGATCCCGATGCGGCGGACGGCGGACAGCACCGTGCTGTACACGGCGTTTCCCATGGCCTGGAAAAAGCCCGGAAAGATATTGGTGATCCCCGCAAACACATAGCTGAGGCTGATAGTAGAAAGGGCGGGAACACCGATGGCCAGCATATCCGCATCCCGGCTGAACAGGCGGATCAGCCCCTCCGGCGCCAGATGGAACAGTATCGTCCCCAGAAACAAAAGCCCCGTCGAAAGTCCTGTGGCAAACCACAGCACATCGGTGATCCTTTTTCTCTTTCCGGCCCCGTAATTGTAGGCCGTGATAGGGATCACACTGTCCGTAATTCCCGAGACCGGCAGGAACACGAAGCTCTGGAGCTTGAAGTACACCCCCAGCACCGAGACCGCCTTCGAGGAAAACAGGAGCAAAATCTGGTTCAGGGAAAATGTCATCACTGATGCCAGGGACTGGGTGACCATGGTGGGGATCCCCACCCTTCCGATCTCCGTGATTACCTCCCTGTCTGGCTTAAACCCCCAAAGAACCAGCCGGATCTCCCTATTTTTCTTTACGTTAAAATACAGCGCCGCCGCGGCTCCCGCAAACTGGCTGACCACGGTGGCAGCAGCAGCCCCCGTCACCCCCAGCCGCGGAAATCCCAAAAGCCCGAAGATGAGCAGGGCGTCCAGAAGGATATTCAGCAGAGACGAGATTCCCTGACAGGCCATGCAGTACACCGTGTTTCCCGCAGACTGCAGGATGCGCTCCAGAACCATCTGCAGGAACGCCCCCAAAGACCAGGCCAGACAGACGGACAGGTAGGCCGCGCCCTGAACCGCGATCGCCGCCTCCCCGGTCTGGGCGCTGAAATACCGGCGGCTGCCGAACAGGCCGAACAGGGCAAATCGGAAGTTGTAAAATTTGAGATTCATGTTATGATAATAATCAAAAAATACAGGGGGAAACGCTATGGCGTCGGAAAAAGACAGAGGATATGTCCATATTTACTGCGGAAACGGAAAGGGCAAGACCACTACAGGGATGGGCCTGTGTCTGCGGGCCGCGGGCTACGGCTACAAAGTACTGATCTACCAATTCATGAAAGATAATGCAACCAGCGAACGGAAAGCTCTGGCCCGGGTTCCCGGCATCACCCTGGCCGAAGGACTGCCCCAGGAGAAATTCAGTTTTCAGATGACGGAGGAAGAAAAGAGCAGCCGCAGAGCCTATTATGAAGAACAGTTCCGGGCCATCACCGAAAAGGCCGCCCGGGAGGATTATGACGTGCTTTTTTGCGACGAACTGGTCTATGCTATCCGCGCGGGTCTTTTTGAGGAACAGCTTCTTTTGGACTTTCTGGCGGCAAAGCCCGACAAGCTGGAGGTCATACTGACAGGCCGCGACCCCAGCCCCCGGCTCATCGAAGCCGCCAACTATGTATCGGAGATCCGGAAAATTAAGCATCCCTTTGACGAAGGGCTGCCCGCCAGAAAAGGCATCGAAAAGTAGTATAAAATGAGGAGTGCCCCGACAGCCTTTCGGCCGACGGGGCTATTATTATGAAAAAATTTTATGTGTGTAAGAAACGTCTTTCTTAACAATATCTACTTTATCAGGGTTTTATGAATAAAATATGAATAAATTTTAAATTTCCTGTAAATCAGACAAAAATCTTTTCTTTTCTTCTCCTTTTTTATACATATATACCATTTTGATCACCTTTTTGTATTTTCAGCTTTGGTGTTTTTGCATGATTATCCACCACTTCATCACTTTATCTGAACAAACCGGCTAATTTGTCGACGACGGACTGGAACCAGTCCGAAAGTTTAGCAAAGAACCCCTGGGCCTGCTCCTTGGTCACGCCGAGATCCAGATCCAGCTTCGAGAGCTTGTCATAAAGCCCCTGGGCCTGTTCCTTGAGCTTATCCACGTCCAGATCCAGCTTGCCGATACCCTCCATCAGCTTCGCGATCTTGTCGCTGTCCTCCTCGGATAGTTGGATCTCCATTTTCTCCGCCGTTTCCGTGATCACATTCTTTATCTCTGCAGAATCCGTGATTTCCTCGGCCACGATTACATCCTTCACAGCACCCACCAATTCCTCGGCCGGCTGTGCGCCGATGCTCTCACTGAGCTCCCCGGTAACCACCAGTTCCTCCGTGGCCACCTCAATATTCTCCGGATCGATCGCCTGGCCGTTCATCTCGCTGTAAGCTTTGATGGCCCCCACCAACGCCGCCGTCCCGGACAGATTAAAGGGCCCGGCTACCACCACATCAGCATTCTCTAGCCCCGCCGTCACCAACGCATTCTGGTACATACCTGTGGTACAGTAGGAAATATTGTGAGTAGTCACCTGTACGCCATGACCGTTCTCCCGCTCCCACACCGCCACGGAGGACAGGGCCCTCGTGCCGATCACGCTGGCGGACAGATAATCATCCAGATACTCATGCTCATCCGCATTAGTGACGCTGATCACATGGTCATTCTCCAGCTCCTCCTCAGAAATATCCAGAAGCTCCAGCACCGTTTTTTTCTGCTCACTGTTCAGATCCGCCCCCAAAGCCACAAAGGGCATCTCTGCATCTGCCCGGACGTCCGCTGGTTCGAAGAGCCCGGCGATCGCCAGCAGGCCGACTCCCATATATAATCCTGTTTTCCTCATAGTATCCTCCTTTATTTCCAATACCTTCCAGATGCTTTTTTGTAACTGCCCGGCGGCACAGCCTTTTTGACAGGCCAGGTATCGGGCACTTTAAGAGTATAGCAGATATTTTCTTTAAAATCCCTCAATTCATAATTCTTTCGAGGAATATTCACGATTTTTTTACATCTTAATCATGTTTTGCACATAATTCTCTTTTATACTAAGATCATCAACAAGAGAGAGACACTAAAACATTTTAAACAGCTTACAAGTAAAAGTTTCAATATATTTTCTTTTTCATGCGCCGTGAAAATCGGCACTCCTTCCTTTAATAAAGCAGGCTCCGTAAGGGGCCTGCTTTATTTGTGTCACAGTAAAAATACCCCCCTGCTATGCAGGAGGAGGGAAGATCTTTAGATAAAAGCATGATCTTCTGTGCTAGAATAAAGCGGGTCTGCAAAACACAAATAAAATAGCACAGAAGATGACTTTTTTTGTGTTCCATAATCTAAGTGCGCTGCAGAAATTCTTAAGTTTATGATGCTGCGCAGAACCGGTGGTACTGATTTGCGAAATAATCTATGATTGGAGCAAAGCTGTAAACGCATCGCTGAGACGGGCGAAATCCGCCAAGGTCAGCGCCTCCCCTCGTACTGAAGCAGGAAAGCCGCAGACGGTCAACGTCTGCTCAATTTGCTCCTTTGAAAAGGAAAGCCCGGCAGCATTTTTCAAGCCATTGGTCAGCGTCTTTCGCCTCTGATTAAAAGACGCCCTGATCAGGCGGAACATCTGGGCCTCATCCTCCACCGCCACTGGCTTTTTATTATGGCAGGTCAGACGTACCACGGCACTTCCCACCTTCGGGCGGGGCAGAAAACAATTGGGCGGCACGTTGGCTGCCAGATAGGGCTCCGCATAGTACTGGACAGCCAGGGAGAGAGCGCCGTAATCTTTGGTTCCGGGACCCGCCTGCATCCTCTGGGCCACCTCTTTCTGCACCATCATCGTCATAGAATTTATCGGCGCATGGTTTTCGAACAGGCCCATAATTATAGGGGTGGTGATATAATAAGGCAGATTTGCAACAATTTTTGCCGGGCGGCCCTGGCCGTACCGATCCACCAGCCTTCCGATATCCACCTTTAAAATGTCTTCATTTATAATGTCTATATTGTCATACCCTGCCAGGGTATCTTCCAGGATCGGGATCAATTCCCGGTCAATCTCTACGGCGCACACCTGACGGGCACGGACGGCCAGATACTGGGTCATCGTGCCGATACCGGGACCGATCTCAATGACAAAATCTTCGCCGGAAATATCGGCCGCACGGATGATTTTATCCAGCACATGCCTGTCTATCAGGAAATTCTGTCCATATTTTTTTTGTATGGCAAATCCATATTTATTCAGCACCGCAATAGTCTCCGCGGGATCTCCCAGATACGGTTCTCTCATCCTGCCCATATTCTCTCTCCTCATCCGGCACAGTACCCTGCCGCAATCTCCAAAAAAGCGCATCGGCAGCATCCCTGTCCGGGCTGCCCATGCGCCTTTTTTACTATATTCCCGCCGTCTATCGAATATTAAAATCCTTTTCGTACAGGATGATCCTGTTATTCTCGTCGGTCTGGCGCCCGGAAAGCTTCCGCCCGAAACGGCGCCCGCCCCGGCTGGCTTTGCGGATGGCAAAATCCACCATCTCCTTCACCTGGGCCACGGACACAGGTTCGTCCTCCTTCTGGTTGTCTCCAATGATCGTGTACAGCGCCAGCACGCCCATCTCATCCATCTTGTAGCCCCGCTCTCCGGCATAGGTTCTCGCGAAAGTCACCAGCTCGTCGTTGGTAAAGACGGGAATAGATATCACGGAATCAAACTTTTCCGCAAATTCCGGATAATCTGCCAGAAGCTGGCGCATATCCTGCTTGTCATCCTCAATCAGCAGGATCATGCTGTCCGTCCTAAACTCCATGGACTGGGACAGGCTGTGGATAGTCTCAGGGCTCATCTTACCGGCCTGCTCTATGATCAGAAAGCCTCCGGCCATCTTTCCTACAACTTTTGCCACATCCTTCTCGTTTAAATTCTCCGCATGGACGCGGGCGATTTTAGCAGCGGGCATCTCAAATTCCTTACAGAGCGACCGAACCAGTCCCTCTGAAAGACGCGTCTTACCTGTACCCGGCCGTCCCATAATTGCAATATTTCCGTGACGGGAGGTCTTGTTGACCGCCCCGTTGTAGGTAGTGTGTATGGCATCCAGGATTTGCTCGTCCATACCCGGTATCTTCGAAAAATAGGTAAACAGGCGTTTCTGCTCCTCCGTAAGACGGTTCGGGCGATCCGCATGGATGATACGGTAACGCTTATCCTGGGGCGTCTCCTTCACCATCTCCTCGTGTACGATGGTGCGGTCAGCCTCCTCCTCCAGCCGGGTGATCAGATCCTTTTCCGGCTTCGGCTCAGGTTTCTCCACACCCTCCACCATCTGCTCAATCTCGGAGGCGAGAAGAGCTTCCAGATCCAGCTCGTCCGGGCCGGCCGCCGTATTTGCAACATCAGCTTTCGGCTCTTGCCTGCCGGGCTGGGCCGTTTCCGGCTTCCGGTCTGCTGCTTTGGCCGCCGGTTTGATATCCGTATCCTGGAAATCCGCTTTCGGCCACTCCCATTTCTTAACTTTCACTTCCGATGCTGTAACCGCTTCCCCCAGTTTCTCCGACTCCGTAGGCAAAGGCTCTGCCCGCTTCATTTTTACGGATACGGCCTCTTCCGCAGGTCTCTGCGCACCTCTCAGTGCAGTCGGCGTCTCTTCGGCCGGGGCGGGGGATACGGTTCTTTTCACAATCCCGGGCACAGTGTTTGTTGCCCGCACTTCTTCTGATTTTGCCTCCTTAACCGACACAATCGGGTCTGTCGGCTCTTCAGGCACGGACGGTTCCAGCGGCTCCGATGACATGGGAGCAACCGCTTTCAGCGGTTCTTCTTCCACGGCGGCTGTCTCTTTCGGCTCCGACGACACAGAGACAACCGCTTTCAACGGCTCCGCTTCCACAGCGGCTGCCTCCTCTTCCGGCCCCGACAGCGCAGGAGCAACCGCTTTCAACGGCTCCGCTTCCACAACGGCTGCCTCCTCTTCCGGCTCCGACGGCGCAGAGGCAACCGCTTTCAACGGCTCCGCTTCCACAGCGGCTGTCTCCTCTTCCGGCTCCGACGGCGCAGGGGCAACCGCTTTCAACGGTTCCGCCATAGGCATCTGTTCCACGGGCTCCGCTTCCACTGGCATGACTGTCTCCACAGTCTCTGAATCATCCGGTGATTCCACCTCTGCGGCCTCTCCATTCTCCGGCACGGCAGATACAGGTTCTCCCTGCGTGGGCTCTTCTGCCGCAGATTCCAACACAGCAGGTTCCACCGCGGAAACGACGGTCTCCACATCCTCCGTCCCGGCTGTCGGCTCCATCCGTGCAGATACCGTCTCGTCTACAGTACTATCCGCCGGTACCGCTAAATTCCCTTCCTCCACCGTGCCTTCTTTTTCGGAGCCGAGTTCAGAACGCATCACCGCGGACATATCTATCGTCTTTTCAAATATATCGGCAGAAATCTCTTCGGAAGAATCCTCTCCTTGATATCCGGCTTCTTCTGTCGATCCTTCCCCACTTTCTTCCTGCTCCCGGGCAGCGGCGGCCTCATCCATACCGTCCCCCATCGCCCCGGCCCCTGTAAACATATCCGCCTGAGCTTCCAATATAGCAGAAAAATCTATATCTGTCCCGGCAGCTTCACCGCTGTCCGGCCTTGTCACCACGGCTTCACGGCGGACACCATTGCTGCCGGAAACAAGCTGCTCCGGCTCCAGTTCACGCACATCATGGTATTCCTGGATATCCTCCAGAGTCTCCGGCTCCACATCCATATGAACTTCCTGCCCCATGGAACTTTCTTCCTTATGAACAAAGCCTCCGATCACCTTCATCAGACTTTCGGACAGTCTCTCCTGCAGATCCACCGTACTGGTGAATGACTCTTCCTGCCGCGGGGCAGGCACAGGTGTATCCGTACTCTGTATTTCCGGTGCAGCCTGCGGCTGGCCAAAAGCCCCGGCCTGAGGAAATTCGGCCACGGATGCCTGACGGGCCGCCGTCTGCTCATACAACTCCGGCGTCGTCTCATACCGATTATTATATTTTTCCTGTTGGGACGGGGTCAGAGGCGTGTATTTCATTTTTAATTCCATCGCCCGTATGACATAGACGCCCTCCGAAAACCAGAGGATGATATCATCACATTCCTCTACGCACTCTTCATCCATCCCGGCCTTCGAATACAGGCGCGCCAGCTCATAAGCCCACCTCTCTGTATACTCACGATCCTTATAGGAACGCAGCGCATCAATCAGATCCTCGATGGGCGCCTCCTGAGCCTTATAGATCTTATATTTTAAAAGATATCTGGTAGCATCACTGGGAGCCGCCTTGACAAATCTGTGGTAATAGTCCGCCGCCTCGTCGGGTTTGTCCAACTTAAGCGCCAGTTCCACAAGCCGGGACAGGATCGTCTTCCCAATAGGCGACCGGTTGTATGCAAGCCTCAGAATCCGCTTGCAGTCCTCCAACATACCGTTCGCCTCATATATATCGGCCACCATACACAGCGTATTGACACTTTTTACACGCTTCCACTCAATGGTCTGGACAATTTTCAATGCCCCTTCATAATCCTGGCTGTCCACCAATTCCTTGATGTGCCCCAGCCTGACTTGATATTCGGCTTTATCCAACGTACTCACCTCATCCTTTTCTCATCGCCGCAGAATTATCCTGCAGCCTGGCTATAGTCGGTATAAGTGTACCACACCGCCTATACCTTGTCAAAACAAAACCTCGTGCCAACGCGCCAAAACCGCTTGTAATTTTTCCCTTGTGCTGTTACTATATATGCACAAAAGAACCCGCAGACAGAAAGGAGACCGCATATGGCTTTGGCATTTGTAACACTTCACAAAACCGCAGCCCCGGATCTCTCCAAAGGCTGCGGTTTTACACGTCTATATTCTTAAATCACTGTCAATCTCAGAGCTTGGTATCCTCCACGTTCACTGTCACCTTATCCAGATGCCAAATCTCATCCACATACTGCTGGATGGTACGGTCGGAAGTAAACTTGCCGGATTTGGCCACATTCAGCATGGCCATACGGGCCCAGCCTTTCTCGTCGCGGTAGGCTTTCTCTACTTTCTGCTGCGCCTCGGCGTAGGACTTGAAGTCCGCCAGGATGAAATAACGGTCCGCCTTGCCGAATTTGTCTGTCAGCAGAGAATCGTACAGATCGCGGAACATCTCCGTGTCACGGGAGAATGCGCCGTTAATCAGGGACATCAGCACCCGACGGATATCCTGATCAATATTGAAATAATACTGCGGATCATAGCCGCCGTTGTTCTCATAGTTGATGACCTCGTCAGCCGTAAGACCGAAGATGAAGGCGTTCTCCTCGCCCACTTCCTCCACGATCTCCACGTTGGCCCCGTCCATGGTGCCCAGGGTGGGCGCGCCGTTCAGCATGAACTTCATATTGCCTGTACCGGAGGCTTCCTTGCTGGCCGTGGAGATCTGCTCGGACACATCGGCCGCCGCAAAGATCATCTCCGCGTTACTGACACGGTAGTTCTCGATGAATACCACCTTGATCTTTCCGCCGATGGAGGCGTCGTTGTTGACCACATCCGCCACGGCATTGATCAGCTTGATCGTCAGCTTGGCCGTGCGGTAGCCCGCCGCCGCCTTGGCGCCGAAGATAAATGTTCTCGGATAAAAATCCATCTCCGGATGCTCCTTGATCTGCTCGTACAGATAGATCACGTGGAAAATATTCAGAAGCTGGCGTTTGTACTCATGAAGCCTCTTCACCTGCACGTCGAAAATGGAGCGGGGATTTACGTCAATGCCGTTATGTTCTTTGATGTATTTTGCCAGACGCACCTTGTTCTGGTATTTGATATTCATAAATTCCGCCTGAGATTTCGGATCATCCACATAAACGGACAGCTTGTCGAGCTGGGGAAGGTCTGTCACCCACTCGTCGCCGATATGATCTGTCACCCACTTCGCCAGCAGCGGGTTGCCATGGAGAAGGAAACGCCTCTGGGTGATACCGTTGGTCTTATTATTGAATTTCTCCGGCATCATCTCATAGAAATCCTTAAGCTCCTGCTTCATCAGGATATCCGTATGCAGACGGGCCACGCCGTTTACAGAGAAACCGCCCACGATGGCCAGATGGGCCATCTTGATCTGCCCGTCATAGATAATCGCCATCTTGCGGAGCTTTTCCATATCGCCCGGATAACGCATCTGCACCTCGATCTGGAAACGGCGGTTGATCTCCTCAATGATCTGGTAGATACGGGGCAGCAGACGGGAGAACAGCTCGATGGGCCATTTCTCCAGGGCCTCTGCCATGATCGTATGGTTGGTGTAGGCACAGGTCTTCGTGGTGATATCCCATGCGGTATCCCAGTCCAGCCCTTCCTCGTCCACCAGGATACGCATCAACTCGGCCACGCATACGGTGGGATGGGTATCGTTCATCTGGAACGTTACCTTTTCGTAGATCTTGCGGATATCGCTGTGCCTTCTCTTATATCTGTCCACAGCGGCCTGCACGCTGGCGGAAATGAAGAAATACTGCTGTTTCAAGCGCAGCTCTTTACCGGCGTAATGGTTATCATTGGGGTACAGCACCTCTACCAGGTTCTTTGCCAGGTTCTCCTGCTCCACGGCCTTCCTGTACTCTCCCTTATCAAAAGCGCTCAGCTCGAAATCGTTCACGGCCTGGGCATCCCAGATCCGCAGCGTATCCACCATATGGTTGTTGTAGCCCAGCACCGGCATATCATAGGGAACCGCCAGGACGGACTGATAACCCTCCTGCACGTAATGGTTTTTCCTGGTCACCGGATCATACTCCACCCGCACAAAGCCGCCGAATTTCACCTCTTTGGCATACTCGGGACGGCGCAGCTCAAAGGGATTCCCGTCTTTCAGCCAATTATCCGGCGCCTCCACCTGATAACCGTCCTCAATCTTCTGTTTGAACATGCCGTATTTATAGCGGATACCGCAGCCGTAAGCGCAATAGCCCAGCGTTGCCAGAGAATCCAGGAAACAGGCAGCCAGACGTCCCAGGCCGCCGTTGCCGAGGGCTGCGTCGGGTTCCTCGTCCTCCAGCGCGTTCAGGTCAAAGCCCAGCTCACTTAATGCCTCCCTGACCTGGTCATAGGCGCACAGGTTGATCAGGTTATTTCCCAGGGCGCGGCCCATCAGAAACTCCATGGACATATAGTACACCATCTTGGGATCCTGCTTCTCAAAAGCGTCCTGGGACGCCAGCCAGTCGTCGATGATCACATCTTTCACCGTATAGCAGACCGCCTGGAATACCTGCTGAGGGGTCGCTTCCTCCAGGGTCTTCCTGTAGAGAGATTTTACATTATCCCTGACGCCCTTTTTGAATTTCTCCTTCTCAAACTGTACATACTTTTCCATTGTCGTTTCCTCCTAATTCTTTTTCACTGCAAGAATAACCTTTTCCTTATTGATGTTCCATTCTTTCTCGTAGCCGTCCGTGCTGCCGAACACCGTATCCTCCGCCATGACCTCCGACTGGATCCGGGCCTGGTTCTTTTTCATCAGCTCCGCGATCTTCTCATTGTCTTTCACGAATACCGTGATCCTGTCCATCACCTCAAAGCCGGCTTCCTTGCGCATGGTCTGTACCTTACTGATGATCTCGCGGACAAAGCCCTCTTCGATCAGCTCCTCACTCAGGTTGGTATCCAGAACCACTGTCACCGTATTGTCACCCTCGGAGACATAGCCCTCGAGCTGAGTCGTATCGATCAGCAGATCCGCTTCCTCAAACACAGCCTCCTGCCCATCGAAGGTAAGCGTCAGCTTTCCGGCCTCCTTAAGCTCCGCCATGGCTTTCTGCCCGTCCAGGGCCGCCAGAGCCGGACGGATCTTACCTAAGAGCTTGCCGTACTTCGGCCCCACTGTCTTAAGCTGGGGCTTGAAACTGTAGCTCACAAAATGTTCCACGTCGTCGGTGAAAACCACCTCCTTGACATTCAGCTCATCGGCGATGATTGCTGTAAAGAAATCATCCAGGGCAAAGGGCGCTTTTACATACATCTTCCCGATAGGCTGGCGGTTCTTGATATTGGCCGTATTCCTGGCCGCCCGTCCCATGACCACCACTTTCAGGAGCTCATCCATATTGGCCTCCAGGCCGGGGTCGATCCAGGCCTCAATGGCTGCGGGATAATCGCACAGATGCACGCTCTCCGGCGCGGAAGCGTCGATGGAGCACACCAGGTTGCGGTAAATCTCCTCGGTCATAAAGGGGATCAGCGGCGCCGCCAGCTTGGCGATGGTGGTAAGCGCCGTGTACAGCGTCATATAGGCGTTCACTTTATCCTGCTCCATCCCCTTGGCCCAGAAACGCTCTCTGGAGCGGCGGACATACCAGTTGCTCATTTCATCCACGAACTCCTGCATGGCCCTGGCCGCCTCGGGGATGCGGTAATTGTTCAGATGGCTGTCCGTATCCTTCACCACCGTATTCAGCCGGGACAACAGCCATTTATCCATCACGGACAGTTTATCATATTCTAAAGTATACCGGGTAGCGTCAAATTCGTCAATATTTGCATAAAGCACAAAAAACGCATAGGTATTCCACAGCGTACCCATAAATTTGCGCTGCCCCTCCTGGACGGCCTTGCCGTGGAAACGGTTCGGCAGCCAGGGGGCGCTGTTGATATAGAAATACCAGCGGATCGCGTCGGCTCCGTAGGTGGCCAGCGCCTCGAAAGGATCCACGGCATTGCCCTTGGATTTGCTCATCTTCTGGCCGTTCTCGTCCTGCACATGGCCCAGCACAATCACGTTCTCGTAGGGGGCCTTATGGAAGATCAGGGTGGATTCCGCCATCAGGGAATAAAACCAGCCCCGGGTCTGATCCACGGCCTCCGAAATAAACTGGGCCGGGAACTGCTGCTCGAAAAGTTCTTTATTCTCAAAAGGATAGTGGTGCTGGGCAAAGGGCATGGCCCCCGAGTCAAACCAGCAGTCAATCACCTCCGGTACCCGGTGCATCTCCTTACCGCAGCGGGGGCAACGGATCGTGATCTCGTCGATATAGGGCCTGTGAAGCTCCACGGTCAGGGCCTTGTCATTGCCGCTCTTCTCAGCCAGCTCCGCCCGACTGCCGATGGACTCCATATGGCCGCACCCGCACTCCCACACATTCAAAGGCGTGCCCCAGTAACGGTTCCGGGAGATGCCCCAGTCCTGGATATTCTCCAGCCAGTCGCCGAAACGGCCCTTACCGATGGACTCCGGGATCCAGTTGACCGTATTGTTATTTCGCACCAGATCATCCCGCACCGCCGTCATCTTGATAAACCAGGATTCCCGGGCGTAATAGATCAGCGGCGTGTCGCAGCGCCAGCAATGGGGATAGTCATGCTCAAATTTCGGGGCGGAGAAAAGCTTGCCCTCCTTGTCCAGATCCTTTAAGATCATCGGATCGGCCTTTTTCACGAATACCCCCGCGTAGGCGGTATCCTCGGTCATCTCGCCCTTGCCGTTTACCAGCTGGACAAAGGGCAGATCATAGATGCGTCCCACCCGGGCGTCGTCCTCACCGAAGGCCGGGGCGATATGGACGATACCGGTACCGTCCCCCATGGTGACATAGCCGTCGCAGGTCACATAGTGGCCTTTTTTATGCTGTCTGGCCGCGATCTCACCCGCAATGGCAAAGAGCGGCTCATATTCTCTGTATTCCAGATCCTTTCCGACAAAGGTTTCCAGCACCTCATAAGCGGGCTTTCCCTCTTCTGCCAGACTGCCCAACACCGTGTCGGCCAGCGCCCGGGCCAGATAATAGGTGTAGCCGTCGGCTGCCTTCACCTTCACGTAAGTTTCCTCCGGGTTTACGCAGAGGGCCACGTTGGAGGGCAGCGTCCAGGGCGTGGTAGTCCATGCCAGGAAATAGGCATCCTCGCCCACCACCTTGAAGCGGGCCACGGCGGAACGCTCCTTTACCAGTTTATAGCCCTGGGCCACCTCATGGGAGGACAGGGGCGTCCCGCAGCGGGGGCAGTAGGGAACGATCTTAAAGCCCTTGTACAAAAGGCCTCTGTCCCAAATCTGCTTTAATGCCCACCACTCGGACTCGATATAATCATCATGATAAGTCACATAGGGATCGTCCATATCCGCCCAGAAACCGACGGTACCGGAGAAATCCTCCCACATACCTTTATATTTCCACACTGATTCTTTACACTTGTCAATAAACGGCGCCAGACCGTACTCCTCGATCTGCTCCTTGCCGTCCAGACCGAGCTGCTTTTCCACCTCCAGCTCCACCGGCAGGCCATGGGTATCCCATCCGGCTTTCCGCGGCACCATACAGCCCTTCATCGTGCGGTAGCGGGGGATCATGTCCTTGATAACCCGGGTCAGCACATGGCCGATATGGGGCTTGCCGTTGGCCGTGGGCGGCCCGTCGTAGAAGGTATAGGCCGGCCCGTCCTTCCGGTTTTCCATGCTCTTCCGGAAGATATCGTTCTCTCTCCAGAAGGCTTCCGTCTTCTTTTCCCTCTCAACAAAGTTAAGATCCGTGGATACTTTCTGATACATGTTTTCCTCCTGATAAAAATTTGTCTGAAAATTAAAGAAAGCTCCCGTCCGTAATAGGACGAGAGCATCTGCTTTCGCAACCACCTGTTACTGCATACCTGTATATGCGCCCTCTGTAACGGGAGGAACCGTCCCTCCCTACTCTGACAAACCGCATGGCCGCTGTACCCGATCCGGCACAGGCTGCGTCTTTTCAGGGGGGCGACTCAGGAGTGATTTTCACAGGGCGCCAAATACCGGTTCACACCAGCCACCGGCTCTCTTCCATTTGTCCTACCCGGCTACTGTCTCCATCACTGTCTTTATCGTGGTTTTATTATACATGGGGAGATTTAGATGTCAAGAATAAATTTACATAAAATTCCTTCCTATACCCTTATATTTCTGTTATCCTGTATTTTTCTCTCCCATAAGATTATCAGTCAAAAAGCCAAATAATTGTTTAAACTCTGGTAATTGCATAAATTTACCAAAATAATCTGACTTAATCAGTCTATCTTTAATCGCAAAACGAACCGGTTTATCTGGCCTAAGAACAGCAGATACCGCACCAAATTGAACCTTGTCAGAATAAAATTCCTGTACACTTTTCTTATTTGCCCAGCATCTTTTCCTCAATTCCTGATATTCATCCTGCATGATTCTGTTTTTGTACCCTTGTGCATCTTGAAATAAACTATTATATGTAACTTCTGTACACTCCAACAATAATTTCTCAATAGCACCAACATCGTGCGATGGGAAAAGATATAGTTTACATTGCATCTGATACTCATAAAACTTTAACGTCTTCCCATCAAAGAGAATATCATTCTTTAAAAATTTTTTCTTAAATTCTTCCCGGATTTCTTCTTTTGTATGCAAATCTGTGTCGCAAAAAATCAAAAAGCCGCCAAAATCCTCATAGACATCTAATTTATCTATTATATTTGCCAAAAGACCGACCTTAACAGGAATCTGACTACATCCTCCGGCTTGTTTCACTGCTATCCCTATCTCATTTCTGTAATAAAAGGTGGGACTGTCCTGTCTTCGAAGCTCTCCTGTAGCCAATGGATACGTACCGATCATTTCAAAAAACAAGGGAGGTAATTCTTTTATATTTTCATACTGTACAAACCCCAGATATTTTTCTAAAATCGCTTCCAGAAAAGAACAATCTGTAACGCCTTCCGCAACTAAAACATAAAATCTAATCACGCTCATCGCACATCAAATCCAATCTCATTCCGTAAATTTAATAATTTTTTCCCACTGTATCTTCTGGCTAAAGTCTTTTTTTCTTTATTTCGGATATGATAAACAGCTAAATCATCCAATCTATACTGACAATCACTCAAAACTATGTCTATTGCTTCCAAACTATATGTTGTCATAAAAACCTGAACATTTTTTTTGATGCAAACCTGCAATAGTTTTCCTATAAAATCCTTTAATGCCTTATTATGGATACCAGCTTCGATTTCATCTACAAGCAAAATTCCATCCTGAGCCAATAAAGCCGATGTCGCAATAAAAAAGGCTTTGTACATGCCATTCCCATAGTCAAACAGCGTTAATGGTATATTTTGATTTTCTCTGAATAATTTAATCGTTCTGTCTTTTCCCACAATTTCGAAATTAACAATTCTATCATCAAAAATTTTCAAAATTTCTAACAGCTCCCGGCGCATGTTTTGATCCAAAATCTGATCTATATCCCTGACCAACCGTGCCGAACTGTTAAAACGAGAAAAAGATATAAATTTGCATGGAATCTGTAGATTCAATACATTATTGGGGGATTTGCCCATTCCTACTTTATAACCATTATTCTCTTCTTCAAAACGAACAAAAAATTTATCCTGATCTTCCTCTTCATTTATACCATCATAACCATATAAAAAACGCAATTCAAAAACCATGGACTTACTGGTTTCTTCATCTTTGTTAATAATCTGGTTTTTTTCATATAATAAATGCGTATGCAATAACTTTTCTGCGTCATCCAATCTTGACTTAAGACAAATAACCGGTTCTGCCCCAATAGGAAACAGGGAATCAAAATACTCTGGAGAAAAACCATGATATCTCGACACCAATGTATCCACAAGTAAATCCACATCATCAAACAACCCGGACAATATTACCGCTTCCAGTATTGAGGTTTTGCCACAATTATTGGGCCCTGCAAATACATTTATTTTATTCAGATCTTTTAATTCCAGCCTATTCAATCCACGATAGCTGTTAATTATGAATTCTCGTATCATTTTTAAACATCCAAGTTTTATTATATCCAAAATTTCATTTACGCACAACTGCTTTTTAATAGTTGCAGCCAGCCGCAAAAACTATTATAATAGGAGGCTAGAAACGGGAGAATTTCTATGAATATGAAAAAAAGAATCTTAACCATAGCCCTTGGTTTCGCCATGGCGGTCTCCGCATGGGCCGTTCCTCTGACGGTAACGGCCACGGAGGGCGGGCAGGCGCAGCCCACCGAGATGGAGATCAACTACGCCAAGCCTATTCAATCTAATGAGATAAAAGACTGGCCCCAGGGACCCCAGGTGTACGCCCAGTCTGCCATCGTCCTGGATATCGACACCGGGGCTGTTCTTTACGCAAAAAATATCGACGAAGAACTCTATCCGGCCAGTATCACCAAGGTCATGACCGCCCTCCTGGCTGTCGAGAACTGCAGCCTGGACGAAAGAGTCTACTTTTCTCATGACGCCATCTGGGGGATCGAGCGGGACAGTACCCACATCGGTATCCGTGAAGACGAAGTGCTTTCCATGGAAGACTGCCTTTACGGCATGATGCTGGAATCCGCCAACGAGGTTTGTCTGGCCGTAGCCGAACATATCTCCGGCAGCGTAAAAGATTTTGTCAAACTGATGAATGAAAAGGCCATCGAACTGGGCTGCACCCATACCCATTTTGCCAATCCCAACGGTTTGCCCAACAAAAAGCACAAAACCACCGCCCACGATATGGCTCTGATCGCCCAGGCCGCTTTTAAAAATGAGACCTTCCGTCAGGTCTGCGGTACACTGACCTGGACCATCGGCACTACCAATATGAGCGGCGACGAGCGCCACCTGAACCAACATCACAAGATGCTTAAATCCAACGAACCCTACTATTATGAATATGCCGTAGGTGGAAAGACCGGTTTTACCCAGGCTGCCCTGAATACGCTGGTGACTTTTGCCACAAAAGGCAAACGAAATCTTGTCTGCGTCAGCCTGCGGACGAACGGCGCGCAGTACTATTATGACACAGCCAAGCTTCTGGATTACGGCTTTGACAATTTCAAAAACAAAGAAGTCTGGGCCGGGGGCTACAAGGGAAATGATCTGCTCTTTCCCAGTCTTTTTCTTCACACGTCCTGTAATACAGACAACGATACGGCGGGGCAGTACGTAACTGTGCCAAAGGGAATGAAATTGAAAGAATTGACGGCAGCCACTACAATGCAGGACGACAAGATCATTTGCAGCTACAGCCTGGGGGATACTCCCTTGGGAACTGTCTCCACGACGATTCCGAATCTTCTGCGGGATATTTCTCTGGCCGATTCCGCCGCATCCCGTACAGTTTCAAGAGAACAGGCCGCGCTGGCTGAAAACACTTCTGATAAACTGCAGACAGATAGACAGAAGGATAATAAAAATCCGGAATCCATGAAAATATCCCTTTTCAACGGTTTGCAGACCTGGCAGCGCGGCGTATTAGCCATATTGGTGGTAGCTTTATTATTTTACTTAGTCCTCTTGATTACTTCCCTGCGCCGCGCCTGGCGCAGATATAAATATAAAAAAAGCCGCAGGGAGGCGAAAGAAAAGGCATCTGCCGATGAAGCGAAGACCAGTACAAATTCCGCCGATGAAGCGGAAATCAGTACAAATCCTGCCGACGAAGAGGACACAGGCATAGACGATATTCCGGCAAACGATATTACCGATGATGCGCATAAAATAGGGGAGAGCGATTAGCTCTCCCCGCGTCCAAAAACCGCAGGTACTCTTCACAATACCTGTGGTTTCTCATTGATTGAGGTGTTAAGGACTCGTTCAGCACATATCGCACGACTCCCCGACCGCCGCGGCAGACAAATTCCAGGAGAAAACCGCTGCCCGGCATACTCTTTCCCATTCCTGCCTTTCCGGGCAGACAACCAAGGATTGTTCGGATCTGTTCCAGATTTTCCACAGTAAAGCTTTTTCCCGTACTTCCGTCCAGCACCCTGACATATCGAACCTCCTCCGCCCGGGGCATCCCTATCCGGGGAGTCTGCATAACCGGCAGCAGCCATACCGCCGGTAATATAATTGCCAGTGCTATACAAGCCATCCACAGATACCGCCCGGTCATTCTCATTCTTGTCCACACCATATTGGCGCCGCCTCCTTTACTCTTATTCCCTTTTAATGATAGTAACGAAAAAAAGATACCGTTTACTTCATCCTTTCTCTTAATTAGATAAAAAAACAGCCGAAAAAGTTTCAGCTGTTTTTTAATTTCTCTATTTTATTTTGCTATGGCCTCATGGGCCCGCTTCCGTCTCCGGCGCAGACGCATCATGCGCTGTTTCTCGCGGACCTGCATCGCTCCGTCCTCGTTCACCGCCTTAATGGTTTTGACCACATAAAAATTATCATTATCATTTCTGCGCATCCGGACCTTGCCCTTTAAAAGCCCATGCTCCGGGCAATAAGCCAGGCAGTAATAATTCCTGGAGTTCATAGAAAACCAGCGGATCTTCTTGCGGGAGCTCCGGTTACAGTAGACGCAACGGCTGCTGACCACCTCCCTGTCCGTCATGGCTTCCTCCTTCGAGGAGAATTCCCGGGATACGTATTTGGAATAATCCTCATAAACCACATAGATCTCCTCCGAACGCTGACGGGGGCTCTGATAGCAATCGATGGAATAGTAGGTACCCCTCACGTGGGCATCCACCCGCTTCAATATCTCCGCGGTATACCGGGCATCCGCCAGGGCCCTGTGAAAACCTGCCTGTTTCTCTATACCCAAATGATCTACGCCGTATTCCAACGACCTGCGGCTCACCCCATCCTCAAAGGAACGGCTGAACAGCTTCTGCACATCGTAATATTTTATCGGTCCGTGCAGCAGTCCCAGAAGCCCGTAATATTTCATATTTCTCTGCAATTCACTGAGATCCATGGTTCCCCAGGTACAAAACCTGTAGTCCTCGCCGCACCATTTCAAAAATTTGCGGACGGCTTTATAAAAGGGCGCTCCCTGCTCCAGCGTCTTCATATCCAGGCCAATAATTTCCTGGGTGCGGTGATGCAGTTTTTTATACACGACGGGCTGGATCAGGCAATGGTACTCATCCACCGCCTCCATCTGTCCGTTGAGCTTGATAGCGCCTATCTCAATAATCTCAAAAGGAAGCTTTTCATTCTCCCGCCCTTTACCGTAAGGACACTGGTTCCACTCCAGGTCAAATACTATATAATCCATACTGTATTTCCCCGTAACTCTTCAACGGATCTGCGCGGCTTCGTGCAAACCGTAAGAATATGATTCAGGTGTGCAAAAAACAATTGCCAAACTGCCCATATTTTTCGCAGCCACATCTGATGTAACATTATACCAGAAAGTGCAGCCCGGGAACAGGGGAAAATTATAAATCCATGATCTCCTGTACGGTCAGACGTCCGTCCGCCACCCGGAAACGTATATCTTTCCCTGCAAAAGGCATCCCATAGATACGTTCCGGATCCCTCTGGTAAGCCGGGCGGGGATCCGCGGCCAGCAGTTTTATAAGGGCCTGCACCTGTTCCCCGGAAAAGGCGGACTGCAGGCTCCGGGGAAAATCCACCTCCAGATGATAATTCTCCACCTCCCCGGCAAATCCCGCCCAGGCCTGGGGATAAGCATCCGCAAAAGGAAGATAGGGTTTGATATCATAGATCGGCGTACCGTCCATGAGGTCGGCGCCCGACACCCACAGAACCATACCTTCTCCTGGTTCTTCGGATATGGCGGCAAGCTCTACACAGGACAGCCCCAGTGCGTTTGGACGGAAAGGGGATCGGGTGGCAAATACACCCCTGCGGGTATTGCCTCCCAGCCGGGGCGGGCGCACCGTGGCGGACCATCCTTCCCGCACAGCCTCAGAAAACTCCCATATCAGCCAGATATGGGAATAGCCCTCCAGCCCCTCCAGGGCCTCTCTGCGGCGGTATTCCGGCTCAAACACGATCTTCGCCCGAAGCTCCGGTACCAGCCCGCTCTGCCTGGGAATGCCGAATTTTGTGGGAAAATCGCTGCGTATACGGGCGATTCTTTTTAGATACAATCCATCGTTCTTCTCCTGATCTTTTTTTCTCTCATTCATAATCTGTATTCCCCTCAGCCCAAAGCTACATCCAGAATCATCATCAACACAAAACCCACGGCTACGCCGATGATACCGATATTGGAATGCCCTCCGCTCTGCAGTTCGGGGATCAGCTCCTCCACCACCACATAAATCATGGCTCCGGCGGCAAAGGCCAGCAGATAGGGCAATATCGGCACCATGATCCCGGTCAGGGCCACGGTCAGAAACGCCGCCACAGGCTCCACCACACCGGAACCCGCCCCGTAGAGAAAAGCTTTTGTACAGGAATGGCCCTGACTCCGCATCGGCATGGAGACGATGGCCCCCTCAGGAAAGTTCTGAATAGCGATACCTACAGCCAGTGCAAAGGCAGCCGCCACGGAAATATCCGTATCCCCTGAGAGCATTCCGGCAAAAACCACACCTACTGCCATCCCCTCAGGAATGTTGTGGATCGTTACGGCCAAAAACAGCATGGTATTTTTCTGAATCTTCACCGGAAGTCCTTCCGCCTCCTCGGCATCCTGATGAAGATGGGGGATCAGGCTATCTAAAAGCAGTAGAAAAGCTATACCGATCATAAATCCCACTGAAGCCGGCATCCAGGCAATTCCGCCGGCCTTCTCGACCTGATCGATGGAAGGTATCAAAAGAGACCAGATCGAAGCGGCGATCATCACTCCTGAGGCAAAACCCAGCAGCAGCTTCTGAAATCCTGCGCTCATTTCATTTTTCAAAAAGAAAACCATAGCAGCTCCCAGCGTCGTACCCGCAAAAGGTATTATTATTCCTGTTATCGCATGATTCATTTGCATTCATCCTTTCTGGCGTAAAATACAGCAACCGTCCGGTACCGGCAGCAAGCGCTCCGGCCCGAAACATATTCATACAGTATTTATAGTATAACAGATACAGGCTAAAAGTTACGCAAAAATAAAATTATCGGGTATTTTGAACATAAAAAACGGGCTCTGCCGCTCAAAAACGGCATGGCCCGTCCATATATTATTGAAAAGATCAGCCCAGGATTCCTGAAGACTGCAAAAGCAGGATAAACAGCATGATCGGAGCCACAAAGCGGATCATCAGCACATACAGGCCTTTACGTCCGAAACGACAGCCTCCCTTTTCTACCTCCTCTATAACAGTCTTGGGTGTCAGCACCCAGCCCACCAGGATACAGGTAGCAAAGGCCACCAGCGGCATCAGAATACTGTTGCTGATGTAGTCCATCACATCCAGGATCTGCGCCACCGAACCGTTGGGCAGCTCCAGCTCAAAATACAGAACATTGTATCCCAGACATACCACCACTGCCAGGGCCAGTGAAATCAGCGTATTTAAAATACAGGACTTCTTCCTGGAGATATGGAAATGATCCATAAAACTGGAAACAATGGCCTCCAGTATGGACACAGCCGACGTCACCGCCGCAAACAGCACCACCAGGAAAAAGATGATGCCAATCACGATACCCATACCGCCCATAGCCGCAAAGATCTTGGGCAGCGTCACAAACATCAGGCTGGGACCCGCGGACATACCTTCCCGCCCCATAAACATATACACCGCCGGAACAATCATCAGACCGGCCAGAAATGCCACCAGCGTATCGAAAAACTCAATCCGGTTGATCGATTTTCCCAGATCCGTGTCATCCTTCACATAAGAGCCATAGGCAATCATGATACCCATGGCCACACTCAGCGAAAAGAAAAGCTGTCCCAGAGCGTCCATGATCACCTGCAGGAGCTTACCTAACGTCAGGCCGGTAAAATCAGGAATGACATAGACAGCTAGTCCGTCCAGTCCTGTTCTGGTCACACCGGATTCGTCCGTATGGCTGACCGTCAGCGCAAACAGAGAAATGCCGATGATCATAACCAGCAGAAGAGGCATCAGCACCCGAGAACATTTTTCAATACCTTTATCCACGCCGAGATACACCACCAGCGCCGCCATCAGCAAAAAGATCACCATAAAAACGATCGGGGATACATTCTGGGTGATAAACCCGGTGAAATAGCCGTCCGCCGCCGCTGCCTCTCCCTGTCCGGTCAGAAAAGCGATAAAGTATTTCACCACCCAACCACCGATTACACAGTAATAAGGCATGATGATCATCGGCACCAGACAGGAAAAAATGCCAAGAAATCCCCATTTTTTATTCAGATGTTTATAAGCTGTCAACGGACTCTGTTTCGTTTTGCGCCCGATGGATATCTCCGTGGTCAGCAGGGCAAAGCCGAAAGTCAGCGCCAGGATCAGATAGACCAGCAGAAACAGCCCGCCCCCGTCCTTCGCCGCCAGATAGGGGAATCGCCAGATATTACCCAGCCCCACCGCACTGCCTGCCGCCGCCAGCACAAATCCGATGGAACCAGTAAAATGTCCTCTCTTTTTTTCCATTGTATTTCTTACCTTTCTTTTAATGTGATATGTATTCCCCATTATAAAGAAAAAATTTCAAACTTTCCACAAATATTTTAAATTTTCCGCACTTTTTAACGTCATTCCCGGCGATAAGTTTTTTGCATTTTTTCCGCACAATATTATTATTTTGCATATAAAAAAGAGCTACCCGATCTCAATGCCGATGATCGAGTAGCTCTTTAACTGTCAATCTGAAGCTTCATTCTGTTATCCTCCTTTACTCTTATTTTGTTTTCAATGTGCTATGGCGATTTTCCCTTCCCTCTCATATTCCACCAGCCCCTCTCGTTACATCTATGTAAACACTGTGCAGTGGTTTCAATGAATTAAGAATTAAACTAATCAAGCCATTGGCCCATCCTCCGTTTTCTAAGAACCGAACCCATCTAACGTCTGCGGCTTCACCTGCCCGGAATAAATTTCCTCTATCTTTGTTATGTGCTTCGTTCTTTGTTTTGATGTACCTATTGTACATCGAGAAATACGATTTGTCAACCATTATTTTCAATTTTTTTCATATTTTTTGTGCTTTTTTCTGTCTATATATAGTTAATTCCGCATGTATTTTTTGAAATATTACATTTTTTACAACAATTCTGATAATTTATCTGTTAGGTAGTTCTATTCTTTGCCCCCAGATCCGCGATATCGCCGCTTTTTGTTGTAACCGTCCCCGAACCATAGTATACTTGAAGTACTTGAAGAAAGAGAGGAACTGCATATGCAAGCATTGTTTGACGCTATAAACGCGGTCTGTTCCCGGATCCAGGCCATCTCCGACCTGTTCTGGGACTTTCCGGCCAATTTTTCCTGGTACAGCTCCATACCGATCTTGGGGAATTTTTCTCTGGCCATCATCCTGCTCCTGGGCTCCGGTATCTTCTTTACCTGTAAGCTCCGCTTTATCCAGATCCGCCGCTTCCGCCACGGGCTGCACGTCTTAAAGGCCAGCAAGGCCGCCCAGACCGGCATCACTCCCCTGGCTGCCTTTTTCCTTTCTACAGCCATGCGGGTGGGGCCCGGCAATATCCTGGGCGTCACCGGCGCTATCTCCATCGGCGGCCCCGGCGCCCTGTTCTGGATGTGGATCTCTGCCTTCTTCGGTATGGCTACCGCCTACACGGAATCCACCCTGGCACAGATCTTCAAAGAAAAAAGAAATGACGAGTATGTGGGCGGCTTGGCATTTTACGGAAAACGTCTCTTAAATGGATCGGCTGTGGCCGGCGTAATCCTGTCTCTGATGTATATCGTTTATGCCCTTCTGTGTTTTCCGGCCCAGGGATTCAACACCGTCTCCTCGGTGGGACAGATTGCCGAAACCATTACGGGGAAGACTATTCCCACCACCTCCGCCCTCTACTGGATTGCCTTTGCAGTATTGATCGTGGCCATGATCGCTATCTCCCGGGGTGGTATTCGCAAAGTGACAAAAGTCACGGACGTCCTGGTTCCCATCATGGCCGTCATTTATGTAATCACCGTATTGGTACTGATCGCTGTGAACTTTACCCGGATTCCCTGGTTTTTCTATGCCGTATTTACGGAAGCTTTTAACCCTGAAGCCGTGTTCGGCGGAGCCTTTGGCGTTGCTTTGATTCAGGGTGTTAAACGCGGATTGATGTCCAACGAAGCCGGCCAGGGTACGATTACTATGCCCGCCGCCGCCGCTGACGCCGCCCATCCCTGCGACCAGGGCTGTGTCCAGGCCATCGGCGTATTCCTGGATACCATCGTCATTTGTACTCTGACAGGTTTCGTAGTAATCATGGGCCGCGTCTGGCTGACCGACAGCGCGGCAGCCTGGTTTGATCTGGGCAAACTGCCCAAGTATCTGGCCTCCGCCACGGAACTGGCCCCCGGTACGGCCTTCAATACCGCCGTCTCCCTGCTGATCTCCATTTGTTTCGGCCTCTTTGCCTTCACCTGTCTGCTGGGCTTTATCTCCTTCACCGAGATCTGCGCCAGCCGGATCTCCACCAGCAGATCCTTCGTTCTGGTAATCCGTATTCTCTGTCTGGTAGTAGTATCCTTCGGCGTATTGACCAGCATCGCGGGTATGGATCTGGGTTCCCTGTGGGATCTCTCAGACTTCGCCAACATCCTGATAGCCTACTGCAACATCCCGCTGCTGTATCTTGGTTTTTCCTATGTCAGACGGGCCACCGATCATTTTGAGAAACAAGACGGCACGCCCTTCACCTCCGGGATAGCCGGAACAGACGTGCCGGTATGGGATGAAAAAGCACAAAAATAAACGCTAAAAAGCTACATAATCGTGACACAATAAAGGAACGATATCTTATGATTGATATTACTCACGCCCAAAAAAGCTTTTCCTGTTATCTGAAACGGTTCGATGCGGAAAATGAAAAGATCAGGCTGAAAATCATCCATACTAACGGTGTTGTCCGTTGTGCTACAGAGATCGCGCGCCGGATGGAACTAGACGAGGAGGACCGACAATTGGCCAAGTTGATCGCTTTACTGCATGATATCGGTCGGTTTGAACAGGTCAGAGTCTTTGACAGCTTCGAACCGGCTGCCATGGATCACGCCGCCTATGGCGCCGGTCTGCTCTTTGGCAGCCGGCAGATGATCCGGCAGTTTATTAAAGAAGATACCTGGGATGATATAATCCGGGAAGCAATCGCCCGGCACAGCGATTTTTCCGTGGGAACGATTGAAGATGAGAGAACGCTGCTTCACGCAAAGCTGATCCGGGATGCCGACAAGCTGGATAACTGCAGGGTAAAACTGGAAGATCCTGTCCGGGTTCTGCTGGATATGGACGGCGACAAAGTGGGAAAACAGGAAATTTCCGACAGGATCTGGAAGACCTGCCTGAATCACGAATCCATCCCTTCCAGGGAACGCAGGACAAAGATGGATTACTGGGTATCCTACTTAGCCTATTTTTTTGATATCAATTTTACGGAAACCTTTTCCATTATTCAAGAGGAACGATATGTGGATCGGATTATCGGGCGGATTCCTTACACAAATCCCGATACAAAAGAAAAAATGGAAAAGCTCCGAAGGATCTTAAATGATCATGTTCGCAGCCGGGTCATACAGGCCGGATTACGGAAATAGTTTTCGCCTGTATTCTCCGACTTATCCACAAATGCTCCGTGTACTGTGCATAAGTCATAAAAAAACAGGGTAATCATTTTACTTAAAGGAGGCATATCATGTTATTTATTGAATACCCCAAATGTACCACCTGCCAGAAAGCGAAAAAATGGCTGGATGACAACCACATTAAATACACAGACCGCCATATCAAAGATGACAATCCCACGGCAGAAGAATTAAAGGCGTGGCACAAGAAAAGCGGCCTTCCTCTGAAAAAATATTTCAATACCAGTGGTATGCTCTACAAAGAAATGCAGTTAAAAAATAAACTGCCGGACATGACAGAGGAGGAACAGTACAATCTCCTGGCTACGAATGGCATGCTGGTCAAGAGGCCCCTGGTCATTGCCGACGACTATGTGCTGGTGGGATTTAAGGAAGCTGACTGGAAAGCAAAGATGGAAACTTAAACGATATGGCCGGCCGCCATATTTCATTGAGAGATGCACCATACTAAAACATACATGACAAAAAATCAATAGAAAAAGCCTGGGACACTGACGGCTATTGCGTGTCCCAGGTTTTTAAACTCCCTGAGAGGATTCGAACCTCCGACCTATCGCTTAGGAGAATCGAACACCTGTTCTATCATCTGCCATTATATGTTAATCCAAGTCAAGCAAAAGCAAGGATTAAAAGCACTTTCGGACTAATTTCGGTCAATCAAAATATCATCTCTGTCAGCCTTAGATAACCCTGGATTTTTAGTAAAATGTTTGCAATTGCTAACAATAGGGTTGAAGCTCATTGTCAAGAACTCGGCATAAAATCGGCCATCATGCCCGGCATACGGGAATGATAAACAATATTCGATTAATCAAATTTACTACTTATACACCACTTTACAACTTTTATGAATATAGCCCTCTTTGCTGAACCATCTGT
>CAJUQO010000039.1:5736-30111 GCA_910588295.1 uncultured Lachnospiraceae bacterium | reverse complement strand
TTATGTCCATTTTTCTCTAATTTCTTTTCCTGCACGATATTCAGTTGTCAATCTTTGATTAGAATCTCATTCATTGAGATTCCGAGAAGTTATGTTTCATTTCGTCTCTTCGCCAGCACTTACACTGCTCTGCGGTATATTCTTTTTTCGTCGCGGCAAGCTGTTTTCAGCCAAACCAAAAAACACACCCAGCCATTTCATGATCGACAGAATCCTTCACCAGCACACGTCGTCCGCCATTCGGATCAATATCTCAATCCGGGGATTTTACATATCGGCTGTCCCCTGGTGTCACACATTAAAAAGCTGCCGCCAGCACAATTCCGCATAGTATGGCATCAAAAAATGCATGGGCAACTGCCCATGCACCTTATTATATATGAATCACCAAAGAAAAGAAAGCCATATCTATCCTGCACCTCTGGAACTTCTGGTCAAACAAATAGGATATGCGTCCTCCCCTTGCTGTCTTTGACAATCTCACTATCCACATGATAGATCTGCTGTATCATTTCCCGAGTCAGTACTTCTCCGGGAACGCCTCCACCGACTATTTTCCCTTTCTGCAGCACATAGATCCTGTCACAGAACATAGCCGCGATATTCAGATCATGGATAGCCGCTATCACCGTGGTATCCAGCGTTTTTACAATCCGCAGAAGCTGAAGCTGATGAGTGATATCCAGGTGATTGGTGGGCTCGTCCAAGATCAGACAGGGAGTCTGCTGGGCCAGGGCCCGCGCCAGGATCACCCTCTGCTGCTCGCCGCCGGACAGAGTGGAAAAATTGCGGTCAGCAAAGGCCAGCATTCCTACTTTTTCCAGCGCCTCCTTCACAATAGTGTAATCCAGGGCATTATCCCGCTCCATGGCCCTCTTGTGGGGCGAGCGTCCCATGAGCACGACTTCCCTGACGGAAAAATCAAAATTATAATAATTGTGCTGGGCCACCACCGCCATTCTCCTGGCAGACTCTTTGTAGCTCAGACTGTTCAGCGGTTCCACGTCCAGATAGACGCATCCGCCTCCCGGGCTAAGCACCCGGTATATACATTTGAGCAGCGTGGACTTCCCGCTGCCGTTGGGCCCGATGAGTCCCACAAATTCCTTATCCCCCGCTTGTAGGGAAACACCTTTCAGGATTTCGGCGGTATCATAGGACAGACGGATATCCTCCGACGATATATTCATGACCTTCCACCCCCAAATCCATAGGAACGTTTCACCAGCAGATAGATGAAGCAGGGCGCCCCGATCAGGGATACCAGGATACCGATGGGCATCTCCGCGTTTTTCAAAATGATGCGGCTGGCCACATCCGCCCAGATCAGAAAAATACTTCCCAGCAAAGCGCTCAGCGGTATCAGCCGCTTATGATCCGTGCCAAAGAGGATACGGATCACATGGGGGATCACCAGGCCCACAAAGCCGATCATCCCCGCGGCATAGACCGCGGCGCCCACGATCACCGAAGAGAGGATCAAATACACCGTCCGGTTTTTATGCAGGTTCGTCCCCAGAGTGATGGACACCTCATCGCCCAAAAGCATCAGGTTCAGGCTTCTGTACTGCGTCCAGAAGATCAGGGTGCAGACCAGAACCACCGGCAGGATCACCGCCGCCCGGGCCCCGTCCGCCCCCGACAGACTTCCCATCGTCCAGCGCATCACTTCCGCCGTGGCATTGTTATCGTTGACGATAAAAATAATAAAACTGGAAAAAGCGGAACAGACCGAGCTCACCGCCGTACCGGCCAGGATCAGTTTTCCCGCGTTGGCCCTGCCTCCCATATTTGCTATGGCCATGACCATGAAGGAAGTGATCATGGCCCCCACAAAGGCTATGATCCCCACAAAATTTCCGCCGAGAAAGCTCCCCACACCCAGCATGATCGCAAAAGTGGCGCCCAGGGAAGCGCCGGAAGAAACACCCAGAATGTACGGGTCAGCCAGGGGATTTTTGACGATCGCCTGCATCACAACACCACAGACGGACAGCCCCATCCCCACAGCCAGGGCCAGCATTACCCTTGGAAAACGGATCAGCCACACCACATCGTGAACCGACCCCTCCGAGAACTCCGAAAACCGCTTCATCTTCAGCACTTCACAGCCCACCACGCCGTACACATCTTTCAGCGAGATATCCGCATTTCCGAAGGTGATGGCCGTCATGACAGAGAGCATCAGGCCCGCCGCCAGAAGGATCAGCGCCAGCATAAACAGAGATGTATGAAATACATCTGCCTTTTTGTTTGAAACCTCCTGTTTCTCCATGACCCTCTGCCCTCTACTGATTCAGTTCCGGATACAGACCCGCGGCAAAATGCTCAATCCCATCCTGGGTGCGCGTGGCGCTGGCATACATCTCGCTCAGCATGATCGGAACGATCCGGCCGTTTTTCACCGCATCCAGGCTCTGCAGGGCCTCGTCATCCCGGATCGTGGCAAGCTGGGTTTCTTTCACCGTCTCCGGATCATCGCCGGCATAGGGCATGTAGACCACAAAGATCACGTCCGGATTGGCCGCGATGATATCCTCCTTGCCCACGGTCTTCGCATCGGGATTGGCAAGCTGCGCGCCCAGCTTTGTCACCATATCGCCGCCCAGGCTGGACGCGCCATAGTTGGTGATGGAATCTCCCAGAGGCTCCAGGATTAGTACGCTGGGCCTTTCCTCCAGATCCTTGGTAGCTTCTATGGTTTGGTCAATGACCCCTTTGATATCCGCCACAATAGCCTCCGCTTGATCCTGTACATCGAAGATCAGACCGATATTCAAGATATCTGTATACTCGTTTTCCAGTGTCCGGTTTCTCGTCTCCGTATCGCTGCCCGGCCGGGTATTGGAGCTGTAATAGGTGTTGCAGCCTTTGTCCACCCAATCCGTCACGCTTCCCAGAGTCTTCTCACCGAAAATGGATCCCCAGGAAAAGATCATATCCGGCTCCATCATGGTGACGGTCTCCAGGGACGGGGTAAATTCGTCCAGATACTCCACTTTGGAAAAAGCACTTTTCAACTCCTCGGGCACCTCATTGTCCAGGCCCGCCGCCGCTGCCATGCGATCCTCCAATCCCAGGGCCAACATGGTTTCGATACATCCCTGGTATACGGCCAGAACCTTCTCCGGCGCTTTCTCGTAAGTGGTCTCTATCTCATTGCCCTCGGAATCATAGGTGGTTATGGTCAGGGGATATTCCGTCTTTTTTCCGGTTTCCGCTTCCGATGCCGTTTCGGAACTGTCCGTCTCAGAAGCAGTACTGGAAGTTTCGGACGCAGAGGATTCCACCGCCCCGGAGGAAGTCTCCGCCGCCTTGCCGCCGCTGTCCGCCTGTGAAACGCCGGACGATATCTGGTTTTCCTCTTTGATCTGCTGCGTGTCTTTCCGCCCGGCATCCCCGCTGCTGCCGGAAGAACCACAGGCGGCCGCGCTCACCGCCATTCCCGCCGCCAGCAAAACCGCCGCCAGTTTTTCTACAATCTGTTTTTTCTTCATTTCCTATTTCTCCTTTTGTTTTCTTGTGCACCGCCTTCAGGCCGGCCACAGTATGACATAATGGGAGACATAAAAAAACCTGCTAAGAGCAGGCATCAAAAAATACACTTTCATAAGAAAATGTATTTCAGATGTCGCTTTCTTCGGAAGCTCCATCTCGTCCCATATTGAGCAGGTTTCCTGGCTTCAGGATCAATGTCCCGGTTTCCCCTTCTCACGGCGCACGGCCGCAATGGCATGTTGAAACCGGACTTCCCTGTTACAGTGACCGGATCGCTCAGGATTCTCACCTGATTCCCTCTTTCCCGCACATCGAACCATACAGTCCACGTCTGCGGGCACTCAATCTGCTATTCCATTATTCCTGTATAGAATATCACACATTCCATTCTTTGGCAATGGGAAAATGAAGAAAAACAAAGCCGCCGCATTCCCTGAACTACGGATTGCGGCGGCTCAAAAAGTCTGCGCGCCTGTCCCGCTTTTTTACCGGCACGCGCATACTATACTGCCCTATGCAGCTTTTTTACTTTTCCCAAAAAGGGTCTGCACACCTTCAATTACCAAGATCACAGCCAGCACGATCAGCAGTACGCCCAGGATCGCCTGTGCATAGGGGCCCCAGTCGGCGCCACCCGCTGAGATCAAAGCTACCTGATTCTTTACGGTAAGGGCCAAAGAACAGATCGTCACCACCATCATGAAGGCCATGGGGAGCAGGAACATCTTATTATTCTTGCCGATATTGCCAAGCCATGTGGCAACAGCCAGAAGGCCAAGGCCTGCCAGAAGCTGGTTAGCTGCACCGAATAATCCCCAGATTTTGCTGTATCCCGTCATACCAAGCAGAATACCCAGAATCACCGTGATGATTGTCGCCACATACGGGTTGACCATGATCTTTTTCCAGCCCTCTTTCACGTCCTTGGCCGTCTCTCCCGGCTCCAGCCAGAACTCCTGGAACATGAAACGCGCCAGACGGGTGGCCGTATCCAGAGACGTCAGACAGAAAGCGGAATATGTAAGGATCAGCAGGGTATACAGCATATTTTCAAGCCCTGCCAGACCGGGGATACTGGCTACCATACCGGCAATACCGCCGGCAAAAATATCGGTGGCCCCGTTTGTATGGCCATTTGTCCGCGCATAGGCGATCGCACACAGCGTCAGCACTGCCAGCACACATTCCAAAAGCATACCGCCATAAGCGATAGGTTTCGCATCAGTCTCTTTATCTAACTGCTTGGACGTAGTTCCAGAGGAAACCAATGAATGGAAACCGGAGATAGCGCCGCAGGCAACCGTAGTGAACAACACCGGGAACAGAAGCTGGGTTCCGCTGTCATTGGTTATGGCAAAACCTTCAAAGGCCGGGAACGCATCCATATTCGGATGGGCGCCTACCACACCGACGACAGCAATAGCCAGCATGGCGTACAGCAAAAATGAACTCAGATAATCACGGGGCTGCAGGAGAATCCACACCGGTGTCACCGAAGCGATGGCGATATAGATACCCACGATGACCATCCACTGATTGGCAGTCAGATAGAACGGATGGAAATTCATACCGATGGCCATACAGACAACGATAGCGACAATGCCAAGAATCGTAGAAACCAGCATCGGCGCATTTCTGCGGTATACAAAGAAACCAAAAACAATGGCAATCACGATAAACAGCAGGGATACCATAGCCACGGAAGCGTTGGATGCGCTGCCCGCAATATCTATGGCTCCTTCCTCGTTAACCTGTGCACCGAAAGTAGACGCCACGATAGATGCAAAGGCGGCCACCACCAGGATCAGGGTCAGGTAGGCAAAAATCAGAAACAGTCGTTTCGCACGACGGCTCATATTGGCGGAAATAATCTCACCGATGGACTGTCCATTGTGACGGATCGATGCGACCAGGGCGCCAAAGTCATGTACGCCGCCGAAGAAAATACCTCCGACTAAAATCCAAAGGGTCACAGGCAGCCATCCGAACATGGCCGCGCCGATAGGACCGGTGATCGGGCCAGCACCCGCAATAGATGAAAAATGATGTCCCATAAGAACCGGAGTCCTGGCCGGAACATAGTCTACACCATCCTCCATGGTATGGGCCGGCGTGGGTTTGTCACCTTCACCGACGCCCCACTGCCTACAGAGCCATCCGCCGTAGAAGATGTAACCGCAGACCAGGATGGCAACGCTGATGATTAACAGTACTAATGCATTCATTCTGAATCTCTCCTTTACTTCTTAGATTGAAATAGTACTTTTTTCAAAATTTTCGCCACACTTCTGCCATTCCGGTTGGCCTCCACCCGGCCGGAGCCGAGATCCGCCAACGCAGTATGAAAGTCCATCCAACCGTGCAGTGAAAAATGAAAACTTTTATAGATCCGGCACTTTTTCAGCGCCTTTCTGGCATCCTCATCACAGGAATCACACAGAAAAATCGGCGTGATGTAGGAATACATATGCCCCGGCCCTATATGCATCCGGCCTATACCGTCCTCGTAGGCATAATCCCGGCATTCCTCGTATTTTTCTTTTGTCAGATGGGGAATGTCAAACAGATAGATAAACTCCTCGCAGTCCGCAGACCAGAGCTCTGCTTTTTTTGACAGCACATATTTCTGAGAGTGCTCATAGAACTCACACCGGGCCGCAAGGGGCTTCTGCCCCTCATCGGCCAGGATGATATTGTAGTAAGATTCGTAGCTCTTTAAAAGCTTTGCCAACGCTTCCTGTCTGGTATACTGCATGTATCTCTCCAAAAATATTTTTTTAAGCGTAGCAATTATATCACCAGACAGGTCACATTTCAATACTGATTTTATAATTTGTTTAGTTTTTATTCACTATTATGATTTATTATTCATGTTTTGGGAAGTATTACTTTATATTTGTTTATAATGTGGGAAATTACCGCATTTTTTCCTTCTTCCACTCCTCATAGATCACCGCATTCATGGCGAACACGGAAGTGGGGCTTGACAGATCCGGCACACCGCCGTCCTCGTTGACAACGATCCCGCCCGCCTCCTCCACGATCAGGGAACCCGCCGCAAAATCCCAGGGCTGCAGCCGCAGCTCAAAAAACATGCCGTTCCTGCCGCAGGCCACCTGGCACAGATCCAGGGCCGCCGTACCGCTGCGCCGCACATCCACCGCTTTCATACAATACTCTCTGGCCAGGGCAAAGGAACGGTCGCAGAGCCCCTCATAATAAGGCGCCGTGCCAAAGGCCACCAGGCTGTCCGCCAGAGCGTCCGCCGAGACATGGATGGGCTCGCCGTTTCTGTAAGCTCCCTTTCCCTTTTCCGCCTGATAAAGTTCATCCGTATACGGGTTATAGACCACGCCGCCGACCCGCTCTCCGTCCTTGGTGATCCCCACGGAAATGCAGCTGCAGCGGTATTGTTTAATAAAGTTCGAGGTGCCGTCAATCGGATCCACGATGAACGCATATCCTTTCTCAATGGAACGGTGGACGTCCTCCTCCTCGCCTACAAAAACCGACTCCGGCAGGATGGCAAGAAGCCGCTCCCTTAAGGCTTCCTGCACCTGTTTATCATAGGCCGTCACATAGTTGGCGTGGCCCTCCTTGGCCATGACCTTCGCATCGATCCGCTCCGCCTCCAACAATATAGCCGCACAGGAACGCACGGCCCGGACTACTTCCTGTATCATCATCTGTTACCTCCCTGGCATACCCCATTTTCCATGGGGCAGAATTTCGTGTGCGTATTTTCATCTGCTTATCCGCACAAAAAGCATCTACATCTGTTTCCGCACAATGCGGTATTCATCATCAAGCTGGTAGTACGGGCAGAAACGCGTCCCGCCCGATACCAGCCGTCCGTAATCATCCTCGTCCATATCCACATCACACCCGTAATATCCGCCCTCCTCATCATAGACATAGTAGACACAGGTTTCACAGTTCATCCCCAAATGCCACCCCCGTTTTCCTGGACGCCACCAGTGTGGGCACCGTTTTTTCATTGTACTGGGAGGATATGATACCGCCGTCGGACATACGGGAGTACAGACCAGCCAGCCGGCCGTTATAGACAAACAGTCCCGTCATATTGGTATAAGGCTTTGCCTCCACATTTGCGCTGGTATAATCCCCGTTCACGGAGCGGTAGGGCGAATGATATTCCTGATAAATGTAATTGTTATTGAAATACCGATCCACAATCTCCTCCCAGGTATACCGGTTAAAATCCACCCCGGCAAAAACGCCCTGGGAAGCATAGGAATCCATGGGTTTTAAAATCCAGCGATCCTTGTCCTCCACGATCTCCCGCTGGCTGCAGAAACGCCGGTCCAGCAGATTGGTAAACGGGATATGCCTTTTTACAAAATCTTTTTCTTCCTCTGTCAGAAACGCCTGCGTCCCCGCGTCATGGATTACTTTGAAAAACCATTTTGTATGGATGATCTGGGTACAGAAAGAACCTATCAGGCAGACATTCTGATCCAGCGCCGCCCGGATAAAAGGCTGTACCTCCCGATAATTCTGCAAAACATCCGTTGTTACAGCCCGACGATAGATCAGATCAATCGGATGGCCCGTGGGCGAATACAGCACGCCGTCTTCATAAGTCAGATTCCGTATCTCACAGATCTCCGACTTATAACCAAAGGCCTCAAACCGCCTTTTAAACTCCTCCAGCTCCCGCATGGTCGTGTGATACATAAAGTCCACAATGGCAATATAAGGCTGCTCCACACCCTTTTTATATGTCCGGTACAGAGACATACAGGTATCCACCCAGCTGTCAAACAGTTCAAAAGTACGGAAATCATAGTAATCCCGCATCCGCTGATGGATGTTATTATATTTCAGCGCCTGGTTCAGAATTCGATCCTCATTCATAGCGCTGGTTCCGTCCGTATTGATCTCACAAAACACGAAATCCTCCGTGTCCTCATGGTAAAATATATCAAAACGGGCAATCGGCAGTACACTGTCGTACAAATTGGGAACCAGGATCAGCTCCTCCAGTTCTTTTGAAAAGGGAAACAGCTTTCTGTAATCCGGATAGTCGATGTACCGGCGGATCACTTTGCCGGCGATCCTGTACATCGTCTCCACCACTCCTTCAAAGACACGTACTTCCTCCTCGCTGAATACCTTGGGAATCTGCAGGGTCTTTACACAACGATTCATATAAGCCAACGGCGAATTTTCCACGTAATCCTTAATGCGGTTGGCAGACAATACCGTTTCCGCCATCTCCTCCTCAATCAGTCTTGCATACTGTTCCGTAATCTCTCTCATAGCACACCATCCTCCGCAAGTTATTTTGTATATTTTGAATCAAATAAAAAGATCAGCTACTTTTCATTAGCTATATTATTATATTTTTCAAAAAAATACAATTCTCTACTTGCATTATTTTCAAAATACGGTATAATATGTACTTGTTTAGGCCGATATAGCACAGTAGGTAGTGCGACGCACTCGTAATGCGTAGGTCTGCGGTTCGAATCCGCATATCGGCTCGCAGGAAAAGCCTTGGTTTTAAAGGCTTTTTTTGTTTCCAGGCAAAACTATAGCCACCCTCGAAGGGTGGCTATTTTGCAAATTGTCTACCATTTGTCTACCAAAGTTTTAGGTTGTTAAGCAACGATAGGGCAACCCGTTCCGTGCTGCTTGTCCATGTCCTCCTGAACTGCCCCGCGCCGTTCCCCTTCCGGGCCTCGGTATCTATGTAGTCGTACAGGTATGGGGCCAGGGCTGCACGGTGGTGGGGTTTCCCCAGTTGGTGCAGCCCTTTTAGTTCTTCCTGGCGGGCCCGCTTCTCCGGGATCCCCAGTGCCTCCCCAATCTCACGGAATGATTTTTCCTCCTGGTAACGCATCCGGATCACAGCAGCCTGATCCGGATCCAGCTCGTCCACCATGGGCCAGAGCACTTTTTTGAGCTGCTCCTGTTGGATCTGGTCCAATACTTCCCCTTGGGAATCCCTGCCATCGGCCACCATATCGGCCAGGGAAGTTTCCCCCTCGTCCTCCTGTATAGGTTTGTCCAGGCTCCCGATCTGCTGTATGGATCCGTTCTTTACCAAATCCCGGGCCTGTTCCCGGCTGATCTCCAGGGAACGGGACACTTCCCACTCCGTAGGCCCGCGGCCCAGGGACGCCTCATACATCCGGCACAGCTTTTTATACCGCATCACCGCCGCCGACCTGTCCGCCGGCAGCCGGATCAGGCGGCTGCATTTTTCGATATAACGGGACATTCCGCTTTGGATCCATGGGGCGGCATAATTGATAAAGGGGACGCCTTCCGCCGCCCTGTAGCCGTCCACAGCGTCACACAGGGCAATATAACCCTGCTGCTGCAGGTCTTCCTGCTCCTCATACCCGTGGAACTTCCGGGCCATCATGGCGATGAAAGCCCTGTTCTGCTCCCAGAGGCGGGCCATATTGCCGGCCACGTCGTCACCGGCCTGGATCATAGCCACAATCTGTTCGTTTGTCATGCTGCCGCCTCACCGCTGCCAACTTTTTGAAGATATTTAGAATTTTGCGTAAGGATTAGGGCAGGTGTGGTCAGATGGGACGTTCGTGAAACTTTTCCGGCCGCCCCTCCCCTACAATTCTGCCGCATCGGATATGATACGGCTCACGGAAGACTGGCTCAGGTACAGTTTCCGGGCGATCTGGCGCTGTTTCACTCCCTGCAAAAAATACAGCCTGACTACCCGCCGCGTCCGGTCATCCTGGATATTGTCAACCCACTGCTCTACCTCATGGCATTCCTTCAGCAGACGGCCCGCCATAATTTTCCGTCTGGCGGATGCAGCGGCGTCGCCCGCCCCGCCGCCATCCTGGAGCTCATGGAGTTCCTCTATCTCGGCTTTTTTGCTCCTGTATGTTTCCAGCTTATCCCTGGTCACCTTTTCCATCCCCCTGCGTCGTCACCGGCTGGGCCTGATAGTAGATTGCTTTCTTTTTGTTGTCCAGGACAAAGGCATCATAGACGACCCGCCCCTCGCACAGTACGCCGCTGATCCCGGGCGGGTCCTGGTGGGTCCGGTAGCTCTCCAGCTTCACCGGGGCCACCGTGGCGCAGGGATGGGCGATCAGGAAGCCAAACCCTTTTGGCAGCCGGTTGGCGGGCACCTTGGCCACGGTCATGCCGTCCAGGTTGGACACTACGCCGCGCACCCTCATATCATTGCCGATATCCGTTTCCATGACGATATCCTTGCACTGCTTCATGATGTAGTATATGTCCGGCGTCACCAGGAGCACCCGGCCGCTTTCCGGGGCTTCGGCGTTGTCCAGTTCACGGCTTCCTTTGATGATTTCCCCATAGATGTTGTCTTTTGTCAGGGCCACCGCGGCGGGCTTTGTGCCGGCCCCCGCGCAGATCACGCCCAGGGTATAGGTATCCACTTCCGGGATCGCCACCTCCCGGATCTGCCGGGCGAGGGCGGATGCCGCAGACAGGGCCTGCTGTGTCTCGTCCATGTCCAGGGCGTCCAGGACAAAAGTAAAAGACCTGTCTTTCTTTAGCTCGAAGGTTTCCGTCGTCGCGTCCAGGCTCTCAACGGCGCCGTAGCGGGAAATATTCCCCTCAGCCGCGCCCTCCCTGCCATAATCTTGCATCTGCCCCGTGGAGACTTTATAGATCTTCACGGAGTGGGCGCCCTGGAAGGAAAAATCATGGTTCGTTATCATGGAGATCCTGGATACCGCGCTAAACTGCTCGTCCACATACCCTAAATATTTTTCAGCTAATTCTATTGCCATATCTTACCGTCCTTTCAATCCGAATATTTTGCGCAGCAGCCGGTTATCTTTCCGGATCCGGCCCCCGTCCTCTGCGAAGATCCGCCGCATCTGCAGGCCGCCGTCCCCTTCCAGGTTGTCGCCTAATTCTTCAAGCCTCCGCAGCTTGCTGTTCCCCTCGACCGCATACCGGATCAGCTTCATGTCCTCTAAAATGTCTCCCAGCCGGTGTACGGCGGCCTGTATCACCACATCGGAGGTCCTGTCGATGATGTCGGCAAATTCTTCCGGTATGCCTTTTTTCTGCAGCTCATAATGCGCCGCGTTGTACAGGCGTTCCGTTTCCTCCTTTTGGGCCAGCTTGGCCTCGCGGCTGGCCAGGTCGGCCTCACGTCCGGAAAGCGCTTCGCCTTCAGCGATTTTCCGTTCCCGCTCCGTAAGAATATCCTCACGTTTTTTTATCCCTGATTCCAGCACGGCCAGCTCGGCTTCACGTCTGGCCAGCTCTTTCAGCTTTGCGTCTATCCGTAGGGCGAACTGGTTTTTTTCATCTTGCGCGGCATCGCTGAACAGCTGGTTTACTTCCGCCTGGGTATACAGTTTTTCGCCGCCCTCTGTAATATACTGCCCCTGTCCTGTTTCCAGGTTTTCACCTGTGTTTTCCATTGTCTTCCCACCCCTTTACCAGCTCCATGTCAAGGATATGGATATACCATCTATTTATCGCCTGCATGGCGGAATCATATTTGCGGCCTGGCAGAACCGGCTTTAATACTGCCCCCCACAAGTCGGCACGCGCTTTAAATTCCCCTTTTTCCGGCGCAAATGAAAGCATCCGCTTTATTTCGCCCGGAAGGGCGGCAAATGCATATTCTGCCCTCATAAGCGCCGTTTTTTCCAAACAGTTTGCTAATACGCATCCTTCAACCGTGCTGTAAATGCTGCAGCACTGTACTTCTGGAAGTGCGCCATTCCCTGCAGGCCCGGATCCGTCCCGGCCTTTTTCTGATATACGCGCCTCAAAAAGCCTCACGGATGCTTTTTTAACCTTTTCACTTATTTTTCCCATAGCCATACATCCTTTTTGCTGATTATACCACGGATCCCCCGGCCCCTTCATGGTACGGGCGGATATTGCATAAAAATATGCACACCATTTTGGACAGGCCGCATTTGAAATGACGGCTGTTTTTTTGCCATGCGCGTATATATGTTTATCGGTTTGAAATCGAAAAACCTACAGAGATTTTTGCCTCGCGCGCGCACGCGCGTATATATAATTGTTTATTGTTTATTGTCTACCCTAACCTGGGGATACCTGCGGTATACCAGACGCCGGATCCGGAAACAGGGAAGCCAGCATTTACGCAGCCTTTCCGTTTTTGCGGTCAACCGGCGGTATACCGGGGCTTTTTTTGCGGTCAACCGTTGTACTACCGATGGTATACCGTTGGTTGACCAGGTATACCGGCGGTTGACCAGGTATACCGCTGGCTGACCGGGTATACCGGCGGTCGACCGCAAAAATGGCAGGAGACGCCATAAATGGCGTCTCCTGACTAACTGATATTAGCAAAAACTAACCCAGGCACAGGCTATAACTGGGATACCTCCGTTTTCACATTGGTAAACCAGTTGCAGCCTGCGGCCCGGGCTTATGATTTCCCTGCCTGCAAAAGTTCTTTCTCCAGTTCCTTATAGTCATATTCGCGCTGCTGGAAATTATTGAACCGGTTGGATGTGCCGGCCCGCGCCTGGCGGCCGCCTTTCTTTTCCGGCCTGCTCCTGGCCCGGCCAAGCCACCGGCGGATGAACTGCTCCATGTCCTTCCTTTCCCGGCGTTTCCCCGGGTTGGCGCTGAACCAAAGGGCCATCCGCTTCAGCTCGTCCGCCACGTCGACGCCGGGGAAAGCAGCGGCCAGGTCAGCGGCCTTATCCGGCGGCACCTCATAGGATGACCCGTTCCGCAATGGCAGCTGTACGGGTTTTTGGGCGGGTTCTGGGGGCTGTACGGCCTCCTGCCCGCCTGATGGTTCTTTACTGGCTTCCTGCCCGGCTGGGGGCTCCTGGTGAGCTTCCTGCCCGTCCGTGGGCCTCTGTGGGCTTTCCTGCCCGCCTGCGGCTTTCCGGTCGCCCAGGTACGCCTCCAGGAGGTCTATATATATGCTTTCCTGGTACCGGTCATTCCGGATATAGTTATTTTCCCGCCAGTCCTCAATATAGGCCACGTAATCCTCGTTCAGCAGTGTGAGGAACCCCCTGTTGACCAGGATCTCCAGGTCATCCTCGGAGGCCGAGGACATTTTAAGGACTGTGAAAGCCTCCACAACCCCGTCATCGTCCGCCGCCATGCCCAGGTCATAATACAGCAGCCTGGACGACGCCGGCATCTTCAGGAACCGGGCCGAATTAGTGATTTTTTTAGAAAACATCCTGCGTATTGCCATTTTCCCCCTCCTACTGTCCTGCTCCCGCATCCCCCACATTCAGGTATTCTATCAGCCGGTCCAGGTTGACCAGGAACTTTGACCCTGCCCGGATATAGATGATCTTCCCCTGGGCGCACAATTTCCGGATATAATCATAACTCAGGCCCGTCTGGAGCGATGCCGCCTTTATGGTCATCATCCGGGGGATCCTGGACGCCGCCGCAAGCTCATTAAGCTCATTCCGGAGCTTCGCCTCCAGGTCTACCCGCTTCCGGACGGCCTCAAGCTCCTGATCGATCTCCTCAATTTCCCGGGCATATTCCGGATTCTGGCCCGCTTCGTTCTGCTCGGCGATCTGACGCCGCCTTTCTACAAGGTCTATGTATTTTCCCATGTCCTGCTCCTTCATGTGCGCTCCCCTCCGTTGATCCTGATCCCCTCGCTTACCAGGGCTTTCCCGTGGATCACGGCGCCGCCGCAAATACGGGCGTTGCCGCATACCCAGGCATTCCCGGCTACCTGGGCGTCATCAAATACTTCCGCATTCCCGAACACCCAGGCGTCGCCGAATATCTCAGCCTTTCCGGATATATAGGCATGGCCGCATACCCAGGCTGTGTCATATATTTTGACTGCCCCGCTTATAATGGCGCTTTTATATACAATTGCGTTCCCATAGACCATGGCATCTCCAGACACCCGGGCATCACCATATACTTTAGCATTCCCAAACACCCAGGCATCACCAAACACCCGGGCTGTACCGTACACTTGGGCGTTTCCATATATCCAGGCGTCGCCGTACACCTGGGTCCGGCCAAATATACAGGCGTCGCCGCTCACCCAGGCGTCGCCTTCATGGGACAGGTTGTCCTCGCCCTCGATCCAGCCGCCAACGTCGCCCTTCTTTACGCTGCCAAAATTCCGGACCGCCCGGATCCGCCGCAACACTACGGTTTCCCAGTCATGCCTGTATTCCCTTTTCTCGCCGGTAAATTTATACTTTTTCATTTCGGCCCCTTTCCGGATCACCGCATCCACGGAAAATACCCATAGTCTGCAGCGCCACTTTTTCCTTTTCTTCCCAGTAGCCTACAAGACGCTGCCCGACATTATCATCAGGGCCCTGCACCAGCTCCCTACAGTCCTGCACGTTCATCCTGATCCGCTTGATATTCTCTTCCAGAGCAGCGATAAGACTGTTGTGCTGCTCCTCGGTAAGATATACGTCGATATGTACTCTCATGATCTTCCCCTCTCTTTGCGCGGGCGCAATTCATTTTCACTCGGTTCCATTACTGATTGCGCAAAACTGAGTGACTTTAAAACAGTGATGGTTGCCTCTTGTCCTTTATCATTCAGGCTCCAAAACATAGCATCAAACTCAGACTTCCTATTTTTTCTCATATTTTCTTGTGTCATAACCACACCCTCCATTACCGTTCATGTGTTATAAGCTCAATATATCATGCCATTTTTGTGTTGTCAACACTTTATATCTGATTTGTTGTGTTGACAGTTTTAAAATTGTGTTGTATCATGGATTTGTTCTACAAGAAGGAGGTGATACATTGACTGACAGAATAAAAACTGTTCGTAAAATTTTAAAACTATCCCAGAGAGAGTTCGGGGAAAGGTTGGGCGTTAGCCGTGACGTGATAAGCAATATAGAATATGGTCGTGTAGCACCTAAAGAATTGCTAATTAAACACATGTGCCAGCAATATGACGTGAATGCCCATTGGCTAGAAACGGGAGAAGGTGAAATGTTTAATAATTCTCCGAAAGAAATTAGTAAGTACGATGAGGCTATGAAGATATTTCAGTCATTACGTCCCGAATTCCAAGATTATGCTTTGGAACAGATTAAAGAACTAGTTAAACTGCAAGATAAAGCACCAACAGAAGAAGGGGGCTGAATCCCCCCCCTTCCCAGATATGGCGATGCATGATATAATGCGAAAAAAATAGCGCCCCCGATCCTGCAAAGATGAGACGCTATTTTTCAAGAAAATTTGAAAGGAATTTTTATGCCATTCCCTACACAGGCCTTTGCCATGGTGCCTATATCCTACCATGGGTTTGTGAGGAATGCAAGGAAAATTTAATATGCTTAGCTGGGGATCCGCTGGGGTGTTATGTCGGCCGCCTTACAAAAGAAAGGGGGTCGGTGCCAATGATTACATATCCTGATTTATTTCAGTTTGTGATTATGCTTTGTGCTGTAGCAAGCCTTGCAATCTATGTTACACGCAAAAAATAGCGCCCTCGTACCGGAAAATACAGGCGCTATTTTTTAACCATTTTCCAACGGCCAGGCGTACACTGGCCAGTGGATCCCTTGCTAAGCATATTATATAACATGCTTCGGGGGTTTTCAAGAAAAATTTAATATGTTTAACCGGGCAGCCGGGGACGTGCTCTCACCCGTTCCGAGTCTTGCGGAAAGAAGGTGATCATTATGAGTACATATGAAGAATTCATGGTTATATTGACCACGGGGCTTTTAATAGTCGAAATTCTGATTCTGAAAAGTAAGAAATAGCCGTCCTGCTCCTTGGAAAAGTAGATGGCTATTTCTTAGCTTACTATTTCGCCGGGACGGGTAGGTAGCGCTACCTGTCGGCTGCCTTGTTAAGCATATTATATAACATGCTTCGGGGGTTTTCAAGAAAAACATATAGAAATAGCGCCCCCATCCTGGCAAGATAAGGCGCTATTTCCCTGGTTACATACACCGATCTCATACGAGCCCAGTATATACTATGTCTCCAGGGATTGCAAGCAAAAATACAGCCAAAGGAGGCATCACCATGGCGTCAATCAAAAAACGGGGCAGTTCCTACCTGGTTACGGTCAGCCTGGGCCGGGACAGCCAGTACCGGAAAATCACCAAATCGGCCACCTTCCGGCCAGATCCGGTCACGGCCAGGGGACACAGGAAAACGGAAAAGTCCCTGCTCAAGGAAGCGGAGGCTTTCGCGGCGGAATTTGAAAAGAAGGTGAAAACCGGCCAGATCCTGGACGGGGAAAAGCTCACCTTTGAGCTGTACGCAGGAAAATACCTGAAGGAGTACGCGGAGGTCTTCCAGGCCCCCCGGACGCTGGAAAGCACCCGGGCGGCCATAAAGATATTCACCCATGACTTCGGCCATATGCCCATTGGGAACCTGAACCCGCTTTTCCTTCAGGAATACGTAAACGCCATGACGCGGACGCCTCTTCGGGGGAAACCCGGCGTACTGTCCCCCGGTACGGTGCGGCGCCGCACGGCGGTACTGTCCGCCATGCTGTCCCAGGCCGTCCGGTGGAACCTGATCCCCTCAAACCCCATGGACAGGGTGCAGATCCAGGGCGGCGCCGCGCCCGAGCCGAAAACCATGTGCTTCAACCAGGAACAGGCCGAGATTTTCCTAAAGGCCCTTGACAACCCGCTCATCTATGAGTACGGGGCCAGATCCAGGGCGGGCGGACATGTCCAGGGCTACCAGTCCGAACACCAGATATCACTACAGCTGAAGCTTTTCTTCTATCTCGCCATGTTCACCGGATGCCGGCGGGGCGAGCTGATCGCCCTCACCTGGCCGGACATTGATTTTAATAGCTGCTCTTTAAGCGTCACCAAAAGCTGCTGTAGGGCAGACGGACAGACGATCATCAAAGAAACCAAGACGAAGGGCTCCACGCGCATCCTGGCCCTTCCCAAGGCGGTGCTGGAGATCGCCCTGCAATGGAAAACCCAGCAGCTGCGTTACCGGCTGGCGATCGGTACCCAGTGGGCCGGGGATGATTCTGTTTTTATCCGGTGGGACGGATCACGGATGGGCCTTGACACACCCTACCAGGCTTTCCGCCGGATTATAAAGAATTACAACGCCAACCGCGCCCCCGGGGCGCCGGAGCTTCCGGAAATACCGCTGCACGGGCTCCGGCACACGGCGGCCACGCTGCTGATCAGCCGCGGCGTGGACGTGCGCACGGTGTCCGGCCGGCTGGGCCACGCCAGCACCAGCACCACAATGAACATCTATGCGGAATTCCTGAAGGAAATGGACAGGGGCGCCTCCGACGAACTGGAGAAAATGCTGCTCCCATGATCCGCCACGTTATCCTGTCTACCATTTGTCTACCGGAATTTACGGACAGTTAGAGGACGCAGGAGAACAAATCCAGTGTTTTAGCCGTTTTCCTGCGTTACGCTATGCGGGAAAACGGCCTCATACCCTCTCGTAATGCGTAGGTCTGCGGTTCGAATCCGCATATCGGCTCTGGTAAAAAGCCCTGAGATTTTCTCAGGGCTTTTTTATATCCCTTTTGAGGAAATCAAAAAAGCTGAAGGGAACATTTTACCCCATCGGATGTTCCTTTCAGCTCTCTTTCATGCCTTCCTCTATTCGATTACAAATCTACCTTTCCTGTAACCTCCGCATTAATCACATAATATGCGGCGTTATCTTCCGGCTTGATATAAAGCTGGAGAGATTTCATGGAAGTGAGTTTGTTTCCGGCATCCATATATGCCTGCTCTACCTTTGCCAGGATCTCACTCTCCTTATACTCACGGCCGTCCGCCTGAATATATGTCTCCTTCAGGGCTGCCTTTGTATACTCTTTCTTAGCCGTCTTCTTCACGCTGGCAGCCGTCTCCTTCGCTGTCTTTTTCACGGCTTCCACCGTCTCAGCCGCAGCCTCCTTCGCTGTCGCGGATTTCTCCTCCACAGTCTTTTTCGCTGTGGTAGCCGCCTTCTTAGCCCTTCTGCCGGTCTTCCTTGCCGTCTTCTTCACCACTTCCACGGCTTCCGTAGCCGCTTCCATTGCTTCCTGCGCCCCCTTCTTCAAGGGCTCGCTAATATCTGTTTCTTTCTCTGTATTTACTTTCTTATTTTCTGCCATAATCCTGCTCCTCCGTTTCATGACCTTTGATACTTATTGGAGATAATCAATAATTTCTCTGATCGCTTCTTCCTCGTCTGCCCCTTCTGCCGTGATAATAAGTGCTGAACCAACCTGCGGGTTCAGGGACATAACTCCGATAATGCTCTTGGCATTCAACGTCTTATTATCATATGCTATACTGATTCTACTGTCATACTTGCAGGCAATTTGAACAAGATGTGCAAGGGAATGTTCTTTTTCTATAGCGTTGGATACTATAACCTGTTCTTTTTTCATACTGATTCTCTCCTATCAGGTACTTAACAAATGCATCATAATAGAAAACTGCGGAAAAGTCAATCCCTAACCCTATTTGCGTTCACATTTCACAGGTTTTTCCGCGTCAAACTGACTCACCCATTTCACGTTATCCGGGGGTTAGGAATACACAATTATAATACTTTTTTTGGCATACTTATTTTTTTCTGTTGAAGTTGCCCATAAAACAAATTAATCAATTTACTTTTCCGGCGAAACCTATAATTGTATATTTTTTACATGATTTTTTCAACTTTTCCTGTATGATTACCTTACATCCTGTATTCCGTTTTCACAAAACGACGGAAGGCATCGAGAGAACGCTCCACCTTTTCCGTGTCAATACAGTAGGCAATACGGAAATATCCCGGGCATTCAAACGTATCGCCGGGTACCAGCAGCAGATCATATTTCAGCGCTTTCTGGGCAAATACCTTCGCGTCCTCCTCCAGCGCTTGGGGGAACATGTAGAAGGTACCGCTGGGTTTAACGATAGAAAATCCCAAACCGGTCAGCTCTTTATACAGAATATTCATATTCTTTTCATAAACGGAAAGATCGCTGGTCATATCCAGTACGCTTACGACGGCTCTCTGGATCAGCGAAGAGGGACAGTTATGTCCCACGCCGCGGGAGATCTGACCGCACATCTGGATCATGGTCTCTGCCTCGGGACACTCCGGCGCGATAGCCACATAACCGATACGCTCTCCCGGCAGAGATACCGATTTGCTGAACGAATAGCAGGTGATCGTCTTGTCATAATATTTCGCCACGTAGGGGGCATCCACACCGGCAAATACAATCTCCCTGTAAGGCTCGTCAGAGATCAGGTATATGTCATGGCCAAACTCTTTCTCCTTGCGTTTCAGAATATCCGCCATGGTTGTCAGCGTCTCCGGTGTGAGCACCGTTCCCGATGGATTGTTAGGCGTATTGACCAGAAGAGCCATCACATCCGGCGTGAGAGCCTCCTCAAATTTTTCAAAATCCACCTGAAAATTTTTTACATCCGGCGGCACTACCTTGAGACGCGCTCCCGTAAGATCCACGTAAGGGTGGTATTCCGGAAAATAGGGCGCAAAGGTCAGCACCGTATCCCCCGGCACCGTCACCAGATGAAACGCATGGGTGAGGGCTGCCGCGCAGCCGCTGGTTGGGAAAATATGATCCTTCGTGTAGGCCATCCCGAATCTCCGGTTCAGAGAATCCGCAATGGCCTCCCGCACATAATCAATACCCAGAGACGGGCTGTAGCCGTGCAGCCCCGTCATCCCTTCCTCCTTCACCAGGCGAATCAGCTCATCATTAAACGCCGCAGGGGTGGGCACAGACGGATTACCCAGACTGTAGTCAAATACGTTCTCATAGCCGATCTCCTTCGCCCTGCGTCCGCCGTACTCGGAGATCTCCCTGATCACCGACTTGGCACCCAACATGTCTTTATATTGCTTTACCAGCATACTCGTTCCTCCTACCGTTTCATTAACTGTTCAGTACCTTTGCAATCATACCGTTTTTGTAACTGTGCTGAACAGTCACCCGTTTTTCAATCTTCCAGACTATGTAAAAACAGCCCGCTCCGCAGCTTGGGCTCAAACCAGGTGGATTTGGGCGGCATCAACCGGCCCGCATCCGCCACGGCAAAGAGTTCTCCGATGGATGTGGGATACAGGGCAAAAGCCGCCCCCGCATCCCGGTGTACACGCCGCTCCAGCTCCTCAAGCCCACGGATACCGCCCACGAAATCGATCCGCGGATCTATCCTGGGATCCTCTATATGGAATATGGGTTCCAGTACTTCTTTCTGGAGGATAGACACATCCAGCCCCTCCACCGGATCATCGGATCTGTACTCCGGCCGGATCTTAAGGCGGTACCACCCGGACGCGTCATACAGACTGAACTCTCCTTTACCGGACGGGCGCACGGCATGGGTAAAGGGCCCTTCCACCGTAAATTTCTCCCGTATCTGGTTCGGCAGTTCCCCAGGCTCCAGCCCTCCCGTATCCAAGATCACCCGGTTATAATCCAGAATCTGCAATTCATCATCGGGAAACAATACAGAAAGAAAATAGTTAAACGGCTCCGAACCATCGCAGCCCGGATGCTCCCCGCGCCGTTTCAATCCCACCTTCACCGCCGAAGCGGCGCGATGGTGCCCGTCGGCAATATAAATACTGTCTATTCCCGCAAACAGCCTGCGGATCTTCTCTATCCGCTCCCCGTCACGGATCACCCATATCCGATGCCCCACACCGTCGGGAGAACAAAAAGCCGTCTCCGGTTCCGCCGTTTTCGCTTCCGCCACCAGAGCTTTAAGAGTCGCGTCAGCCCGATAGGCCAGGAAGATCGGGCCCGTCTGCATACCGCAGATATCAATATGGCGGAAACGATCCCGCTCTTTCTCCTCCCGGGTATTTTCGTGTTTCTTGATTGTCTGACCTATATAGTCGTCAATAGAGGCGCAGCCAACGATCCCCGTCTGGCGATGACCCGCCATATTCTGCTCATACAGATAATAACAGGCCGCATCGTCACGGACAAACTCTCCCTCGCGGAGCATCTGCGCCAGGGTATCCCTGGCCTTCTCATAGACACACGCCTCGTAAATATCCGTACCGGGAGGAAACTGCGTTTCCGCCCGGTCAACTTTCAGAAATGAAAGCGGTTCTCTCTCCACCTCTTTCCTGGCTTCCCCTCGGCTGTATACATCATACGGCAGTGCCGCGATCCGTTCCGCCAGATCCCGGCGGGGACGGATACCGCAAAACGGTTTAATCTGCGCCATACATTCCTCCTTCGCCGGCGGTTCAGACAGGCTGACCGCCCGTTTTCCGGCTTATTTTACGATCCTGACCTTCAAAACACCCTTGATTTCCCTGAGGCGACCGGCAATATCCTCATTCAGGGGGGACTCCACATCGATAACCGTGTAGGCATAATCATTTTTGCTCTTGTTGGTCATGGTGGCAATATTCAATCCCATATCACCGATAACTTTCGTGAATTTATTGATCATATGCACTACATTTTTATGGCAGATCGCCAGCCGTCCGGCGGTGGTACACACACCGAAATCACAGGCAGGATAATTGACGGAATTATGGATATTCCCGTTTTCCAGATAATCGCGAACCTCCTGCACAGCCATCAGGGCGCAGTTGTCTTCCGACTCCAGGGTAGAAGCGCCCAGATGGGGCGTAATCAGCACATTATTGGCTCCGGCCACAGTGGGATTGGCAAAATCCGATACATATTTTTTCACCTTGCCCTCGTTCAGGGCCTCCACCAGAGCCGCCTCATCCACCAGAAGATCCCGGGCGAAATTCAGAAGCACCACCTCATCCTTCATCATTTTAATGGCATTTTTGTCGATCATATTCTTTGTGCTGTCCATCAGAGGCACATGGATGGTGATATAGTCACACTCCCGATAGATATCCTCTACATTCTCTATATGCTTAATAGTCCTGGACAGGTTCCAGGCCGCCTCCACAGATATGTAGGGATCGTAACCGTAGACCTCCATACCCAGATGGGTGGCCGTGTTGGCCACCTTCACACCGATGGCGCCCAGGCCGATGATCCCCAGCTTCTTTCCCGCGATCTCACATCCGGCAAATTTTTTCTTCTGTTTCTCCGCCAGCTTGCCGATATTGTCCTGATCCGCGTTTTGCCGTACCCACTCAATACCGCTGACGATATCGCGGGACGCCAGAAGCATACCGGCAATGACCATCTCTTTTACGCCGTTGGCGTTGGCTCCCGGCGTGTTGAACACCACAATCCCCTGCTCAGCACAGGCATCCAGAGGAATATTATTGACTCCGGCGCCGGCCCTGGCCACACAGACCAGATTCTCCGGCAGCTCCATATCCAGCATGGACGCGCTGCGCACCAGGACGGCCTGGGCCTCATCCATCGAATCTACCTGGCTGTACGCCCTGGAAAATTTATCCGTACCCACATGGGAGAGCGGATTTAAACAGGTATAGGTATACATTAGCGGTTCTCCTCCTCAAACTTTTTCATAAACGCCGCCAGCTTCTCCACGCCTTCCATGGGCATGGCATTATAAATGCTGGCCCGCATACCGCCGACGGAACGGTGGCCTTTCAGGTTGATAAACCCGGCCGCCTCGGCTTCCTTTACAAACCGGGCATCCAGCTCCTTATCCCCGGTGACAAAGGGCACATTCATCAGAGAACGGTCCTCTTTTCTCACTGTTCCCCTAAACATCCGGCTCTCGTCCAGAAAATCATAGAGAACCGCCGCTTTTTTCACATTGCGCTCCCTCATCGCCTCCAGGCCGCCCATCTGTTTCAGCCATTTAAATACTTTGCCGCAGACATAAATGCTCCAGCAGTTCGGCGTATTATACAAAGAGTCCGCATCGGCATGGGTCTTATATTTCATCATGGTGGGAGTTCCCTCCAGCACATCGTCAGTGATCAGATCCTCCCGGACAATAGCGATCACCATGCCCGCCGGGCCCACGTTTTTCTGTACGCCGCCGTAGAGGATACCATACTTTGACACATCTACAGGCTCGGACAGGAAACAGGACGAAATGTCCGCCACGAGAAGTTTCCCTTTGGTATCCGGCAGTTTCTTGAACGCCGTTCCGTATATCGTGTTATTCTGGCAGATGTATACATAATCCGCATCATCATCAATAGGCAGGTCAGAGCAGTCCGGGATATAGGAAAAGGTCTGATCCTCCGAGGATGCAATCTTCACGGCTTTACCATATTTCTGCGCCTCCTGCCATGCCTTTTTCGCCCACTGGCCAGTGACAATATAATCGGCCACTCTATTTTTCATCAGATTCATCGGAATCATGGCAAATTGCAGGGAAGCGCCGCCCTGCAAAAATAAAACTTTATAGTTCTCGGGAATCGCCATCAACTCCCGCAGATCTGCCTCCGCTTCCTTAATGATTTCGTCAAAAACCCTGGAACGGTGGCTCATCTCCATCACGGACTGGCCGCTGCCCCGGTAATCCAGCATCTCCTGCTGCACCTCGCGCAGCACTTCTTCCGGCAGTACCGCCGGGCCCGCGGAAAAATTATATACTCGACTCATTTTTTCATAACCTCCTCAAGTTATCGTCAAATGCACTCGCGTTACATTGTATACTTTTTATCAAGGATTTTCAATGGGTGGTTTTTCTTTTTCAGATGAAAACATTTGCATTTTTGTGGACATCTTTACTCAAATGTGTTAAACTGTCAACAAAATGGAAAGGAGGACAATACCATGATCTTAACCCACGAAGATTTAGCCGCCATTTCTCATCTCGTCGATTCCAGACTGGATTTTAAATTGAAACCTTTCGAAGAAAAATTCGACTCTATTGAAAACAGGCTCGACTCCATCGAGGGCAGACTGGATTCTATCGAGAGCAGATTGGATTCTCATGACGAGAAATTTGCTTCTATCGAAAGAAGGCTGGATTCTCATGACGAGAAATTTGCTTCTATCGAAAGAAGGCTGGATTCTCATGA
>CAJUQO010000039.1:0-5636 GCA_910588295.1 uncultured Lachnospiraceae bacterium | reverse complement strand
CGAAATGTTTGCTTCTATCAATTACAGACTCAAGCGCATTGAAGTTGATCTGCTGGAAAATAATGTCATTCCACGGTTAAACACACTAGAATCCTGCTACATGTCTACCTATGACCGCTATCGGAATCACGCCAAGCAGATGGAAAAAGTATTCGATGATGTGGAATTGCTCAAAGGTGCCGTTGAAAAGCACAGCAACATACTACAGGCACGGGGATAATAAGCACCGCAGTAAAACGGCTCTGTCTTTACCACAATACGATTTCATCTCTTTTGGAATTCCATACCCAAATCTACAAAATCCCAAAATTGCAGCTGTGTACGAGAAAAATGTACCTCCTGCCCGGGGTGGGCGGAGGTACATTTCCATTACGTCCTAACTGTTCGGCACTTTCTCAGTCACATCATTCTTGATTATTCAAATCCTCTTCATCAAAAGCAGTTTCGATAGAGGCCCCTGCCGGAACCATGGGGAACACCTTATCGTCAGAATCGATCACGCAGTCGATCACCACCGTTGTATTCAAAGCGATCGCTTTCTCGATGGCGGGGCCGACTTCTTCCTTTTTTGTCACCCGCATACCCACGGCTCCCAGACCCTCGGCCACCTTCACAAAATCCACTTTATCATTAAGGATCGTGTGAGAATACCGGTGCCCGTAGAACAGAGTCTGCCACTGGCGCACCATACCCAGCACATGATTATTGACGATAATCTCCACCAGTGGAAGGTCATTTCTGGAAGCAGTAGCAATCTCATTCATATTCATGCGGAAACAGCCGTCACCGGCAATATTGACCACCACTTTGTCAGGGCAGCCAAACTTCGCACCGATGGCAGCCCCCAGGCCATAGCCCATGGTCCCCAGGCCTCCGGATGTCAGAAAAGTATTAGGCTTCGTATATTTATAATACTGGGCCGCCCACATCTGATGCTGACCTACGTCCGTCACGACAATGGCCTCTCCCTTCGTCACCCTGTACAGCTCCTCGATGATGTAGGGACCGGTTAACAGGTCTTTATTATAGCGCAGGGGATACTTTTTACAGCAGTCCTCCACCCAATTCACCCATTCCGTGTGATCAAGCTGCTCCAGCCTGCGGTTCAGTTCCCGCAGCACAACCCGCACATCCCCTATCACGCTGGCATCCACGAGCACATTTTTGTCAATCTCCGCCGGATCCACATCAATCTGCAGGATCTGTGCTTTCTTCGCAAAGGTAGCCGTGTTGCCGGTCACCCTGTCGCTGAAACGGGCTCCTATGACCACCAGAAGATCGCACTCCATCACAGCATAATTGGATGTCTTAGTACCGTGCATACCGAGCATACCGGTAAACAAAGGATCCGTCTCCGGAAACACGCCATGCCCCATCAGGCTGGTAGTGACCGGCGCATGGATCTTATGGGCAAACTCCGTCACTTCCCTGGCCGCACCGGACAATACGGCGCCTCCGCCCACAAAAATCATGGGCTTTTTCGCCGAGTTAATCATGTCAATGGCATTCTGCATATCTCCCGAGGTAATATTTTTCATGTCAGGCATGATCTCTTCCGGTTTGTGGTAGGTGTACTCGGTCGTGGCCGCCGTCACATCCTTGGTCACATCCACCAGCACCGGGCCGGGGCGTCCGCTTTTAGCAATCTTAAAAGCACGGCGAACGGCGTCCGCCAGTTTGGTCACATCCTTGACGATCATACTGTACTTGGTGACCGGAATCGTCACACCGGCGATATCCACTTCCTGAAAACTGTCCTTTCCCAAAAGGGGTACGCCCACGTTCGCCGTGATGGCCACCACCGGAATGGAATCCATATAAGCTGTGGCAATACCGGTGACCAGATTTGTGGCCCCCGGGCCGGAGGTGGCCATACATACGCCCACTTTTCCCGTCGCCCGGGCATAGCCGTCCGCCGCATGGGCCGCTCCCTGCTCATGGGAAGTCAGCACATGATGGATCTCCTCACGATGATTATATAATTCGTCATAAACGTTCAGGATCGTACCGCCCGGATACCCGAAGACAGTATCCACGCCCTGTTCTTTCAGGCATTCTATAATGATCTGTGATCCGTTTAACTGCATATTATCCTCCTGTATATGTCCATGATCCCCCACCGGAACAGGGGATCCCTCGTCCTGCTTTATTATACTCGCCGCCACAGGCGGCATCCATTCAGAGATGCCAGGTGCGCCCGTTCCGGCTTTGATGCATGGCGGCATGCCAATGGGGCGCATGCAGGTTTATTTCGGCATCTGCAAAATAGCTCCCCGGGCTCCGGATGTCACCATCTGCGCATAACGGGCCAGATAGCCGGTGGTTACGTTCGGCTCCTTCGGCTCCCAGGCAGCGCGGCGCTGCTCCAGCTCCTCATCGCTGACAGCCACGTTCAGCGCTTTCTCGGGAATATTGATCTGTATGATATCCCCCTCCTCGATCAGAGCGATAGGGCCGCCCACCGCCGCCTCGGGAGATACATGGCCGATAGACGCTCCCCTGGACGCGCCGGAAAAACGGCCGTCCGTGATCAGGGCTACCGAAGAACCCAGTCCCATGCCCGCAATGGCCGAAGTGGGATTCAGCATCTCGCGCATACCCGGGCCGCCTTTGGGGCCTTCGTAGCGGATAACCACCACGTCGCCGGCCACAATCCTGCCGCCCTTGATGGCCGCAATAGCATCTTCCTCGCATTCAAACACCCGGGCCGGTCCCTCATGCACCAACATCTCCGGCGCCACCGCCGACTGCTTAACCACACTTCCGTCCGGAGCAATATTGCCTTTCAATACTGCCAGACCGCCGGTGGCCGAATAGGGATCCTCCACCGGACGGATAACCTCATGATTTCTATTCACAGCGCCGGCAATATTCTGGCCCACTGTCTTCCCGGTACAGGTCATACATTCCAGATTCAACAGATCTAATTTAGTCAGCTCTTTCATAACCGCATACACGCCTCCGGCCTCATTCAGATCCTCCATATACGTAGGGCCGGCCGGGGCCAGATGGCAGAGGTTCGGAGTCTTCTCGCTGACGCCGTTGGCAAAGCCGATCTCAAAATCAAATCCCACCTCATGGGCGATGGCCGGCAAATGCAGCATACTGTTGGTCGAGCAGCCAAGAGCCATATCCACAGTCAGGGCATTCATGATCGCTTCCTTTGTCATGATATCCCGGGGCCGTATATTTTTCTTCAGCAGCTCCATCACCTGCATACCGGCGTGCTTGGCCAGTTTCAGGCGATCCGAATAGACTGCCGGTATGGTACCGTTCCCGGACAACCCCATGCCCAGTACCTCTGTCAGACAGTTCATACTGTTGGCCGTATACATGCCGGAACAGGAACCGCAGGTAGGGCATACCTTATTCTCAAATTCACAGACATCCTCCTCGTTCATGGAACCGGCGGCATAAGCTCCCACAGCCTCAAACATGGAAGACAGACTTCTCTTCTGTCCCTTGACATGCCCGGCCAGCATGGGGCCGCCGGACACAAAAATCGTCGGCACGTTGATGCGGGCCGCCGCCATCAGAAGGCCGGGGACATTCTTATCACAGTTGGGAACCATCACCAGGGCGTCAAACTGATGGGCCAGAGCCATACATTCCGTGGAGTCCGCAATCAAGTCACGGGTCACCAGGGAATATTTCATCCCCTCATGGCCCATGGCGATACCGTCACAGACGGCGATGGCCGGAAACTCCCTCGGCACGCCGCCCGCCATGGCCACGCCCAGCTTGACAGCCTCCACGATCTTGTCCAGGTTCATATGGCCCGGCACGATCTCATTATAGGAACTCACAATACCCACCAGGGGCTTATCCATTTCTTCTTTCGTGAAACCCAGCGCGTTAAACAGGGATCTGTGGGGAGCCTGCTGCATCCCCTTCTTTACTGCATCACTTTTCATAGTCTAACCTTCCTATTCGCTTTACTTTAAAAACCCGCCGCCGCAGGCGGCATCCATTCAGGGATGTCTAATGTGCCAGTTCCGGTTTTCTTACGTGGTGGTACGCCAACAGGGCGCATGATGGCTTATTTTCATTCACTGGCAAACTGCCATCCAAAATACGTGGACCCCATACTAAAAAATTCAGACAGCCGCCGCGATCACATCTCCCATTCCGGAGGTAGATACACGGATACATCCCTCCGAGAAGATATCCCCCGTGCGATAACCGTCTTTCAGAGCCTTTTCCACGGCTTTCTCCACAGCGTCCGCCTCCTCATCCAGATCCAGGGAATAACGCAGCAGCATGGCTGCGGATAAGATCGTGGCGATGGGATTCGCCACATTCTGGCCCGCAATATCCGGCGCGGAACCGCCGCTGGGCTCATAGAGGCCGAATTTTGTCTCATTCAGGCTTGCGGAGGAAAGCATACCGATGGACCCCGTCACCATGCTGGCCTCATCGGAGAGGATGTCCCCGAACATGTTTTCCGTCAGGATCACGTCAAACTGCTGCGGATCTTTCACAAGCTGCATGGCACAGTTATCCACCAGCATATGCTCCAGCTCCACCTCCGGATACTCCGCGGCCACTTCAGTGACGATCCTGCGCCAGAGCCGGGAGGAATCCAGCACATTGGCCTTGTCTACACTGGTCACCTTTTTCCGCCGCTTCATGGCTATGTCAAATCCGCGCCGGGCAATGCGGCGGATCTCATTCTCATTGTACGTCAGCGTGTCCGTAGCCGTAAACAGTCCGTCCACTTCCTCCGTCTTTCTTGCCCCGAAATACAATCCGCCGGTCAGCTCGCGCATGATCATCATGTCAAACCCGTTCCCGATAATCTCGTCCCGCAGGGGACAGGCGCTCCGCAGCTCATCATAGAGATAGGCCGGCCGCAGATTGGCAAACAGGTTCAGGGACTTGCGCAGCTTCAAAAGCCCCGCTTCGGGCCGCTTGTCCGGCTCCAGCTTATACCAGGGCGATGTCGCCGCGTTGCCGCCAATGGAGCCCATCAGCACCGCATCACTGGCTTTTGCCTTCTCAATTGTTTCATCCGTCAGCGGTACGCCATGCACATCGATGGACGCCCCGCCCATCAGCAATTCCGTATACTGAAAAGTATGCCCATATTTCTCACATACCTTATCCAAAACTTTTCTGGCCTCCCGGACAATCTCCGGCCCGATGCCGTCGCCGGGAATCAGCGCGATCTTACATTCCATCCTTTTATCTTCCTTTCTAATGGCTATTGTTTCTATAATAATGCATCCCTATTCAAATTTCAACATAGAATATGGCCGTTTCCCGGAATCAGGAACCCCAATACTAAAAATCAGACAAACCCTTTTCCTGTATGTTAGGGATATGGAAATCCAAACCGAACAAGACGTCGTTCCAAATATTAGCAGCGTAACCTTCCCTTCCTCCACCTTCGTAGACACACGCGTACCGTCCACACAAGTCGGTCATTTTTTGCGGAAGGTTCAATACATACCATCTTTTTCTGTTCCCTGCTCCTGTGTCTGCTCTTGATTGACCTTTCCAACTTTACTTTTCTGGCACAAACAGGGCAATATTTTGATATGGCAGAGCCGGGGACGTATTCAACGCCATATACCGTACAAGAACATATTGAGAGATGCCATATATAAAAAATGTGTGAGAAGCCTTTGACCTCT
>CAJUQO010000038.1 GCA_910588295.1 uncultured Lachnospiraceae bacterium | reverse complement strand
CTTCCACTTACCCTATTCTCCCCAGCATAGCTGGGGGATTAGGATTTTTCATTTAGATACTTTGTGCATGAGGTTTACAAATGACTGCGGTATATATTTCCGGATACTCTCTTTAGCAGTCATGCACGCCCGGCACGCTTTTCGAAGACCTTCAGTTTTAAGGAGCCCCTCAAATTTTTCATGCCGGGAATCCCTGGGCCGTGGGGATTCGTAATAGGGATTTTCTCTTATAACATCTTCATATTTAATAGCGGTTAATTGAAAATTCTGTAGATTCCGCAAACGCTGGTCCCCCTGTTCCGTATGGGCGATGGCGGCTGAAACACCATGGGGGTTGAAACCCGCATTCGTGCTGCGGACGCCCCAGTAGTCTCCCATAGTAATATCCGATTCGTGGTTTTGGCCTTTAAATTTACAAGAATAACACCGTTCCCGCGCCAACACACGAAAAGCGAAACCATACTCTGTGGCCGTAAATGGCCTCATAGTGGATTTGCCATTTGTAAATGAAACCTTCAGGTAAGGCGGTATCCATTGGCCGTCTTTTTTATATTTAACAGTCAAATCAGCCACCGGACTTTTATATTTCTTTTCCATCATTGCCGCATATTCTTTTGCAACCAGCGGGGACGCCGGGCCATGGCAAATCAAGTCTATGGTGAGAAGGCTTCCGCCTGTGACAGAGGCTTTCCGGATATACCTGTTTAGCGCGGCAACCATACAGGGAAAGCCAGTAAATAAAACGCTCCTGCCGTTTTGCAGATCATCTGCCACTGATCGGAATACGTTCCCGCCGCCGCACCGCGGTTTTACGTCCACAAAGAAAATATCGTCTATCCCCCTTCTTGCGGCAGGGATTGAGGCGATGCGGGTAACGGAATGATACGCCTTTTTTAAAGCGGCCTGTATATCCGCAAAGAATATAGCGATTGTTAACGATGTAGAATTATTTTTTTATACACTGCGAATGCAATTACAATCAGAGCCAAAATTATCATATATCTCACTAGATACAAGGAATACGCTAATGAGATGGACATGGACAGAAAGACGAAAACTAAAGCAGCCCCCCACATCTTGATAAAAGAAAAGGGGTTTTCTATATTGTTCAGCCGGCATATATGCACCATAAAGACATAATGTATTGCGGCATAAATAACATAACAAAACAAAGTAGTGTATGCTGCCGCAGCAAATCCAAAAGCATTAATAAAAAACCAATTAAGCAATATGTTTAAAGCTCCTACCGCGCAAGAAGCTGTCATAATCATTTTTGTTTTCTCATAATAAAACTCAATGCTGCTGAACATAGAATATAAAGCTATGAATAGTACGCTCATCGTAATAGGCGGAACAATATAGGCTGCTGAGGCATATTTCTCTCCGCCCATAACAGCTATCATTTCCGGAGCAAACAAAGAAAATCCACAACAGATGATCCCTAAAAATAGCTCCATTTGAAAAGCACGCACGCCAATTGTCTTTAGCTCCCTTTTTTCTATATGCTGAAGCGCCCATGGGTCAAAGGATGAAAAAATGGAATCAACTACAATCCTTATGGCAATGGCCACTTGATAGGCCAGAGAATAGACTGCAGCTGCCGCATTCCCGGACAGACTGCTAATCATGATGCGGTCAGCCTGATTTAATGCTTGCTGGGACAGATAATGCGGAATTAAAGGAGCATTGTATTTTAAAGAGTATAACCAGTAATCTCTATAAACATACGTTTTTCCTTTTCGCAAAATATAAACAAATATTGGCGCATACAATACAATATGTGTTATTACATTTCCGAATATTCTGAAAAAAACTCTTTGCTGCGGACACCAGATAACAAATATAAGGCTTAAAATGGTTCCTATGCTGTTGGATACTATTGTCATGAGAACAATAGATTTATAGTTAAATTCAAACCTGTTTTTGATAGACCATAGAGCCAGCGCCGAAGAAAAAAATATATCTGTTCCCATAATAATTAAGAGAGATGAGTCCAGTTCAATACTATAAGGCGCAAGACGTTTTATCGTTAATACGCAGACAAAAAAGAAGACCGTTACGATTGAGGTCAGCACAAGTATAGAGGAAATATACTGCCATCTGCTATCTTTATATTTTATCATCGCTTTACTTATGACTCCTGTTGTCAAAGCGAAGGTGGCCAGTAGCGTAAAAATCCCCATCCAGGAATTATAAATGCTGACAATCCCGTATTCCTCTTGGGTCAACAGACGGGAAAATATAGGCGTCGTCAAGGTAATTATCCCTTTTTGTACGACATTGCTAAACATAAACCATACAGCAGCCCGGGTCGCAACTGATTTATTGTAATATTTTTCTAATAATTTGTTTATCATATCCATAGCTATTGTCAAATTACTTTTTTGCAATTTTGTTTTCAATATATTTTTTATAGGGAATATCGGGGTCAAAAGTAATCACATTCCCATGCCACTCATCCACTTTATCCAGCGGTGGAAATTCCATATAATTACCAAACATATTGCGCAATATTTGCTTATAGTTTTTGGGAATGGGGACACTGCAGTATTCAAATTTTGCAGTAGCTGTATTTGTAAAATCATCTGTACTAATGGAATATAAATCCATTTCCCTCATAGTGTTTGCGGAAGAATCCGCATATCGTTTTGTCTGTTGATTATATCTGCTTACTGTATTTACAAAAGCTTTGTACAATTTTTCATAACTGGCCCAAGAGCAAATCGTATTCTTCAAAAGGAGATAAAGAATTTTTTTCTTAAATGAACATTGGGACAAGTCCGCATAATAGGCGTTTAAACACATCCGGATTGCTTTTTTCTGAAAAAATTGCATTTTTGACTTAAAGCAGCGGCCTAAATAGCCGTCCATACAATAGATATCCATAAAAATACCTGAATTGTATTCAGGCGATGGCGTCCATGATAATAGCCCTGTTGTTTCTGAATTTCTGAGCCTTGCATAGGCGCAGAAGTATTTTTTATCGGAAAGAGCGGATTGTAAAAAATAGGGGGGTTTGAATTCGTTTTTAGATACCTTGAGAAACCTTTCAAATTCATCTCTGGGCAGACATACATCAAGATCGTCGTCCCAGGGAATAAACCCTTGATGCCTTACAGCGCCAAGCAGGGTCCCTGCAAATACACAGTAATGTATATCATATTTTTTACAGACTCTGTCAAATTCGGCCAGGAGGTCAATTTCCACCGCCCATATTTTTTTTCGCTGAACAGTTACTAAATATCCGCTTCGTTCTTCCTCATCGAAAAAACTTATATCTGGCTTTAATGTAATATGATCGAATATGTGCATAGCTTGTACCTTCCCTTCATTGTATAGGCGTGGAAATATGCAAAATCTGAAAAATCTTTGAAAACCTTGCATACCAGGTATGGTCGCTTAATGCCCGCCTTCTCGCGTTTCCTTTGAGCCTGCTTATTTCTTCATCTGTAACGGTATATAAGTAATGTCTGGCTTTTTCAATCAATTCTTTATCGTTCCGATAAAAAACGATTTCTTTGTCTTCCGTAAAATATTGTGCAAGTTCTGATGCATAGTGGCAAAACTGGATTCCTCCACTCATTGGGATTTCAAAAGATCTGAGATTGACTATTTCAACCGGATTTTTTAGAATACCTGTATTACGGGCCGTTGTGCTGGAAAAAGACAAGCGGTATTCTGAATATAATCTAGCCATATCTGCAAAGCTGGGCGAATCAAATCTGCACAGATTGTCGGACTGTTCATTCAAAATGGCCTGCGTATTGAATTTTTGCAGCATTGCCGCAGCCATGAGCTTTCTCCCAACGGGATATCTGCTATAAATGAATGATTTTGTAAATAGCCGGCTTATTTTACGGTTTTCATCCTTTAAAGCGGAAGCGTTCTTTTTATTTGCATACAGATCAACGGCGACACGATCAGCAATTAATTTATTAATGGTGTTTGCCCGGCTGCCATAGGGGGATCCTATAAAGGACAGTTTTTTGATATGATTTCCTTTATAGGGCTTAAAAAAGAATGGGTTCGCCGCGTAAGGCATTACTATGGTATTCGCTCCCCATTTCAAAAACAGGTTTTTGTTCTCAGAAGATGTCAGCCATACCAAATCATAATATTTTGCAACTTTACGATGAACATAAGGCACTAAAAGATTATCAAAGCAGATTAACAGTGTAGGGATTCCCATTTTTTCAATTTTTTGCAATGTTTCCACTGTAACAACTTCTTCATTATGGGCCGTCATAAATAAGCTGTATTCTGATCGGCCGGCTGACTCAATAAGTTTCTTATTCATTTCATCAAATTCAAGGTACTCAAGAGGATTAAATAGGTCAATTTGAATGCCATGATGTTCTAGTTCATTAAAAATATGCACTCTCTGCCATTCGTACATGGGATTATTATACATTTTTAATGCATACAATATTTTCACTGGCTTATACCTCATTACATCTTTATTAATGCAAAATATAGAATTTAAATATGGAAGACCCCCGGCAAATCAATCACATTCTGACAGTCAAGCACTATTTTTCCAATCAAAGTATCCGCTTTTTCTCTGATTTCATCATGCTTGACCATAATCACGACCATGTCTACTGAATTGAGAAATTCATCTAAATCATGGTATTGATTCTTAACTACATCTTTTTCGATAAAGGGGTCATAAACTTTTAGCCCCGCCGCCAAATGCTTCTCCTGGCTTTCGAGCATCTGGAGCGTAGGAGATTCCCTCATATCATCTACATTTTCTTTGTAGGCAAGCCCATATAACCCTACACGTGTCAGATCTGTCAGTCCTCTTTCTTTCATAATCTCATAAATACGGTTTAAAACAAAGTCGGGCATACTGTCGTTAGTTTTCATAGATTCATCAATGACCTTGGCAATAGAAGGGTAATCGCCAACAAGAAACCAGGGATCGACAGAAATGCAATGTCCGCCAACGCCGGGGCCAGGCTGCAGGATATGAACCCGGGGGTGCATGTTGCAGATTCGTATTATTTCATATACATCCATATTGTCATGGCGGCAAATTTTCGCAAGCTCATTTGCAAAAGCTATATTCACTGCGCGAAAAGTATTTTCCACAACTTTCGTCATTTCAGCAGTTTTAATGTCTGTTACGACAATTTCGCCCTGACAGAAAGAAGCGTATAATGCTTTGATTTTCTCTCCGATTTCCCTTTTATCTGCACCAACAGTGCGGTTGTTATGAAAAAGCTCATATACCATATTACCGGGTATAATACGCTCAGGCGCATGGGCTATGTGCAGGTCTTTTCTTCCCGCAGCGTCAATGAGCGGCCTTACAGACTTATCAATCGTTCCAGGGGAAATGGTAGATTCTATTACGATGACAGCCCCTTCCGGAGCCACTTTTATAATATCCTTGATGGCGGAAATAACATATCCGGCATTAACTTTTTTACTGAATTTGTCATAAGGCGTTGGAACTGAAACGATATAGGTGTCTGTCGTCTGATATTCCGTGGAAAACGTAATGCCTGCCTGCAAGGCATTTTCAAATAATTCCTCTAATCCATCTTCTTTAAATGTGGTTTTACCGGCGCGGAGTGTTTTTACCAGTTCTCTGTTGCGGTCTGTTCCTATTACCTTTACATTATGAGCTGACAGCATCAGAGCTGTCGGAAGACCAATATAACCTAATCCAATTACGTTTACCATTTTCAATTTCCTTTCTGTTTCTTCGTCATTCCTCATCGGAGTACTCTTTAAATATTAATTTGAAAGCAGCCTTGAAAACAGCTGCTGCCATCGAGATAAAATAGGTTCTATTAAAAATAAGCTGCTCATCGATAGGGCATTCTGCACCATAGCTAATCTTTTGTTATTCGATTTGCACAAACAGTCTATTTTTTCTATCATGTCTTCTTTGTCAAAAGCTTTTATTAAATAGCCATTATAGCCGTCACGGATTATTTCACCCGGACCACAATATACATCAAACGCAATAAGCGGGAGACCGTTTCCCGTTGCTTCAAGTAAAGCCATGCTGAAACCTTCATAGCGGGAAGTCATAACAAGAAATGCATATTGTCCATATTTGTCATATAAATCGGGATCCTGCCCTTTTAAGATAACCTTTTGCTCTAATCCGTAATCCGCAATGATTCGCTCAATTTCTGCTCTATCCGGCCCTTCACCATATATGTCCCATTGCCATCCTTCATTTTTCTGTAAAACCTCTTTTGCTATAGCTAATAATAAAGGATAGTTTTTTTGATAACATAACCTCCCTACACTGATTATTTTTTTTGTACTGCTTTTTTGCGGCGCTTTTATGGGTAAATCAGGATCCAGAGGATTATAAATCTGGCAGAGCTTTGGGGGATGATATTTCTGTCGATATAACTCCTTATCCTTTTGGGTAAGCGTTACTATGGCGTCTGCGTGTTTCGCACCATATTTTCTGCACATGGTTTGGAATTTGTGATCATGCTTATTGTTTGCATTGGAATGCTCCCAGCAAATACACTTTGTTCTGCCATGTTTTGCCGCCTGAATGGCAAGAGGATAAAACAAGGCGCCGCACGCAACCAAAATGTCTATTTTGTAATCTTGTAAAGCTTTTTTTAGTTTTCTAATAGCATGTTTAAATAAAATAGCCTTTTTCATAGAATACATCTGGCTGTATAGCGGAATGTTTGTTATCTTCTCGTTTAGTTCATACAGCAAAGGCTCAGCAGTCTGGCAGTATGAAATAGTAAAGACAGCAAAATCCTCCTTTTCTGCCAATTTATTAGACAGAATTGACGTAACTCGTCCGATCCCTCCGTTTCTTTGAAAACCTCCTAATAAAAATGCTATTTTTTTCACTGATGCTTTCCCTTTCTTTATACGGCATTGCCCATAACAAAAATAGTAATGGAGCATCCCAAATGGGCTGTGATATTGTCAACGTTATAATGCCGGCAAGATTAGCCAGAATAAATCTTTTTTTGTTTTGTGCATGAAAAAAGGCAAACAGGATAATAGAATAATAAAGAATCAGGCCAACAAGTCCTATTTGGTAAATCATTTGAAACAGTCCGCTGCTCGAATTTTCAACAAATGAATCTGTACCAAACAATGGATTACTTTTAAATAATTCAAATATCTCCATATAACCGCCAAATCTGGCATTAAAACTCACTTTGGCTTTGTCTGCGATTCTTATACCAGGGATATTAGCAAAGGCAATTACAAAAATAACTAAGTACAAAATAAGCAAAAGATTTCTTCTGAAAGATTTTTTGTCCATGCTGTTTTTCATATTCAAAAAAAGTTTGGCGCACATCCAAATAACTAAATTAACGTATCCCATAGTAGAAAAACAAAAGAGCAAACCCAATACCAAGAGTCTTTTTATCCATTTAGGGTTTTTAAAGTAATACTCCGCTTCAGATATTGCCCAGATATAAAACAATTGTGCAATTCCGCATTCTCTGAATAATCCGGTTAATCTCAAAAATTGAAATGAACCGATAGAGATGCGGCCAAATCCTGGCGTGACAGGGAAATACAGGGCTAAAGTATAGTCCTCATATCGAGGCATATTCATCTGGAAGACCGGCAATGCATAAGCATTACGAGTCGCCAGCATCACAGGCAATGAACATACGTAGCTTAGACTCCATAAAACAAGAGCAAGAATAAACAGCCGCACAAATTTTGTTCTTATTGAGTCTGAAAAAAGCACAATGAGGGATACAAATACTAATAAAGAAACCGACAGGAGCGCTTTAATATAATTGACAAAAACTGTATTTTTTCGCACATAATATAAAAAAAGACAATATGCATAATAAAGTATGCATAATACAATGATTCCCTGACTGCCTGTTAGATGGATTCTTTTAAATGTTGTATGATAAATAAGAAAAATAAAAAACGAAAACAGCATGGCAACGGGAGTCAATATTGCACCAATCATCGTCGGTTTATAGAGCATTATAGAAATCCAAAACAAAAAAGCAATAATCGAAGAGATTTGAACCTTTCTAAATTTCATTGATACTTCCTCTGAACAACCTGTTCAATAATATCCATATATTGACGCGCTATATCCTGATAGTTATAACTTTTTTTTACAAAATCCATAGCCTGAAACGTCATAGCCCTGAAATCTTCATCTGGAAGATTAATAACCAAAGACATTTTTTGTCGGAAATCATAAATATTCCCCGCTTGGAAAGTTACCGCGTTGTCATGTACCGCTCTGCTGATGTTAACTTCATTATCCTCAAACACTACAGGGAGCCCGCATGCCTGTACATCATAAAAACTTAAGCTGCATTGTCTGGGAAATACCGCCATGTCACTGCCCTGATATATATATGCTAAATCCTCGTATTTCTGAGTCGGAAGCCTGAGGATTTTGTGAGTGCTTTGATTAAATGTTTTTTCTACGTTTTTTCCATATTCCCCAACGCATTGTCCTACAATCACAAAATAAACATTTTTATTTATATCCAGTTTTTCTTTAATTGCGTTTGCCAAAAACTGACCGCCTTTATATGCATCCAGTTTTCCAGCGTAAAGAATAACAAACGCATCTTGTGGAATGCCATATTCATTTCTAAATTTTTCTTTCGCTTTTTCGTTTGGGCGAAACAACATAACATCGGATCCTACGGAAATGAAGGGAGACTGTTTTAAAGGGATGCCGAGGCATTTCTCAACATAGGGTTCATCCTGTATCCTGATCACAGGAATATTGTATTTCATTATCGTTGGCGTAACGAATTTCCTATATACAAATTCAAATACTTTTTTAAAGCGATTCACAGATGCCATTTCAACCATATGGCAATCCATAACGATGGGAATGCGTTTGACAATCGAGCTTTTTAACAGCATTATTGCAGTTAAAGTATTATTTCCATGCATAAAAATAACATCTGGTTTCTCATTCAGGAGACATGTTTTGAGTCTGCGCCATGAAAAAACGCATCTCCCGCTAATAAAACTTTTAATAGGCAGACGAATTATTTTCATACCGTATTTGTCCTGATATAGTTTGTCTTTTTGCTGAACATTCGAATAGTCAAAAAACTTAGTGATATATTCTGGCAGCTTTTCCGGTTCAGCTGTAATCATGGACACATCATGCCCCATTTTAACTAAGTACTTTCCTAAAACATTCATTTGATATCCGGCATCCGGATGAAAATAGTCTTCAACATTAACAATTTTCACAGTCGTCTTCCTCCCAGCGAAAATACGTTGGTAATTTGTCTGCTAATATAGACCTATGTTATGCGGTGCTATTCTAAAATACTTATTTCGCTGTCCAGGGATCATAGGTGCCAAATTCTAAGATGTCGGCAATGCGCTTACTCGCATGGCCATCACCATAGGGATTGCAGGCTTGAGCCATTTTATCGTAAGCGCCCGGATCTTCCAGTAATTCTTTAAAGTGCCGGTAGATTGTTTCCTCATCAGTGCCAACAAGCCTTAATGTCCCGGCCTGTATTCCTTCCGGCCGTTCTGTTGTATCCCGCATAACAAGAACCGGCCGCCCATAACTCGGGCACTCTTCCTGAATCCCTCCGGAGTCAGTCAGACACAAATGGCAGCGCGCTTCAAAGTTATGACAGTCAAACACATCCATCGGCTCAATGATATGAATTTGATCGCAGCCCTCAAGCTCGCTATTAGCCGTCTCTCTCACTGCGGGATTCATATGAATCGGATAAACGGCTTTACATTCCGGATGTTCATTTAAAACTCGTCTAATCGCCCGAAACATATGATGCATGGGTTCGCCAAGATTCTCACGGCGATGGGCGGTGATAAAAATAAGCTTATCCTCTCCCACCCAGTCAAGCTCGGGATGACGGTAATCGTTCCTCACCATATGCCGCATGGCATCGATAACTGTATTTCCGGTAATATAGATTGTTTCGGTTTTTTTTCCTTCTTTTTTCAGATTTTCAGCGGCCAGCTTGGTCGGGGCAAAATTGAAACGGGAAATAATCCCCACTGCCTGTCGGTTAAATTCTTCCGGGTAGGGGCTGTAAATGTTATATGTTCTTAAGCCGGCTTCCACATGTCCAACGGGAATTTGCAAATAAAAGCAGGCCAGTGCTGTTGCAAAGGCAGTAGACGTATCTCCGTGTACAAGGACAATATCCGGTTTTATGCGTTCTGACAGTTCTTTCATAGACGCAAGAATCCTGATGGTAATATCAAACAGCGTCTGCCCCGGTTTCATAATGGATAGATCATAATCCGGTTTTATACCAAAGATGGAAAGCACCTGGTCAAGCATTTGCCTGTGCTGGCCTGTAACACAAACTATTGTCTCAAGCCCTTTTCGAGATTTCAGTTCATTAATCAAAGGACACATCTTAATAGCTTCTGGCCTTGTACCGAACACTGCCATAATTCTTTTCACGTTCATACTCCTTTGTACCGTTCATTTGTTTCTTTTTTCATAATGATTCAATACTTTACAGCCCCAATACATAATCTAATTAAAATATCTTCGCGCCGTTTGGGTCGATGCTACATGAATATCCACGGAACGTTCAGCCCCCTTCGGCGATAGGGTTTTATGCATTGGCGGCGCGTGTTAAAATCCTACCGAAACAAAGGGTTTTGCACACTTGCATCATTCTCTTACAGTTTCATCAGCAAGTACTTTGGCCTGTACTGAACAGTTGCCTGAATCTAATTTCCTTATCACTCTCGCCGGATTCCCGGCAATCACGCAGTTGCCTTCAAATCTTCCGGCGACGACGGCCCCGGCTCCCACCACCGAGTTGCTGCCGATCCTGCTTCCTTTCAGAATAATGGCGTTCGCCCCTATGAGCACGTTCTCGCCTATTTCAACCGGCTTAGTTTTCATCCCGCTGTTCGGATGGGCCAGACGCTCCCGCGGATCGATGGGGTGGAAATCGTGGTCGAATATTTTTACATTCCCCCCGATGCTCGTATGCTTCCCAATTCGTATAGACTCACGGGAATATATGGTGACCCCCGACATCCGCACGTCGTCCCCCAAGGTTATTTCCCCGCCCGCCCGGGCCAGGAGGATCGATCTCTGGTACAGGCCGACTAGATTCGATAAAAAGCTGCTCACGCAGACGACCCCGTCGCCAAGCGTCATCGAGGCGTCCTTCGTGCAAATGATAAGGGGGATCCCATAAAATGCACATTTCCTGCCGTATTTTATCCCCTGTACCTTCATCATCAGTTTGGGTATGGGGTTCTTTATTCCGACCATACACTGCCCCCTTTATAAAATGTATTTTTTTAACGGCTTGACCAGAGAAAGGATCCACGCACCCGCAAAGGACAGCGCTGTAAATATGACCGTGAACAGGATGATCTGAACGGGGTATAAAACCGCGTTCAGAGACCGCACCCTCAGGAATTTATACGTAAAATGTATAAATACGGGGTGGATCAGATACACGCCGAAGCAGAGCCTGTCCACCCTCCACATCCCTGCCGCCACCGGCTTGTCTTTTACCATGAACAAGGAAAAAACCCCTGCGGACAGGCACACGTTTACCGGGCTGGTATACGCAAACAAAGCCTCCAGCGGGCCGTGCGCCGCACTGGCTCCTGCCGCAAGGACAACGACAGCCGCGATCTGGGCAATGCTGACAAGCAGTTTTTTTCTCCAGATAGTTTCATACTGTACAAGATACCGGCCCAGCAGCGCGTAGAAAACATACGTGCCAACAGAAACCTCAAACGCTATTGAAATCCCTAGAAGATTATTGAGCAGGGGAATGCAGAAATTCAGCGCAAAGATGCCGGCTAGCAGCCCCCTGTACTGCTTCTCATCCGCATGGTCGGCAAAAACTTTCAGCATCGAAAGCAGCAGGTACAGCCCGATCAGCTTAAAGAGATACCATAGATGCCCAAAGCTTTCATTGCACAATGTTCGTACTACCGCTGTCGGTATCATGGAAAGCGATAAAGACCTTGTGTCAAAGAACAGCTCCATCAGGGGCAAACGGGATCCCAAAGACAAGCAGGGCCAGGAAAATGCGCTTTGCATATTTAAACACGGCATCATGCACCGAGATTTTTTTACTGCTGCCCAGCAGCAGCGCTCCGGTCGCCATAAAAAAACAGGGCACCGGCCATCTTGCGATATTCAGCTAAAACTCATAGAATATCCTCTGCTCATTGGTCAAAACAAACATGTCATTCTCTGCCAGCGTGCTGCAGGCATGCGAAAAAACAACCGTAACCGTTGCAACAATCCTTAACAGGCTGATAGAAAAGGACTTGGCATTCCCGAGCTTATATTCTTGTTCCTTATACATCTGCAAGTTCCCCCCTGCGTCCGCTGTAATTCTTACAGCCCCATTTGCCCAAAGACTTTATAAATGTCTTCCCAGCGGTGGTTTTCCAGCGCGTAAGCATAACCGTTTTGGCCCAGCTCGTTTCTTTTTCCCGGATCGTGAAGCAGGTCTTCCACCATGGCCGCGATCTCATGGAAATCATCGCTCATCAGCAGATCCCGGCCCACCCGGACCGAAAGCCCGTCAATGCCAAGCGCGTTCGTCACGACAGGCATCGACATGGCCATGCCTTCAATAACCTTGGTTTTAACCCCCGTGCCGTAGGCGATGGGAGACAGGACGACCTCCGTCGCCCGGACGCTCATACGGACATCGTCGACACGGCCTTCAAACACGCATTGGGGATGGTCTTTGTATTCTTTTTTCAAATCTTCAGGCGCGCTGCCTATGAAATGAATGACCGGCCTGCTGGGGATCAGCGGCAGGATCTTATCCATGATCATACGGACGGCGTCTGCGTTTGCCGCCACGCCCATGTTCCCAACGTAAGAGAGCGTGTTGGGGATTTTCTCCACCTCTATCGGCGCGCCAAAGTAATCGCAGTCCGCACCCATTGTCACGGTATACGCATTTTCTCTGCCGGATTTCTGGTTCATCTCCCTGGCCTCGGCCGCATTAACATAGATGACCGAATCGTAGCTGCGCGCGGCCCGCACTTCTTCCTTTTCAAGGCGTCTGCTCTCCCCCGCGAGGATTCGGTTTTTAAACATCTTTGCATTTATGATCCGGTTTACAAAACCAGGAAGGCTCTCTCCAAAACGACCGGCGATCCCCGACTCTGTGCTTGCCGCTTGGATCTGCCGGATATACCGCTTTGACAGGGCGTCTTCCATGAACAGCAGCCTGGGCCCCTTACAATCACGGACAGCGCAGAAATACGGCGAAAGCCGGATCATATCAACGATAACGGCATCCGGCTGCAGCTTTTCAAGGAGCCTCTGGATATTCCGGACATTCGCCCTGCTGAAATACATGGCGCTTTGAAAGGACCAGCGCCCGGGCGGCAAAATGGAACGGCACACGACGCCGCGGATTTTCTGCCAGGCGTTTACAGGCCTGGCAGCATACACTTTCTTGATGAACGCGGGCTGTCCATCCTTTTTTACCTCCTGGCCCCGTTCAAGGAAGCTGTATAGGTAAATATCGTATTTATAATACTCATGAAGACCTTTACAGTAGTTGTACAGCAGCACCTTATGCCCCTCGTCCGTCGGCCAGAAGAGACGCGTGGTTACAAACAACAGCTTTTTACGTGCCATCCCTATCCCTTTCCGTATGCCATAGCTTTCCTATGCTTTCCCTTTTTCTTTCCCGATCTGTGCCTCAATCCACGCGTAAGATTCCCTTAACCCTTCTTCCAGCCCCATGGCCGGCTCCCAGCCCAGCACCCGCCTGGCCTTTGCATAATCCGCACAGCGCGCGCTGTCCCCCTCCGGTTTCGCGGTATCAAAAAAAGGCTTCATGCCTTTGCCGCTGATCTCAGCGATCATGCACGCAATATCCTTAATGCTCGTGCAGTCAGGCGGCCCGATCTGTATCCAGCCGTGCCCCCAGCCTTTATCCAGCGCCAACACCAGCGCTTCCACAACATCATTTACATGGATGAAAGCACGCCCCTGTTCGCCGGACCCCCATACGGTAAAATCTTCTTCCGGATAATTTACGGCTTTGCGGATCAGGGCGGGGATTACCTGGCTGCGCGCGCCGTAATCCGTCGGAACGCCATAGACATTATGGAACATAAGCGTACAGCACGGGATTCCCGTCTCCTTCTCTAAATAGCCGATCTCCAGCTGCCCCATGAGCTTGCTCCAGCCGTATGCGGATTCCGGATACGCAGGGAACAGCTCTTCCTCCCTCAGCGGGGCCGGGTTATACGTGTTCTGCCGGGTGAGCGGGAACGAACAGACCGTGCCAACGTACAGCAGGCCCTGGATCCTGCTCTTTCCAGCCCTGCGCGCCGCCGCAAACAGGTTCGAGTTGATCTGGTTATTCACGCGGAACAGTTCGCCCTGGTTCGCAAACACGTAATCGATCCCCGCAACAATATCCGCAAGGTGGACGACATAATCCGTAAAACCGATAACCGATTCACATTGTTCATATACGGCCAGGTCCTTCTTGAAAAAATGAGTCTCAAGGTCAATCACCGGCTTTCCGTTTTCGCCGTTCAAATATTCCAGCCTGCCGCGCCAGAGGTTATCTGCAACGTAGACATCCCACCCCTCCGCCGCAAGCCGTTTCACAAGGTTGGAGCCGATCATGCCGGCGCCGCCAGTTATCATTACAGATTTAGCCATTGTGCCGATCTCCTTTTTTCCATCATGCTTTTATGCCTTTTTAATCCCTATGCCCGCCTGTCCGCATCCATAAATTTCTGTTCTTTTCCACTGAAACCTTTGCCTAAACATCTGTCTGGCCTACATCCCCCATCCCCATTGCACCATCAGAAAAAAACCGCCGGATTCCCCGGCGGCCATGCCCAATTTCATAAGATTCTATTTATGCGGCAGCCCGTGGGACGTACCCTTTTCCCCTCTTTTTTTCTCTTTTCTGCTGTACTGTATCTTCCTTCCATTTACCTTCCATGGCGTATCCAATAATTCGGCCCTACCGTTTTCCCCGCATCTGCGGAAGCCCAGAAAGCTGTTTAGCGTCCGGCAGTTGCCGGTGCAGATGAGGGTCAGGCCGAAATTTGTTGTATATTCCGCGATATCTCCATAGATTTTGCCGCTGCGGATAAAGGCCAGGTATATCCCCCGTTCAAAGGGGAGGTAGTCTGGAGCGGCGGCGAGAGAGGGGGTGGAGGCAATCCCGCCCGCCTCCAGGCCATGGATGTTCAGCTTCATTCCGGCGGCGTTTTTTTCCGGCAGCTTTTGTAGACATTGGAGAAAAAAGTTAAAATTTCTCTTTTGGGCGAAGTTTTCTTCCTGCGTGGCTTGAAGGATTTCTCTCTCCTGACGGTACACGTCCAGACGAAGCTGTAATTCCCTGACAAGAGGAATAGCGTTGTCGGGCGTTGGATTTATTTCGGGGACAGGAGGCTGTTTTTCGGTGAGCATTTGCAGATTTTCCTCCAGTTCGCGAATCTGGGCGTCCAGCACATCCCTGCGCCGTGTGGAGTAATAGTTTGCACTGTGCGGCATATTGGAATGACCGCAGATATGCCGGAATTTTTGGATCAGCCATGACGCTTCCCCATTGGCGTCATAGTCCTGTTTCAGGCGGTAGAGCATTTCCATGAAGCTCTGTTCCAAAGCGCATTCCTGTATCACGGGGGGAGACGAGCAGCGGGCATCGGCGTTTCTGTGATATTTGCTGCTGCATCTCCAGACGGGATAGGCGTAGGAATATTTTTCTATGTATGCGGATGGATCTAGGCCCGCCGCACGGAGGCTCCGTTCGTCTGTGTAACCGGACGCGGAGGCGGAATAAGTCATCCGGAAAAGGCTGCTCTGGCATTCGTGCCCGTGCGCCTGAGCGCCGCAGGTCAGGTTAAAAAACGGGGAGCCGCCCAGACCCGTCCGTTTCTGCCGGTTTGGTTCCTCTTTTGCGGGAGTCCGGCATTCCGCCAGCATGAGCTGTACTTTGTTCCAGGTGAAACGGTCGATAATGGCGGAATGATGGTCTTTTATGTAATATTTAGGCGCTTCGCCGGTGTTTTTGACAGAACGGTGGGTCAGAAAATCTATGGTGACGGTCTTTTGCATCTCCAGATCCCCCACATACTTTTCATTGCGGAGAATATCCAGGACGGCTCCGGCGGTCCATGTTTTGTTGTTGACTGTCCGCATACCTTTTTCGTTTGCGTTCCGGGCAATGGCGTTGGCAGAATGGCCATGGGTGTATTGGGTAAAAAGGAAACGGATGATTTCTGCCTGTTGGGGATTAATGATCCATTCGCCTTTTGGCCCTTTATCATAGCCCAGCATCCGGTTTAGATTGATTTGGGGAATGCCCGCCTGAAAATTTTTTTGGAATGTCCAACGGATGTTGTCGGATATGGAGCGGCTTTCATCCTGGGCCAGGGCGGAGAGGATGGTCAGGATCAGTTCCCCTGTGGCGTCCAGCGTGTCGATATTTTCTTTCTCAAAAAAGATACCTACGGGCGGATTTTGCTGTTTAAGCTGTCGGACGCAATTCAGTGTATCTACTGTATTGCGGGCGAAGCGGGAGATAGATTTTGTGATAATGTAGTCCAGCTTTCCGTTCAGAGCGTCATCCATCATATGGTTAAATGCTATCCTGCGTTTTCTGGAAGTGCCAGAGATGGCTTCGTCTGCGTAAATACCTGCGAATTTCCAGTTGGGGTGTGCCTGAATCAGACGGGTATAGAAAGCTTTTTGGTTGCTGTAGGAGGTCTGCTGGTTTTCGTCCCCTGTGGATACACGGCAGTAGGCCGCTATACGGACGTCATTCTGCTCCTTTAGCTGTCCTCTCTTAGATACAGGGGATTTTGTGGCGGGAATGATAGAGACGCGGACCGACGGTGATGCCGGTGCAGGCGGCGGGGTGGATGGGGCAGCAGGTGTGTTATAAGTAAAATTCATGTGGTCTTCCTCGCTTTTCTCTGGTGTAATTAAGATGGAGTTACCATTCGGCCCAAAGCCTAAGGGTAACAGGTTAAAAATGTGTAATGGTTCAGCCGGCCTGAACGGTTGCATAAATAAAGACAACCATGATAGGCTGTCCGGCGATGGTATCTTTAGTGCCGATTTGTTGCACCGCAGGGAGTGTCTATGCAGCGATGGTCTTTGATATTGCTAAACATCTTCACCTGCGTTTTGCTGTCGTCAAACCAGTGGACAGTGTAATGTAGAGGATCATGGATCGTGATAGAAAGGACGAAAGCTTTTACATAACGGTCGGTAAGGTGATTCAAAAACTCAATCAGGCCGTCAATCCCCTCAGGCAGCGTATGCATCCACTGGATTGCCTGTGCCCTGCAGTCGTAGCTCTTTTCCAACTCTGACCAGTAGTTTTCCATATAGTCAAGCTGTTTGGCAAGAAGCGTATGCTCCTGTCCTTTGCCGTCCGGTGATGCTGATGTCTCCTGAATCCGGCGCTGTAAAAAGGAGCGATCCCGTTCTGCGAAATCCATCTTTTGTATGGCTTCCATTTGTGCCAGCATATGGGGAAGGAAGAGGGGGGCTTGGCTGGAAAAATCGGCGTCTGTACGCTTCTTTCTGGCATAATGTCCGCTCATAATATCCGCTACGTCCAGCTGATCGGCAGGACAGGTGTCCATAAGGCGGAAACGTTCCAGAATGGCCCGACGGAACATGCGGATGAGCTGTTCCTCGTATACTTTTTGGTTGTGACAGAGATTTTTTCCATTATTCCGGGTGGTGGAGGGGCAGAACCAAATCGGATTCCGGGGCGTGTTCCGTACATGATAGAATCTGCCGCAGTTTTCGCAGATGAGGGTTCGGGAAAAAGCATATACCGTCGGGGGATGGGGTGCGGGATTTTCGGAGGGGGCGCCGGCTGCCCGTGCTTTTTGGACATATTCAAACAGCTCGCGGCCGATAATGGCCGGGTGATGGTCTCGGGCCCAATATTGTGTTACTTCGCCCCGGTTTTTTCTGATATGGTGCGTCAGATAATTTTCCGTGTAGGTTTTCTGGATGAGGACATCGCCGCTGTAACGCTCGTTTGCGAGTATTAAACGGATCTGCCCGGCGGTCCATCCTTCGTCAATGTCGCTGCGCAGCTGTCCCTTGGCGGCATGCTTCCGCCGTTGCCGGGCATAGGCGCTGGGCCGTACGGGAATGCGGCGATGGTTTAAGCTCCGGGCAATTTCTCCACAGGTGGCTCCTTGTGCCGCCTGTTCAAAAATCCATTGGATGACGGCCGCCTCCTCTGTCACAATCTCCAAAGTCTGATAGCGGTATCCACTCTCCGAGACGGCATAGCTGCCGGTGTAGCGATAGCCATAAAGAGCCTGGTTTCGCACATCCCCCCGGGGAAAACGTTTTTCATTGCCCCATCGGATATTGGCGGAGATACTACGGCTCTCTTCCTGAGCGATAGCGGCCAGGGTCGTTAAAATGAAATGGGTGGTTTTGTCAGAAGTGTCCAGCCCTTCTTCTTCAAAAAAGACGGTAGTTCCGGATTCCCGCAGGACGTCTAAGGCCCTCATAAAATCCAGTGTGTTGCGGGCAAATCGAGAAATAGATTTGCATATGATGCGGTCGATTTTGCGTTCCGCGCAGTGGCGCAGGATACGTTTAAATCCGGTACGTTTGTTCCCGGATGTGCCGGATACGCCGTAATCGGAATAGATGCCGGCAAAAATCCATTCCGGATTACGGTGCAGAAGCTGGCGAAAGTAGCGTTCCTGGGTTTCATAGGAATTTTTCTGGTCGGCTATATCTGTGGAAACACGGATATAGGCAGCTACTTTCAGCAGCCGGTTTTTGTTCCGGGGAGGCCGGAAATTTTCGTTCATTTCACCATTGTACATAATTATACCATCCTTTCTGTTATGAGATGTATAGCTTCGGCAGTGCGGAAGTATACTTCTAACAATATAAAACGGTTATAACGCAAAGAAAATATGGAAATCTATTTTTGGCAGTATTGAAAAAACAAATGTCCCATGTTATACTAAAAAACGCTTAAATTAAGGCGTTTCGGCCGATGGGTATGGAATGCGCAGAGAAATACTGCTATAATAATCAGGAAATACATAAGACGGAGGGTGACAGGAGGAAAATATGGAGGAGATGACTATAAGTGTAAAGGATTTACTGCTCAGGATTCTGCTGAAGTGGCGGATGATTCTGGTATGGATGCTGATCGGGGCGGTGGTTCTGGACGGCGTGGGGTATGTGCGTTCGGCGCGGGCGGTGAAGCTGGCCCAGGAAGCGATAAAGACTCCGGAGGACGATGAGGAACAGATGCTTCTTGCGGTTTCGCAGGCGGAGGAAAAGCTTTCGACAAGAGAGGTGTCCGAGGTGCAAACGGCGGTGGGGACGTATCTGTCCTATCAGAAGGAATATCAAGACACGCTGGCGTACAATACAAATTCGATTAAGATGCAGCTGGATCCCAACAAGGTTCCCACTATGATGCTGCAGTATTATATAGATAATCATTACCAGGCGGTATACCCGGTGATTGAGGCCAAGGATACCACCAGTGATATTATTTCCTCTTTTTCCTCTAAGATCACCAATATGGCGGTGTGCGAGCGGATCGTGGAGGAACTGCAGTGGGATGTGGACGGCGCTTATGTCCGGGAACTGGTCGGTGTCGGCCAGTGGGCCGACGCTATCCTGTCAATTTGCGTTATAGGGCAGGATCAGGAAACCTGCGAAAAGATGATAGCGGTTATTGAGCAGGTGGTGGAGAGCGAGACGCCCGGGTTGAAAACGCTGTACGGGGATTTTGATATAAAAGAGCTCCATAGACAGTATTACGAGGAAGCAGATACCTCGTTGCTGGCTGCCCAGCAGGCCCAGGTGGCCGGACTGAATAACATTAGATCTGCTATGAATAACGTTATTTCAAATATGACAGAGGATCAGAAAACGTATTACGCGGCTCTATTAGACAAAGAGACGGCAGGAGCGGACACCGATGAGGAAGAGCCGGGGTCAGAAGAGGAGATCCGTCCGGATCATTCTACCATACCCCAGGCGCAGGTGATCAGTGTGAAATATATCCTGCTGGGAGCTTTTGTGGGCGCATTCCTGGCCTGCTGTTGGATTGCGTTCCGGTATCTGATTGCGGGAGCCCTGCGGGTGAAGGATGATATGGAGGAGGTGTTTGGCACGCCCCTTCTGGGAAGTCTCACCGTTTCGGATGTGGGGCAGCGGTTCCTGGGGCAGATCGACAGGTTCATCGTATCCCTGTTTGCCGGAGGGCGGCCGAAGTTCTCGGAGGAAGAGCGCATTGAGATGATCTGCGCGGGTATCCGTATCGCCGCCCAGAAAGCGGACATGCAGTCGGTCTATGTAACCAGCGCTTGCCACGATGAGAAGAGCGGACAGATCCGGGAGCTGCTCTGCGATAAGCTGCAGGGCGAGGTGAAGACGATTGGCCACGGAAAATCTGTGGTATATGATCCGGAGTCTCTGGAGCGGATGGTGTCGGCAGACGGCGTCGTGCTGGTGGAGATGGTCGACGCGTCCCTGTACGCGGATATGCAGAAAGAGCTGGAATTGTGCAAGATGTATAAGGTTCCGGTGATCGGCAGCGTGGTGCTGGAGTGAGAAAGAGCCGGTTAATGCAGCGATTTGTTTTGGCCTGTAATACCGGGAACAGTAAACGATCATGGCATGGCGTCTGAATGGCCATGATGCAAAGCAGATGTAGATGGGAAAAGCGATCAACCATAAACAGGCTGACCGCTTTTTTTGTAATTCCGGACAGAAAAAGTCGCGCAGAACCGTGTTTCTTTTCCGCCGGAATTTTCTCTAAGAAAAGGGATTTTTCTGGTTACGGCTCCACGATCTCCCCTACGGCCGCACAGGCCGCCGCCGTGGCCGGGGAGGCCAGGTAAATCTCTACCTTGGAGGTGCCCATCCGCCCCAGGAAGTTGCGGTTGTTGGTGGCCACCACCCGCTCGCCGTCGGTCAGGATGCCCCCGGCCCGGCCGCAGCACAGGCCGCAGCCCGGATGGGTGATGATGGCCCCCGCTTCGCTTAATGCAGCCAGCGTGCCGTCGGCCATGGCCTCCCGGTAGATTTTCCGGCTGGCCGGGGTCACGATCAGTTTTACGAAAGGAGCGACTTTTCTGCCCTTCAGGATGGCGGCGGCGCGCTGTAGATCCTCCAGCCGCCCGTTGGTGCAGGAGCCGATGAATACCTGGTCGATCCTGGTGCCTGCGAGCTCCCGGACAGGACGGATATTGTCCACCTGGGAGGGACAGGCCATCACCGGAACCAGATCCTCTGCTTCATAAGAGATTTCCCGCGCATATTTGGCATCGGGATCGCCAAACAGAGATTTCTCGGCGTCGGTGAGAGTGATGCCGCAGTAGTCGGCGGTTTTCTCATCAGGCGTAAACAGGGCGCATTTCGCTCCGGCTTCGATGGCCATGTTGGCGATGGTCATGCGGCTGGCCACGGACATGGCTTCGATGGCTGTCCCGGTAAATTCCAGGGCCTGATAGGTGGCGCCGTCCGCGCCTAGATCGCCGATCAGTCTTAAGATCACGTCTTTGGAAGCCACGTTTTCGGGCAGCTTTCCGTTGACGGTCACTTTGATGGTCTCCGGCACCCTGACCCACATTTGACCGGTGCCCAGCACCGATGCCATCTCCGTATAGCCGATGCCCGAGGAGAAAGCGCCCACACAGCCGTAGGTGGTGGTATGGCTGTCCGTGCCGAAAGCGATGTGGCCGGGCTTCACGTATCCCGCCTCCGTCATGAGCTGGTGGCAGATGCCGTCGGAGCGGTGGATATTTTTCAGTCCGTATTTTTTTACAAATTCGTTTCCTGCGTGGAAGTGCCTGGTGTCGTCCACCTGGCTGGCCGGTACCAGGTGGTCGTAGATCAGTACTACCTTATCCGGTTCCCAGAGCTTTGTAAAGCCCATCTCTTCAAATTTATCTGCCACAAAGGGGATGAAGATGTCGTGGATCATGACCCGGTCCACGTCCACTGTCACGATATCCCCTGGTTTTACGTCCCGGCCGGTATTCCGGCCAATGATCTTTTCGATGATTGTATGCCCCATGGTTCCCTCCTAATTCAGTCCGTTGTAACAGTTCTGCCTCCGACAGACCTGTTACAGTCCGTTTCTCTTGCGCATGGCCTTTACCAGCCCGCCAGCCTCCAGAATCTCCACCAGATTGGCGGGCAGGGAGGCAATGGGGTAGGACTGGCCGTTGTGGATGATCTGTCGGTTGACCTCCACCTGTACGGTGTCGCCCTCTGCCACGGCGTCGTGCAGGTCGGTGTTTTCGATGAGCAGCAGCCCGTTGTTGATGGCGTTGCGGAAGAATATCCGGGCGAAGGAGCGGGCCACCACGCAGCGGATGCCCAGGGCTTTGATAATTTCCGGGGCCTGTTCCCGGGAGGAGCCGCAGCCGAAATTTTTGCCCCCCACGATGATGTCCCCGGGGGCGATCTGTCCTGCCAGCTCGGGCCGGAGGGGTGAGAAGGCGTAGGGTTTCATATCTTCTACGGATTTTAAGGCCAGGTATTCGGTGGGGATGATGATATCCGTATCAATGTCATCCCCCAGAACCCAGACTTTTCCGGAAAATGTTTCGTTCATGTTTGGTTCTCCTTATATGGGCCATACAGATGTATGGCGTGATGTTTTAGAGCAGATCTGCTGTGGTGATTTCCCCGCGGATGGCGGAGGCGGTTACGGTGGCGGAGGAGGCCAGGTAGACGAAAGAATCCCGGTGCCCGGCCCGGCCCTTGAAGTTGCGGGTTCCGGTGCTGATCAGGGTCTCCCCCTCGCCGATCACGCCCTGGCAGCTGCCCCAGCAGACGCTGCAGTTGGGGTTCATCACGATAGCCCCGGCTTCCATGAAAGTATCCAAAAGTCCTTCGGCCATGGCCTGCTGATAGACCTCCCGGCTGGCGGGAACCACCAGGAAGCGTACCTCGGGGGCCACCTTCCTGCCCCGAATAATGGCCGCGCCCACCCGCAGATCCTCGATGCGTCCGTTGTTGCAGGAGCCGAGGAATGCCTCGTCGATCTTTACGCCCAGGCACTCACTGGCCGGAACCACATTGTCCACAAAATGGGGTTTGGCCACGATGGGCCGGATCTCCGACAGGTCGATATCGTAGACGGCGGCGAAACGGGCGTCGGCATCGCTGGTGAAGCAGGCCTTCGGCTCGCGCCCGTGGGCTTTCAGGTAGTCCATGGCCACATCGTCCACCTCCATCAGAGCCGTTTTCGCCCCGGCTTCCACGCAGAGGTTACAGACGGAGATACGGTCGCTCATGGTCAGGCCGTGCAGCCCTTCTCCGGCGAATTCCATGGCCATGTAGTTGGCCCCGTTGGCCCCGATGCGTCCGATGATGGTCAGGATCAGATCCCTGGCATAGACGCCTTCAGGCAGTTTCCCGGTGAGGTTAAAGCGGATTGTCTCCGGCACCAGCAGCCAGGAGGTGCCGGTCACCATGGCATAGAGGTAGTCCGTACAACCCACGCCGGTGCCGAAAGCCCCCAGGGCCCCGTAGGCGCAGGTGTGGCTGTCCGCCCCGAAGATCAGCTCCCCGGGCCGCACATGTTTTTCTAGCATGACCTGGTGGCAGACGCCCTCACCCTCGTAGAAGGTGATGCCGTGCTCCCTGGCGAAATCTCGCATTTTTTTGTGAGTGCCCGCGGTCTTGGGACTGTCGCAGGGCATATTGTGATCCACGATCCAGACCAGCTTCTCCACATCCCGGATGTGAGGGTGTTTCAGGTCGTTATTGTACATGTCGATGGTCAGATGGGTGGTGCCGTCGTTGCTCATCAGGCGGTCCAGCGTGACGGTCTGGATGTCCCCGGCCTGAACGGCATCCACGCCGGCCGCGCAGGCGATGATTTTTTCAGCCATTGTCATTCCCATAGCCTTAGTCCTCCTTATTCAATGATGCGATCAACCCGCCCTGGTCCAGGATCCGCTGCATCTGGTCGGGCAGCTTCGTGCAGGTAAAGGTCTGGCCGCCCGCCCTGATCAGCCCTTCCTGCATCAGCAGCTCCATCTCGTCCTGATCGGCTACCTGGTCGTAGAGATCCTTGCAGACGATCACCGGCAGGCCGATATTGATGGCATTGCGGTAGAAGATCCGGGCAAAGGATTTGGCGATCACGGCTTTGACGCCCAGGGCTTTCAGCACGCTGGGAGCCTGCTCCCTGGAAGAGCCGCAACCGAAATTCTCACAGGCCACGACAAAATCTCCGGGCTGCACCCTGGAGGCAAAGGTCGGATCCAGGGATTCAAAGGTGTACGTCTTCATTTCGTCAATGGTAGGAAATAAAATGTACTGGGAAGCAATGATCTGGTCGGTATCCACATCGGAGTGGAAACGGAATATTTTTCCCATGGGTAAGTCCTCCTCATATTGTATGGTTGCATTGAAAGCCCTCCGTCATAGGCGGCATTCATTCATGGATGCCCCATGCGCCGGTTCCGGCTTTCATGCATAATGGTGCGTCAATGGGGCGCATAATGGTTTTGTATGTAACTGTGCGCGTCATGCAGTTACAGGGGTGAATAGCATTTTCTTATTATAAAACATGGGGGGAATAAAAGCAAATAAATAAAGCGGGCGGATGATCCAGACCATCCGCCCTTATAGTGGAATATAAAATTAAGTGGGTATACGTAATATCGGAAAACTTTATCTCTGCACCCTGGCCCCGGCGCCGCCCATGATGGCTTCGACCTCTTTCCTGCTGGCCATGGTGGTGTCTCCCGGCGTGGTCATGGCTAATGCGCCGTGGGCCGCGCCGTAGTTGACGGCCGTCTCGGCATTGCCTGTAGTCATCAGCCCGTAGATTAGGCCGGAGGCGAAGGAATCCCCGCCGCCCACGCGGTCCATGATCTCCAGCCCCTTATAATCCTTGGCCTTATAGATCTCGCCGTCGGCCCAGCAGATCGCGCTCCAGTCGTTCACAGTGGCGGTTTTTACTTCCCGCAGGGTGGTGGCTACCACCTTGAAGTTGGGGTAAACTTCCGCGGCATGGTTGATCATTTTTTTGTAGCCGTCCAGGTTCAGCTCTTTTAAGTTCGTGTCATTGCCCTCGATCTCGAAGCCGAGGCAGGCGGTGAAATCCTCCTCGTTGCCGATCATGACGTCCACATACTTGGCAATCTCTCTATTAACCTCCTGGGCTTTGGCCTGACCGCCGATGGCGCTCCACATGGAAGGGCGGTAATTCAGGTCGTAGGAGACTACCGTGCCGTATTTTTTGGCCGTCTTGATGGCGGCCAGGACGGTCTCACAGGCCTGTTCGGACAGGGCCGCGTAAATCCCGCCGGTGTGGAGCCAGCGGGCTCCCAGGGTTCCGAAGATGTAGTCAAAATCAAAATCCTCCGGGGTGGCCTTGGAGATGGCCGTGTTGGCCCGGTCCGAGCAGCCCACAGCGCCCCGGATGCCGAAGCCCCGCTCGGTGAAGTTCAGGCCGTTCCGGCAGACGCGTCCGATGCCGTCGGTTTTCATCCATTTGATCAGGGAGGTATCCACGCCGCCCTGGAGGATGAAGTCTTCCATCAAAAGACCTACCTCGTTTTCGGCAAAAGCCGTGATCACGCCGGTTTTCATGCCGAAGCATCTGCGGAGCCCCCGCACCACGTTGTATTCCCCGCCGCCTTCCCAGGCGCGGAAATTTCTCGCCGTCCGGATCCGCCCCTCGCCGGGATCTAAGCGCAGCATCACCTCTCCCAGGGATACGGCGTCATATCTGCATTCCTTTTCCGGTCTCAGATTCAATTTCATGAATGTATCCTCCTTACCGCAGCGAAGCCGCCAGCTCCACAGCCTCTTTTGTCAGTTCGCGGATCTTGTCAAATTCTCCGTTTTTCACCAGATCCCCCTTCACCATCCAGCTGCCGCCGCAGCAGAGGATCTTGCCGAAGGACAGATAATCCTTCAGGTTTTTTGCGCTGATGCCGCCCGTCGGCATGAAACGCATCGTTGTGTAAGGCGCGGCCATGGCCTTGATCATGGCGATACCGCCCGCCTGCTCTGCCGGGAAGAATTTTACGACTTTCATTCCCCGTTTCGCGGCCTGAGCCACCTCGGAGGGAGTCACGCATCCCGGAAATACGGGAATGTCTTTTTCCAGGCAGTAATCTACGACCTCGGGGTCAAAGCCCGGGCTTACGATAAATTTGGCTCCTGCGGCCACGGCGCGGTCCACCTGCCCGGTGGTCAGAACCGTTCCGGCGCCCACCAGCATATCAGGATATTCGCGGCATATGAGGCGGATAGATTCCTCCGCGGCGTCCGTGCGGAATGTCACCTCGGCGCAGGGAAGCCCGCCTTCTGTCAGGGCTTTGGCCAGGGGGAGCGCATCTTTTTCGTTTTCCAGCACCACCACTGGCACCACGCCATAGTCATAAAATTGCTGTTCTAAAGTTTTCATAAGATACTCCTTTCTATGTCTTTATTATCTTTTGATATCGTAATTCATATTCATCAGATTTCGGATTGCCGCCGCATCGTCGGTGATGTTGGCGTCTCCGCGGATGGTGTGTTTTAAAGCGCTGCTGGCCACGGCGAAATTAGCCATATCCATGGGTTTGTAGTGGTTCATCATAGCATAAATCAGGCCGCTGGCAAAGGCGTCTCCGCCGCCCACCCGATCCAGGATATTGAAGGTGAAAAGCTTGCTCTCAAAGGTATGGCCTTCGTACCACATATAGGCCTTCAGGCTGTTTTCGCTGCCGCTGTGGGCATAGCGCACATGGCGGGCGATGCATTTTAAGTTCGGGTACCGCTCTGCAAATACCTGGAAGATCTCATCCTGCTGTTCATAGCTGGGCTGGAAAGGTATGCCGTCCTTGACGTCGCCCCTGCTGTGGTCGGCCTCGTCCCGCCACAGATGGTACGGTTCGATCCCGAACAGCACATCCACATAGGGCAGGCATTCGGTACAGAAATCCCGCGAGTCCTCCCAGGTCCACAGGGTACTCCGGAAATTTCCGTCGAAGCTGGTGGTGATCCCTTTTTCCTTCGCTTTTCTGAGACACTGTAGAATCATTTCCCGGCAGTTGTTCCCAAGGGCCGGTGTGATGCCGCTTAAATGTAGCCAGGTAAAACCGTCCAGCAGGGCGTCAAAATCATAGGAACTGAAATCGTATTCCGTGATGGCGCTGTTTTTTCGGTCGTAAATCACCTTGCTGGCGCGGATACCGTATCCGGCCTCCAGGTAATAGGTGCCCAGCCGGTGGGTGGGCGTCTGCTCCGGTGTGCTTAAGATTACCGGTGTACAGTGTACGTCGTTGCTCCGCAGCATCCGCACGGCGCTTTTTCCCAGACTGTTGTCCGGTACGACGGTAAAAAACGTACTGTCGATCCCCAGATTGGCCAGGGCCAGGGCGATGTTGGCCTCGCTGCCGCCGTAGCTGGCCTCGAAGCTGGAAGCCATCCGGATCTTTTCGTAATTCGGCGGTGTCAGGCGGAGCATGATCTCCCCGATGGTGATGAAACGGTGGGGATTACTATTTCCTGTGAGCATTGGATTGGCGTGTTCCATGGCAATTCCTCCGACAAATCATCTGATGTTTATTCCGTGTGCGTTGATTATAGTATGTCCCCGAAATCAGCTCAATACATCTGACGTATTTAAAAGAGAATCTGTTTTTTGCACAAAAATTCCGGATTTATTCCTTGAATAAATCCGGAATTTTTGTGTAGTTTGACAATCATGTTTGAGAAGTTGTTTGAGGCCACACTGAAAACATCTGATGTACAGGCGCTCTTTTCAGGGAGTTGTCCGGTGCCGTTCCCGGGCTTTCCGTTCGTCCAAAAGCTGTATGATGGTCTGGCGGTTGTAGGTCAGGTGCATGGTCATAGCGTATTTAGCGCCGACAGCGTCCCGCCGCAGGATGGCGTCTGTGATCGCCCGGTGGGTTCCCAGCGTTTCTTCTATTAATAAGCGGTGGGTCAGGCTGGCAAAGGTATAGACGGCCGTATTGATGACCGGCAGCAGCCGTTCCGCCACCTGGTTCCTGCTGCACCGGGCAATGAAAGCATGAAATTCAATGTCTTTGCTGATGTGGTTGTGGCCGCCCCGATAGAGCCGTTCTGTCTCGTCGCAGAGCCGTTTGAGTTTTTTCTGATCGTCCCGGGAGGTATTTTGACAGGCCAGGGCGGTGATCTCGGGTTCGATCATGAGGCGTACCTCGAAAAGATCCAGAGCCATTTTGTATTTGTCTCCGATGTTTGCCAGGCCCAGAGGATCCTCGGTGAAAGAGTTGGTGCTGATGACATAAGTGCCGGAGCCCCGGCGCACCTCCAGAATGCCCCGGGATACCAGTCCCTTGACGGCCTCCCGGATCGTACTGCGCCCCACGCCGAACATTTCGGCCAGTTCAAATTCATTGGGGATCTTTTGCCCCGGTTCCACCGGCGTCTGCAGAATGTATTTCATCAGCTCGTCCTCGGTTCGGGCTCCCAGGGATTTTTTTGCGGCTTTTTCAATATGCATGGCTGACTCCTTTTGCGCGTCCTGTGCTTTTGCCATAAATGGTGCAACATTCAAACGGGAAGAACTGTTGTCGTTACTTTCCACACCCGAGCCACGCACTTCCCAAGGGGACGCCTTCGGTGCGCTGCGTGGCTGCGGAAGAACATGATTCAGGCGGCAGTTTGGACTTCGCGAAGCGAACTTTCATGTCCAAACTGCGGGTTACTGGTCACGGAGTGCACCGTAACCTGTTGTCGTGGTCAGATGATCCCCGATAAACTGATTATAGCCCAGAAGGACAGAAAATGCATTATTTTCGTAACGGTTCAGGTTTGCCTGTTTTCCGCAGATCTGCCGCCAGAAAAACATATTGACACGATAGGATTTATGTGATAATTTGATTTTTGAGAAAGAGAATGTAAGCAAACTTATAGATAAAAGCAAGCGGAGGAGGCAATATGAAGTATATTTATGCGGATCATGCGGCGACCACAGCTATCAGCGAGGAAGCGAAGCTGGAGATGATGGACTGTATGGACAGGTTTTACGGGAATCCGTCCAGCCTGCATACGCCGGGGCAGGAAGCGGCGGAAATGCTGGCGGAATGTCGGGAGACGGTGGCGGGTCTTATGAATGCCGACCCGAAGGAAATTTATTTTACCGCGGGGGGCAGCGAGGCGGACAATCAGGCGCTCCTGACGGCGGCGAAGCAGGGAGAGAAGAAGGGGAAACGCCATATCGTTTCTACGGCGTTTGAACACCACGCGGTGCTCCACAGCCTGAATCGGCTGGAGCGTGAAGGCTTTGAGATAACACTTTTGCCGGTATATGGGGACGGCCTGGTGCGTCCGGCGGACGTGGCGGCGGCCATCCGGGAAGATACGGCCTGCGTATCGGTGATGTATGCTAACAATGAGATCGGCACGGTGCAGCCGATACGGGAGATCGGGGAAATCTGCCGGGAGAGAGGCGTGCTGTTCCATGTGGACGCCGTGCAGGCGGCGGGAAGGCTTCTTATTGATGTGGAGGATATGAAGATTGACCTGCTGGCCATATCGGCCCACAAATTCAACGGCCCCAGGGGTATCGGCGCCCTGTATTGCCGGAAAGGAATCCGCCTTGTGAATCTGATTGAGGGCGGCGCCCAGGAGCGGGGGAAAAGGGCCGGGACGGAGAACCTTCCGGCTATCGCCGGCATGGCCACGGCCTTTGCGGCGGCCTGGGAGAAGCATAAGGCGGCCAATGAGAAGACGGCGGCTATGCGGGATCAGCTGATCGCGGGTTTGGAGGCGATCCCCCACAGCAGGTTAAACGGCGACAGGGAAAAACGTCTGCCGGGTATCGTGAATTTCTGTTTTGAGGGTATTGAAGGGGAATCGCTGCTCCTGCATCTGGACGCCCGGGGGATTGCCGCCTCATCGGGTTCCGCCTGTACCTCCGGTTCCCTGGATCCCAGCCATGTGCTTCTGGCCCTGGGGCTGCCCCATGAGGTGGCCCACGGTTCCCTGCGCCTGTCCATCGGTGAGGAGAATACGCCGGAGGAGATGGATTATATCATCAGGAATGTGACGGAGGTTGTGTCTTATCTGCGGGATATGTCGCCGGTCTGGGAAGAGTTGGAGACGGGGGAAAAGCCCCACCTATTATAAGGAGGTACGTTATGTTATACAGTGAAAAAGTGATGGATCATTTTCAGAATCCCAGGAATGTGGGCAAGATGGAGGACGCCGACGGCGTCGGTGAGGTGGGAAACGCCAAGTGCGGCGATATCATGAAGATGTATATTAAGGTGGAGGACAATATTATCACCGATGTAAAGTTTAATACCTTCGGCTGCGGTTCGGCCATCGCCACCAGCTCCATGGCCACCGAGATGATTAAAGGCAAAAGTATCGATGAAGCCCTGGAGCTCTCGAATAAAGCTGTGGTGGAGGCCCTGGACGGCCTGCCCACCAACAAGATCCACTGTTCGGTGCTGGCCGAGGAGGCGGTGAAAGCCGCCATAGAGGACTACCGGAGCAGGCAGGCGGCGAAAGGGCAATAAATATAGTAAGAGGCATTGCGACTGTTAAGGAAAAGAGAGGAGATTACTCAAAAAACGAATCTCCTCTCTTTTTGTATTGGAACAAGGCACGTAGAAAAAGTTTATGATATTACACCGTTTTTACTACATCTAATCGTAACGGACTGCTTAAAGTCTTTTGAGATAAGGCCATAGGAGTGTGTGGCAACAGCTACGGCAGTTGCGGAATTAGAACTCTTACTTGAGGAAACGCTTTTTATTGTCTGTATAAGGGGGTTAAAACCCTCGCCTTAAGGCGAAGCCTTTAGG
>CAJUQO010000037.1 GCA_910588295.1 uncultured Lachnospiraceae bacterium | reverse complement strand
GGCTACAGTTCCTACGGCAACCAGATCGGCCTGGCTACGGGGTATGTAAAAGAGATCTATCATCCCAACTACGTGGCGAAACGTATGGAGATCGGCGCGGTGCTGGGGGCCGCGCCGAGGCGTGCGGTGCAGCGGCTTACCTCTGATCCCGGGGATATCATCATTCTGCTGGGCGGCCGCACGGGACGGGACGGCTGCGGCGGAGCCACCGGTTCCTCCAAGGTGCACACCACCCAGTCCATTGAGACCTGCGGCGCGGAGGTGCAGAAGGGTAACGCTCCCACAGAGCGCAAGATTCAGCGTCTGTTCCGCCGGGAGGAAGTGGCCCACATCATTAAGAAATGTAACGATTTCGGTGCGGGCGGCGTGTCCGTGGCTATTGGCGAGCTGGCGGACGGTCTGCAGATTTATCTGGATAAGGTGCCGAAGAAATATGCCGGGCTGGACGGTACGGAGATCGCGATTTCCGAGTCCCAGGAGCGTATGGCTGTAGTGGTTGACCCGAAGGATGTGGAACAGTTCCTGGCTTACGCTGCCGAGGAGAACCTGGAGGCCGTCGAGGTGGCGGTGGTTACAGAGTCCCCCAGGCTGGTGATGATTTGGCGGGATAAAGAGATCGTCAACCTGTCCCGGGCGTTTCTGGATACCAACGGCGCCCACCAGGAGAGCGACGTCTATGTAGATATCCCATCGGCAGCGGACAGTGTGCTGGTGAAATCGGAGGTTTCCGATGTGCGCCAGAGATGGCTGTCCATGCTGGGCGACTTGAATGTGTGTTCGCAAAAGGGGCTGGTGGAGATGTTTGACAGCTCCATCGGCGCGGGTTCCGTGCTGATGCCCTACGGCGGACAGTACCAGCTCACGGAGACCCAGTCCATGGTAGCGAAAGTGCCCGTGGCCGGGGGGAAGACCAATACCGTGACCATGATGAGTTATGGCTTTGACCCCTATGTGTCGAGCTGGAGCCCTTATCACGGGGCGGTCTACGCCGTCACCGAGTCCATCGCCCGTATCGTGGCCTGCGGCGGGGATTATCGTAAGATCCGTTTTACTTTCCAGGAGTATTTCCGCCGGATGACCGAAGAACCGTCCCGCTGGAGTCAGCCCTTTGCGGCCCTGCTGGGCGCCTATGCCGCACAGATCGGCTATGGCCTTCCTTCCATCGGGGGCAAAGACAGTATGTCCGGTACGTTTAATGATATTGACGTGCCGCCCACGCTGGTGTCCTTTGCCGTGGACGTGGCAAAACTTAAGGATGTGATTACACCGGAACTGAAAAAAGCCGGAGATAAACTGGTGTGGGTGCGCATCCCGAAGGACAGCGACGGGCTGCCGGATTATGAAACGGTTATGGAGCTGTATGACCGGGTATATGAAGATATGCAGAAAGGCAGAGTGAAAGCCGCTTACGCTCTGGACCGCCATGGAATCGCTGCGGCTGTGAGCAAGATGGCTTTCGGAAATAAGCTGGGCTTTAAGATCGAGCACAATGTGGCGCCGGAAGATGTTTTCGCCCCGGGCTTTGGCGATCTTGTCCTGGAAGTGACCGGTGAGGATATGGGCAGGCTGGCCTGTACGTATACGTTGATTGGTGAGGTGACAGATGATGCCGTCCTTCGCTATAGTTCTGTGTCTATTGATATAGAAGAGGCTCTGGCCGCCTGGAAAGGAACACTGGAGAGGGTGTTTAAGACAAAGGGCGCAGACGGCAGGGCGGCGGTGGACAGTCCGTTGTATAAAGGCGGACAGATCTATGTATGCAAACATAAGGTGGCCCGTCCGAAGGTGTTTATCCCGGTATTCCCGGGCACGAATTGTGAGTATGACAGCGCGAAAGCCTTTGTCCGCGCCGGAGCCGATGTGACGGACCGGGTGTTCAAGAATCTCAGCGAGGCCGATATCACCGAGTCCGAGGAGCTTTTTGCGAAGGAAATCGCCGACGCGCAGATTATCATGTTCCCCGGCGGATTTTCCGCCGGCGACGAGCCGGACGGTTCCGCCAAATTCTTTGCGACGGCCTTCCAGAACGAGAGGATCAAAGAGGCGGTCATGAAGCTTCTAAATGAGCGGGACGGACTTGCCTTAGGTATCTGCAACGGTTTCCAGGCTCTGATCAAGCTGGGACTCTTGCCCTACGGACAGATCCAGGGACAGACGGAGGACTCCCCGACCCTGACCTTTAATACGGTGGGACGGCATATCTCCAAGATGGTGTACACAAAAGTGATGACCGATAATTCTCCCTGGCTTGCCAAAGCCGGGGTGGGCAAGGTCTATACGAATCCGGCGTCCCACGGCGAGGGCCGTTTTGTGGCCAGTGAGGAATGGATCCGCAGGCTGTTTGAGAACGGTCAGGTGGCTACCCAGTATTGTGAGCCGGACGGCCATGTGACCATGGATGAGGAGTGGAATGTGAATGGCTCCTACGCGGCCATCGAAGGCATCACCAGCCCGGACGGCCGTGTGCTGGGCAAGATGGCCCATTGCGAGCGGCGGGATGACGGCGTGGCCCTCAATATCTATGGCGAGCAGGATATCCGGATCTTTGAGTCGGGTGTGGAGTATTTTAAGTAATGTGATGTAGATGTTTTTCGGAACGGTTATGGCCGTACTGATACGAAAAGCCGCTGACCTGGGATATCAGGACAGCGGCTTTAGTTTTTGTTTTATATATTGACAATACTTTTGCTTGCAAATAGAATATAGAACATGTAGCGGATGTCCGGCATCGGGATTGATCCTGCGGGTATGAGAAGTTTCTGGAACTATTCAAGCAGTGATGAGAAAATGCAGATGATCCTGGATATTTTGAGATATGTTTCCCCGTTTGTCGCCGAAAGACGGGACAATTACTGGAGGATCATTTCTGAAACTCTTTTAAAAGTTGAAATATATAGAGATCCATAAGCTTGCTCTGGCAGGCAACGACATACGGCAGATGAAAAGGTACATAGACGCGATCGTGGATATAAGAGACGACTATATCCATAATCTTATCCACAGGTTTGTGGTCATGCTAAAAAAATATGATCAACTGGATGTGATCAGTTTCAAACCGGGGGATAAATACTGGAAGGAGCTGGATGCGATCGACGTTTTTGTGGCGAAAAAGGAGGAAGAAGATATCCTGGTCGAAAGTTATTAGATCCTGCCGGATATAAAACAAAAAGCGGAGGAAGCATATGCAAAAGAAAGAAATCTCCCAATATGAAAAAATGACAAATACGCCTATTCCGCAATTGATCCTGACTTTATCGGTTCCTAGTGTCATTTCCATGCTGGTCAATAATGTCTATAATCTGGTTGACACGGCATTTGTCGGGAGGCTTGGGACAAGCGCCAGCGGCGCGGTCGGAGTGGTATTTGGGTTTATGGCGATTATACAGGCCTTTGGCTTTATGTTTGGGCAGGGCTGTGGAAGCATACTTTCCAGGGCTTTGGGCAAGCAGGACAAGGAGTCTGCTTCTGTGCATGCCTCTGCGGGATTTTATGGAGCGATGCTCTGCGGGATCCTTATCATGGCTGTCGGGTTTATGTGGCTGGATGATATCGTCATGATGCTTGGGAGCACGGAAACGATCGCGCCTTTTGCGAAAACGTATATCTCTTATATCCTGGCTGCAGCGCCCTTCATGTGCAGCAGTCTTGCCATGAACAATATTCTGCGTTACGAAGGAAAAGCGGCGCTTGGTATGGTGGGACTCATGACAGGCGCCGTACTGAACATGATCGCGGATCCGATCCTTATGTTCCGGATGGGGATGGGAATCGCAGGGGCAGGGCTTGCCACGGCCGTCAGCCAGGTTGTGAGCTGGGGCATTCTGCTTTTCATGTTTCTCGCCGGAAAAACGGAGACAGGGCTGAGCTTACCTAAAGCGCTTCACGCGGGGATATCTGTCTTTGAGAATATTATGACGACGGGGTTTCCGAGCCTCCTGCGCCAGGGTTTGAATAGTTTTACCACAGTATTGCTTAACTCACAGTGCGCTGTATATGGAGACGCGGCGGTTGCCGGCATGAGTATTGTGTCGAGGATCATATTTTTCGCTTTTTCCGCTGCGCTGGGAATCGGACAGGGATTTCAACCGGTTTCAGCGTTCAACTATGGCGCCGGTCAGTATTCGCGCATACGAAAGGGGTTCCGGTTTACCATGCTTGTGGCAGAGGGGATTATCATTGCGGCCTGCACGGTGCTGATTGTCTTTTCGGGAAACCTGATCGCTCTCTTCAGAGAAGATCCTGAAGTCATCGCCGTGGGAACGAGGGCTTTACAGTTACAGGCACTGGCAACTTTGCTGCTCCCTATCAGTATGACGACGGAGATGCTATTCCAAAGTACCGGAAAAAGACTGGGGGCTTCTTTGCTTTCGGTTCTGCGAAGCGGCCTTTTGTTTATTCCGTTCCTCTTGATCCTGTCCTATTTTCGCGGTCTGTCCGGGATACAGGAGGCGCAGCCTCTGTCCCAGGTTTTAGCGCTGCCGGTCGCCATACTTTTTGCGATGTCATTTTTTAGAAAACTGCCGAGGGACGATAAAACGAAAATATAAGGTTCTTTAAAAAATTGTGAGGGTACGCAGTAGCTGTAAATTTTTTTTACTACTTATCATACAGAGAAAATGTGTCGATATTTTTTTGGAAATGCTGTGTGGAAAATTGTGTTTGTCTTCCACATTTGGCTGTTGTGAATAATGGAAGAAAAAGGAGACCGGAGATATGATTAACTATATACGGAATTTAAAAATCAGATTAAAGCTTTACATCCTTATAGGCGTCGCGCTGATGGGCATGTTTATAATCGGCGGTATGTCCTTCTATCTTATGGGCCGGATGAACGATACGACAAGTGATATTTCGACAAGCTGGCTTCCTAGCATTGATACGGCAAGGGACTTGACCACTACCCTTTCTAATATTCGTCTTAATGAATTAGGGTATCTTACCGCAATTTCTGATGACGTAGAAGAGTCCAGTCTTAAATACCTCCAGGGTGAAAAAGAAGATATGAATACCCTTCTGGCTACATATGAGGAATTAATTGACGAAGAAGAAAAGGATTTCTATGATGGCGCCATGAATCTTTGGACTCAGTACAATCAATTGGATGAACAGATGATTGAGTTGGCCGGACAGGGCCGCACGGAGGATGCCCGCGCTATTCTGGAAGGCGAGTGTGTAGAACTTTATAATTCTTTGAACAGTGCCTTCAATGACATTGTCGTCTACAATACGGAAGGCAGTGATGCCGCGACAGCGGAAAGTTTCAAGCTTTACAGAACTGCCATCTGCCTTATGGCGGCAATTATCCTTGTTATAATTCTTGTGGGAGTCTTCTTCTCGTTTGTGATTATACGCTCGATTAAGAGTCCTATTTCCGAAATCGAGAATGCCGCGATAAAAATGGCAGAGGGCGATCTGGATGTAGAGATTTCCTATACCTCTAAAGATGAACTGGGAGTTCTCGCTGAACAGGTGCGCAGATTGATCCATAAGCTTCAGGTCATCATTGATGATGAGAATAAATTCCTTGCTAAAATGGCTACCGGGGATTTTACGGTGGATTCTATCTGCGAAGAAGAATATACAGGAGGGTTCTATCCGCTGCTGGTTTCTTTCCGGGGTATTGCGGAAAAGCTTAACGATACGCTGCTGCAGATCAGTCAAAGCTCATCCCAGGTTGCAAGTGGATCAGAGCAGGTGTCCAGCGGCGCTCAGGCTCTTTCCCAGGGGGCAACTGAGCAGGCAAGTTCCGTGCAGGAGCTCGCGGCCACTATTAATGAAATCTCCGATAAGGTAAAACAGAATGCGGATAACGCACAGCAGGCCAATGTAACAGCGGGTAGTGTCAGCGCGGAAATGAATGTGAGTAATGAGAAAATGAAGCAGATGATGCAGGCAATGGGCGATATCAGTAACTGCTCCAGTGAAATCGGCAAAATCATTAAGACGATTGAAGATATTGCATTCCAGACAAATATCCTTGCCCTTAACGCCGCTGTAGAAGCTGCCCGCGCAGGTACTGCCGGAAAAGGATTTGCCGTAGTGGCCGATGAAGTCCGTAATCTGGCAAGCAAAAGCGCAGAGGCATCTAAGAATACCTCTGCATTGATTGAAAATTCATTAAAAGCAGTAGAAAACGGAACTCAGATTGCCGACGAAACAGCCCAGTCTCTGCTCCAGGCTGTAAATAAGGTCAATGAAATGACAAGTATTATCGGACAGATTTCAGAGGCCAGCAGCAACCAGGCCAATGCGATCTCTCAGATTACTATGGGAATTGACCAGATATCCAGTGTTGTACAGACAAATTCGGCAACGGCGGAGGAAAGCGCGGCCGCGAGCGAAGAGCTGTCCAGCCAGTCACAGCTTATGAAAAGTCTTGTGGCAAGGTTTAAGCTGAAAAACAGCCCTTATTAAGCTGCCTGTAACTGTGCGGTATACGGCAGCGTCCGGGTATAAGTTACGGACATTGGGCCGCCGCACTATTTTTTCATATGCATAGCCATCTCAATCAACTGTATATCCGAGGCAGTCAGTTTCAGGTTGGATTCGATCGTTTTGCCTTCCGGAGTGGTAACGGTGAAGGCGAGGACAGCGCCTTCCCGGATTTCTCTTTGAGCGGCTTTCAAGAAGGACGGGAATTTGGGATGATTTTGTGTGAAGGTTTTCCAGGCATTCTGCATTTGCAGCATGGTTTTGATATCCATGGGTAAATCCTCCTTTTAACGGTTGATACCCCAGAGGAGTTCTTCGGCCCACATCTGGAGATTGTAGCAGTCGCCCTCGAACAGCTTGAGGATCACGCCGTAGGCTTCACTGTCCCCGGCGAAGGCGTTGGCCTCATCGGTGTCTACATGCATGGCCAGACGGAAGCTTTTGTCTACCCGGACAACTACGTTGGCGTAGATCAGGGAGCGGTGGTAGCTCTCGGTGATGACGAAGACCTCCTCGTTGTCCTTGACGTGCATCCGCATAGCCTGTTCCGGTGTCATGTGGATATGGCGTTTGGCGACGATAATGCCCTGGGGTACGTCAATGCTGCCTTTGTCGCTGACCAGGGTCATGCCGGGAGTGTCCGCGATATCGCCGGATTGGCGGATGACCACCGGAACGCCCAGCTTGCGTGCGTCGGTGACGCTGATCTCCATCTGAGTGGCGCTCCGCAGAGGGCCGATGATCCCCACGTTTTTAAACGTCCCTTTGGGGCCGACTACGGTGAGCCGTTCTTCGGCCAGGTACTGGCCGGGCTGGCTCAGTTCTTTTTTGGGGGTCAGGTTTTTGCCCTCCCCGAATAATTTTTCAAAATCTTCCCGGCACAGATGCAGATGGCGGGCGGAAGTCTCGATGGGAATTTTATAATTCATGGCGTCCTCCGATAGTGTATGCAGAATAGATGTACCTGTTTTGTATTTTTACGTATTTTCTGTTGTTATTGGTTTCTCAGTATACAAAAAAGAGAGGGTTTTGTCAATCGTGGAAAAGGAGTCGCCGGATCTGGCAGTACAGGATGTCATGCTGCCGGATCTGCGCGGCTTTGTGTTGTGATTGAGCCGGTTGGGAAAACGTCTGGGGCGGGTCATCACACAGGTTCTTGATGAAATTCCTTCCGATACTGTCCCGGTGTTACGCCGGTAGCTTTTCTGAACACACGGATAAAATAGCTGCTGCCGGAGAAACCGGTCTGCTGTGCGATAAGCTCCATATCTGCCTCTGTTTCCAGCAGCAGTTTTTTTGCCTGTTCTATGCGGATGGCGGCCAGATAATCGGTGAAATTCCTGGAAAAATGTTTCTGAAAGTATACGCTGAAGTATTTGGGCGACATGTGAAAGTGTTTGCCCATAATATCCAGGGAGAGGCTTTCCCCGTAATGCTCCTGGACATACCGGGCTATATGCAAGAGCATATCCATTTTCTGGGAATTTTTCTCACGACGGCTGACCACGCCGTCGCTATATAAATAGAAATAAAAGAGAAGTAATCGGGCTTTGATACCCAGCCAGGCGCCATCGTCATTGCCATCATACAGAATGTAGATTTCTTGGAAAAGGGCCTCCGCCCGCTCTGCCGTTTGGCGGGGCAGATGGGTGGCGACATAGGCATTCAGTTCCGCCAGAGGACGCAGATACTTTTCCCCCGCTTCGTCAGCCTGGTCAAACTGGAGCCAGGACAGGGGGAAGACCAGGGCCAGGTAAGTACAGCCCTGGGTCGTGGATTGCATGCCGTGGAGCTCCCGGGGATTGATGTAGAAAATCTCTCCGGCCGTTCCGGTATATTGTTCCTCGCGGATCGTGACGGAGAGGGTGCCTCTTAGAATCCACAGGATTTCCACATGTTCCTGCCAGTGGTGGGGGACGTCGATCCTGCCGTTTTCATCCTGCATTTTGTAAATTTTCAGGGGACGCATCGGTGTGCCCTGTGTCCGTATTTCCCGCAATTCCTGTCTCATATCATTTCCCCTTTTGTACTTTAGTATTATAGAAACTGTTGCTTCAGGATTCTGTCGATGGCTTTTTGCACTTCTGGTTCGCGTTTTTACGGTGCCATTAGCAAGCGCTTTGATTCTGTATGGAGCATTTATGTATATTGTACTATAACTACTGGATATAGTGCAACACAATACTATTTTTACGGGATATACTTCAATTATCGCAGAGGGACTGCTGCGGACAGGCGGAATAGAAAATTTCCGAAGGGTCACTGTCTGATGCGGCCCACAACTTACAGAAATAAAACATATACATGGAGGAACACAAATTTGAAACATTGGTTGGAAAACAGCATTTTTTATGAGATTTATCCTCAGAGTTTTTATGACAACAACAATGATGGCATCGGAGATATTCCGGGGATCGTGGAGAAACTGGATTATATCAAAGAGCTGGGCTGCAATGCGCTCTGGCTGAACCCCTGTTTCCTGTCGCCTTTCAGCGACGCGGGATATGATGTGGCGGACTACTGCCAGGTGGCGCCGCGTTACGGCACCAATGAGGATCTGGTAAAGCTGTTTGCGGAGGCTCACAAGCGGGATATGCATGTACTGCTGGATCTGGTTCCCGGCCATACTTCTATCGAACATGCCTGGTTTAAGGAGTCCGCCAAGATGGAGCCCAATGAGTACTGGGGACGGTATGTCTGGACAGACAGCATCTGGAAGGATGTGGCGTCCTACAATGGTATATCCGGCTCTCTGCGCGGCATGTATCCCAGGGACGGCAGCGTCGGCGTGAATTTTTACTCCACCCAGCCGGCTCTGAATTACGGTTTTGCCAATCCCACAGAGTCCTGGCAGTGTACGGTGGATTCCCCGGAGGCCATGGGAACCCGGCAGGCTATGAAGGACGTGATGGCTTTCTGGATCTCCCGGGGCTGTGACGGTTTCCGTGTAGATATGGCGGGATCTCTGGTAAAAAATGATCCGGATAAGACGGAAACCATTAAGCTGTGGCAGGATATGCGGGCTTATCTGGACGAGACTTATCCGGAGGCTGTACTGATTTCGGAGTGGGGCGAGCCGGACAAATCTCTGATGGGCGGTTTCCACATGGATTTCCTGCTTCATTTCGGGCCTTCCCATTATATGGATCTGTTCCGCTGCGACCATCCCTATTTCAGCCGGGAAGGGAAGGGTGATGCGTCTGCTTTCGTGGAGACCTATAAGAAGAATTATGAGCTGACCAGAAAAAAAGGTATGATCTGCATCCCCTCGGGCAATCATGATATGGTGCGTATCCGCAAATATCTTGATAACGAAGAGTTGAAAATGGTTTACGCGTTTTTACTGTCCATGCCCGGCGCTCCATTTATCTATTATGGCGATGAGATCGGTATGCATTATCTGGAGATTCCCAATGTGGAGGGCGGCTATCACCGCACCGGCTCCCGAACGCCCATGCAGTGGAATCATGAGAGCAATTATGGATTTTCCGAGGCGCCTGTCGGGAAGTTGTATACGGTACAGGATACGGCAGAGGACGCGCCGACGGTAAAGGATCAGATGGCCGACGAAAATTCTCTGTGGCATGAGATACAGAAACTGGCCAAGATCCGTAGGGAAAACCCCGTCCTGTGTGCTTCCGGGAAAATTGAGTTCATCTATTGCGAGCCGGAAAAATATCCGTTGGTGTACCTGCGGTATAATGAGGAGCAGAAGATCCTGGTGGCATTAAATCCCTCCGAAAAGGAAGTTTCCTGTCCCTGCCCTTATAAGGAGAAGGCAATGGTCTACAGCCTGGGCGGAACTGCCCGGCTGGAGGACGGTATGCTGTATATGCCCAGTGAGAGCGCGGCATTCATGACAGTGGAAAAATAGAAGTTATACCTTCTGTAATCTTAAAACGATATCTGCCTGGTGGGACAGTTTGCCGGAATGCGTGACAATGATAACGCATTTGCCTATCCGGTGGGCGCATTCTGTCAAAACGTTGATGGCATGGGTCAGTGTGATGATGCTGCCCACAGACAGGTGGCTGGCGGCCGCTAGCTGTTCGCTGACCAGGATTTTTTTGCTGTCTCTGTCGGAGATATGGCGGCCTTCGGTAAGAACGGCCGTTTCTTCGACAAAATCCGGGGCGAGGGCGGAAAAGCCCCACAGAAGCAGAGCTTCCACCTGTTTTAATATCAATCTTATGGAAAATGGTTTGGTGATATAATCGTCTGCCTGCAGGTCAAAGGGCTGCATGTTTGGGTTAGGTTTTGGTTAGTTTTTTTGGATTGCATAAACGATATTTATCTGCTATACTCAATGCACTGGCGCCGCGCCGGTGAACGGAATAGGGAAGGAGAGTGCTGTATGAAAAACAACGGATGTGCTATTGTATCAGGCCGGGAGGCTTGCGTACAATAACCCGGCAAACCTCCCGGAAGCTTTATGTACTGGTAAAAAAGTCTTTCAGGAGGAGATAACAATGAACCGTGAAAACAAACGGAAAAAATATGAAAAAAACTATTACAAAACCCACGCCTGCCAGGAGGTATTCACCTGCAAAGTATGCGGGCGGATGGCGGTTCCTGCCGGTGCGGGAACCAGCCATCGTAACCACTGTCCGAATTGTTTGAGCAGCCTTCACGTGGATGTGGAACCGGGAGACCGGGCCTCGGACTGCGGCGGCATCATGGAACCAGTGGCTGTGTGGGTGAGAAAAAACGGTGAGTGGGCCATTATTCATCGCTGCTGTAGGTGCGGTGGTTTGTCATCCAACCGCGTGGCGGCAGATGACAATCCCATGAAATTGATGTCCATCGCCATGAAACCCCTGTGTGAACCGCCGTTCCCCATAGAACGGATCGAAGAAATGACGGCGCTCATGGGCGGGGAAGGAAGTATGAAGTGGTAAGAAAGGCGAAAAACGTGGATCTGACAAAATTCAAATGGACAAGGGAGCCTGAAAGTTACAGTATAACCCGTGACACCATCGAGATCGTCACCAAACCTCACACGGATCTGTGGCAGCGGACCTACTATCATTTCCGGAATGATAATGCCCCTGTGTTACAGATGGAGACGGAGGAGAAGTATTTCAGCTTCGCAGTGAAAACGGAGTTCGCAGACAGCCATCACCGTTTTGATCAGTGCGGTATCGTCATGTATCTGGACAGCGAGAACTGGCTCAAGGGCTCTATCGAGTATGAGAATGAGCAGTATCAGCATCTGGGAAGCGTGGTGACCAACCAGGGATATTCGGATTGGGCGACAACGGCCATTGACGCCGCGGTGAAATCCATGTGGTATCGGTTCAGCCGGAGGGAGGACGATTATTGCCTTGAGTGTTCGGAGGACGGAGCAGTCTTCCGGCAGATGCGTATCTGCCATATGCATCATGGAAAAGGAAAGATCCGGTTCGGAGTCTATGCCTGCTCTCCGGAGGAGTCTTCTTTTAAGGCGGTATTTTCCCATATACAGATGATGGGCTGCCAATGGAAGGCCCATGACGGGCAGCAGCCGGATACAGATCAATAGAACATCGCACAGGAGAAAATATGAATTTCAGCCGTCAGAATCGGGAAAAACCGGTTTTTGGCGGCTCTTTTTATGAAAAATATCCTGTGTTTGTAACTTTTCGGAAAAATATGCATCTAACGGATAAAATAATTCTAAAAGCCGGGCGGCCAGGTGTGAAAAGTAATCAGGAAGTTACCCTTGCCAGATGGCTTTTCCCGGTATACACTGGAAGAAAAGAAAGGCGGGGATAATGATGGAAAAAAGAAGAATCATTCTGGACTGTGACCCGGGGCATGACGATGCGATCGCGATCATGCTGCTGGGGGCATTTCCGGAAAAAGTGGAGCTGGCCGGGATCACGACGGTGGCCGGGAACCAGACCGTGGACAAGACATTTTTAAATGCCAGAAGGGTGACGGAATATCTGGGAGTCGATGTCCCCGTGTACCGGGGCTGCGAGAGGCCTATGTTCCGTTCTCCGGTGCTGGCCGACGATATCCATGGGGAGACCGGCCTGGACGGATTCACTTTCCGTGAACTGAAACGTGCTCCCGAAACGGAGCACGGCGTGCTGTGGATGCTGCGCACCCTGCGGGAATCCGCAGAGCCCGTGACGATCCTGGCCACGGGCCCCATGACGAATCTGGCCATGGCCCTGCGGCTGGAGCCGGGGATCGCGGGAAAGATCCGGGAGATCGTATTCATGGGCGGGGCCATGGGCCTGGGCAACGTAACCCCGGCGGCGGAGTTCAATATGTTCGCTGATCCCGAGGCTGCCGCAATCGTGTTGTCCAGCGGCTGTCCCCTAGTCATGGCCGGCCTGGATGTGACCATGCAGGCCCTCTGCTCGGATGAAACCATAGCCCGCATGGCCCGCCACGGCGGCCGTGCCGCCCGGCTTTTTGAGGATACCATGACCTCCTACTGTGCCGTGGAGTGCAAAACCTACAATGTAGCCGCCGCACCGCTTCATGATCCCGTAGCCGCCGCCTGGCTGCTGCACCCCGGGCTCATAGAGCTAAACCCCATGCGCGTAACCGTAGACTGCACAGGGAGCGAGGGCTATGGTCGCACCTATTGCGACTACTATAGCAAAAGCGACAGTAAACCCAATTGCCGGGTGGCGCTGAAATTGCAGGCGGATGATTTCTGGAACCTGATTGAAGAAGCAATCTGCCGGTATTGCGCATAATATTTTTTCAAATCCAACGCCTAAATATGTATGTCTCCGCATATAGTTTACCAGTACATCATTTACGGAGGGCTGTGTCTCTCTGAGAAATGCTTGTCCAGACCATTTGCAGGAGGTAACATATGGAGGCGTTTTCGATTTACAGGGATCTTCAGAACCGGACCCATGGTCAGCTGCTGCTCGGTGTCGTCGGTCCGGTTCGCACGGGGAAATCGACGTTTATCCGGCGGTTCATGGAGCTCACGGCTCTGGAATATCTGGAGGATGCACAGAAGAATGAGATCATGGATCAGCTCCCGGTCAGCGGTTCGGGAAAACTGATCACCACGGTGGAACCCAAATTTATTCCCCGCGATCCGGTGACGCTGTCGCTGTCGGAGGATGTGCGGGTGAAGCTGCGGCTGATCGACTGCGTCGGTTTTCTGGTTCCCGACGCGGTGGGCAGCACGGAAAATGACCGGGAAAGGCTGGTAAAGACACCCTGGTCGGAGGTGGAGATGCCCTTCTCCAAGGCGGCGGATTTCGGCACGCAGAAAGTGATCCGCGACCATGCCACCATCGGCGTGCTGGTGACCACCGACGGTTCTTTTGGGGAGATTCCGCGGGAAAACTATGAGGAGAGCGAGCTTCGGACTGTCCGGGAGCTGGAAGCCCAGGGAAAACCCTATGTGGTGGTGCTGAATACGAAGAAACCCTATAAGGATGAGACAAAGGCGCTGGCGGCCAGTCTGCAGGAGCAGTATGGGGTCAGTGTGATCCCGGTAAACTGCGACCAGATGCGCAAGGAGGATATCGTCCGCATTCTGGAAGCGGTGCTGATGGAGTTTCCGGTAATGGAAATCGCCTATTACATACCTAAGTGGGCGGAGATTCTTCCCATGTCCCACCCGCTGAAAGAAGAACTGCTGGATATAGCCCGCACCATATCTTCCCGGATACAGGACATCAAAGATGTGAAGCCGGAAGCTCTGGCGGTGGATAAACCCTGTGTGAAATACTGTGCCACAGAACAGATGGATTTTGCCACCGGAGTGGTGAAAGTGAGGCTGGATTTGAAGGAGGAGTATTACTATCAGGTATTGACAGAACTTACTGGTACGTCCATTGAAGGCGAATATGACCTGGTGAAGATCCTGAAAAATCTGACCAGCAAAAAGAGCGAGTATGACAGGGTGCTGCAGGCCATTGATTCTGTGCGAAGCTGCGGCTACGGCGTGGTGCTGCCGGACCGGAGTGAAATGCAGCTGGATACGCCGGTGCTGATCCGCCAGGGAAATAAATTCGGTGTGCGTTTAAAGGCAGTCAGCCCCACCGTCCATATGATCCGTGCGGATATTGAGACGGAGATTGCTCCCATCGTGGGCAGCGAGGAACAGGCCAGCGATCTGATCTCCTATATTGACGAGCGGTCGGACAAAGATGACGGTATGATGGAGATCAATATTTTCGGCAAGTCCATCGAACAGCTGGTGGAGGAGGGCATCCATGCCAAGATCGCCAACTTAAGCGGCGAGAGCCAGGCAAAACTCCAGAATTCCATGAAAAAAATAGTTAATGACAGCAACGGCGGAATGATCTGCATCATTATCTGACGAGAAATGAATATATCGTTTCAAGTATGTAGCAGTTCAATTTTGATCCGGACTGTCACGGAATCCAGCCCTTCGCCGCAGGCGAACTTCCAATGGGCTGGATTTTTTTTGCTTCTTTATTGACAAAAAGAAATTGATATGATATGATTTTGATATCAAATAAATAGGAGGATAAAATCATGAAAGAAATCACACTGTCACATCGTAAAATAGGTATGCCGGTATTGCTGGGGGAGATCGCCCTGTATCTGCTGCTGGCCGCAGGGCTGGTCATATCCATCATTCGTGATGGCGACAGTGATTTCCCTGTGAGTGTGATCGCCTGTATTTTACTTATAGCTATCGCCTGGATTCCTCTCATGGGCCTGCATGTCCTAAAGCCCCAGGAAGCCCTGGTACTGACGCTGTTCGGTAAATACAAAGGTACTCTCAAAGACGCGGGTTTTTACTGGGTCAATCCGTTCTGTACATCTATCAATCCGGCCGGCAAGACCAGGCTGAGCCAGAGCGGTGATGTGCGCTCGGCCAAGTTTAGTATCGGTCACGGAGAGGCGTCGGAAAAACTGGAGAGTAAGGAAGACAAAAAGATATCTCTAAAGATCATGACGTTGAATAATTCCCGGCAGAAAATCAACGACTGTCTGGGCAATCCGGTGGAGATCGGCATCGCCGTGACCTGGCGGGTGACGGATACGGCCAAGGCCGTCTTCAACGTGGATAATTACAAGGAGTTTCTGTCTCTCCAGTGTGACAGCGCCCTGCGCAATATCGTCCGTCTTTATCCCTATGACGTGGCTCCTAATGTGGACACCACCGGGGACGGTGTGGCGGATGAAGGAAGTCTGCGCGGTTCCAGTGAGATTGTGGCGGAAAGGATACGCGATGAGATTCAGAACCGTGTGGAGGAAGCGGGCATAGAAGTGGTTGAGGCGAGAATCACTTATCTGGCCTATGCACCGGAGATTGCGGCCGCCATGCTGCAGCGCCAGCAGGCGACGGCCCTGGTAGATGCGAGAAAAACAATCGTGGACGGCGCCGTGGGTATGGTGGAGATGGCCCTGGAGCAGCTTAATGAACACGATATCGTGACGCTGGACGAGGAGCGCAAGGCCGCCATGGTTTCCAATTTGTTGGTGGTGCTCTGCGGCAACCACGACGCCCAGCCGGTGGTGAACTCCGGCAGCTTGTACTGATATGGCAGAACCGAAAAAACAGGTACCGCTGCGCCTCTCCACCAAGCTGTACAACGCCCTCGCCGCCTGGGCGGAGGATGATTTCCGCTCGGTCAACGGGCAGATCGAATATCTGTTGACCGAATGTGTCAAACAGCGGCGGAAAAACGGGAAATATATCTCCGAGGAGATCGATAAGCCTTTTGAATTGGATTTCCTGGCGGAGAAGGATGAAAAATAATAATTTCCCCCGGTCTGTGCTTTTCATGCACGGGCCGGGGGACTTTCGTCCTACATCGTTTGAACTTTTCAGGATGATTGTTTCGTTAAAAATCTTATTTACACAGGATCAAATGTCTATGATTTGCAGCGGTTTTGACCATTCCCGGATCATGTTACGTCCTGTCTTCCGGCGCTGCACCATGTCGTATAGGACATCAGCGGATACATCATACGTACTTCCTTCCTGTGAAGTAAGCAGGTGCAGATATCCCTTCCTATGGATTTCAGAGAGAAGGGATGCCGATCCCCGGCGGAAACCCAGCACCCGTACATTCCTTATCGGCGGATAATCATGGATATCCAGAAGGATCTGGAGAAGAGCGCGGCGGATGCGGCTGTGGGTCATGTTTTTTGTTTTCAAAAGGCCGGCAAACTGGCTAAAGGAGTCAAATGCGTACTGATGATGCCGGATGCGGTTTAAAAGCTCCGGCGATATATCCGGGCAGGCCAGCAAAACGTCGTCGGGCTGCCGGAAAATCTGATGCTGCAGGAGCTGAGAAAAATCATCGGCGAAAACCAGGCCGTTCTGAATGTGCTGCTCATACAGAATTTCTGCGGCGTCCGGGGGCATGAATTCGGAGAGATGCTGTAATAATTCTTTTTTTATGCCGCAGGAATCTGTATAGTCCGCAAAAGTGTTTTGAAACAGACTGCGCAGCGCACTGGCCGAGGCATATTGTCCGGTCAGAGCCGTATCGTGATGGCCGCCTCCCCGGCGCAGGACGGCCAGGGGACGGATGGCGCTGTGTCTTTTAGACAGGGCTTTACAGTATTCTACGCCAAGGAGGGCATTTGGCTGGGAGAGCAGCGCGGCATATGCAGCAGGAAGGGCGGTCGCCCGGGCCTGGGCGAAAGTAAGCCCTGCCCGTAGCCCTTTCCGTAATTTTTGGGAGAATTCCGGCGTCTCCTCACAGAGCAGGTCTGCCGTTTGGGCGATCTGTTCCAGATCGACATTCTCCGAACCAAAGCTCAGTATGTCCACAATGCCCAGACGGTCCAGCATCTCCACGGCTCCCATGGCGAAACGCTCTGCGCTGGCTGTTGCATAGGCGCAGGGAAGCTCCAGTACAAGATCCGCGCCGTGACGTAGCGCCATCCCTGTCCGCAGATGCTTGTCTGCCAGCGCCGGTTCGCCGCGCTGGACAAAGCTGCCGCTCATCACCACGATCACATGGGTACAGCCGGTCAGCCGCCGGGTTTCCTCTATATGAAATTGATGGCCATTATGAAAAGGATTGTATTCCGCTATGATTCCGGCTACAGTCAATGTTCTGCCTCCTATGGTGGTTTTGGAATGGTATGATTTTGTGATGGACTAAATTTGTCTGTCATCGTATTTTATCACATATGTTATCATTCATCAAAGTGTAATTTATGCTGTGCCTGGGTATTAAAATTCGCTTTGCGGAGTTGGGGCTGCCTTCTGAATCACGTTCTTCCGCAGTCACGCGGCAGGTGTGCGGGCTGAGGTGTAAAAAGTAACAAATGAACGGAACTGTGATACTTGTCAACGGTTCGTGATCCATAGTAAAATAGAGGAAAATCTGACTTTGAAAAAGGAGTATAAACATTATGGCACAGTTGCAAATCAATTTTCTGTCTGAAAGCCTGATGCGGACAGTCACTATCAACGCGGTCATTCCCTTTGACAAAATCCGTATGCCCTGGGAGGAGGCGCCGAAGTTAAAGACGCCTTTTAAAACGCTGTACCTGCTGCACGGCATTTTCGGAAACTACACGGACTGGATCAGCGGGACAAACATCCAGCGGTGGGCGGAAGAAAAAAATCTGGCCGTCATCATGCCCTCGGGGGAGAATCATTTCTATATGGACTGCGAGGCCAACGGCGAGCGATACAGCCGATTCATTGGGGAAGAACTGCCCCGGAAGATGTGCGAATTGTTTCCTCTGTCAACGGCCAGAGAAGACACTTTCATCGGCGGCCTGTCCATGGGCGGCTTCGGAGCCATTACCAATGGGCTAAGATATAGGGAGCGTTTCGGCCGGATTATCGGTTTGTCCAGCGCACTTATTTTTAGCGATATATGCGATCCCGACAGTAAGGATCTGGGGCGCAGCGTATTTGGCTCCCGTTTTTATGAGACTCTGCTGGGTCCGGCGGAGGGTTTTAAAGGCGGCCCGGCGGATTACAATGCTTTGCTGGATAAAGCGGCGGCGGACGGTGAAAAACCGGTTTTCTATCTGTGCTGCGGCGTGGATGATTCCCTGCTGGGAGTCAACCGGGAGTTTGCCGACAGGGTGAGGGCGAAGGGATTTACCTGTACTTACGAGGAAGGGCCGGGCGCCCACGAGTGGGATTTCTGGAACCGGTATATCAAAAAGGTACTGGACTGGCTTCCTCTGGGAGAAGATACAGAGGGGATTAACAGCGGGAATATAGGGGATCGTTAAGTTGTGGTAACAGTTCTGCCGGAGACGGAACTGTTACAGCTGTGATCAATTTTCCCTGATTTTTCCACACCGTGGACTTGCGAAACGGCATTTTAAGAGGTATAATTTTGATATATTCAGGCTGTACCGCAAAAGGGCAGCGTATCATACGAAAGGAGTCATAAACCCATGAGTTTTATTGACACAATCAAAGCAAGAGCAAAAGCAGACAAGAAGACCATCGTACTTCCTGAGACAGAAGACCGCAGGACCTATGAGGCCGCGGCGCAGATACTGAAGGAAGGTATCGCGGATATCGTCCTTGTCGGTTCCGAAGAAGAAGTGAAGAAGGGCAGCGAGGGCCTGGATCTGGCAGGCGCGGTGATCGTGGATCCGGCCACCTCCGACAAGACCCAGTCCTATATTGATAAACTGGTTGAGCTGAGAAGCAAGAAAGGCATGACGCCGGAAAAGGCAAAAGAGATCCTGTTGAACCAGTATCTGTACTACGGCGTTATGATGGTGAAGATGGGTGATGCGGACGGCATGGTGTCCGGCGCCTGCCATTCCACAGCCGATACATTGCGGCCCTGCCTCCAGATCCTGAAGACCAAACCGGGCACCAAGCTGGTATCCGCGTTCTTCCTGATGGTTGTACCGAACTGTGAGTACGGCGCAAACGGAACCTTCGTGTTTGCCGACAGCGGACTGAATCAGGATCCCAATCCGGAAGAGCTGGCAGCGATCGCCGCATCCTCCGCGGAGTCTTTCCGTGCGCTTGTAGGGGAGGAGCCTGTAGTGGCCATGCTTTCCCATTCCACCAAGGGCAGCGCCAAACATGCGCTGGTGGACAAGGTGACAGAGGCTACCCGCATCGCCAAAGAGCAGAATCCGGATCTGAAGCTGGATGGCGAATTCCAGCTTGACGCGGCTATCGTTCCCAGCGTGGGCGCTTCCAAGGCTCCCGGCAGCGACGTGGCGGGCAAGGCCAATGTTCTGATTTTCCCGAACCTGGATTCCGGAAATATCGGCTACAAGCTGACTCAGAGACTGGCCAAAGCAGAGGCTTACGGGCCCGTGACCCAGGGTATCGCGGCACCGGTCAACGATCTGTCCAGAGGCTGCTCCTCTGAAGATATCGTAGGCGTGGTGGCGATTACAGCCGTACAGTGTCAGGCACAAGCATAAATGCACATAGCGGCAGTCAGGTCTATGGCCTGGCTGCCGAAAAACAGCCGTCTTTTCGTCCGTGTCCGGATATGAGAAAAGGCAGCTGCCGCTGATTTTGCGGACAAGGCCACAGGATCAGCCGGTTATTCAATTATATTAAATCACATTTAGGAGGAACTATTCAGAAATGAATGTATTAGTTATCAACTGCGGGAGCTCTTCCCTGAAATATCAGTTAATCAACTCCGAATCAGAAGAAGTGTTGGCCAAGGGCCTGTGCGAGAGGATCGGCATTGACGGCCGACTTACCTATCAGAAAGCAGGTCTGGACAAGGAAGTGACCGAAGCTCCCATGCCCACCCACAAAGAAGCCATCAAGATGGTACTGGATGCCCTGACAAACGATAAGACCGGCGCCATTGCCAGCCTGTCTGAAGTGGGTGCCGTAGGCCACAGGATGGTACACGGCGGTGAGAAATTCACCAGTTCCGCCGTGATCAATGATGAAATGATCAAGGCTGTGGAGTCCTGCAATCCGCTGGCTCCGCTGCACAATCCGGCCAACCTGATCGGTGTCAACGCCTGCAAAGAGCTGATGCCCGACGTGCCGATGGTAGGCGTGTTTGATACCGCTTTCCATCAGACTATGCCGAAGGAAGCCTATCTTTACGGCCTTCCCTATGAGTATTATGAGAAATACGGCGTGCGCCGTTATGGTTTCCACGGAACCTCCCACAGCTTCGTTTCCAAAGAGACTGCCAAGTTCCTGGGGATGGATCTGGAGAATTCCAAGATTATTGTGGCCCATCTGGGCAACGGCGCATCCATCAGCGCGGTAAAGAACGGCAAATGTGTGGATACTTCCATGGGCCTGACTCCTCTGGCCGGTCTGGTCATGGGTACCCGCTGCGGCGATATCGACCCGGCGATCCTGGAGTACCTTGCCCAGAAAGAGGATCTGGATCTGGCCGGTGTGATGAACGTGCTGAATAAGAAATCCGGCGTGCAGGGCATCTCTGGCGTGTCCAGCGATTTCCGTGATCTGGAGAACGGCATGAACGAGGGGAACGAGCGGTGTGCCGATGCCCTGAACGTGTTCAGCTACAATGTGGCTAAGTTCATCGGCGCCTATGTGGCGGCCATGAACGGCGTGGACGCCATCGCCTTTACTGCCGGTATCGGTGAGAATGCTCCGTTGGTGCGTGAGAAAGTCCTGAGCTATCTTGGTTATCTCGGCGTGGCCCTGGATGCCGAGGCCAATAAGAAGCGCGGCGACAATAATGTGATCTCCACACCGGATTCCAAGGTGAAGGTAGTGGTAGTGCCCACCAATGAGGAGCTGGCGATCTGCAGGGATACGGTGGCATTAGTGAAATAATTTATATAGAGAGTTGTAAATGCGCCCCGGACAGGATATATGATCCGGGGCGTTTTATCGGAAAGACTGTAAGTCGCATTATAGGAAAGGTTTGGGTTATTATCGGGATGTTACAGGGAGTGAGGGGATTTCTAATATGAAGAAGATTTTAGAAAAGTATATTTTAAGGTTTCAGGCCATCCTGTTTCTCGTGCTATTTGCCGTTCTGCTGATTCCAAACGTTCGGGTATCGGCGGCGGAAACAAAAACCGTGGAGCTTGTAGCCGTAGGCGATGATCTCATTCATACATCTGTTTACAGGGCGTGCAAGACCCGTAAGGGATACAATTTTGATCCCCTTTTCAAGCATATCAAAAAAGATATCCGGGCAGCAGATATTTCCGTTATCAATCAGGAGACAATCCTTGTTGACAAAAATTATTCCGGTTATCCGTCTTTCGGAAGCCCCAAAGCTGTGGCGGATGCCGTTGCCAAAGCCGGGTTCAATGTCGTTACCCATGCGACTAATCATACCCTTGACAAAGGCACCGGGGCAATCACCGGCACACTTAAGTACTGGAACAGGAAATATCCAAATATAAAGGTTCTCGGCATTCATAAGAGCAAGAGTGCGGCTGACAAAGTCACGGTTATTCAGAAAAACGGGATCAAAATCGCCATGTTGAATTATACCTACGGACCGAACGGCCGTCGTCTTCCGGCCGGTAAAAGCTATATGATCGATCTTCTTACGCCGCAAAATAGAAATAAGATTAAAAAGGATATTAAAGAAGCAAAGAAGAAAAGTGATTTTGTGATCGTGTTTGCGCACTGGGGAACGGAATACCGTTATGCCCCTGACGTCAGCCAGAAAAACTGGACCAACTTTTTCCTGAACAACGGCGTAGATCTCCTGATCGGAACACATCCCCATGTACTGGAACCTTATAAAATGCTGAAAGGTAATAATGGAAAGAAAATGCTGGTATATTATTCGCTCGGCAACTTTGTTTCTGCTCAGAACAGAGTACCCCGCCTTCTCGGCGGAATGGCCAAAGTAACGATTGTGAAGGACGGCAAAAATACATATATCAAAAAATATACCATGGAGCCTCTGGTAACCCACATCAGTAGATATTACAAATCTTTTACTGTATATAAATTGAAGGATTACACAAATGCATTGGCAAAGGCGAATAATATTCGCAGGATCTCGCCCCGCGAAGCGTTCTCTGTAACAAGTCTGAAAAATTTGTATAAAAAAATCACCGGAAGGAAAGCCTGAATGTAATTCCGGCAAAAAATGGTTGACAAACCTTGTATCAACGGCTATACTTAACAAAGTGTGATTAGGAGACGATTATGCAGATTGATCTGACATATGTATTATCTCAGGATGGGAATACGCAGGAGGAGACCGTTGCTCTTGATATGACGCATTTCAAGCGGGGCAGGGGTGAGTTTTATAAACTTGCGGATAAGTCACCGGTACAGGTGAGTATACATCACGAGAAAGACCAGGTAATTACGGTAGCAGGACAGTGCAGAGTTTCTCTGCGGATGAATTGTGCCCGCTGTCTGAAGCCTGTCAGAAAAGATCTGGAGCTTGCCTTTGAACATCGGGTGGACGTGCTTCATCCCGGGGAGGATGAGGATGAGCTGGAGATGAGCCTCTGCATCAGGGATGGAAAAATGCTTGATGTGGATCAGCTTGTGCATAATGAGATTTTAATCAATCTGCCGATCCGTGTGCTCTGTAAAGAGGATTGTAAAGGGATCTGTCCGGTATGCGGGCAGGATCTGAATGATGGCGAGTGTTCCTGCGATCAGGGGCCGTCTGACCCGCGGATGGCGGCTTTTCAAGAAATATTCAGCAAGTTTAAGGAGGTGTAGCTATGTCCATCTGTCCAAAGAATAAATCATCCAAAGCCAGAAGAGATAAGAGGAGAGCAAACTGGAAAATGTCTGTTCCGAATCTTGTAAAATGCAGTAAGTGCGGCGCTCTGATGATGCCTCACAGAGTTTGTAAGGCCTGTGGTTCTTACAACAAGAAAGAAATCATCGCTATGGATGCAGAGTAAGGAAATGAGCTAGGAAAAGGATTCCCGGATGAGAGGGAGTCCTTTTTTCTTTGCCTGACACCAGTTTTGACACCAGCGGAAAATGGTATATGTTTATAAACTCTTATTAAAGAATAGAGGAAAGAAGCCGGAACTCATTCCCAGGCGGCGTTTCCCCATTATATAATTGCGGACAAAATGAAAGTATGGTAGTATAAGGATAAAGAAAGGCAGGTGCGTGGCCATGGAGAAAGAGAACCGTGAGCATAAGGACAGTCTTTTTGTAGACCTCTTTTATCAGGATGAAACAGCAAAAAAGAACTTGCTTAGCTTATATAATGCATTACATGACACAGATTACCAGGACGAAGCAGTCATCCGGAAGGTGAAGATCGAGGATGTGCTGTACAAAAATTTTAAAAATGACATTTCCTTTGAAGTGAATGGTCAGGTGCTTGTCCTGGGGGAACACCAGAGTACGGTGAACCCCAATATGCCGCTGCGTTGCCTCTTGTATGTGGGAAGGGCCTATGAACAGCTTGTGGATAAAAGCGCCCGGTACAGGACAACACTTGTTGAGATACCGACGCCGGAGTTTTACACATTTTATAATGGGGAGAAAGAATTTCCATTGGAGCAGGAACTGTCTCTGTCGGATGCGTTCATAAACCCGGCAGGGGATAACTCCGTGGAGCTAAAGGTGAAGGTCATCAATATAAATTCAGACAAAGCGCATAAACTATTAGAGAAATGTGGAATATTAAGGGAATACAGCCAGTTCATTGATGCTGTGAGGAAATATTCGTTTGAAGAAAGGGCTATTAAAAAGGCAATAAAGGAATGTATTGACCGTGGGATATTGGCAGAATACCTGAAACGAAAAGGGAGCGAGGTGGAGAATATGCTGATCGCAGAATATAGTTATGAGGAAGATATCCAGGTGAAGCAGCAGGAGGCCAGACGGCAGGGGATAGATCTGGGCAGACGGCAGGGAATAGATCTGGGCAGGCAGCAGGGAATGATACAAGGAACAATTAGTACCTTGCGGGATTTTGGCCAGAGTGATATTGAAATACAAGGCATGATCATGAAAAAATATGGGATTTCTTTTGAAGAAGCTAAGGAGTATTTAGAAAAGGCATTTTAGAATTTCTCTCCGAGCAGGTTCTGTAGATGATGAAATGAAAAAATTGAAAATGGAGATTCGTAAGATACAGGGAGCATTTTGGTAAAACAGGATGCCCCTGTTTTATTTTGGACAATAAAAATGTGTGGTCTGTGTTTTTACCATGAAGGAGAATTTCAGCAATGAAAAAACCAATGACACCGGAAGAATTGTTCAACAAAATCAAAAGCATTCTGGAAAAAAGAACCTGCTGCCGGATATTCTGGACTATGGGGGGCGGCACCCTTCCTGCCGGTGCTGCAGACGGAGCCCGTTGTGGCAGTTCTTAAAAGACTGTTGGCTGGCCTAAAGACGGTCAGATTCGGTCAAAAAATGTAAATTACTCTTTGCAAATCAATATGGATATGATATATTATTAATTAAAATTAACGAATGGGGAGACGGGAAAACAAAAAAGAGAGGAGAGAATGAAAATGCTTAGTACAAAAGGATAAAAAGTAAAAAAAGGTAGGAATGTTTGGTAATACTTGGCGGCAAACATCTTAGGGACGCTATGATTTTATTCTGTATGGAACTTTGGGCAGGGAGGTTTGGCTGGATATCAATGAGCTAGTACACTGGCAGGGAAAAATACAATAAAAGGGACAAATGAGAAAGGAGAAAAGATGAAACGAAATATTTTATGGGGAGGAATCCTGGGCATGGCCTTGTGTTTGTGTGTTCCACAAGGTACTGTATGGGCTCAAGAGGCGGTGCCGGTAAGCAATGCGGAAACACAAGAGAATTTGGATTTTAGTTATTGCAGTTTGAGCGATGGAACGATGGAAATTAAAAAATATCTGGGCAGTGATAGTACAGTTATGATTCCGGAAACAATTGAAGGAAAAACTGTAACCAGCATTGGTGAGTCTGCATTTGGGTGGTGTAGTAGTCTGACAGAAATCACCATCCCCAGCAGTGTAACCAGTATTGGTAAGTGTGCATTTCAGTTCTCAGATAATCTGACGAAAATCACCATCCCCAGCAGCGTAACCAGTATCGGGGAGTGTGCATTTTGGGAGTGTAGTAGTCTGACAGAAGTCACCATCCCCAGCAGTGTAACCAGTATCGGTAGGGCTGCATTTAGGGGTTGTAGTAGTCTGACAGAAGTCACCATCCCCAGCAGTGTAACCAGTATCGGGGAGGATGTGTTTGCCAAGTGTAGAAATCTGACGAAAATCACCATCCCCAGCAGCGTAACCAGTATCGGGGGGAATGCATTTAGGGGTTGTAGTAGTCTGACAGAAGTCACCATCCCTAGCAGCGTAACCAGTATTGGTGTGTATGCATTTTATAGTTGTAGTAGTCTGACAAAAATCACTATCCCCAGCAGTGTAACCAGTATCGGGGTGGGTGTGTTTGATGGTTGTAGTAGCTTGGTTAGTATAAAGGTGGATCCAGGAAATAAAAAATATGATAGCAGAAATGATTGCAATGCGGTTATTGAAATTGCGAGTAATGCACTTGTGGCTGGATGTAAAGGTACAGTCATTCCCGACAGCGTAACCAGTATCGGGAAGAGTGCATTTGAGGGTTGTAGTAGTCTGACAGAAATCACCATCCCCAGCAGCGTAACCAGTATCGGGGAGCGTGCATTTGTGATTTGTAGTAGTCTGACAGAAGTCACCATCCCCAGCAGCGTAACCAGTATCGGGGGGAATGCATTTAGGGGTTGTAGTAGTCTGACAAAAATCACTATCCCCAGCAGTGTAACCAGTATCGGGTGGGATGCATTTAAGGGTTGTAGTAGTCTGACAGAAGTCACCATCCCTAGCAGCGTAACCAGTATCGGGGGGATGGCATTTAGTGGTTGTCCGCTAAACTTAATTCTTTATGTTCAAGCCAACAGCTATGCAGAGGCTTACGCAAAGGAATATGGGTTGGCATATAAAGTAACGGATGGTGATTCATCTACAGGGGATAGCAAGAATCCTTCCACTGGCGATGGTTCTGGCAGTGGTTCTTCTCCTGATCATGATCCGGCTAACAAGGGAGATGGTAACCAGACGGGAAGTGGCAGTTCATCAGACGGTAATGGAACTGGCACACCCGCAGATGGCAATGGTTCCTCCGATGCAGCATCGGCGGCCTGCGAAATGACTCTTTCAAAAACTTCTTACACATATAATGGGAAAACCCGTAAACCAGCGGTCAAAGTAAAAAACAGTGAAGGAAAGGCGCTGAAATCCGGCACGGATTATACTGTTACTTATCCGAAAAGCATGAAAAATGTGGGAAAATATACGGTGACGGTAAAACTCAAAGGCAGCTATAGCGGGACGCTGAAAAAGGATTTTACGATCCTCCCGAAATCCACATCCATAGCTAAACTGTCCGCAAAGAAAAAAGGGTTCACTGTGAAATGGAAGAAACAGACTGCCCAGACAACAGGGTATGAGGTTTCTTACTCCACGAGCAAAAAATTCCTGAAAAAAAGCACAAAGACGGTGAATATCAAAAAGAACAAGACTGTTTCCAAGAACATTACCAAGCTGAGCGCAAAGAAAAAATATTATGTGCGCATCCGCACATACAAAACGGTGAAGGTGAATAAAAAATCAACAAAATTATATTCTGCCTGGTCAAAAGTAAAGAGTGTGACTGCGAAATAGATTTTAGCTGTCTGTATGCATTGCGGAATATGTGATATGCGGGTGTCCGAATCGGACACCCGTTACAGAAGGTTCCTTAACAGAAAGGTTTTGCAGAATGTACCTATGGTTAGATTAAGAGTGGCGAAAGTTCAATATTAGGAGGAAATGAATATGTTTAGTACAAAGGGTGAAGAAGCTTTTAGAAAAGGGCAGGAATGTTTGGCAACACCTGGCGACAATAATCTCAGGGATGCTATGGTCTTTTTTAAAGAGGCAGCAAAGGAAGGCCATGTAGAAGCGATCTATCAAGTTGGATGTTTGAATTTATGGGGCGAACCGCAAATTGCAAAGAATTTTAAGGAAGCAAAAAAGTGTTTTGAAAGATGTGCAGAGGCAGGTTTATCAAGATCAAAATATTTTTTGGGAGAGTTTTACTTGGATGGGTTGGGAGTTGAAAAGGATGAAAAAAAGGCATTCGATATGTTTGAAGAAGCTTTTAATGAAGGGGTTTCTGGAGCGGCAAATATATTATGCCATTGTCATTGGGAAGGAAAAGGAACGGAAAAGAATATTGATAAAGCTAAACAGTATAATGATATTGCCCGTAAATTAGGACTTCCGGGAGCAGAAGCAGATTTTTTCCGTTTAGCAAGCCGGAAAGATCTTTTTGATGATTTATTTGGGAAAAAAGGCAGTGAAGATAAAAAAGAGGGTGAAGAAAACAAGCCGAAAGAGCAATAGACCCGAATAATATAAGAAGGATGAAACGCGGAAGGATTTTCGGGCGGTTACGTTGGCCTTATTGGATTTATTACCGGGCCGGAAACCAAAAGGGAAGGGCCCACGGAAAGGGGGATTGCCGTCCGGCCCCGTAGAAGTCTGCCTATACAATTACATATTATAGCAATGGACCAATCCACAAAGAATGGCAGGGAGCAGCAGTCTCCCTGCTGTCTTTCTTTTTACAGAAGAGGAGGAGGCAGCCATAACAGAACGTATACGGTAGATAGCGCGTACCTATACAATAATTGAGCAAACCTGTATGATAGAAACAGATTTGCCCCAGCCTTATTATTTCATTTCATTTTTACTGGGTTTGTGGCAATTCGCTGGCAGGTTCGGTGACCAGGCCATCCAGAAAGCTGCGGTCTGTATTATCCAGATGGTTCGGTATCTCAGTGGGAAGGTATTCAAAGTAATCATAGGGTTTGGAAATAAAGGATTCTATGATGCTGCTGAAAAAAAACTGGGATGACAAACCGTATGCTGAGGGAGAATGGTAGTCTGTAATCTTTGATTTTGACATTTAGAAAAAGTTTTAAAGTAGAGGGAAGTATTTCTGCATAAAGTGGGAATACTTCCCTTTTTTCGTTGCCTAATCATTCGGGGGGAGCTGTCAGTGGCAGGCCCTGTAGGCAGAAAGGAGAATTTACAGCAATGAAAAAACCAATGACAACAGAGGAATTATTCAACAGAATAAAAGGCATTTTGAGAGAAAAGAACCTGCTACCGGACATCCTGGACTATGGGCTGCCCACGAACAACCCAGTCCCAGTCCGGACGTATGCATTTGATTTGGGAAGCAGCCTGGCTTATGGGGGCAATGAAGGGATTTACCTGGATCTGTGGATTGAATATTCTGCCAATGGCGGAAGGCATACAAACAATCTCGGCACGTTTAAGACGCTGGAGGAAAGTAAAGAGGCCATGCATACTATGGCCAGCCTGTTGGCAGATTTTATTATTGAAGAATATAACTATGTCAACGCGAACCTGGACGATTTCACCTGGGAAGGCGCGGACGTCTATCTGTTTGATGGGAATGGCAAGCGGGTAAACGGGGGATATTCCTGCTGCAGTATGGAGAGGGCATTAAGGAAAAAGGATGGGCTGCTGAAAAAATACCCGCAGGTGGTTGTGAGGGATAATGCCACAAGGGAAGAGAGGATATTTAAACAGGAAGGCTGGAAAGAGGATATTTAAGCGGGCAGGCCGAAATGGGAATCTTTAAACGGATGGGCCGGAAAAGATATATTTAAACGGACAGACTGGAAAAAGGGAAACGGAAAGATGGCGTTATAAGTTCACATAACCAAAAGAGTAAAAGCAGTGTTTTATAATTGTATATCATAACCATGAAACAGAACAGAAAACCGTGTCCTATAGGGATGCATCCGTGCCGATAAAGGGAAGGGGGCGAAAGCTTAAGGTAAAAAAAAGTAACAAAGCAGAACCTAAAAAAAGAGAATTTAAAAAAGAAAAAGAGAAAATCTGCAGAAACGGCAGAGAAAGGCAGGAAAAATATAATGATGAAGATGGAAGAATTTTCCCAGGCTGTCCTGGGGGCGGTAAAAGAGAAATTGGATGGCGCTTTCGGGGCGCAGATAACCACAAATATAAAAAACAATGGCAGGAAGCTGACCGGTATCTGTATCAGCAGGCCGGGCAGCAATATCGGCCCCTGTACATATCTGGACGACGGTTATGCTGCATACAGGCGCGGGCATATGGAGATACATGAGATGGCAGAAAGCGTCTGGCGGCAGCTTATGGAACATAAGGACGACATGAAGGATATCCGGGTGGAAAACTTTCTGCAGTGGGACAGGGCCAGGCGCCGGATCTATCCCAAGCTGGTCAATGCGGGCATGAACAGGGAGGGCCTCAAAACAGTACCTCACAGGCCTTTCTTAGACCTGGCGGTGGTTTACTACATAGAAGTGGAATGCGCCGCTGGAGACGGGGAGACGGCGTCCATCCTGGTGCAGGACGGCCATAGGGAGGCATGGGGGCAGGAGGAAGAGGGCCTTTACCAAGCTGCTGCCGCCAATATGCGCATGGACAAAAGCCCCTATTTTAAAAGCATGGGGGAAATATTCAAGGATATGGGGCCAGATGGGACAAACCCCTTTGAAAATGGTGGGGCAGACGTAAAAATGTATGTCCTCTCCAACCAGGACAGGGTTTTCGGGGCCGCGGAGATACTGGACAGGGACATCCTGCAGGCTGTCAGCGAAAGGCTTGCAGATGATTTTATTGTTTTGCCAAGTTCGCTGCATGAAACCGTCATCCTCCCCTCAGACGATGCGCCTGAATATACAGGGCTGGCAAACCTGGTGCGTGAAATAAACACTTTCCAGGTGGCGGAGGAGGAACGCCTGTCGGACCATGTGTACAGGTATGGCAGGGATACAGGTATATTGGAAATCGTGGCATGACGCATAATAACAAAAAACCACAGGGGAGCCGGACAGGAAAGTCCGGCTTTTCTGCTGCGGTATTCTTTTTTTGTGTGGATGGGAACCGTAAAGCAGGGAGGCCCCCGATTGCATAATTGCAACCCGGGCGGTAATGTAAAAGTGTAAGGATAAAAAGAAAGATAAGGCAATCAGGGAATGCATCGGTAATGGGACACTGGCAGATTACCTGAGACATAAAGGGGGCGGGTGGGGAATATGTTGATAGCAGAATATAGCCATCTGCAGGCGGTGTTTTTTACTATCAGCGTCCCAGGAAGGAATGCCCCTCTACAGTCGGCTTCTCCCCATTACATATTGGATAAGGGCCTGTTTGGGGATCTTCCAGCCCTTCCCTTCTTTATACCCTTTTAAACTGCCGGAGCGCACAATCCGGTAGGCCTGGGTCAGGCCAATCCTGAGAATTTCAGCAACTTCATCAATGGTGAGTATATCCCCATACTGTTCAAACATAGCGTCACTCCTTTCTCTGGAATGATAAAGTGACCTTGCCTCCATAGTTCAAGGCCAAGAAGTTTTGTATCTTTTTCATATAGCCTTTCATCGTTTCTTCTGACAGGACAGGGTAATCCGGGTGATAGCTGTATGCATTTACAGCAAAGTGCAGGTGTGGGTTCCGGCCTTTTTCATCCAGCCCGAAGAGTACCTGGTGCCAGGGAGAAAAGTCATCTGCAATGGAAACGGCCATTTTTAATAATTGGTTATAGTCCCATTTCTGGGAGAAGGTGATAAAAAAGTGCCATATTTTCTGTGGCTGGTAAAACTGGGAACAGGTTTCGCTCAGGCGGAACTGTTCAATGACAGACAGCTCTGGATTGCAGGAAAAACCGCACCCGCCGATGCAGGCTTTTTTGGAAACATAGCCCAGTACATTGTTGTAAGCATCGTCAGTGTCGTAGTCGCCAATGGGTACTTCAATCCGTATATCGGGCGTATTTTTAGATTTCCGTATATTAGACCTATTCTTAGAGTTCCGTATGTTAGATTTATTTCTGTATCTCTTTATATTAGACATATTTTTGCATCTCC
>CAJUQO010000036.1 GCA_910588295.1 uncultured Lachnospiraceae bacterium | reverse complement strand
GAGTATCGCCTTGCCAAGGCGAGGGTCGCGGGTTCGAATCCCGTCTCGTGCTCTTGCAGAAAGAAGCGGAAATGTTGAGTTTTCAATGTTTCCGCTGTTTTTTTTTCGTGGCCAACGAGCCGGGCGGAGGACATCTGGCCATATTTTTTATGAGAACCCCGGAATGCAGGGCAAGCGCAGAGGAGGAAATGCCATGAAGCCTGGTCTGGAAAAAAAGACGGAAGTATATTGCCAGCATATGGAACGGTTGACCGGGATTCCCTGCTATCCGGTTGATTTAGAGGAGAAGGATGAGTGCAGGGAGCCCCTGTGCAGCCTGTGCCAGACCTGTGAGAGCATACGGGGCGGGCTGTGCGATGGCTGGCAGGAGGTGCGGGCGGGATGTATGGAGGCATTTCGCTGGTCGAATTTTTATATGTTTCTCTGTCACAGCGGCCTGTTGATGGTCTGTACTTTTATCACAGACAAGGGGGGCCGGCCGGTGGGCGGTATCACTACAGGGCCGATCTGTGCGGGAACCATGGATGATAACCTGCAGCTCGTGGCCAGCTCCCAGCTCCGGGAAGTGATTTCTACCCAGCCCTGCTATAATATGGAGCAGATCCAGGGGCTGGCAGAGGTTCTGGATGCCATAAGCGTCAGCCTGTCGGAGAGCGTCCATCATCTTTCGGCCAAATATTTTACGGATCAGCAATCTTATGTAAATCGGGAATACACAAAATATATGCGGGCCCTGGCAGGAGGCGATGCCTATCTTTATCCGATTGCCCTGGAGCGGAAGCTGCGGCTGGCTATTAATAACAAAGACCGGGAGGCATCTATGGTGTTGCTGAATCAGATGCTGGCATATATTTACACGTCTAACAATTATGATCTAAAGCCGATACGGGTGCGTGCCTGGGAGCTGCTCACCGTGTTGTCCCGGGCGGCGGCGGACGCGGGGGCGGATTTTACGGAATTGCAGTTGCGAAACGATGATTTCCGCGACCGGATCCTGAAATGCCGCAGCCTGGAGGGCCTGACTGCCCGGATCAGTGGAATTTTGCAGCAGTATTTGGCGGCAGCCTTTGATCTGAAGACGGGGGGCCATGGGCAGATTGTGCGGTGGGTGCTGGAATATGTGGAGGCCCATTATCAGGAAAAGATCCGGCTGGCGGATATTGCCGAGGAGGTGCACTTAAGCGCGCCCTATCTGTGTACAGTGTTTAAGAACAGTACAGGGGAGAGTATCTCGGGCTGTATTAACCGGATACGTATCGAACATGCCAGGATTCTTTTGCAGGACCCTTCCCTCAGCCTGGTGCAGGTAGCGAATCTCTGCGGCTTTGAGGAACAAAGCTACTTTACGAAGATATTCCGGAGCTATACGGGGGTGTCTCCCAGGAAATACAGGCTGCAGAGATAAGGGCAACAGTTCTGCACAGGACTTTGCACTGGCGCGACGCGAAGCCAGTCATTAGGACAAAGTCCGTAACAATTCTGCCAGAGGCTGAACTGTTACGGATAAGGAGGAATTGCCCTTTGTGCAGGTGGACAAGCGGGTATAAATTTGATATAGTGGTAAAAGATTTAAAGAAAATGGTAAGGAAAAGCGGGAGGAAAGAGTATGGATGGCAGTGTGTTTTTATCAACCGGTTTTGACTGGGTGATGTTTGGGGTGATGGCTGTGGCGGCGGTGCTGTTGTGGACGCCGCTGGGGGAGGCTATAGTGGATTTCTGCTCGCCCAAAGATGCCAACAACAGGAAGCGGAAACTGGAGGGCGGGAAGCGGAGGCAATATAAAATAGCGTTGACTCTGTTTAGCAGCGCTCTGGCGGTTATTGAGCTTTTGTCGGCGTTGCTTATGGATATATGGCCCGCTTACTCGCTGATCTACGTGGTATTGATTTTGATTGATATCATTTTGTTTGGCCGATATACGAAGAAATTATTTCCCTGACAGGAAAAGGAGCGGATATGAAAAACGAGATCGTGACATTAAAGGCGAATGCGGACGGGCTGCCTCTCAGTGTGCTGGTCACTTGGCCGGGGGAGCCGAAGGCGCTTATGGTGATGCACCATGGTATGTGTGAGCACAAGGAGCGTTATCTGTGGCTGACGGAGCGGCTGGCGGAGGCGGGGTTTGCCTGTGTGATGGCGGACATGCGCGGCCACGGGGCCAGCGTGAAGGAAAAGGAAGACCTGGGCTATTTCTACGGGAGCGGCGGCAGGGGGCTGCTGCTGGATCTCCATCAGGTGCTCTATTATGGTAAGGAGCGTTTCCCGGGGCTTCCGACAGTGCTGTTCGGGCACAGCATGGGCACCCTGGTGGTGCGCAGTTATCTGCGGCACCACGATTATGCCGTGGATGCCGTGGTTCTCAGCGGGCCGCCCTGCAGGAACCGGGCGGTGGGCGCCGGGCTGGGGCTGGTGCATGTGATGCAGAAGATTTCCGGCAGCCGCTACCATAGCCATCTGCTGTTTTCCATGGCTCTCGCCGGATATGACAGAAAATTTGGGGGGCCGCCCAATGCCTGGCTGGCCAGAGATCCCCGGGTGGCGGCGGACTACAACGCTTCGGAACTCTGTGGCTTCCGTTTTACCGTGGACGGGTACCGGTGTCTGATGGAGCTTCTGCGGGAGAGCTACCGCGGAGGATGGGACTGCACGAAGCCCGCTATGCCCGTGCTGGTGATGGCAGGCAGCGACGACCCGGTGATCGGCGGTGTGAAGGGATTCCGGGATACGGTACATTTTTTGCGGTGTGAGGGTTATGAAAATGTGAAAGGCAAGCTGTATCCGGGCAACCGCCATGAGATATTCAACGATGACTGCCGTGAACGGGCGGTGAGGGATCTGAAACTATGGCTGGATTCATTCTTGGCAAAATGTCAGCATTCTTACGGACTTTGCAATGAATGCAAAGTCCTGGGCTGAACTGTTACGGAGAAATATCTGACCTAAAGGTCTGAATTGAAAATCAACCGGCGGCGTTGTATAATGGACTCGTTGTAGTATTTTCGGAAAGTAATGTGTGTAGAACGACAGCCAGTGAGGAGGGCGGCATGAGCGTAGCGGATGACATATTTAAGGGCATGTGTAGGGATATCCTGGAGCATGGGTGCAGCACAGAGGGAGAGAAAGTGCGTCCCAAGTGGGAGGACGGCAGTTTTGCCTATACGATCAAACGTTTCGGCGTGGTAAACCGTTATGATCTGCGGCGGGAATTTCCCGCAATGACATTACGGCGTACGGCGCTAAAGAGCGCCTTTGACGAAATCCTGTGGATCTGGCAGCGCAAGTCCAATAATATCCATGATCTGGGGAGCAGGATCTGGGACAGCTGGGCCGACGGGGAAGGCTCCATCGGGAAGGCTTACGGTTATCAGCTCGGCGTGAAGCATGAGTATAGAGAAGGGGAGATGGATCAGGTGGATCGGGTTTTGTATGACTTGCGCCACAATCCCTACAGCCGTAGGATCATGACTAATATTTATGTACATCAGGATCTGCACGCGATGAACCTGTATCCCTGCGCCTATTCCATGACTTTCAATGTGACGAAGGAAAGGGGAGAGGGGCGGTTGACGCTGAATGCGGTGCTGAATCAGCGCAGCCAGGATGTGCTGACGGCCAATAACTGGAACGTGTGCCAGTACGCCCTGCTGCTGATGATGTTCGCCCAGGTCTGCGGTATGGAGGCCGGGGAGCTTCTGCATGTGATTGCGGACGCCCATATTTATGACCGCCATGTGCCCCTGGTGGAAGAACTGATCGCCAGGGAGGGACATCCGGCGCCGAGGGTATGGCTAAACCCCGACGTGAAGGATTTCTACGCTTTTACTGTGGATGATCTCCATGTAGAAGATTATGTGACCGGGCCGCAGATACGGAATATCCCGGTGGCTGTGTGACGGAGGCGGGATATGAGGGCAATATTGTCGGCGGATGAGCATTGGGGTATCGGCAGGGAGAACCGTCTGCTGGTGCGGATACCCCAGGATATGAAATATTTTCGAAACGAGACGGTGGGCAAGGCCGTGATTATGGGGCGGAAGACCCTGGAGAGTTTTCCCGGCGGGCGGCCCCTGGAGGGGCGGCTGAATGTGGTACTGACCAGGAACGGGAATTACCGGGTGAAGGGGGCCGTCGTGGTTCACAGCGTGGAGGCGGCTCTGGAGGCGGTGCGGGAATATGCGCCGGAGGACGTATACTGTATCGGCGGGAGCAGCGTGTACCGGTTGTTTCTGCCCTGTTGCGACACGGTGTTTGTGACGAGGATTCAGTATAGCTATGAGGCGGACGCGTATTTTCCGGATCTGGACGCCCTGCCGGAATGGCGGCTTGTGGGCCGCAGTGAGGAACAGACGTACTTTGATCTGGCATATGAGTTCTGCCGTTATGAACGGGTGGGGAGAGAACAGAAGCCATGAGCAGATATTTTAACATTTTTGACGTGGGGCAGGAGATTCTGGACAGTGTGCAGAATGCAGTGAACAGCGGGGATTTTTCCGGCCTGAACCGTGATATCCGCAATACGATCAACGGGGCAAACGGCTCCCGTCACTGGACGGTGGATACGGGGCAGGGCCGGAGCGCCGGCCCGTCGGGCAGACAGGGAAGCGGTTCGTCGGGCAAGTCGGCCGGCCGCAGCGCCCGGGGAGAATGGCACAATGCAGGAACCGTCAGCCAGCCGCCTGCGCCGTATGTGGCGTCAGTGCCGGGGAGGGTTTCGGGTATTGTGATGGAGGCCGTGGGTTTTCCTCTGGCGGCGGTATTTGGCATCGTAGCCATGGGCAGCGCGGGTTTTCTGTTTACACCGGGGCTTCTTCTGGCCGGCGAGATCCTGGTGTCGGTATTCGGCGCCCTGTCCCTGACGGGCCTGGGGGTGGGGATCAAGGGCTTTTCCCTGCGGGGACGGGCCAGGAGGTTCAGGCGGTATGTGGAACAGCTGAAAGGCAGGGGCTATTGCAGCTTTGACGAGTTGGCCCGGGCCGTAGGCAAGAAAAAGGATTACGTGGTCCGTGATGTCCGCGGGATGATTAACCGCCGTTTTTTCCTGGAGGCCCATATTGATGAGCAGCAGACCTGCCTGATGCTGACCGACGAAGTTTACGGACAGTACAGACAGGCCCAGGAGTCCATGCGCCGCAGACAGGAGCAGGAGGAAAATGTCCGGAAGGAGCAGGAACGCCGGGAGGCCAATCCGGATCTGAACGCCGAGGGTCGGAAGATCCTGAAGGAGGGATACGCTTATATCCGCCATATCCACCAATGCAACGACGAAATTCCGGGGGAGGAGATCTCGCGGAAGCTGAGCCGTCTGGAAATGATTATGACCCGGATTTTTGACCAGGTGGAGAAGCAGCCGGAGCTGGCGGAGGATCTGCACAAATTTATGCATTATTATCTGCCCACCACAGCCAAGCTGGTGGAGGCCTACCGCGAACTGGACGCTCAGCCTGTGGAAGGGGAGAATATCAAAAAGACCAAGCAGGAGATCGAAGATACGCTGGACACCATCAACGAGGCTTTTGAGAAGCTTTTGGACAGCTTTTTTGAGGATAAGGCCTGGGATATCTCTTCAGATATCAATGTGATGAAGACCATGCTTAAGCAGGAGGGACTGACGGGCCGGGATTTTGCAAAGGAATAATTTCCGAATATATGAACACAGGGAGGAACACAGTATGCAGGACGAATTTGAAACATTGACAAAGACGGCAGCGCCCACGCTGACCTTTGATATTCCCGAGGAGAAAGAACCGCCCGCCGAGGCGAAGCCGGAGCCGCCCGTTCAGCCGGAGCCTATGGATGACAGTGTCCTTTCCGACGAAGAAAAGCAGATGGTGGAGCAGTTTTCGGAAAAAATCGATATCCGTAATACCACGGCGATCCTGCAGTACGGTGCGGGCACCCAGAAGAAGATGGCGGATTTTTCAGAAAAGGCCCTGGATAAGGTAAAGACCAAAGATCTGGGCGAGGTGGGCGATCTGGTGACCGGTCTGGTGACGGAACTTAAAAGCTTCGACGTGGAAGAGGAGGAAAAGGGTTTCCTGGGCTTCTTCAAAAAGACCGGCAATAAACTGACCGCCATGAAAGCAAAATATGAGAAGGCTGAGGTAAACGTGGAGAAGATTGTCCAGGTGCTGGAGGGGCATCAGATCCAGCTCCTTAAGGATGTGGATATGCTGGACAAGATGTATGAGCTGAATCTGGTCTATTTCAAGGAACTGACCATGTATATCCTGGCGGGGAAACAGAAACTGGCCGAAGTCAGAGAAAAGGATCTGGCGGAGCTGATGGCGAAGGCAAACGCCAGCGGCCAGCCCGAGGATGCCCAGGCAGCCAAGGATCTGGACTCCATGTGCAACCGGTTTGAGAAAAAGCTCCATGACCTGGAGCTGACCCGCATGATCGCGATCCAGACCGCGCCCCAGATCCGTCTGGTACAGAACAGCGATACCATGATGGCCGAGAAAATACAGTCTACGATCGTGAATACGATCCCGCTCTGGAAAAGCCAGATGGTGATCGCATTGGGCATCGCCCATTCGACCCAGGCGGCTAAAGCTCAGCGGCAGGTGACGGATATGACCAACGATCTGCTGAAGAAAAACGCTTCCGCGCTGAAGATGGCCACCATCGAGACGGCCAAGGAGTCCGAGCGGGGAATCGTGGATATGGAGACGCTGAAATCCACGAATGAAAACCTGATCTCCACTCTCGACGAAGTGCTGAAGATCCAGCAGGAGGGCCGGACAAAGCGGGCGGCGGCGGAGGGTGAGCTGCGCAATATGGAAAATCAGCTAAAACAGAAACTGTTGGAGATCCGATAAGACAGAGCGCGGGAGAGCGCTTCGGAGGCGGAAAGCCCTCGGAGCCCTCTCGTGAGGGGGGAAAGGAAAGAGCGATGTTTCGAGATCACACGAAAACGGTTCACATAGGAAATACGGTGGTGGGCGGCGGGAACCCGATTCTCATCCAGTCCATGACTACCACGAGGACGGAGGACGCGGAGGCCACGGTGAAGCAGATCCTAGCCTTGGAGCGCGCGGGCTGCGAGATCATCCGTTGTGCTGTACCCACCATGCAGGCTGCGGAGGCTCTGGGGAGGATCAAGCCGAAGATTCATATTCCCCTGGTGGCGGATATCCATTTTGATTACAGGCTGGCTATCGCGGCCATAGAGCACGGGGCGGATAAGATACGGATCAATCCCGGCAATATCGGCGCCCGGGAGCGGGTGCAGGCGGTGGTGTCCTGCGCCAAAGAGCGCGGTATTCCCATCCGGGTGGGGGTAAACAGCGGTTCCCTGGAAAAAGAGCTGGTGGAAAAGTATCATGGCGTGACTGCAGGGGGACTGGTGGAGAGCGCTTTGGGCCAGGCCAGGCTTATTGAGGACTTGGGTTATGACAATCTGGTCATCAGCATCAAGTCGTCTGATGTGCTGATGTGCGCGGCCGCCTATGAGCAGATCGCTGGTCAGACCTCCTATCCGCTCCATGTGGGCATCACCGAGGCCGGAACCGTATATTCCGGTAATATCAAATCGGCGGTGGGGTTAGGGATCATTTTATCAAAGGGTATCGGCGACACGATCCGGGTATCCCTGACCGGCGATCCCCGGGAGGAAGTGAAGTCTGCGAAAATGATTTTAAAGACCCTGGGTTTGCGCAAAGGCGGCGTGGAGGTGATCTCGTGCCCGACCTGCGGGCGTACCCAGATCGATCTGATCAGCCTGGCAGAGCGGGTGGAAGACATGGTGCAGGAGTTTGACCTGGATATCAAGGTGGCCGTTATGGGCTGTGTGGTTAACGGGCCTGGCGAGGCCCGGGAGGCCGATATTGGCATTGCCGGGGGAAAAGGAGAGGGACTGCTGATCCAGAAAGGGGAAATCGTAAAAAAGGTGCCCGAGGACAGGCTTCTGGGGTGTCTCTATCAAAGGCTGAAAGCCTGGGAGGAGTAAAGGCGCTGCCCTGCGCTACGCGGCAGCGTATGACAGGATAATATATATGTGGAATAGATTCGTGACGGCCTTCAAAAAAAGATGGCAGCCCACCGATTATTACGACTACAATTTGCTGGCGGTCATTGTGTTGATGGTCTGTTTTGGTCTGGTGATTCTTTACAGCGCCAGTTCCTATGATGCGGCTGCCAGCGCAAAAATGCAGAATGACAGCATGTGGTACCTGCGTCATCAGGCTCCGATCAGTGTGGCCTCAGTACTGGGCTGTATCCTTCTGTCCAGATTTAATTATCATTACATCGCGAAGCTGGCCGGGTGGGTATATATGGCTGCGCTTGTACTGATGGCGATGGTAAGGTTTACGCCTCTGGGTGTGGAGGCCAACAATTCCAGGCGCTGGCTGAAGCTGGGCGTTACTTTTCAGCCTTCGGAGATTGCCAAGATCGCGGTCATCGTGTTTATCCCTCTGGTGATTATTAAGATGGGGAAAAATATCAAGGGCTTCAAGGGCGTGGCCTATCTGCTGGCTATCGGGATGATCCAAGCGGGGGGGGCATTTTTCTTTACGGATAATCTGAGCACGGCCCTGATCATAGCTGCGATCACGGCTGTCATTATTTTTGTGAGCCACCCGAAGACCTGGCCCTTTTTGCTCGTGACTGCGGGTATCGCGGCGGTCTGCGCTGTACTGTATATGCAGTTTCGGGATATGGACGCGAGCCTGGCCGGGAGTTTTCGCCTGCGACGTATCCTGGTATGGATGGATCCGGAAAAGTACTCGGATTTCGGCGGATACCAGGTACTACAGGGGCTGTACGCCATCGGCTCCGGCGGTCTGTTTGGCAAGGGGCTGGGCAATAGCGCCCAGAAGCTGGGCCCTATTCCCGAGGCTCAGAACGACATGATCTTTGCGATCATCTGCGAGGAACTGGGGATTTTCGGCATGGTTATTGTACTGATGCTGTTCGGGTATATGCTGTATCGGCTGTTCTTTATTGCCCAGAATGCGCCGGATCTCTACGGTTCCCTGATGGTGGTGGGCATCATGGCCCATATTTCCCTGCAGGTGATCCTGAATATATGCGTTTCTATTAATCTGATCCCGACCACAGGCATTACGCTGCCTTTTTTCAGCTACGGCGGTACATCCATCGCATTCCTGATGGGGGAATTGGCCATAGCTTTAAGCGTGTCAAGGAGCATACAGTTCCGGGAAGGTACGGAAGTGGTGGAAATTTATAACCAAGAGAAGGAGACAGAGATACATGAGTAAGGTAAAGACAAGATTTGCTCCCAGTCCGACGGGGAGGATGCATGTCGGGAATCTGCGGACGGCCCTGTACGCGTATCTGATTGCAAAGCATGAGGGCGGTACTTTTATGCTCCGCATTGAAGATACAGATCAGGAACGTTTCATGGAGGGGGCTCTGGATATCATCTACCGTACTTTGGCGGACACAGGCCTGGTTCATGATGAGGGGCCTGATAAGGACGGGGGCGTGGGGCCTTACGTCCAGAGCGAGAGGAATGCCCGGGGTATTTATCTCAAATATGCCAGACAGCTTGTGGAGCAGGGAGATGCGTATTACTGCTTTTGTGATAAGGAGCGCCTGGAGGGCTTGAGAACTACGGTGGCCGGAAAGGAGATCGCCATCTACGACAAACATTGTCTGCATCTTGGTAAAGAGGAGGTGGAGGAGAAACTGGCGGCGGGTGTTCCCCATGTGATCCGCATCAATATGCCCACCGAGGGAACCACCACCTTCCACGACGAGATTTACGGCGATATCACCGTGAACAATGCGGAGCTGGACGATATGATCCTGATCAAATCCGACGGCTACCCCACGTATAATTTCGCCAACGTAGTGGACGACCATCTGATGGGGATTACTCATGTAGTCCGGGGCAATGAATATCTGTCCTCCACGCCGAAATACAACCGTCTGTATGAGGCCTTCGGCTGGGAGGTGCCGGTGTACGTGCACTGTCCGCTGATCACCAATGAGGAGCATCAGAAGCTGTCCAAGAGGAGCGGCCACTCCTCCTATGAGGATCTTTTGGAGCAGGGTTTTGTGAGGGATGCCATTGTCAATTTCGTGGCTCTTTTGGGCTGGAGCCCTTCGGACAATAATGAGATTATGTCTCTGGAAGAATTGGTGGAGAATTTCGATTACCGCCACATGAGTAAATCCCCGGCGGTCTTTGATATGACCAAGCTTCGGTGGATGAACGGTGAGTATATCAAAAAAATGGATGGGGATGTTTTTTATGAGATGGCGCTGCCCTATCTGAAAAAATCCCTGGGGGACAGTCTGGATCTGCATAAGATCGCCGGCATGGTGAAGACCCGCATTGAGACCCTGCCGGATATTTGTGAGATGGTGGATTTCTTCCGGGAGGTGCCGGAGTATGATACGGCCATGTATACCCATAAAAAGATGAAGACCACGGCGGAGACGTCCCTGCAGGTGCTGGGGGAGGTGCTGCCTCTTCTGGAGGGCCAGGAGGATTATTCCAACGACGCCCTCTTTGCCCTGCTCACCTCCTACGGCAAGGAGAAGGGCTATAAAACCGGCTACGTCATGTGGCCGATCCGTACCGCTGCGTCGGGCAGGCAGATGACGCCCGCGGGGGCTACGGAGATCCTGGAGATTATCGGCAAGGAGGAGTCCCTCCGCCGCATCCGCGCAGCCATAGAGAAATTAAGCTGCAATTAAACGAATCCCAATCCCGGGCAGTCGCCCATCCTTCCGGGGCCGTGCTGGTTCTCGCCGGCCCAGGCTCCGGAAAAACTTCTGTGATTATTTCCCGAATACAGTATTTAATTGAAAAGCAGCAGGTCTCCCCCCGGTCGGTGCTGGCTGTGACTTTTACAAAGGCCGCCGCTGCCCAGATGCGGGAGCGTTATCTGTCCCTGTCGGGACAGAGGGCCACGGCGGTGACTTTTTCCACCTTCCACGGGATATTCTATGCCGTTTTGCGCGGGGCATGGGGGATATCCGGCGGAAACCTGCTGTCCGGCGTAAAGAAACAGAAACTTCTGGAGGCCCTGTTGTATCGGCTGGGGCTGGCCGGAAACCAGCCCCGGCAGCAGGCTGAGGCGTTGGAACAGGAGCTGTCCTGTTTAAAAAACCGGTCGGTCAGTTGGGAGAAATTTTCTCCGGAGAGCGTGGATAAGGAGGATTTTCCGGCCGTATACAGGGAGTATGGACGTATGTTGAGGGATAGGGGCTGGCTGGATTTTGACGACCTGTTGGTGAAGAGCCTTGCACTGTTTAAACAGGATTCTCAGATAGAGGAACAGTGGCAGCGCCGCTTTTCCCATATCTTGGTGGACGAATTTCAGGATATCGACACGGTTCAGTACGAGCTCCTCAAAAGGCTGGCCCTGCCGGAAAACGAGCTGTTCCTGGTGGGGGACGACGACCAGTCCATTTACGGTTTTCGGGGAGCGAGACCGGAGATCATGTTGGGGGCGCCGGAGGATTATCCTGGCATGGAGGTGATCCGGCTGGAGAAAAATTATCGCTGTATGCCGAAGATCGTGGAGGCTTCCCGGCGTCTGATCGGCCATAACAGTAAAAGATATGAAAAGAATATCCGGTCTGCCGCGGCGGAGGGCGGGCGCATAGAACGGTTTCCCTGCCGGGACAGACGGGAGGAGACGGAGAGATTGCTGGAACAGGTCAGGTGGGATGTGAATAATGGAGAAAAAATCTCGGATATAGCGGTGCTGGCCAGGACGAACGGCGGGCTCCGTCCCGTGCTCCAGCGTTTTGTGGAGGAGAATATCCCTTTTTGTTCTACGGAGAAGCCCCCGGATCTGTCAGAGCATTTTATATGGAAGGATATGGAGGCCTACCTGCGCCTGGCCGGGGGCGAGCGGGAGAGGCGTCTTCTATTCCGGGTGCTGAACCGTCCGGAGCGGTATCTTCCCCGGATGCTGTTTCAGGAAGAGCGGGTGGATCTGGCTGCCGCCCGCCTGGCCTGCCGGGAAAAGGAGGGAATGGCCCGGGCTCTCGGAACCTTGGAGCGGGATCTGGGCATCCTGTCTGGAATGCCGCCCTACGCGGCCATAAATTATATTCGCTATGGTATAGGGTACGGCGGTTATCTGGAGGCATATGCCGCCGGGAAAGGAACGGATTTCGAGGGGCTTCAGGAAATTCTGGAGAGTCTTCAGCGGATGGCGGCGGGGAAACGAAATTTATCGGAGTACAGAGAAGGGCTTCGGCAGTACCGCGGGAAAATACGGCGGATGGAGGCGGACAGGCCTGACGATGGCGTATGGCTGGGCACCCTACATCGGGCCAAGGGCCTGGAATTTGCTTCTGTACACATCTTGGATATTAATGAGGGGAATATTCCCTGGCATCAGGCGGATACGGAGGAGGAACGGCGGATGTTTTACGTGGGTGTGACTAGAGCGAAAAAAAATCTCTGCCTGTATTACCGGAAACCGGATGGCAGCGGGCGGCATATGCCCTCCCGCTTTCTCAGGGAAGTGGCGGGGGAAGATTCGGATTTTTCCTGTCATGAATAAAAAAGCGGCGCATATAGTAATTTCATAGGCGGCTGTGCGGAGGCCGGGCAGCGGTTCCATAGGAGTGAGTGTGAATGAAGCGAGAGGATGTATTAAAATTATTTCCAGGCCGTCTCAGGGATATCCTGGGACGGGCCAATCTGGATTTTGACAGACTGCAGGAGATACGCCTCAGGGTGAACAAGCCCCTGATCCTGCTCTACGACGGGCGGGAGGTATTTCTTGACGGCTTTGGCCGGCAATGGTCTATACGGCAGAAGGGCTACACGGTGACACCGGAGGATATTAGTGGAACCCTGGAGTATATCAGCAGCTATTCCATGTATGCCTACGAGGAGGAACTGCGCCAGGGATATCTTACCGTGCAGGGGGGACACCGGGTCGGCGTGGCGGGCAGGGCTGTGGTGGAAGGGGAAAAGCTCAAAAGCGTGCAGTATATTTCTTTTATCAATGTGCGGATCGCCCACCAAATACCGGGATGTGCGGAGCAGCTGCTTCCCTACGTGGTTGAGGGGGGCGGGGTCTATCACACCCTGATCGTGTCGGCGCCCCGCTGCGGCAAGACCACATTGCTCCGGGAGCTGATCCGCAGGATATCCGACGGTACGGAAAGTTGCCCGGGTCTTTCCGTGGGGGTGGTGGACGAGCGGTCAGAGATCGGCGGCTGTTATCTGGGAATACCCCAGAATGACCTGGGGGTGCGCACGGATGTGCTGGACGGGTGCCCCAAGGCCCAAGGGATGATGATGCTGGTGCGTTCCATGTCCCCGGCGGTTATAGCCGTGGATGAGATTGCCACGGGGGAAGATATCCGGGCCGTGGAGACGGTGGCGGGCTGCGGCTGCAAGATACTGGCTACCGTCCATGGCAGTACCATGGAGGATGTGCGCCGCAGGCCCATGCTGGAGAAGCTGGTAGCGGAGCGGATTTTTGAGAGGTATGTGATCCTGGACGGCGCCGCCGCCCCGGGCCGTGTCCGGGAGATCTACGACGGCCGGGGAACCTGCCTGTACGACGGGCGCGGCGGCTCTCTGCCTCTGGCCAAAACAGGAAGCTGATGCGTCCCGCGCTGCTTTTGCTGTGCTGCCTGTTTAGCACACTGTTGGGTATGCTGTACGCATCCCGCCTGAAATCCCGCATCCGGGAGCTCAAGGGACTGGAACGGATGGCTATGCTGATCCGGCAGGAAATCGCGTATGGGAGGCTGCCCCTGCCGGATATATTCGGCAGGCTGGGCAGGCGGATGGAAAAGCCCCAGGCGGATTTCCTACGGGCTCTTGGCGGGGAGCTTAAAGAGCATGGAGACACCCGTTTTGAGGAGATTTTTTCGCGACAGGTGGATGCCTGCCTGCGGACAGGTAATCTGAGGCAGGAAGATCTGGACAGCCTGAAAGGAATGGGGGCGTATCTGGGTTATCTGGATCGGGATACCCAGCTCCACACATTGGACATGTATCTGCGGGACACACAAAGCAAGATCCGGGAGCTGTCGGAACAGTATCCCGAAAAGAGCAGGGTATGCCGGGCGTTGGGGATCATGGGCGGGTTATTTTTGGCGGTGCTGCTGTTCTAAAACCGGCATGCGCCTCATTGCCGCACCACCAAGCATCAAAGTCGGAACTGGCGCATGGGGCATCCCTGAATGCATGCCGCCTACGGCGGCAGACTTTTCCAGTAAACAGGTGGGAGGCAGTATTGGAAGTAAGTATTCTGTTTAAAATAGGGGCGGTGGGCATACTGGTTTCCGTACTGACACAGGTATTAAAACACAGTGGCAGGGAGGAGCAGGCTTTTTTGGCCAGCCTGGCCGGGCTGGTGATTGTGCTGATGTGGATACTGCCCTATATCTCGGAATTGTTTGCAACGATAGAGACATTGTTTGCATTTTGAGGGGGCAGGCGTATGGATGTGTATAAAGTGGCCCTGCTGGGGGTGTGCGGGGTGATGCTTGGGCGTTTTTTCAGCGGCTGGCGGGAGGAGTATGCCCTCTATGTGGGGTTGGCCACGGGTCTTTTAATCCTGCTGCTGGCTGCCGGGCGGTTAAGCCGGCTTTGGGAGACCGTGTGCAAAATGGAGACTTATCTGTCCGTCGATCCGGCCTACATGAAGATCCTGCTGAAAATGCTGGCCGTGGCCTATATCGGGCAGTTTGCCGCCAGCCTGTGCAAAGATGCGGGAAATTCGGCGGTGGCCGGGCAGATCGAGCTTTTCTGCAAACTGACCCTGGCGGCCCTCTGCGCGCCGGTGCTTTTGACTCTCCTGGAGGTCATCACCGGTTTTTTGAGCCTTTGAGGGGGAGCTGGAGGGGCTGGGCCATAGGCTTCCTGCTGCTGTGGTGTACGCCGGTGGAAGTGCAGGGGACGGCGGGGGGAGGACAGGCCGGGATTCCCCCGGCGGACAGTCATTCATCCGTAGAACCGGAAGATATGGCAGGGACTGTTGACGGTCTGCTGGGGGAGCTGGATCTGGGGGAGATACAGGAAGCTGTGGATATCTATTTGCAGAATGATACATTGTCTGTGAGTGAGTTGCTCCGAAAATTGATGGGCGGGGAGATTTCTCTGGAGGATCTGGATTGGAAGGAGATATGCCTGACCGTGGCCGGGCAGGGGCTCGGCGGCCAGCGGGTGATGCTGGGCAAGCTGCTGTTTTTGATCCTTTTGTCCGCGGTATTCTCAGTCATGGCGGATGTGTTTGCCGAGGAGCGGATCGGGGAAACAGGGTTTTACATTCTGTATCTGCTGCTGCTTGCTTTTTTGCTGGAAGAATTCGGACGGACGGGCAGTGAGGTGGAAGATATACTGCTGGGGGTATCCGGTTTCATGAAAGCCGCCGCACCGGCCTATTATCTGGCGGTGCTCACTGCGGGAGGAGCCACGACGGCGGGCCTGTTTTACCAACTGCTGTTGCTGCTGTTACTGATTGTGCAGAGTGTGATCGTCCGGCTGCTCTTGCCGGGAGTGCAGATTTATGTGCTGCTGAATCTGGTAAACCAGATACCGAAGGAGGATTTCCTCTCTCGTCTCGCCGACCTGATCCGCACCTGCATCCAGTGGAGTATGCGGACGATGATCGCGGCGGTCACGGGGCTGCAGATCCTTAGAAATATGCTGGGTCCCGCCCTGGACAGCCTGCATCGTTCGGCCATTGGCAAGACGGCGGGGGCCATACCGGGGATCGGCAATGTGATCAACGCCACCACGGAGATCCTGCTGGCCAGCGCCGTGCTGATCCGCAACTGCCTGGGGGTGGCTGTACTGCTGATTCTGCTGTGGGGCTGTCTGGCGCCGGTGGCGCGGATGGCCGTGCGCACACTGGTGTTCAAGATGCTGGGGGCTTTCTGCCAGCCCATAGCTGATGAGAGGATCGTGGGCTGCCTGGGTACCGTAGCCGACGGATACGGTATGTACCTGCATATGGTTTTGGGAACTATGGTGATGTTCCTGCTGTCTGTGGCTGTCCTGGCAGGCACATGAAAGAAGGGCTGCCTATGCGGATGTATATTTTTGAATGGGTCAGGACACTGGCCGCTTATTTCATCTTCATGACGATGGTGCTCAATTTTATCCCCGAGGGGCAGTACCGGAAGTATGTACGCTATTTTTTTTCCCTGTTCTTGCTGCTTTTGCTGAGCCGTCCTCTGGGGGAATTGACCGGCTGGGAGGAACGGATGAGCAGAAATCTGGACGAGATGCTGGACGGCCTGGAATACCAGGAGAGCCTGGACGCGGGACTGTACGTGGGAGAGGAGGACCGGCAGTTCATGGAACGGGCCTGCGAGGAGCGGATCAGGGAGCAGACGGAGGAACTGCTGGCCGGGTATGGCCTGGAACTGGTGGAATGTGTGAGCTGCGTGGAGCTGGCAAAAGAGCCGGGGATCCGTTCCATCCGGGTGCGTGCCGGAAGGGCGGATGCGGGGGCATCCGGGATACAGGTGGAGCTGCCTCAGGATTTCGGAGCAGGTACGGATCAGGAGGGCCGGGAACATCTGCAGGATCCGGCGCGGGAGATCAGGACGCGGATCATGGAAACCTATGAGCTGGAGGAAAGCCAGGTGACGGTGTATATACAATGATGTAAAAAACAGAAAGGGGCGGGTGCGGTGAAGTCGGAATGGAGACAAAAGCTGGCGGTATTTCTGAAAAACAGAAAAAAAGAGCAGATTGTAACGGTTCTTCTGATCGCAGCCCTGGCGGTGGTCATTTTCCTGCCCACTTCGGATACGGGGAAAAGAAGGGAGGCAGATATGGGAGCCTCCGATTTGGGTGAAGCACCGGAGGCGGAGCGGGCAGAGAATGATACCGAGCAGATACGCCATAGGATGGAGGACGAACTGGGGGATATCCTGTCCAAAGTGGAAGGGGTCGGCAGTGTGCAGGTGGCGGTCACCCTGGAGACTACAGGAAAAAAGACTGTGGAGAAGGATGTGCCCGACAGCACGTCCAGCCAGTCAGCCACCACCGGGGACGGTTCCCAGGAAAGTAATTCCGCGGCTACAGAGGAAAAGACCGTATATACGACAGAAAGCAACGGCGCCCAGGTTCCCTATGTGGTCAGTGAAACGCTGCCCCAGGTGCGCGGTGTGCTGGTGATTGCCGAGGGTGGGGGAGATCCTGTGATAATTGAAGAAATTCAAGAGGCCGTAATGGCATTATTTCACCTGGAAGCCCATAAAATAAAAGTAATGAAAAAAAAGTAAAGGAGAAGATGCTTTGAAGAAAATCCTGAAAAAGAATCAAATCATCATCACTGTACTGGTGGTCATGGTGGCCGCGGCCGGTTACCTGAATTACTCCGGGACAAAGTCAGCACAGACAAAGAAAACCACGGCGGAAGCCACACAGACGGCGGATCTGAACGCGGTCAAGGAGGACATCGAGAGTCTGGATATGGACATTACGGATGAGACGGCGCTGCTTCAGGAGAATCAAAATGCATCTGCGGATGTAAACAGCACGATTTCTGAGACGGAAGAGACAAAAGACGGCCAGGGAGGTTCCTCTTCCAGCGCCGCCGGCACAGATGAGAAGAAAACGGAAGACACGGCTGCAGATGCGGCGGCGGATACAAATGCCTCCGGTGAGGTGCCCGGGGAAGCTGTGCTGACCAGCGCTGTCTCTGCGGCTTATGTATCCCAGGCCCGGGTGGAGCGGGAGCAGATCCGTTCCCAGAACAAAGAGGCTCTGATGGAGATCATCAATAATACGGCTCTGACGGAGGAGGAGATCCGGGAGGCTGTGGACAGCATGGTAGAGATGACGGATTCTACGGAGCGGGAGACCGCGGCAGAGACACTTCTGGAAGCCCAGGGCTTTGCCAACGCCATCGTGAATGTGACCGGAGATACGGTGGATGTCATCGTGGATGCCGCCAATCTGGATGATGCCCAGAGGGCCCAGATTGAGGATGCTGTTAAGCGGAAAACAGGGGTATCCGTAGAGAATATTGTTATTACGCCGTTATCGTCGGTGGAGTCAGAGACAACCAAATAGAATATGGAAAAACATATTGGCGGAGAAACAGTCAACATAATGCAGAGGGGCGGCCCATGGGGCGGCCCCTCATGATTTTTTCATATATATTCATATTTCTTAAAAAACGTTTTAGCTACGATTACACTTTTGATGTTAGTATGATGTACGGCCTGGAAATGTGTAACACATTGTAACGGTTCGTCGCGGGCCGGGACATGTACTGGCGAAATCGCCGAGGCCGCGGAATGCATCGGATGGTTTGGCACAGGCCGGGACATGTAAGAATGGCAAAGGAGAGATCTTATGCAGAATGTACTGGAATATCTGGAGCATACGGCGGCGGTCTGCGGGGATCGGACTGCAGTAGAGGATGTGGAGAGAAGCTGCACCTTCCGGGAACTTCGCGACCGGGCGAAAAGCATCGGCAGCAGGCTGGCCGGGGTGACAAAGCCCCGCAGGCCCGTTGCCGTGTATATGGAGAAGGGCGTGGAGGCTCTGACGGCGTTTATGGGCAGCGTTTACGCGGGCTGCTTTTATATTTTTCTGAATACGGAGCTGCCCAAGGCGCGGCTTAGAGATATCCTGGAGATTTCGGGAGTCCGGGTGGCGCTGACCACCGGAGAATACCGGGATAAGCTTGAGGGAATGAGATTTACGGGAACCTGTCTCTGTCTGGAGGAGATCGGAGAGGAATGGAATGACGGGCGGCTGGAGGCCATCCGCAGCCAGGCGGTGGATACGGATCCCCTGTATGCCAATTTTACTTCCGGTTCCACGGGAAAGCCCAAAGGGGTGGTGGTAAGCCATCGTTCTGTACTGGATTTTATCGGCATTTTTCCGGAAATGTTCGGGATCAGCGGGCGGGATGTGATCGGCAACCAGGCGCCCTTTGATTTTGATGTGTCGGTGAAGGATATCTATACGTCATTAAAAACCGGGGCCCGTCTGGTGATCATCCCGAAAGCCTATTTTTCTTTCCCGACGCATCTTCTGGACTATCTGTGCGAGCGGAAGGTGACGACACTGATTTGGGCGGTATCGGCTCTGTGTATGGTGACGGCTTTGAAGGGATTCGCTTACCGTGTGCCGGAGCAGGTGGATAAAATACTGTTCAGTGGGGAAAAGATGCCTATGAAACATCTCAAAGCGTGGCGGCGTCATTTGCCCGGCGCCTCCTTCGTCAACCTCTATGGCCCCACGGAGATCACCTGTAACTGCACCTACTATCGGATCGAGCCGGATTTTGCCGGTGCGGAGCTGCCCATTGGGCGGGCTTTCCCCAATGAAAGGGTTTTTTTGCTGGATGAGACGGATCGGCTGGTGACAGAGCCGGACAGGCAGGGAGAGATCTGTGTGGCCGGTACGGCGCTGGCCCTGGGCTATTACGGGAATCCGGAGGAGACGGCGAAGCATTTTGTGCAGAATCCCTTAAACGGGGCCTACCAGGAGCAGATTTACCGTACCGGGGATCTGGGCCGGTACGACGGAGAGGGTCTGCTGTATTTTGTGGGGCGCAGGGATTTTCAGATTAAGCATATGGGGCATAGGATTGAACTGGAGGAGATCGAGGCGGCCCTGTATCGGGTGCCCGGCGTGGAGCAGAGCTGCTGCATTTTTCTGGAGAAGAAGAACCAGATCGCGGCCTGCTATGTAGGAACCGCCACGGAGGCGGATATTCGGCAGACCCTGGCGGGGTTCCTGCCGGTGTACATGATCCCCGGCCTGTACCGCTGCCTGGATGCCATGCCTTTGAGGAACGGGAAAATTGACCGCAGCGGGCTTAAGGTTTTTTGGGAAGGGAGGTAAGAGAATGGACAGGGAACTAGGAGAACTTCTTGCCGGACAGATATCCACGCCGGCGTATGTTTTCGATCTGGACGGGCTGAAGAACCGGATAGGCCGTATCCGCAGCGCGCTCTCGGGACGGGCCGAAATCTGTTACGCCATCAAGGCAAATCCCTTTCTCACCGGCCCCCTGATAGGGGAAGCGGACAGCTTTGAACTCTGTTCTCCCGGAGAGGTGCGCATCTGTGAGCGTGCCGGGGCGAAGCGGGAGCAGATGGTTATTTCCGGTGTGTATAAGGAAGAGGCAGATCTGGAACACTTTTTTGCGGACGGCGGGCCTGCGCCCATCTTTACGGTGGAATCCGAGAGGCAGCTTGCCCTTCTCAGCGGCCTTTCAGACCGATATGGCTGCGGGGTGGATGTGCTGCTCCGCCTGACCAGCGGCAACCAGTTCGGCATGGACAAGGAGACGGTGCGGGGAATTTTGCGGCGGCGGGAACAGTATCCCCGGCTCTGTTTTATGGGGCTGCAGCAGTACGCCGGCACACAGAAAAAGACGGCAAAGCGGATCGTCCGGGGTGTGGAGAAATTTGCCGCTTTTGCCGCGGCGTTGGAACAGGAGGAGGGCTACCGTGCCGAATGCCTGGAATTCGGGCCGGGGGCGCCGGTCAATTATTTTGACACAGACCACTATCCTGAGGAGGGGGAAGTCCTCCCGGCCCTGGCGGCCTGCCTGGATCGGTTAACCTTTGAGGGCCGGGTCGTGCTGGAGATGGGACGTTTTCTGGCGGCGGACTGCGGCACTTACCTGACCCGGGTGGTGGACGTAAAGGAAAATGACGGGCGTCGCTACTGTGTTGTGGACGGCGGTATCCATCAGCTTAACTATTACGGACAGGCTTTGGGAATGCGGATACCCGAGATCCTCCGCCTGTCCGGAGAGGATGGCGGCGCGGCGGAGCAATGGGATATCTGCGGCGCCCTGTGCACGGTGAATGATGTGCTGGTGCGGGAGTATCGGACCGGGGAGCTGCGGCCGGGAGAGGTGCTGGCGTTCCGGCGTGCCGGGGCCTACGGGATATCTGAGGGGAGCGCGCTGTTTTTGAGCCGCGACCTGCCTGCCGTATATTTTTACGAAAAAGAGAGGGGGCTTTGGCTTGTCAGAGGCAGGACGGCCACCGACCCGCTCAACAGTCCCGCTGAGCTTACAAAAATATAAGAAAAAAGAGAGGTACAGAAAATGGAAGAACTGAAAAATATTTTAGAGATGATGCATCCGGGAGTGGATTATGATACTTGCACGACACTGATCGATGACCATATTTTCGGTTCCTTTGATGTGATCAATCTGGTATCGGATCTGGAAGACGCTTTTGATGTGGAATTCTCTCCCGTGGATATTGTTCCGGAGAATTTCAATTCCATGCAGACGCTTTGGCAGACGATCCTCCGCCTGCAGGATGGAGAATAATATGGCTTATCATCAGATAAACTATTTTTTGTTTTTCCTTCCGCTGGCGGCCCTGTGCTACCAATTGACACCGGGCCGCCACCGATGGAAAACCCTGCTGGTGTTCAACTATATCTTTTTTCTCTTCATCAGCAAAAAGCTATTGGTCTGTCTGCTGGTATCTACAGCCTTTACCCATTATGTAGGGCTGTGGCTGCGCTATATGAAGGCGGAACACAAGGAGCTTTTGGCTCAGACGGCCAAAGAAGAGCGCCGGGAGATGAAAAAGCAGCTGAAGAAAAAGGAACGAGGGATACTCCTGTTCGGTATTCTGGTGCATCTGGGAATGCTGCTGTTTTTCAAGTACACCGGGTTTCTGGCGCTGAATGCGAATTTCCTTCTGGGCGTATTGGGCGTATCCGTGAAGATTACCATACCTGCCTGGGCTGCCCCGGTGGGAATATCTTTCTATACGCTGCAGGCCGTGTCTTACATTGCCGATATTTATCTGGGCAGGCTGGAGGCGGACGTCAATCTGGGCCGGGTGGCGCTCTACATGAGCTTTTTTCCTACTCTCATGGAGGGGCCGATCTGCCGGTATGCGGACACAGCACGCCGGCTCTATGAGGGTGCGCCTATCAGCTGGGAGAATCTGACCCGGGGAAGCCAGCGCATAATATGGGGTCTTTTTAAGAAACTGGTAATCGCCGACCGGCTGGATATCCTGGTCAAGACGGTGTTTAAGGGTTATGAGCAGTATGACGGGGCCGTTGTGGCGGTAGCCGCCCTGTGCTATACCGTGCAGCTCTATGCGGAGTTTTCCGGATGCATGGATATCGTGATCGGCAGCGGGGAGGTGTTCGGTATAAAACTGCCGGAGAATTTCCGTCAGCCCTTTTTTTCGCGGACAGCTTCCGAGTTCTGGACCCGCTGGCATATCACCCTGGGCGCATGGTTCCGGGATTATATTTTTTATCCGGTATCCATGTCCGGATTTGCCAAGAACCTGAACCGGGAGGGGCGTAAACGCCTGGGGCCGGTGTACGGCGGCATCCCCGCGGCGGCCTGCGCCCTGTTCGCGGTGTGGCTGTGCAACGGGATCTGGCATGGCAGCGGATGGCATTATATCTTTTTCGGCATGTATTATTTTGTGCTGATCCTGGCGGGGAATATCGTGGAACCCGTGGCTAAAAGCCTTTCGGAACGGTGGGGCATCAACCGGGACTGCATGGCCTATGGCTTGTGGCAGGGCATCCGGACTTTTTTGCTGGTCATCCTTGGGGAATTGTTTTTCCGGGCTCTCAGTCTGCGGGCCGGGTTTGTGATGGCCGGAAAAATATTTACGGAATTTTCTGCCGCGTCGCTTACGGGAGGCGTCCTGTTTGATCTGGGGTTGGACGGCAGGGATTTTGCCGCGGCGGCCTGCGCCCTTTTACTGGTGTTTGTTGTGGATTACATGCATGAGCGGGGAATCCATATACGGGATAAGGTGGCCGGATGGCGGCTGCCCCTGCGCTGGTGCTTTTACTATGGGGCCATTGCCCTGGTCATTGTATTTGGCGCCTACGGCGCGGGCTATGACCCGGTAGATCTGATCTATGCCGGATTTTAGGAGGGGAGGATCATGTTTAGACAACATATCATAAAGGCTGCCGCCTTTGTATTGATTGGGGTGGGTCTGCTGTCTCTGGCCGGGCCGGTACTGATACCGAAAAATAACGATCCAGGCAGCGGGCTGCATCAGCATGGGGCCAGAGCGATTATGGTAGAGCCGGAGAATAGCATTGATATTCTGTTTGCCGGGGACAGCGAGAGCTACAGCTCCATGTCACCGGTGTTGCTGCAGAAAAAATACGGTTTTACTTCTTATGTCTGCGGTTCGTCGGGGCAGAGGATCTATTTGACCTATGAGCTTTTGCAGACGGCGCTGGAGAGGCAGACGCCGAAAGCGGTGGTCATTGAGACGAACTGCATTTTTACACCCCGCGGATGGATTTATGATTTCTGGCAGCTGGCGGATTTCAAGCTGGGAAAACTTTTTCCCGCAGTGGAGTACCATGACCGATGGAAGACTTTGACTGTTTCGGATTTTTACACAAAACCTTCCTATACATGGATAAATCCCAAAAAGGGATACCGCAAAAAGACGGCTGTCCGGCCCTATGAGGGCGGCCAGTATATGGTAAAAAATAGGCGGAGGGAGCAGATCCGTCCCATACAGAAATTCTATCTGGATAAAATAGTTGCTCTCTGTAAGGAAAAAGGGATACCTATTGTCTTTTTCAGCGTTCCATCCCCTGATAACTGGACGTATGAGAAACATAATGAGATCCAGCGCTACGCCAAAGCCCACGGTTGTACGTTCTGGGATCTGAATCTGAAAGTGAAAAAGTTGAAGATCGACTGGAAAAAAGACAGCTACGACGGCGGCGATCATTTAAATAACAGGGGGGCGAAAAAAGTCACCACCTATATGGGGAAAAGACTGAAAAAGAAATTTGGTTTATAAGCGCCTGGGCTGCTGCCGTGGACATGGCGCTGTGTGAAATAAAAAAGGGTTGCGTATTTCTTCTGCCTGTATTACGATTAACGAAAAGGGCCTGCATGGTTTTGACCGTGCAGCCGCACTACCGGAGCGGAAAGCGGAGAGGAAACCATGCTGTTTGACATCATCCCTGAGAATTTTTTCAGCCCCCTGGCGGCGCCGGGGAGGCTTGTATATTGGGACTGTATATGCCGGCTGTTTGCTGTTACCAGTAAACAGCTTTCTTTTGGTGTGGAGAGAGATGTGCTGGTGGACGAGCTCACCTATTACTTTGATTCCTCCATGGCCGCGGACATCCCCGGGGAGGACGGGGAAGGGCAAAGGAGCATGGGCAGCCGGGATAAGGCCAATTTTATCCTGCGGAAGCTGGAGAGCTGCGGCTGGATCTATGTGGACGTGGATCACAGCTATGTCCAGCGGGTCAGTTTCCGGGATTACGCCATACAGGTCATCCGCACCCTGCTGGCGGTTTCGGAGGAGCGGCGCACAGAGTACCAGGGCTATATCTATACGATCTACAACCTGGCCCGGGCGGGTGACGGCCATCCGGGACTGGGCCTTTTGCAGATCGTGGAGAATATGGATGCGCTGATTACCGGGCTGAAAAGCCTGAACGCCAACATCAAGCGCTACATCGACGATCTGACGAAGCACAGCACCATCGCCCAGATCCTGGACGCTCTTTTAAACGATTATTACAGCAACGTGGTGGATAAAGCTTATCACCGCCTGCTGACCTCGGATAATGTGTCGAAATTCCGGCCGGAGATCGTGGAGCGGCTGGAGGCCAACAGCCGCAGCGAGCGGTTTCTGAAACAGGCCGCCGCGGAGGTGGCGGAGCTTTGGGAGCTTTCCCCGGAGGAGGCCGGGGAGGAAGTGCTGTCGATGATTCACAGCGTCATAGACGCGTTCCGGCAGATGGATGATATCCTGGAGGAGATCAATCAGAAAAATGCCCGCTATCAGCGGGCGGCCATAGGCAGGGCCCGGTTCTTGTTGTCCAGCAGCGAGGATATCCGGGGACAGTTAAAGGATATTCTGATAGCCATGAATGAGCGGATCCAGGAGAAGGCTCTGAACTATGACGCGGTCTATGAACTGGAGGAAACAGACCGGCTGATCCGGATTTTTTCCTGGGAGTATCTGGATATTGATTCCCTGTACGCCCCGGTGGAGGGGAAGAAGGAATTTGTGCCCCAGCCCATGGAGATATCCGTGCCGGATCTGCGTCTGCGGGAGGAGAAACGCCGGCAGATGGAAGAAAAGCTTTCCCGGGTCTTAAGCCCCGGGAAGATAGCGGCCTATGTGAAAGAGCAGCTTAATGGCCGGGAACGGATGCTGGCCTCGGAGCTTCCGCTGGATCAGGGAGATACGTTTATCCGCATGATCTATATCCGGCTTTACGGGCAGCGGAAGGATATGGATTACCGGCTGGAGCCGGGGGATGTCGTGGAAAAGGACGGCTTCCGTTTTCGGGATTTTACCGTGATCGCAAAGGACAAAGGATAGCGGAGCAGGGAGGAGCCATGGAATTATTTGAGGGAATGTCCCAGAAGGACAGGGATGAATTTCGCAGGGTGTGCAATAAGCTGATGAGCGTCTGCTTCCTCTGCAAACAGAACAGCGCGGCCAGGGGCGATTACTATTTTGTCCTGCGCCAGAAGGAGGTCTTTGCGCGTTACCTGGACGTTTTGGGCTATACGCTGGAGATCAATGAGGAGTACGGCGTGGTGCAGATCGTAAACCGGGAGAATTACAACCATCTGCATCTGAAGCTCATCGACTCGATGATTCTTCTGATTCTGCGGATCCTGTATGACGAGAAGAAACGGGAGTTGTCGCTGACCGATGTGGTGGTGAACGTGGGCGATATCCAGGAGAAATATCTGTCGCTAAAGATCCGGGAGAAGCAGATCGACAGAACCACCATGAACAACGCGCTGCGGCTGTTCAGGCGCTACAATCTGGTGGAGCTTCTGGACAGGGATCTGTCACGGGAGGAGGCCAGGATCGTGATCTATGACTCTATCCTGATGGCCGTACGGGTGGAGGATATCAGGCGGGCCAGCGAGCTGCTGGCCCGGTACCGGAAAGGAGGCGCGGACAGTGAAAGCTTTGAAGAAGGTTCGTCTGGTCAACTGGCACAGGTTTCGGAATGAGACCATCACTTTTTCTGGCTCCGTGCTGCTCTCCGGCGAAAATGGGGCGGGAAAATCCACAATACTTGACGCAATACAGTTTGTGAGCACATGTTCTAAAGCCCATTTCAATATGGCGGCCCATGAAAAGGGGAAACGGAACCTGAACAGCTATATCCGCTGCAAAACAGGACGGGAGGACAGGCCCTTTGAGCGCACGGGGGAATTGTCTGCCCACATTGCCCTGGAATTTTTCGACGGGGCGAAGGGCAGTCCCTTTATCGTGGGGGCGGTCATGGATTCGGCTTCGGAGGAGAAGGAGGCCAACGCGGCCTGGTATCTGATGGAGAATCAGACGCTGGAGGACGGGATTTTCTTTGACGGCAGCCGGGTGAAGGGGATTTCCGCTTTTCGCTCCACCAATAAAAACGTCACGGCCTTTGCCACCACGGCCGCCGAGGCCCGGAAGCTGATGCTGGCCCGTTTCGGACGTCTGGAGGATAAATTTTTCTCTTTGATCCCCAAGGCGCTGGCTTTTAAGCCCATCCATGATATCAAGGATTTCGTGTACTCCTATGTGCTGGACGAGAAGGATGTCAGTATTGACACGCTGAAAGAGAATGTGAGGAGCTACCAGGATCTGGAGCGGATGCTGCAGAGCGTTAAGGAGCGGATCGGGAAGCTGGAACGTATCTGCGAGCTGGAGCGGGAGGTGGAAAACGGCCTGCGGCGGAACCGTTTCCGGGAATATGGCATTGCCAGGGCCGACAAGGAGCTGACTGGGGAACAGGCGGACAGGGCGGATGAAAATATCCGCTATGAGACGCGCCGGGGGGAGGAGCTGGAGCGTAAGAAGAATGAGGTTTCCTTGGAGCGGGACGGCAGGGAGCAGCTCATCCGCGACCTGGCCGTGGAGCTGCAAAGCGACAGCGATTATCAGGCTTTCCGGGAACTGGAGCGTAAGGAAGCGGCCCTGAAAGAGCAGATCGAGGCGGATCAAAGGGAAGTGTCCGCCCTGAAACAGGCTGCGGCGCAGGCCCTGGAGGATGTCGAAAAGCTTCTGGCAATGCCGGGGGCAGATGCCTGCATGGCGGAATACGCCGGGTTTCTAAAGGATCTGGAGGTATGCGACAGCCTGGTGTCCGTCTCCCTGTGTCTGGAAAATGTGACGGTTTACAAAGAACAGACCTACAGGCGCGTGCAGGAACAGCTGGCCGAGGCCCGGGTGGAGCTTCGCAGCCGCCGGACGGAGCTTTCCGATCTGGAACGGCAGATCAGGGAGCTGGAGGCGAAGCGTCTGGTCTTTCCCGATGCGGTGATCAGATTGCAGCAGAGTATCCGGGAACAGTTTGTGAAATTGGGCCGGGACGGGGAGACGAGGATCCTCTGCGAGCTGCTGGAGATCACGGATCCGGAATGGCAGAACGCCGTGGAGGGGTATCTGAATACCCAGCGGTTCTATCTGCTGGCCGAGCCGGAGGATTTTGATATAGCCCTGAGCGTCTATGACGGGCTGCGCAGACAGCGCCGGGTTTACGGCGTGGGCCTGATCAACACCGGGAAGCTGGGGCAGTATGATACGGCCCCGGCAGGCAGTCTGGCAGAGGTGGTCACGTCGAAAAATGTGTGGGCTCGCAGGTATGCCAACATGGTACTGGGTCGGGTGCAACGCTGCGACGGTTATCAGGAGCTGAAAAACCATCCGGTGTCGATCACCCGCCAGTGTATGCGCTACCAGAACCATGTAGTGAGCGCCATCAGACCGGAGATATATGATACCCCTTATATAGGCGCCGAGGCATATAAAAGCCAGCTGGCCCAGTGCCGTCTGCGTCACGATGAGCTGAGCCGCCGGGCCGCGGAACTGGAGAAACAGACGGGGGATCTGGAATCCCTGGCGGAGCCCTTGTCCACGGTTCATGATGTGGATGTGAAATACCGGTTAAAGGGGTTGGAGGAATTGCGGGGCCATGAGAGCGCCCTGGAAACATGCCGGGAGTCCATGAAACAGCTGGAGGCCAGTCAGACGATCATGGAAAAGCGTTTTCACCTGGAGACGCTGGATAAAGAAAAGCGGCAGCTTGACCGGCAGGTGGAGAACCTGGCGGGCGAACTGGGCCGCTGCCGGGAGAAGATCCGGCAGCAGGAGGAAATGGCAGTCCGGCTCACGGAGCGTCTGGCGGATCAGTCGGCCCGTCTGGCGGAGCTGGCCGCCGGGCTGGGGGAGGATTTTTCCGCCTGTGAGGAAGAGTATGAGAAGCAGCGGGGCGGCCGGGAGCTCTCCAGATATAAGGAGAGCCTGGAACGGGCCAGAAAAGCGAACTGGGCCTCAAAGGAGAAGGCCGAGGAGAAGATGATTCTGGCCATGCGGGACTACAAGGTTACCCATGATTTTGGCGCCGCCGAATCCATGGAGGGATTCCCCGAATACCGGGCCGAGTATGAGAAGCTGAAAAATTCCCAGCTGCTGGAGTACGAGGACAAAGTGTACCGGGCCCGCCAGGCGGCCGAGGAGGAATTCCGGGAACAGTTTCTCTCCCGCCTGCAGGAGAATATCAAACAGGCCCAGAATGAATTTAAAGAGCTGAACCGCGCGCTGAAAAATATCCGTTTCAGCCGGGAGCGGTATGAATTTCTGTACGAGCCCAGCCGTTCCCTGAAAAAATATTACCAGATGATCATGGATGATTTCAACGTGATGGGCGGGGAATCCCTGTTCAGCGGCGCTTTTAACGCCGCCCACAGGGAAGTTATCGACGAGCTGTTTGAGAAGCTGGCCCTGGATGACGAGACCAGCGCGAAAGCCTTGCAGGAGTACACGGATTACCGTACCTACATGGATTATGACATCAAGATCTCCGGGGAGGACGGCGGCTACATGCTGTATTCCAAGGTCAGCCGGGAAAAGAGCGGCGGGGAGACCCAGACCCCCTTCTACATCACGGTGGCGGCTTCCTTCATACAGCTGTATCACAACAGCATCGGCGGGGACGCCATCGGGCTGGTGATGATGGACGAGGCGTTTAATAACATGGATGACGAGCGCATTGCCGGCGTACTGTCCTTTATGAACCATTCCCACCTGCAGACGATCATAGCCGCCCCGCCGGACAAGATCCAGTACATCGGTCCCGCGGTGGCGAAAGTGCTCCTGGTATTGCAGGACGGGCAGGAGAGCTACGTGGAGGAGTTTGCCCGGGAGTGAGGCATAAGGGGCAGGGCTTCGGAAGCTTAAAGAAATGTTGAAAGCGGTAAATCCCCGCAATGAATATATTTTAAAAAAAATTCGATTAAAATACGGGGGCGCTTCAGTGCCGCCAAAAAAGTTTAATGAATTGTGGCGCTATGGGGTAGAAACGGAAAATGCCGAAGAAGAGGAGCGTGTGGAAAGTACACTGGTGAAAATTGCGGAATGGATCAATACGAGATTGTAGGGAGGTAGCAAATGCGGTTATTTACATGGTACGATGTGGAAACGGAATTAAAAAAAGCAGGGATAAGTGGCCGGTAAGCTGGAACAGGGTGGATGTTTATAATGATGAGATCATTATAAAGGTCAATGATATAGCTGATGCGGGGAAAGAAAGTGAAAAAGCTTTAAGGGATATTTTTGAAAAGAACTATGTAAATGACGGCATTGTCATTGATTTTGACAAAAGCGTTATGGAGATTCATTACGAGGAGGGGGACGAGGATGATAAAACGGTTCCTGTGAAAATACCTTTGTTTAAAAGCACTTCTTCAGGAAGTGAAAGCGGAGTACAGGAAAATTTGCCGGGAAGCCCTATAGTGGCATTCCATTCTTATAAAGGCGGTGTGGGAAGAACGCTATCCTTGATTTCAGTTGCCAGAGAAATCTCAGAAATATATGGGAATAAAAAGAAAATACTGGTGATAGATGCGGATGTAGAAGCTCCCGGCCTCACATGGATGCTGAGGAAGGGCGAGGAAAATGGGGCAGTCAGTTATTTGGACGTTTTGTCACTGATGCATTTTTATAATATAGATGCCGGGCTTGCAGAGCGGATTGCAAAATTAATTGAAAAATCCAATCTGGTGATTGAAACAGAACGATTAGAAGTAGAGCAATATTTTTTGCCTGTCTACAGGAAGAAAGAACAGGTGATGGATATATTCTCCAGTCCTGAAAAGATTATCGCATCGCAGAACAATAAATACATTATTACAGAATTTATTTCAATGGTAGGGGCGGCGCTTAAGGCAGATCTTATATTGGTAGACCTGCGCGCGGGCATTACAGATTTTTCAGCGCCTTTTTTGTTTGATGCGCGCGTCCAGAAATACTTTGTTTCTTCAACCTCCATGCAGTCCATTATGGGAACCCGGCAGATTCTTGACGCGATCCATGAACGGGAGCCGGGTGGACTTCAGAACTCAAAGGTTCTGCTGACGATGATCCCGAAAGAGATGGAGGAACAGACGCTTTTTCAGATTGAGAATCAGCTGGCTGAACCATTTGAGAAAGAATTGGATTCTGATACGGAGGTAATACGCCAAAGTTATCTGATCCGGATTTTATTTGACTATTCACTGGTTTCGCTGGGGGATTTTGGTGAAATCTGTTCCGTGCTGAAAGGGAAAGAGGTCACGAAGGTTTTGTCGTGCTTTGTGGAGGGATTGTTTGAAAAAGACACGGCGGAAGAGGAAAATGGGCTTGCCACAGATGAAGTCAAACGCGTATTAGCTAAACTGAATGAAATTGCAACGAATGAAATAACGGCCGAAGGAAATGCGTCTTCTGATATGCTGTCCACGTCATCCATTCGTGAGATTGTAAGAGATTACCAGGATACCGTTCCGCAGATTGTGGTTTTGGGCGCAAAAGGTTCAGGAAAAACGTATATTTATAAACAGATGGTTATGAAAAAAACGTGGGGGGATTTCATAAAAATTGTCAATAAAAATGCAGAACCGGAAGAAACAGAAACCGTTGTAGTCCCGCTGATATCATCGGTAAACATGAGAAATATTAATAAATTGTTGCAGGAATGTCTTCGATATGCAGATAGCGCGCTGGAAAACATTGGACTGGACATAAAAGCGGTGGAAAAAAATTATCAGAAATTATTGAGCTGTTCCGAGAATGATTTACGTTTGACAGAGTGGCTGGAAGTGTGGAGAAATCTTGTGATCCATACTTTCGGGGAGCGATTCAGGGATTTGTCAGAAATTGATGAATACTTTCATAATAAAAATAAAAAGGTAATCTTTTTGATAGATGGTTTGGAGGATTTGTTTATGGATTCGCAGGTGCAAAGGCAGGATGGCTGGAAATATGCCATACGTGCCTTATGCCAGAATCTGCTCAACGAACTGAGGAATCTACAGTTTGGAAATGTTGGGATCATTATATTTGCTCGAAGGGATATGGCTGAGGAGGCTATTGAAATTAATTTTGAGCAATTTAAGAATCAGTATTCCAGGTATGAGCTCAAATGGACGCCGACAGAGGCTTTGCGTCTGGCATTGTGGATTGCCGCCCAGGCCAGCCCTGTTTTTAGTAAAGATACTCAAACTTCCCACACCGATTGGTGTGCTGAACCTTGCTACGAAAATAAAACTC
>CAJUQO010000035.1 GCA_910588295.1 uncultured Lachnospiraceae bacterium | reverse complement strand
AAAAGGAATATTGGGGCTTTTCCTGCGGATCGCCAAGGACGATATCCCCATATTTAGAACCGGCGATAAACAAAGAGAGCAGGAAGATCCCTAAACCAATGATGAGATAGTATGTACCAAAGGTATCCCCAAAGAAAAACCGGATCTGGCCCAGCACAGCATTCGATTGTTCCGGCATAAAGAAAAATACGACGCACAAAGCCACAACAAGCCCCAGCGGCACTAAGGTGATCATCCAGTCGATATTTTTCTGCGGTGAATTATTTTCCATTTTAGTTGTTTCCCTCTGCATGGGCAATATAGTTTTTCAGTTCTTTGGCCACCGACGGATCCAGGATCTGCCCGGCGCTTCCCAGGATGTCCCGGACGCGTGCATGGGCCCGTTTCTCGATGTCCGGGTAGGGAGAATTTCTCCACTGGTCATACCGGTTCCAGTCGGATATCTCTGCCTGCCAGCCATCCCGCAAATGATCCAGCGTAGAATCGTGCATCAGGAAATCTTTTCCGTGTCCGGTTTCCATGATGATATCCACCGAAAAAGCGTCTTCCTGGTTATCGATGCCTTGTATGATCCGCCGTACACGCCCTATGATCTCATTATCGATAACTGTTTTCTCAAAGGATATCGTCAAGAGATTCTCTAATGAGCCTGCGGACTGGCTCGTGACATCCACATCCATCAGAGCTGTCAGCAGCAGGCTCTGCATCGTCTCATATCCGGCCTGATAATCGACACATTTGGAGCTGGTAACGCCGGTCTGCGCCCTGGCCGGTAGATGGTAATACTCTTTATACATCTGTACGGCGCCGGCCAGCATGAGCGCAGTATCCGGGCTTGAACACTCCCAGGTGCCCAGCTTAAGATTCCCGTAGGTTAGGGACGCTGACGGCAGCACAGGGATCCCCGGGCGGACGCACTGGGCCAAGCATAGTCCTGCCAGCGTTTCCGTATTGGCCTGTACGATGATCCCCAAAATGTGGACAGGGGCCGTGATCCCCGACATGGGAGCCGATACCAGGGTGATCGGCTGATTCCTGCCCGCAAACTCCATGATAGACTCACAGGAAAAACGGCTATATACCATCGGGCTTTCCGGGCAGACGATGCTCCAGGTAACGTGATGGCTGTTCACATATTCTTTTCCGAATACGATCTCATACATATCCAGCTCCCGGCTTTTGTCCGCACCGCTGGAATAATCCATGGGCGCCAGCCAGGGTTTGTCCGTATAGAGCATGGACTCATACAGGCACCACAGACCCCGCGTCTTTTTGGGGACGTCTTCCGGAGACAGGGGCTGGTAGCCGCACATGTTTACATTGTCACATGCCTGGTAAATCTTCTGCAGATCTGCAAATTCCTGCAGCGTTACTTCTCCGCGCCGGTTATCCGCCGCATCTTTGATAAAGACCTCGCCGCCGGATGGATGGATGATGAGATCACCGCCGACGGTAACGGAACGATCCGGATTGACCGCCTCTACCCGGAAAGACGATGGTACTTTTGCCAGGCAGTCTTCCACCAGCGCTTTGGGGAGATAGGCAATTTCACCGTCCACACGCGCACCATGATTTTTTAATAGCGCTAAAGCCTTCGGTGACTTAAATACGATCCCTTTATTCTCCAGCAGGTACAGCGACGCTTCATGGATACGCTGCATATCCTGATCTGATATAAATTGAGGCCGTTGAAAAAGATTCATTTTTATCCATTCTCCTTTTTAAAGATATTTTTGATACTGTTCATCGATCCGGACTAATTCCTGCAGCGTGTCGATCTCACAGACGGCTGACTCGCTGATCTTTCGGATACCCAGATCGTATCGCTCGGGGGCGCCATCCAGCGCGATCTCATCCCAATAGATATTCAGGTTTTTATTGTCTTCAAATTCTCTCCTGATCTCTTCGGAAAGTCTTTCACCGTCGGCTTTGGTCCACATCGACAGCCCCCAAAGCTGATACGCAGGCCGCGAGCCTTCTTTTTCATATTTGACAATCTGTCCGTTTTGAACCGTCAACAGCCACTCGGCTGTCTTTTCCCGCCACGAGGCGGCATAAGCGGATTTTTCCACATGGACGTGAAACACCTCCGGCTGCCGTATGATGATATCGGCTTCGACCACGAATGCTTCCGGAAGATATTCTCGCGCCATGTACATAGAAGTGATATTGTTTCCCTGCAGATAATAGGGATTCTCTATGATATGGATCCCGGGGACTCCGTCATAGAGGGCATGGAACAGCTCTTTTTTATAGCCGACGACAAGATAAATATCCTGTATGCCGTTTGCTTTTAGAGCGGAAATACTGGTATCCATCATCCGCGTCCCGTTGACTTTGATCAATGGCTTGGGGGTTTCCAGGGTCACAGGCCGCAGCCTGCTGCCTTCCCCCGCCGCCAAAATAATCGCCTGCTTCATCTCATGCATCTGTCTGCACCTCCCTTTTTGCCAGTTCGTCCTGAACAATTCTATAGTAATCCTTTGCGTAGCGATACTGCCGGAGGGAATATTCGCCGAACTCTACGCCAAGGCTTCTCTTGTACTCGCACCAGTTGCTCCATAACAGGCCGCAGGCCGCGATATAGCAGTATATTTTAATGCGGGTTTCCGACGGGCAGCCCTCGGGGAAATAGGCGCCGATCAGACGATCCGTCTGGCGTTTGTCATACATCGCATATATGCAGAACATAGCCACGTCTACATGCGGATCCTGCATCCCCGCATATTCCCAGTCGATCAGCCGGACGTCTTCGGAATCGGTATCTTCAATGAAGAGGAAATTATCCGGCACGGCGTCAATATGGGCAAGAGTCTTGGGGGCGGCATGTGCATCAATATATGTTTTTAATGAAAACACCTTTTCTTTTGTTTGCGGATAGTCCTTATATGCAGACGGCATCCCCCCCCACAAAGATTCATAATATTCAATCTGGCCAAACAGATCAAAGGTATGGTCCACCGTCAGCTTCATTTCATGAAATCTCCGCAGACGGCTCATGCATCTCTTTATGTCGTCTTCATTGAAAGGATCGCAGCTCCTCGCTTTTTCCCAGAATTCTGTGATCTTATACCCATTCTCAGGGTTTATATAAGCAACGTCATCGCAGATCTTTTTTCCCTCCAGGATCCGGTACACGTCCGCCTCCTGCCGCCGATTGATCAATCGATCCGTTCCTTCTCCCGGAATGCGCATGATATATTTTTTCCCTTTACAGGCAAACAGGAAGGAGCGGTTGGTCATTCCTTTTTTCAAGATGCCGATGTCCGTTATCTCATCAGATTCCGCGCGCAGGGAGTGACAGATAGCCTGGATCGCGTCCGTTTTCAACTGGTTGGAATCACTGTCGATCTCCCGGAGCTGTTCGTAAGTATTGATCTCTACGACATCTGCGGAATGGACGACTCTTGCGGCCACGATCATCTTATTATTTTTATATAACGCGGCCTCCCAGAAGGCATCATCGAAACGCGCATTTTTACTCAATTCCCGGATCTGCTCCCGGACAACGGCTGCATCCTCCTCCACCAGATAACAGATGCCGATCATGGCATTGCCGCCCGTATGGTCGGGTACAGACACTAATTCCATTTTGCGGTTGACTCTGACCGTACTATCATTATCTACCAGGTCGCTGACCATATACCAGGAATATAATTCATGGCGATGGTAGGGATTCTGGTCACACCAGATATCACAGGGAATGACATAAGAATTAGATATATGGCCGCATACTAATCGGATGGAATGAAGGTTATTCCTTTTCGCATACTCCGGATTCACGATTAGCTGTACGTCGTATTCATCGATCAAGTATTCATACCGTTCTTTCATAAAGCCGACCACCACATATATCTCCGTGATCCCGACCTCATGAAGCTGTTTGATCGTCCTCTCGATCAGGGGCTCCCCATTGACTTCCAGCAGTCCCTTGGGCATTTCGGTGTTGATCGGCACCATGCGCATACCAAAGCCGGCTGCAAGGATGATGGCATTTTTCGGAGCCTTTGCACGAAACTCTGCCAGTGCCTGGGAAGTCGGGCGTACCGCATCATCAATATACCCGTCTTTCATCAGAGACTTCAGGGAGCGGTTCACGATGCCCAGGGAATGGCCGGAAATCTCTGCCAGAATACGCTGATTGATGAACGGCTCCAGCAGGAGCGTGTTCAAAATATCGCTTTCTTGTTTGTTCATGTACTCTCCTTTCTGAGTTTTCGAGAACATGTACCATTATATGCAGGATGAAGGGATTTGTCAACAGAAAAAGAGTTAAACAACTATGTTCTCGCCTCTCGAAATCGGCTGGTCAATAATTGAAAGCCAGGAACAGGCTGACGATTAGAACCGCTGTACTGTATACCTTAATAGCTCCATAAAGTGCGTCCGCGTAATTCTCCGGCCTATTACTGAGATCTTTTCGCTTTCTTTCCCGTGAACGCAGAACAGACCCAAAAAGAATCCCCGATAGTAACAGAATCCCGCATAGGATAGAACCCTTAAGCGCTTTACAGATGTCAGGATACGCATTTACGGTACTTAATGCGATTCGGGCAGTCCTAAAAAATCCGTTCAAATTATTTATAGCTTCTATCGTGCAGAAAATCCCCAATGCCGGAATAAACATGCGTTTAACCGCCGGATTTTTAATATCATTCACAGCGAATGCCAGTGCCAGTAAGATATAAAACAAAAAGTGCGGGGAATACATAAACGCCTCATCCGCCCCATAAATGCTGTGCAGTATCAAGTTCCCGCCCCAGCAAAGAAGCAGGCAAAAGACATATCCATCCTTTACCCAATGAAAACGTACGCATCGTTTTATCAGCCATCCCCCAAGGCTGGCGGCCATTGCCCCGCAGAATAAAAGCAGCAGTATTTGGATGGGAAGCGAATAACCGACAAATAAAATCGGGTGGTACTCGGCCCCCGGATCAATTAAATCCATGCCCGCTGACAAAAGGGGATGAAAAATCGTTTCCCGCACCCACTGCATCATTTTTTCTAAGCCAAAAGACCAATTCATGTAGCTTATTTCTGAATAAGCTGCCCGTCCTGAAAGCGCATCCAGGATACTTGTCCAAAAAAGCGGGCATTGCTTCCAGACGAATTTTTGGTACAGGCAGGCTATGATAACAGAAACGGCATTCAGGGAATTAATTTTCAAAAACATTTTTGCGGCGTTTTTGCAGTTATATCGGCAGGACAGTACATACAGCAGCCCGACAATGTAAAAAACATAGTTTGTCAGGGTCACGCCGATACACACCACGCCGAAAAAAACCAGCAGAAATATCTCCTTTCCAGAAAAATCCCCCTGTATTTCGCCGGCCCCTGCAGCAAAACGCCAAAACAAAAGCAAACCCAAGGCTGCAAAAATAAAAGTCTCGGGAACGGTAGAGAAAATCATATTGGAAAAACTGAACGCGTATAGGAAAGCGTATAGGTTTCGGATTTTCCGATCGACCTTTTTCTGCCCCAGAATGGCGTCAAACAGACAGACGGACAGACCGCCGCAGAAAGCTTCCACGAGAATAACTGACATCATCGGGCGGTTGACCACGCCGTCTATCAGTAATATAATCGTTTCGGTTAAAAAAATAAGTAAAGGGTGGACGCTTACCCTGTAATGCTCCCCCGTAATATTCGTCAGATCCTGAAAGACCCTGGCATTATCCGCGCCAAAAAACATATTGGTATCAAAAGCCGTATAGTAGGAAAGGCACATTCCTAAAAACAGATACAGCAAGAATGCGCTGCAGAAGATCCGCAGGCGCCTGTCCCTGAAAACTGTATTTTTTGCTTTTGCCATTATACACTTCATTTTTTCCATCCTTCTCCTCCTGCCTGCATGTAAAGATATACAAGCGACGCTTCCATATTTTAGAATACAGTGTACTACCGGCCGTTCCAGCGTCTGCCTCAGCAGATCGACCGTGGCGGCAAGCGTGAAAATGATTGCCGCCGCCATGAGAATGCGAAAAACCAGGTACGGAGAATCCTGGTATTCTGCACACCGGAATACTTTCTCCCATAACCAGACAGACAAAATCCCGTCATGAAGCAGATAGATTCCCAGTGTTGTAGAAGCGAGCCTGTTGATCCACGGATGAAAGGATATTTTTACATTCCGGAACATGCCGAAAACACCAATACTTAAAAATACCATCGGGAGTGTGTTTGGCGGCCAGAAATAGGCGGGTTCTGTTGTACCCAGGGCAGCAAAGAACCCGCTGAACCGGTCGATGGCCAGAATGGAGACCGTCATTACAGCGCCGGAGCAGACTGCCATAACAACGTATTGTTTCCGGTTCTCTTCTGGTTTTTTGCCATATTTACGGATATACGCACCGAGAAAATACATAATTGCCAGCCATATCATACGATTGTAATACAGCATATCTTCTGTTCCGCCTAAAAATAAGCCAAAAACTGTTGGAATCAGGCAATAGAGCCCCAGTACGGTTCCTAAGAATCTGCGAAAGATCTTTACATCCATTGCACGGATCAGGAGATTGAGATAGGGGCTCAGAATGTAAATGAGAATATAGGCCGTAATGAACCAGTTCCAGTTCAGCGTAACGGGAAAAAAGGCAAAAAGAACACTTTTCCAATCCGACAGTGCATAAATGCCCAGTCTGCCGCCCAGCCAAATGGTGATCCAGGTATAAAACTGGACTTCCGCCAGCAGACGGATCAGTTTTTTCAGCTTGAACTGGCCATGGATCATATAATATCCGGAAATCAGCATAAACAGGTTGGTTCCCAGCTCGCCCAGCATCCAGATACATTTCAGAATCAGTGTATTAATACTGAGACCCGGTGAAAAATCAAAACCGCTTTTATAGGCGCAGTGGAATACGATGATCATGAAGACACTGACAATCCGCAGTAATTCCATGTTGGATTCCCGTCTGGCCGCCAACGGCGCCCTGTTGTCTTTCATGATAGGATTTTCCTCATTTTAAAAATACAAGATTACAAACAAAGTCAGAAAATTAGCAAGGCAAAGAGCCATAAGTACCCAGTCTCCCAGCAAAACCTCCACGGGATCCCCGTCGCTTTCACGTTCCACATCCATACTGTAGCGCATGGTGGCCAGAAGAACGATCGGCACAGTAAATACCAGGCTGATGCCGTAATGGGAAACTGTACTGGTATCCATGCACCAGAGCGCATAAAAGGCGTTAGCCAGCGTCAGGCACATATGCATGCTTTTATCCAGGAAATCCAGGGAATAACAGGCCAGAACTTTGCGTGTTGCTCCATCGGAAATCCGCCTGAGCTCATTCCTGCGTTTGCCCAGGGAAAAGTAAAAAGCCAGGTCAATAACCATAAGATAGAGCCAGTTTGAAATATATACATCTGTAATCGCGGCGCCATACATCATACGGAGCAGAAAACCGGAAACCAAAATGGACACATCTACCAGGGGAAGATCCTTCAAGCCAAAACTATAGCCCAGGTTCAAAGCCACATATAGGGCCGGCAAGGCGGCCGCTGCCGGACAAAACGTCAGAGCATGGAAAACTGCTGCGGCAGCCAGCAGAATAACCACCAGTATCCATGCGTTCCTTACAGATATTTTCCCGGAGGCGACGGGACGGTTCCGTTTGACAGGATGATGCCTGTCTCTTTCTGCATCCCGGATGTCATTAATAATATAGATCACAGAAGAAACCATACAAAAAGCAGCAAAACCGGCCAGGGCTGCCATGAATTTGTCCAGGCAAAACAGCCGGCCGCTGCAGCCCAGCGCCGCGAGCACCAAAATATTTTTTATATAGTGGTGCACGCGCATAAGCTTTGCATAGGTTCGTATAGTCTCCATCTTCTGCCTCTTCCCATCGTTTGTGTGCAGTCTCCCTGTCTGCATGTGCGCCGCGGCCTTCACATCCATCAAGGTTTATCTGGAAATGCATACAGATATTCGCGTAACTTATGTTCGATCATTTCAACTTCCAAACTACTTTCCGGATATTTTTTCCACACTTGTGTATTACGGATAGAAATTTCAGGTTTAAAATTTGAGCGGGGCTTTACCTGCTTCTTTCTATCCAGCTTCAGCCATGCGGCAAGATCATCCGTTGTCTGATCGTAGCGATAAATAAGATCCTCAAAACGGATAAACTTTATCTGGTCTGTGTCCAAATTTTCTGTTTTTCTGTGTGACCGGGTGTATCTGAACCATTTGCAGAATGTTTCCGCGTCATTGGGCAGGATCCCGTCTTTCCAGACATACTTATCCAAAACAAACACATCCCGGGGATCCCTGTCCACAATGACAACCTGTATGTTATCATAAAAATACCGAAGATACCTTTGGACATTTATGGGAGGCACAAGCTGATCCACCATTATAATTTCTTGATCCCCGGAAATCACAGATGAAAAAAGCGCATAAACATATTGCCTTGTCATGGCTAGAAACTTCTCTTTGCTGGGATGGGAACAATATGTGATCTCCTTTTTCATTGTATTTAAATGGCGGTCCGGCGCATTTTTCCAAATGGTTTTATGCAGAAGCTTATTGAGGATCCGCTTCCGAAAATAAAAGAAGGAACCCCTGTCATATAGGTCATACTGCCACCATCCCGGATAAGAAAAATCCGTGAGGCTTCGGATATAGCGGTAGGAAAGCTCTTTCCATTTGTCTCCAAAAAATCCGGCATACTTTTTTCCGAATAGATTTCCGGAATAAAAGTCCACGAGTCTTTTATAGCGTTTTAAGGAATGGCCGGAGTTATGTCTGTTGAAACAATCCGTTAAATTAAATTCCAGATCAGAAATACCGTCCGGATCCTGGAGAAACCGGAACTCTTCATTCGTAAAGTTAAAAACATCCTCATATTCAGAAACGAAATCTGTTACAGCGCTGGAGCCGGTGCCATAATAACTTGCACAAGTAATAAATCTTTTCACGCGGTTCTCCTTTCTATATCAATAGCAGCCTGTCTTTTTATTATTTGCCAAAATATGGCTATTTCTTGGATTATAATAAATCGAATGGGCCGGCACATTTTCAAGCACCAGGCTTCCGGCCCCAATGACCGTACCTTCCCCGACTTCTATTCCCCCCAATATTATCGCATAAGCGCCTATGACAACATTTTTTCTTATCACCGGGGCCGAAGTGTCGTCTCCGGTTCTCTGGCCGAAACAAACATGATGTTCAATAAAAACGTTATCTTCTATTACAGTATGGGGATGGATAACAGCGCCCAGGCCTTTATGGTTGAACGTGACATTTTTTCCGATTTTTGCAGTCACCGGAATATCACATTTATAGACAAACCGCAGAAAAATATTTACTATCCGGCTTTTTCTGGATACTTTATATAACAATCCAAACATATAGTCTCCTCCTGCGCCACTGCAGCAGCTCGTTATAATAATCTTTCATTATTCTTGAGGCAGCTTGCCCATATAATCTTCTAACCGTAAAATTATGCGTTCCGGCGTAAAATCCAGGATCCTTAATTTACCGTTTTTAATTATCTCCGTCCTCTTCTGACCATCTGTATACAGACGATACAGACTATAAGCGAGGGCTTCCGCATCGCCGACAGGAGTGACCAGTCCGCAGTCATCTCCAAGGATTTCTTTTACTCCCGGCTCGCTGTTGGTCGATGCGATGGGAAGGCCGTAAAACATGGCTTCTAAAAGCACTGTAGGAAGACCTTCCGCAGGGCTTGCGTGGGCATAAACCGTCGCTGCTTTATAGAAATTTTGTACATCATAGCGAGCCCCCGCAAAGACGACCTGCTTATCAAGACCTTGGTCTTTTGCCAGTTGTTCCAATCTGCTTTTTTCAGATCCGTCTCCCACTAACAAGAGATTTTTTTTCAGAGAATACTTTTCGCGTAATATTTTTATCGAATGTATTAATGTTGCCTGGTCTTTGTCTTTGGCAAGACGCCCAACCATTAAAACAAAATCCCCGTATGCCGATTTTAAATTGCCGACCAGACAGTCATCCACTATTCTATCGGCTAGATTAACAGGGTTATAGATACGTATTTTATTTATACCCTTTTTTCTATTAAACGCAGTGATCTTCTCATCATCTTTATTTGACAGGCAAACCAGATTTTTTATTTTCCCGTATAGCTCGGGAAAGCCGGGAGACAGTTCGCAGTATGAAGTTTCACTGCCATGCAGCCATGCAATTTTCCTGGATTGGGCAAAATTTTTGCTGACAAAAGCCAGGTCGTTAAAATGCCCGGAAAATGCTATGGCAATATCCGGTCCGGGTAATTTATTTCCATAAAAAAATTTATATATCGTCTGAAATATTTCGAGAAACACTGTCCCCAGATAACATACACATTTGCCGATAATGCCATATCTTTTTAGTTTACTATATCTTTGCGATGTAATCGCACGTGGATATGGTATATGGAAAATTTTGATATCTTTGGGAAGTTCCTTTTCCATGGCGTTCAATTTGGGCTTCAGATTTACAATATTTACCCCATATCCGTTTCGGTATAAAAGCTTAATATATTCAACGCCTACCCGCTCAATGCCGCCAAATTGTAAACCGTCAAAAACAAATGTCACATGCATGGTTTAGGTTCTCCCTATTTGTTGGGCCAATCGAAAAGTCATTTTTCTCATTTGATCTATTTTGCGAACTTCTCCTTCACTGATGCCAGCGCGCTATAGACAAGGCTGTCTTTGTATAGTAATAATATGAGAAAATACATTCCTCCCCCGCTGGCTATCATCGCACATGTACACAGGGCATTCGGTGAAAAGATCTTGTCTTCTAAAATCAAAAGAACCAGCATGGCCGCGCCCGCAGCCGCATATCTGAAAAATGGAAATAGAATTTTTCTAATATTCATTTGTTTCCGGATTTGGGCAAACTGGACAATAGTGACTGTAAATTCCGCAAACACAGAAGCCACAGCCGCACCGAATGCATAAAATCTTGGAATTAATACCGCGTTGAGAATAACGTTTACCGCCGCTCCCATCAGTACCGAGTGTGTCAATTTATTTTGCTGTTTCGTGGGAACTAAATATTGCAGGCCGGTAACATTACTCAGACCGATAGCTATGACCAGAAAACTCAATATACAGAGCAGTTCCTTTACTTTTTCAAAGCCGGTTCCGTAAAACCATGGTACAAGATTATTTGATATGCCGATTAATCCAAAACATATCGGGATCCCGAGCATCCATACAAACTGATAGCTTTTGAGCATATATTCTTCAATTTTTTTAGTCTGCTTTTTTCCTGCGTAGTAACTGATGCGGGGTATCATAACAGTACCTAGGGATGTCACAATAGTTAACGCTGTTTTTGAAAGTTTCATGGCCTGCTCATAATACCCGTTTTCTGCTTTTGTAATTGTAAATATTCCGATCATTGTTTTATCCAGCATGGCGTATACGCTGATTGCAACGGTCGGAATAAACAAACCAAGAATACTTTTAAAATCCTTGAAAGGATGAAGATTCTTCAGAGAGGGTTTGTCTATGTACCGGTGGATAAACGGGATCAGTGCTACCGCGCTAATGACCGGAGACAAAGACATTATGAGTACATACACATATAGATCACGGGGAGAATTGACAAACAGAAGGATCATGATAATAGTGGCCACTTTAACTATCGTATCCCTTAATGTAATCTGTCCAAATTCCTCCAGACCCTGAAAAAGCCAGACCGTATCTAGTGCAACCGCCATAAGATTAAGCGAGATAATACAAAACATTGTATAATCCGTAAAAAGGTATCTTACGATTACCGCATAACAGACCATACTGATAAAAGTTGTTATTACACGGAGTGCAGTTAGATCCCAAAAACGAAGGGATCTTTTTCCCCTGTCGTCCTGGTAAAATGACATTTCACGCTCCGCATAGGTCGAGGTTCCCAACACAGCAACCAGCATAAAATAGTATACAATAGAGTATGAAAAACTATATTCACCAATTGGTTCCGCTCCAAGAACCCTGGATACATATGGCGTTGTTACAAGAGGCGCCACCGTGATAAGAATCTGGTACAGCAGGTTGTACATATAATTTTTCTTTATACTTTTCATATCCATTCCCGAAGCACTTTTTTTCTTAAAAGTCCATATATACTAAATTTTGTCATCCTTAATAGTCTTACTTTTTTAACCCCGCGGGTCATTTTATAAAGATCAAAATAATTTTTTTTCATCCATGCATCAAATTTTTTGAGTTCCTCTTTGCTTATGCTTTTATTGCCTGAAACTAGATAGTACGTATATACTGTATCTGTAATATAGCAAATTTTCCTCATTAAAATGGGCTGAATGGATGAGACGTCATTTTTCATATCGTTATAGGCGGAATATATTTTTTCCGCGACGGCCAGCGAATCCATATAGTGTTTCTTTATTCCCTCCAGAGATACGCTTTGCCCGTTGCGACCAAGTCTGTAACAGTAAACAGGTTTATGATATCTGCCTACAGTTTTAGCATACAAAAGAGGCAAAAAAGTATATTCATTATCTGTATAAAAGCAATTTTCTGTAATGGAAATATGGTTATCTTTTAATAAAGCAGTTTTTATTGTCAATTCATGCATTGCCAGATACTCGCATAGATTTAACGCGGAAATATCTGATACGACAGACGGTACTTTTTTGCAATGATTAATCAATGTGATATTCCCGTCTTCATAACAATTATAGTACGGCGTTAAAACGAGGTCATCGTTACGGTTATTTAAAAAAGCCAAGAACCCGTAAAAATTCTGGGTATCAAACCAATCATCCCCGTCCAGCTGCTTAAAATATCTGCCCTTTGCCAGTCGGATAGAATTATTAATCGTGGATCCATAACCGCCGTTTTCTTTATGAACGGCCCGAAAGGTGCCAGGATATTTACTTTGAAATTCTTCGGCTATGGCGAAAGTACCGTCTGTAGATCCGTCGTCTTCAACAATCACTTCCAAAAGAGTCATAAGTTCGCTATTGTTGGTTAAGGAGGTTAATGCTTTTTCTAAATATTTTTCAACATTGTACGCCGCTATAGAGACTGTCAGTAGTTTCATTGATCTCTCCCTTTGTCAGTGCTAACTGTTTTCTGTCCTTCGTAATCCTATAAAAGCAATTAGATAAACTACCATAAAAAAGATAGAGTACTCAATACCTTTTAGTATTGATAAAAACTGCCTGCGCGGAACGGTAAATAAAGTCAGCAGCAGGACTAAGCGGATATATAATCCCCATGCTGTATCTGCCTTGTCTTCATTTATGATTTTTGTAATAAGGACGCTGATCGGTATCATAACAAAAATACCCGCCCACGAAAAATTGTAATAGCTTTCCGCGATCAGGGAAAAGCCTACGCCAAAATCTAAAAAGCCGCGCCCGTACAATCTATTAGCATTCCAAAGCCAGGTTTCGCCCAAACAGGACTGCAAAGCCGGATAAACAGATCCAAGGCCAAATGTTTTGGGGATCAGCAGTATAAATGATACCAGATAGGATAAACCGTATCGAAAGTCCGTTTTTGCCGGAATATAATCCATCACAAAGCAAAGACTGGTAAAGTTGAATCCCATTTCTTCAATAACATTCAACAATATTCTTCCGTCCAGTGCGCTCCCGATACCTTTGCCGCTGATTCTGACCGTAGCGACAACAGATGAGACTACCGCTAAAAAAATTCCTGATGCCGCCAAGAACAGAATCTGTTTTCCTTGTTTTTTATTTTTGCTCGTATAAAAGTGATAAAACGCAAATACCACCAAAGCTGTAATACCGCCGGATCGATCCGCGACTAAAACCATGGAAAAAGATACCACGAGATAAAAGAGACTTACAATCTTCTTTTTTTGTGGAGAGCTGGAAAAGCATAAATAGAGGAGGGCTGATGGAAAATAAAATTCCTGAAAAAATCTGGTCACCCCATTCGCAGCCATAGCCCCGCGGAACATATTTACAATAGCCCCATCTGCTAAAACGGCCCGAACCGCAGAGGCCATATTCACAGGCACAACGACAGCCGCTGTAAAGCAAAACAAATATAGCGCTGCAACTTCTACACTCTTGGTATGGTTCTCAATAATTGCTAGCCATCTTCCTCGGGTTTTCTTTTTTTTCTTCCCGGAATCTATAACAACGACCAATGATGTACAGAATATATACGTCTGGATTGACAGTATTGTGTATTTTATAGCCTTTATAAGGATCTTTTTATCAAATAACGAGATATAATAGTTAAAATACTCGGGCATGCATGCATATACGACGGGAAGCCCAAATTGAAACAACACAAACAGCAAAAGAAATACAGTTTGTACGGAAATCGCCTTATCATGCGCAGCCAAAAAAGAAATACCTGCAATAGAAATTACCAGTACGCCAAAACGGGCATATACAACGAATAACTGGCTGCTGTTTTTGCTTTCATGCAGCAGAAAAAAAAGCGACACTATCAACGCAAAAAATTGAACGGCTAATGCAAGAAACTGTTTTCTTCCCATTCTGAAATACATACTTAACCCCTCTATACAGCAATAGTACCAGGCATACATTTATTGAAAAAAGATATTATAAATTTTCTTCATAGATCCAAAGCCCAGATAGGATAATAGCAGTGAAGCCTTTACTTTAAACCGGGAATCCGGATTGAATAGAACTTCCTTTCTGTATTGCTTTATAAAATCAATCAGCCGCCTTTCGTCTTCGGCATTATCTTTTCCCTTCGGAATCATTAAGAAAATAACGATAGCAATGTTTACCAACCTTGCAGCGACCCCTTGCCGGTGGCTTTTATCGCATTTTTTTAAAAGTTTTTTAAATCCATCTAGACATTGAATATATTTGTGCTTATATCTGCCATGTATCGCGCTGTCTGCCCGCAATAGATAGTTATATCCTTTTGAATCCATGCAAACTATGACAGACGCATTTTTTAAGGAATCATAATTAAAAATGAAATCTTCTCCGATAGATATATCCGCATCAAAAAAAACGTTTTTTATGGTTCTTCTGGCATATAGTTTGCCCCAGACAGCCGTTATTTCCATTTCATCATAGGGCTTTCCCATATAAAACAATTCATGCAGGATCCCTTCCCGGGAATAAATTTTTTTATTGAACGGAGGATCCGGATCACGGGGTCTTACATCTGCATCATTTTCATAGAGATGGCGGCAGCTGCAGATTGCACAATCGGCTTTGTTCTCCATACACACATCTACCATTTGCCGAATGATATACGGTTCCAGGCTGTCATCGCCATCGACAAAAGCCACATAATCCCCCTGCACTTTATGCAAGCCGCGGTTCCTTGCTTTTGATACGCCCTGGTTTGCTGTATGGCAGCACATAACGCGGTGATCCATATGGGCATATTCATCGCAGATCGCGCCTGTATGATCTTTTGAACCGTCGTCTATGATAATCAATTCAATATTTTTATAGGTTTGATTTAATATGCTCTCTATGGCATGTCTCAGTAATGTTTCTGGAATTTGGTAGACCGGCATAATTATGCTCACCAAAGAGGAATCCGCACCCATATCAGTCTCCCTCTGACAACTTTTTTTGTATTTCTACTGGCTGAACCCTGCAGCCAGATGTTATCTCTGCCATATATTCTGAGGCGGACAGGATCGTTCTCCTGTTTCATATTTTTGGATCCGCTGGCAATACCATCCAGCCAACCATTGCGAGCAGCGGCTGATATCATACGCTCTGCTTTGGTCGGTCAAATTGACACGAACCTCTGATAACTGAATACATTCCTGGGCCCATATTTTCGCACCGTCCCGCAGGGACATGCGTTTACATCCATTGCTGATTACTGCTTCTTCCGGAATCGCCTCCGATACAGCCACGGGAACGCCTGCCGCCTGGCTTTCGATGGTGGTTAACGATAACCCTTCAAAAAAGGAAGGGAAAATCATAATATCAGCCAGGCGATAATAATTTTCAGGATCGGATACTTGTCCTGTAAAAACAATATGCCCGAGTATGCCCAAAGTCTCTGCCTGTTTTTTTAATTCTGCACGCAGCTCACCGTCCCCGACTAGCACAAGCCTGGCATTTTCTTTTTGTTTTAATATTTCCGCAAAGATTTCAAAAAGAAACTTATGATTTTTTGCATAGGTAAACCGGCCGATATGCCCTACCACAAACTTATTTTTTAATCCAAGTGAATCCCTTTTTTCCTGTATGGTTTCTTCGCTGGGCATGAATCGTTGAAAATCAATACCATTCTTTATAACCATTACTTTACCATTAGCAAACATGCGGTTGCCGAACAACCACCTTCCAGCCTTTTCAGAACATGCAAAATAATCGGTGGGGAATAATTTTGAGAATTTTCTTAAAAAGTTTTTTAATGCATTTCTTGAAAATTCTTTTCCGCCAGGCACACTATGGTTATGTGCGATCCTGACAGGAACCTTTTCGGTCCAGGCTATGAACAGTGGGATCACGCTTAATGTATTGATATGGGAATGAACAATAGTATATTTTTTTCCCTTTAAAATTTTTTTGAGCGTACTGCAGTAAGATGCCACTTTCTGATAGGGGGGGATTTCATAAAAATTCGCCCCCATTGCAATAAGCTCCGGGGGAGGCGCAACCGTAGAGTCCGAATCATAATAAAAATCAAATTGAATTTTATTTTTATCTATTGCACGGTAATAATTAAATACAACGGATTCTACCCCGCCGCCCCACAGCTTCCCCATAATCTGGGCAACTCTGATCGGTTCCCTTGCCTTCACGTCTGTCACCTCTTTTTGGCGCAAAAAATAGATCCTCTTTGCCACTGAAACCTTCGCCTAAACATCTGTCAATGCAACCAATTTATCAACAGCCCATCCTGTACTACCATCTTGCCCTCGGCAAACCAAATTTATACATTGCATTTTTCTTCTATTCCGAACCCTGACGCATCAAAACCACTTTTATGGTTTTCAGCAATATTTTTATGTCCAGCAGAATACTCCATTCCGCAATATATGTCTCGTCCAGCCGCACCACTTCCTCAAAATCCGTGATATCGCTGCGGCCGCTCACCTGCCACATTCCGGTAAGCCCCGGGCGGAAACTCAGGCGCACTTTATGATGAAGCTCATACCGCTCGAACTCATCCACCGTCGGTGGCCGTGTACCCACCAGGCTCATATCGCCTTTCAAAATATTCCAGAACTGAGGCAGTTCATCAATACTTGTATTGCGTATAAAATGGCCAACACCTTTAATAATACGGGGATCGTCATCCATTTTAAACATCAATCCCTGCATCTTATTTTGCTCCATGAGCTCTTTTTTGCGTTCTTCTGCATCCATGTACATGGAACGGAACTTATAGATTCTAAACTTCCGCCCATTTTTGCCCATCCGATGCTGAGAAAAAAAGATGGGCCCCGGAGATTTAAAATAAATAGCCGGCGCAACAAGCACAAAAGCTATAGCCGTAATAAACAGTCCGACCAGCGCCCCGCAGATATCCATAACCCGTTTCAGGAAAAGCTCCATCATGCTGGCCGCCTGAATACTGCTTGAAATCACCGTCCAGTCCCCCAGCCGGTGGATCTGCTTATGAGGAAGGGTCTCAAAGGGCTGTTCCAACCCCAGATGCACCACCACGCCCATATCCAGGAACTGATCCGCCAAAGCCTTTATGACGTCCGCCGCCTGTCCCGCCTGAATCAGAACCTGATCCACAACATTCAGCCGCACATATTCCATCAGGCTGTCCGCATCGGCAACAACCGGCACCCCTGCAATGGACGCGATATCCTCTGTCTCATCCATCACCGCAATTCCCGCAATATGAAAGGGCTGATAACGGTCTCTTTGTAAGCCTGCAATACAGGCCTCCGCCTGTGAGCGGGTGGAAACCACCAGCAACTGGCTCTGATTATCCGGCTTATTCAACTTTGAACGCACAACTTGCTTCCACATACAGCGAAGTAATATCATGAGCAACTCATTGCCGACACAGAAATACCCCAGAAACAAACGAGAATATGCCTCCGACTGTTTGGTAAATACCAGATAAACCGATATGCATATGATCAGGATCATATTCTGCTTGCTGATCTCTTTGATTTCTTCCAGATAGCCCCGCCGTATGACGTTGCTGTAACTCCGAAAGAAAAACGCTATTAATATATGAAAGCCTACAAACACCAGAAAAAAACTTCTGTAAGATGCGTCCCCCAACAACCCCTTATTTGAGTTACGAATGATATATGCTATTGCAAAGGACAGGGCAATCGATATAAGATCCAGCAGGATGAAATCGAGATGCTTCAGCCAGCTCCTTATATTTCTTTCGTACATGGCACACTCCCCTGCTCGATAGTAACGAATCAGACAACATTCGCTATATTTTATATATAGTATACTACTTTTCTCTTTATTTCAAGCCCTAACATGTCAATCTTTTTTATATTTTGTCAGGCTTTTTTCTGGTTTTATATTATTTATTTTGAATATTCTGCTTATCGAGCAGATATTTCCACTCTTTTATCTTCTGTCAATTTCAATGCCCTGATATACTTTGATTCCGTAATGCTTTCTAACCCGCTTATTTCCTCTATGGAATCTGTCAATCCCTTCATGTTTATCCGTGTCTCATACCTGGATTTCAATTCAATCTCAATCTGCATTTCTTTTGCCGTATTGTGATTGAGCAGATTTTGATAAAGAACATCGTCAACTACCAATTCATACCTCTCATCTGCCCGTCTGTTTTCTGTACCGTCTTTGTATATCACATATTTTTTCCTGTTATTTATAACCTTGACGCATTGCAATAAATCGGCAGCTCCATATTTCTCCGTTTTCAAAAGGGTTAATACAGCCTCATCGATCTGCTCCTCATTCTGTTCCAGTCCGCCCGTCCCTATATCCCTTTCAGCTTCATAACGCTCCAACTGACCGCCTTCACCGTTAGATTCACTCTGCACTTTGTACTTACAGGTAATGCATCTTCTTTCCCCGCATTCCCGTATTCTCACCGAAAAACCGTTTCTCCGCAAAGTCTCATTTTCCGTGTCAAAATATACGTCTTCCTGCGTTTTAGGATCCAGCTCCGTAACGCTGTAATCACTCTCCTCCACTTTTTCCAGGATTTTATTTATTACCCCGTCCTTATCCGCGGTTTTATCTACAGTATATTTTTTTTCGATTTCTACGGAATTCTGAATATCAAACTGCCTGTTCAACTGACTGATCAGCTCCTTATCTCCCGGATAAAACTTCTCAGTGAATTCCCGGCAGTGGTACAATACGCATTCCTCGTTCTGACGGTTTATGATGCCTTTGATCTGCCGAAGACGGGTAGTCGTACCATTCGCGTTAATAATGTATACATCGCTTTCGGGATCTGTTTTATACATTTGCAGTTTTTTCTTACAACAAATCAGATCCAGTCTCCCCTGTTTAGAGCTATCTGTTCCGCGCCCATCGCCCTGAAAGCCATCTAGTCTTTTACAAAATTCTTCCGGTTCCGTAAGGTTCAGCCTCCGATATCCCTTTCTGTTTAAAAAACACCGGCATAACATAGTCAAACGCTCTGTACCTTCTTCTTTTAGGTTTTAAGAAATCTGTATGGTTGGGAAGATGCTTCGGCCCCTTCCCCTCATTTTTTCCAATGAACATTATACTCTAAATTATTCAGATGCTCTGCAAAAATGCCTGTCTTTTCCTTGCGAAAGTATTTCTCTATCTGGAGCGTGATCCGGATCAATACAGCAACGTCTCATTTCAAAAATCCATTCACAATCTGTTCCTCGGCCTCTTTTTCCGTGAGCCCCAGGGTCATCAGCTTGATCAGCTGTTCGCCGGCGATCTTGCCGATGGCGGCCTCGTGGATCAGGTTGGCCTCCACATGGTTGGCCGTGAGTTCCGGGATGGCGCTGACGCTGGCCTGATCCATGATGATCGCGTCGCACTCCGTATGCCCGGCACACAGATTATTGCCGTTGATCTTTGAAAGAAATATCTGGTGGGATTGTTCTTTTGCCACCGACCGAGAAACCACGTTAGCGCTGCATCCCGCGCCGTTCATGTCCACCTCAAAATCTGTTTTGGCCGTCTGGGTACCGTGGGTCATAATCTTTTCCCGGATCACCAGTGTCGCGTCGGCAGCCAGATCCGCTCTGGTGGTGCGCACCGTAGAATCGATCCCCTTGATCTGCATGGTGTCCATCTCTATATAGGCGCCCTCGTCCAGATGGATCACCGTGGAGGGATTCATGACATTCTCTCCCCGGCCGTCCCCCTCGCCGTAATGTTTCTCAATATACCGCACACGGGAATTTTTGCCCACATAGAATGTATGGATGCCGCTGTGCTCAGAGATATCCACGCCGCAATTGTGGATACCGCAGCCCGCGACAATCGTAACATCGCAGTCCTCCCCGATGAAAAAATCATTATATACACTCTCTTTCAGACCGCTCTGGCTCAGCACCACAGGAATGTGGACGCTCTCCTTTTTCGTGCCCGGCTGAATCCTGATGTCGATACCGGATTTTCCGTCGGTCTTGGTGGCGATCTCAATATGGGCCGTGGAATTCCTCCCGGCGCTCTGTCCGTTCGCACGGATATTATAGGCTCCCTCGGGAATCTCATGAAGCCCCGCGATCTGCTCCAGCAGATTTTTCTGTATTAAATCCATGGCGATCTTCCTCTTTCTATGATTTATCGTAACGGTTCCATGTGTTTGCAATTTCACACAGGAATCTCCTGAAAATACCTGCGTTCCAAAATCGCATACTGTCAGACACACGCCCGTCCTATGATTACAGCTTGTCTGTCAATACTTTGCAGGCAGACGGGGCATTTAACAATTTCGGAAGGATCTCATCCCTGCTCCCCTCCGCCTCCAGCCGGCCATCCGCGATCATAACGATCTTATCCGCGATATTCAGTATCCTTTCCTGATGGGAAATGATCAGGATGGAACCCTGCACATCATCCCGCAGCTTCTCAAACACCCGGATCAGATTGTTGAAACTCCACAGGTCTATCCCCGCTTCCGGCTCATCAAAGACCGAGAGTTTGGTTCCCCTGGCAATGATCATGGCGATCTCGATCCGTTTCAGCTCGCCGCCGGAAAGGCTGGCGTTGACTTCACGGTTGACGTAATCCCGGGCGCACAGCCCTACCTCGGAAAGCACCTCGCAGATTTCCGACACACTGGTTTTCCGTCCGTAAGCCATGGTCAGCAGATCCCTGACCGTCAGCCCTTTAAAACGCACCGGCTGCTGGAAGGCAAAGCTGATGCCCTTTTTCGCCCGTTCGGTGATATCCAGCCCGGTGATATCCTCGCCGTCAAACAGGATACGTCCTGAAGTGGGAGTAAGTATCCCGGCGATCACTTTGGCCAATGTGGACTTCCCGCCTCCGTTTGGCCCCGTGATCGCCACAAATTTGTCTTCTATCGTAAGGCTGATATCCCGCAGAATGGCAACATTACTGTTCTGCTCCTCAACCTCATAGCTTATATTTTTCAGCTCTAACATGTAATCCTCCTGTAACTAACGGCCCTTCGTCCGCGAACGGTTCCCGGCCGCTTAATGCTCATACGCAGCACACAGCGACGTCCGGGTCAGCCGTTTCCCATACGCTCCATAATCCGGCCATGGAAGGCGTCTATCCCCATCTCCGACTGCTCTGCCAGCTGCCGCAGGATCATGAGAATCGTCAGGCAGAGAGGGTAACGGCCGCCGTTGACCGTACAGGCCGTGATCAGGCCGTTCTCATTGACCACATAGCGGATGGTCGTCTCCTTATCCCTGGCCATCTGGTACTCCGTATCAAAATCCGGGTCGTGGTAATAGGGCAGCATGGATAAAAGCAGGGGCCGGATATCATCGGCCATACGCCGGTTCACCAGTGCAATGACAGAAAATACATCCGAAACCAGCGCTTCCTCGGAGCCTTCCAGCATCTGTTTCACCGCTTTTCCCTGCCGGTTATAGCGATAGTCAATCAGGGAGTTTTTCTGCAGCATGGCCAGACTGCGGGTTTTCTCCCGCTCTTCCTCCTTGGCGGAGCGGATACGCTTCACCGCAGCCGTTTTCCCACCTGTTCCGGCAGGTTCCGCCGCTCCTGCAGCCGCCCCGGAAAATCGCCCCGCTGCCGCATGTCTCTCTCCGGCTTGCGCCGCTCCGGCAGAGCGCGGGGGATCCGGCGCTTCGCCGCAGCCTTCTTCATACTGCTTTACTGCCTGGTCGGCCAGGGCCTCGATCTCCCGCAGATGGCGATCCGTATCGTCCAGCGTACAGCTCGGGAGCCTCCGCACAAACATCACCTCATCGCGGTTATCAGCCTGTATATACAGCAGAAGCTCCTCCCGCATCCCCGGCGCTTCCATGACGAGAAACGCATAATGGTCACGGAAACAGTATCTTTTTATAATTCTTGCCTCTATCTTCACGCCCTATACCTCTCATATATGCCAGGATCTGCGCGCATCGAACCAGACAGCCGCTAAAACCCCCGTCAAACCGGCCCGCGCCGCAGTCCGGTGGGAGCATTCAAATACTCCGCCGCAGACAACGGACTATGCAAAAAAGACCTATTCTGCCGTACTGCCCCCGGCGGCATCCGGCGCCGCGCTGCCTGTATCTGCATCCGATCCGTCGGCCACAGATCCCGTCTCCGATGTCTCGGATACCTCACCGGCCGCTGATCCTGCCTCCGATGCCTCGCTGGCCGCCGCTCCCGCTTCCGATGCTTCGGATACCTCATCGGCCTCACTCTCCGCCTGTTTCACCGTATAAATATAGGAATCCGTCACTTTAACTTTGTTCCAGAGTTTCTCATTAACCGTCACATCCGCTGCATCATTCCAGCCGTCCAGTTTCTCCTGGTAAAGTTCATCTTCCCTCTCCGAGATAATGTTCTCTTTTTCCTGATCCGTGGACTCCCGATCCAGTTTAGCGTCCATGCGCACAATGTAATAGACGCCGTCAGCCTCGACCACGGAACCGTACAGTTCCCCGTCATTCAGCGTATCCGCCGCCGTGCGGACGGCCTCGGCCAGAGACCCATCGTCTGCCCCATAGGTATAATCTGTCGTATAAGCATTTTCATCTATGGGTGTGGCCAGTGCTTCCATATCGGCGGAAGCCACATCTGCCTGGCCCTGTATAGCGCTCAGTATCTCTTCCGCATGGGCCTTTTTCTCTTCCTTCACCGCATCCTCATCGGTCTCGGATGTAGCCAGCCGCACGTAGGTGATCTTTGACTGGGCGGCCTCCTCGTCGGATACTTCCTTATCCACATCGGCCACCATGGGATCGTGCATCCTCTGCTGGATCGTATACAGTTTCAGATATTCCGCCACATTGGCCGCCGTAATCCCATTCTGCTGCAGCAGTTCTTCATCATTGGCTTTCACAAAAGCCTCCGCCGCCTGATCCGCCGCCGCCTGATCCTCTTCGCTGAACACGACGGAAAATTCTTCCATATGTTCCTGTAGAAGCAGCATATCTGCCAGGCCGTCCATGCAGGTATCCTTAAACTGCTCCCCGTAAGTCTGATTCTTTTTCGCCTCCGACGAGCTGGAAGCCTCCCCGGCCTCCGATGTTTTCGATGCCCCGGATGCTTCCCCGGCTTCCGATGTCTCGGAAGTTTCACTGGCTGCTGACGTCTCTGACGCCTCCGATGCCTCACTGGCCTCGGAGCTGCTGCCAACTGGCTCATCCCACAGCGCCCCCATCTCCATGCCGTACATGGAATACATCATGGTAGAGTAGGACTGCATCTCCGACTGCTGATAGCGCAGGTTAAACATCGCCGTTCCCAGGCTCACCTGCGTACCGTTCACCGTCAGCACCGTCTGAGTCCCGTCCAGCGCCTTATTCCCGCATCCTGCCAAACACACTGCGGCCGTAAGCAGGCCGCACATTGTTTTTACATGTTTTTTCTTCATAGCTCCTCCTGTATATCACGCAGCTCCTTTTCCGGGCCACAACTGCCCCAAAACCGGACTCCTGCCATTTTTCACCGTTCCATTATATGCTTTTTTCCCTGCACGGGCAAGCCTGACATGTTTTTTCACAATAAAAACACGTTTATATGCGGGCGGGGCGGCACCCGCGCGGCCGCCCCTTTACGCTACCAGCACTGTCATCTCCTCCAGCAGCTCTTTCAGCTTCTCTCCCGCCGTCCGCCTATCCGCCTTTCCCCGTTTTCCTGCCTGGAATACAAAATAGGGCGCCGGGCCGTCTGTCTTGAACACCAGAGTTCCCACATGGTTTTTCAGCACCTCCGGGATTTTCGCCACATCCACCCGGGCCCGCTCATGCATGCCCAGCCGGATCTCCTGCCCCCGCTGCTTCACCTCGGTCATGTACAGCCGGTGGGCCATGGCTTTCAGACGGGCAATAGACAGCAGGTTCTGTACCGCCCTGGGCGGCTCCCCGAAACGATCCAGCAGCTCCTCCAGCATATCGTCGTAGTCCTCCTCCGACGAAATGGTCGCAATCCGCTTATAGATATCCAGTTTCTGGTACTCGTCAGGAATGTACGTTTCAGGGATGTAGGCGTCCATATCCAAGTCGATCGTAGTCTCAAAATCCTCGACGGCAGCCTCGCCCTTTTCCTCCCGGACGGCCTCATTCAGCATCTTACAGAACAGATCGTAACCCACTGCTTCCATGTGGCCGTGCTGCTCCGCCCCCAGCAGGTTGCCCGCCCCGCGGATCTCCAGATCCCGCATGGCGATCTTAAAACCGCTGCCCAAGTCGGTAAACTCACGGATGGCGTGGAGCCGTTTTTCCGCCACTTCTTTTAGCATCTTATCCTTCCGGTACATCAGGAAAGCGTAGGCCGTCCGGTTGGAACGTCCCACCCGCCCCCTAAGCTGGTAAAGCTGGGACAGGCCCATGTTGTCGGAGTCGTGGATGATGATGGTATTGACATTGGAGATATCCAGCCCGGTCTCTATGATGGTGGTGGATACCAGCACGTCGATCTCACCGTTAATAAAACCGTACATAATCCGCTCCAGTTCCCGCTCCGACATCTGGCCGTGGGCAAAGGCCACAGTGGCCTCCGGCGCCAGGGCCGCAACCTCATTGGTTATCTCGTCAATATTGTTCACCCGGTTATAGACATAATATACCTGCCCGCCCCGGGCCAGCTCCCGGTTGATGGCCTCCCGAACCATCTCCGGGTTATACTCCATAACGTAGGTCTGGATCGGCACCCGATCCAGGGGCGGCTCCTCCAGCACGCTCATATCCCGGATGCCGATGAGGCTCATGTGCAGCGTCCGCGGGATCGGCGTGGCCGTCAGCGTCAATACATCCACGGTCTGCTTCATCTGTTTGATCTTTTCCTTGTGGGTGACACCGAAACGCTGCTCCTCATCGATAATCAGCAGGCCCAGATTCTTAAACTGCACATCGGCGGAAAGCACCCGATGGGTGCCGATCACAATATCCGACAGCCCCTTTTTCAACCGCTCCACGGTCTTTTTCTGCTCCGCCGGGGTACGGAAACGGCACAGCAGATCGATCTCCACGGGGAAATCCTTCATCCGCTGGACAAAGGTGTTGTAGTGCTGCTGGGCCAGGATCGTCGTCGGTACTAGATACACCACCTGCCTGTTTTCCTGCACCGCCTTAAACGCGGCCCGGATGGCGATCTCCGTCTTGCCGTAACCCACGTCCCCGCAGATCAGCCGGTCCATGATCCGGGGGCTCTCCATATCCCTCTTTGTGTCTTCAATGGCCCGGATCTGATCCTCCGTCTCCTCAAAGGGGAACATCTCCTCAAACTCCCGCTGCCACACTGTATCCGGCCCGTAGATATAGCCGTTCTTATCCCGGCGGGCCGCATAGAGGGCCACCAGCTCTCTGGCAATATTCTTCACCGCGCTGCGCACCCGGGTCTTGGTCCGTTTCCATTCCTGCCCGCCCAGCTTATTTAACGCCGGTTTCTTCGCGTCGGCCCCGGCATACTTCTGCAGGGCGTCCAGTTGCGTGGCCAGGATATAGAGACTGCTTTTGCCCGCGTACTCGATCTTGATATAGTCCTTCACCACTCGATCCACCGTGACCTTCTCGATACCCCGGTAGACTCCCAGGCCGTGGTTTTCATGCACCACATAATCACCCACATGGAGCTCGGCAAAGTCCTGGATCTTTCTGCCGCTGTACTCGGACTTCTTTTTTTTCTTTTTCTTTTCCCTCCCGAAGATATCCGTGTCCGTAATCAGAATGAATTTCAGCATCGGATACTCAAAGCCCCGATGGGCATGGCCGCCGCAGACCAGGATCTCCCCCGGCCGCACCACCCGCGTCCTGTCCTCGCTGTAAAAACTGTTCAGCCCTTCGGCCTGCAGATCCTCGGAAAGCCGCATGGCCCTGGTGCGGGACGCGGACAAAAGCACCGTCTGATAGCCGGTGCGCTTATACCGCTTCAGATCCTTCACCAGCAGTTCAAAGCTGTTGTTGTAGGGGCTGACCGACTGTACCGACAGCCGATAGCGGGCCGTAAATCTCCAGTCTCCGTTATGAGGCTCCATGGCGGACAACGACAGGGCTCTGCGGCTGTTAAATAATTGCAGCACCTTCTTATATTCCATCAGAAGCTGTGTCTGCCCCGGCAGGGCATACCCGCCTTCCAGCCGGTGGATCATACTCTCCCGGAATTCCTCCTCGGTCACCTTGGCGCACTCCACGATCCGGTTCGGCTCGTCGAGAAATACCAGAGCGTTTTGGGCAAAATATTCGACGAAAGGCACCGCGTCGGGGAAGAAATACCGCAAATATGTCTCCATCCCGGAAAAATCCTGAAAATCATTCATCCGCGCACAGGCATCCTTCACGCTCTCGGCCAGACGGGCTCCCTCCTCCGTCTGAAAACGGTCCCGGAATGCCTTCACACAGGATTCCGTTTCCGCTTTCAGCCGCGAAAGCCCCGCCTCCAGCAGATCTTTTGTCAGGATCATTTCCGCGGCGGGATAGATCTCGATCCGCTCCAGGGATTCTATGGAACGCTGGCTGCCCGCCTCAAAGCTGCGGATGGAATCCACCTCGTCGTCAAAAAGCTCCACCCGCCAGGGATTTTCCTCAGTCAGGGAAAAGAGGTCGAGGATCCCGCCCCGGATCGAGAACTGTCCCGGCATCTCCACCCGGGCCACCCGCTCATACCCCATATATACCAGTTTTTCCGTGAGGGCGTCCAGGTTCACCGGGTTATCAAAATCCACTGTCACCACCGCGTCGGCCAGAAGTTCCACCGGAACCAGCGCCTCCATACATCCGGCCACGCTGGTCACCACCGTCAACTCCCGCTTCTCCAGGATCGCCCGAAGGGCCTGCATTCTCTGCCGGGTGATCAGGTTCCCATGGACATCCGCCTGGTAAAAGATCAGATCCCGGGAGGGAAACAAAACCACATTGTCGTCATAGAAACGATAATCCTCATAAAACTGCCGGGCTTTCAGGTCATTCTCCGCCACCACCAGCTTCATGGGGGCAAGATCCGCCATCCCATAGGCAAACTGGGCCTTCTGGGACTCCACGCACCCGCTGACCTGCACGATCCCGGTTTCCGTCTTCAGTTTCTTTCGAATTTCCTCATACTCCGCCAGTCCCTCAAACGGCTGCAGAAACGTATCCATCCGCACTCTCCCTCCTCATTCTGACCTCGCATCCACGCACAAAAAGGCGCCATCCCCCATATCCGGGCTGACACCGTTAATTACTATTATCACATGATCACCCTTTGGCACGGCAGCCTGCGCAGCTCACCCTCCGGCCTTCCCGTTAAAGCGGTTCATGGCCGCCTCCACGCCGTCCTCCAGCATTACCCGGACAGCCTCCGCCGCCCGCCCGATCCCTTCGTCCACCAACGCCCTGTCCGATTTCGAAAACGGCGCCAGCACATAATCCGCCAGATCCCATCCCGGCGGCTTCCCGCCGATACCGACCCTGACCCGCTTGAAATCCTGCGTTCCCAAATGCTGGATAATGCTCTTAATCCCGTTATGGCCCCCGGCGCTCCCTTTCCCCCTCACCCGGATCGCCCCGGGTTCCAGAGAAATGTCATCATACACCACCACCAGCTCTGTCTTTGGATCCACTTTATAATAATCCGCAAAGGCACGCACGCACTCCCCGCTGGCATTCATAAACGTCAAAGGTTTCACCAGCAGAACCTTCTCCCCGCCGATCAGCCCTTTGCCATACAGCCCTTTCAGGGCCGTCCCCGAAGAAGGGATCCGGTACTCGTCCACCAGGCAGTCGATCACGTCAAAACCCATATTATGCTTCGTCCCGGCATATTTTTTCCCGGGATTTCCGAGGCCCACGATCAAATACATCGGTTCCATCTCCTATCATCACACAGTCAGTACAGCCCCTCTTCTCAGGTAAAATATACCAGCTCCTGTTCCGGCGCTTCCGCCGGCACCACGTCTTCCGCGTAAAACACCGGCCCCTTATCCCGGTAGGCCTTCATATACTCATGTTTAATTACGGCCGTCACCATCACCCACTGGCCCATCTTCATGCTCTTTGCGTAGGGCGACTTGCACACATATCCGATAAATGAAGTATCATCCGCACAGCAGGTCATAGCCATCCGCCCCGGCACAAAATACCCGGAGGACAGCTCCCGGCTCCTCAGCGTCATCCCCTTAAAGCGAACTTTCTTGCCCTCATATTTTTCCGGATGCTCCATCAGATCCACGTAAAAGATCCCGTAATCCGTGTCCTCAATCTCCACCACATCCGCATCCAGATCGTAGGGCATCTGTTCCTCGAAAATATTGCCGATCTCGCCCTCCTCATCCTCGAAAACAATCTGGGCCGCCGGATTGACCACTTTTACGCTGCGCCGGAACGTGGGCAGCGGCTGAGACGTATCTGCCCGATTAAAGATCACCAGCTCCGCGTTCCGGATCATCTCCACGAAAAGGGACTTCATATTGTTCATATAGACCTGGAAGGTGCCGGCATCCACGGTCACAATGTGCTGGACGATTCCCCAGCCGTTCGGCAGACGCATCTGCTCCAGTTTCGCCACGGACCAGAGGGGATTGTACTCCAGCAAAACTCTGTCCGGATGATAGCGGCGCTCCAGATACTGCAGGGATTCGGTGGTAAAATCTTCCTGATCTTCAATCACTTCCACATAGGTATTATAACGTTTTAATTCATCGGCATCGAACTCCACCTCGCCCTCCTCGCAGAGCAGGAGCAGCGTCGGCTCATCGATCTGAAAATAGTCCTGGCGGAGCGTAAAATCCAGAAATGTGGACTTCCCGCTCTCCAGGAAACCGGTGATCAGATAAACTGCCACCCTTGTATCATCCATAATACTCATCTGCCTTCATCTCCCTTACAGGCCAAACAGCTCGGCCAGTCTGTCCTCCTTCAGCTGAGAACCAATTACACAGATACGCCCCGTAAACTCAGGAGCGCCGCCGCGGATCTCACATTCCCCGGGAACCATGTCAAAATAATGCCAGGTCCCGTCGGGATCCTCCACCATGCCCTTGGCCCGCAGCACGATTCCGAAACCGTTCTCCTCAGCAGAAAGCTTATCCAGTATGGCCGACAGCTCTGTGTGGGTATATTTATGGGCCGTCTCATGTCCCCAGCTCGTAAATACCTCGTCGGCATGGTGATGGCCATGGTGGTGGTGATGCTCCTCATGATGGTGATGGCCTTCATGGTCATGATGATGGCCTTCATGATCCGCATGGCCGTGATGCTCATGCCCCTCATGATCACCGCACTCTCCGTCATGATGATGATGTTCATGACCACAGCATGCCCCATCGTGATGGTGCCCATGTCCGCAGCACTCCCCGTCATGATCATGGTGATGGTCATGCTCCTTCTGGGCCTTCAGAAGCTCCCGCTCCAGATCCGCCTTCTCGTTTTCCATGACTTCCAGCACCTTTTTGCCGCCCAGATTCTCCACCGGCGTGGTGATGATATTGGCCTTGGGATTGATCTGCCGGATCAGTTCCACGGCCTGCTTCACCTTGTCCTCCGTGGCCACGTCCGTCCGGCTCAGCACGATCGTTCCCGCAAATTCGATCTGGTTTGAGAAAAATTCCCCGAAATTCCGCAGATACATCTTACACTTTTTTACATCCGCCACGGTGGTATAGGTATTCAGCTCGATACCGCACTGTTCCTGCACACCCTCCACGGCCCGGATCACATCGGAGAGCTTGCCCACACCGGAGGGCTCAATCACGATCCGGTCCGGATGGTACTTCTCCACCACCTCTTTCAGGGCAGCGCCGAAATCGCCCACCAGAGAACAGCAGATACAGCCGGAATTCATCTCCCGGATCTCCACACCGGCCTCCTTTAAAAATCCGCCGTCAATGCCGATCTCCCCGAACTCATTCTCAATCAGAACCACCTGTTCTCCCCTGTAAGCGTCCGCCAACAGCTTTTTTATCAGCGTGGTCTTACCCGCTCCGAGAAATCCCGATATAATGTCTATCTTCGTCATAATGATTGTCCTCCTCTATTACTTTAAAAGCTCGTCGCCGCAAGCGGCAGCCGTTCAGTATTTTCACGGCCGCCGTGCAAAAATCCGTTTAAATCACTTTAGCCTCCTGCTTCCAGCGTCCCCGGGCGTAAAAAGCCGCCGTGACCACCGCACCGATCACCCAGGAGAGCAGCAGCGACCAGAACAGGCACTCCTAACGCCCGTTGGGCAGATCCGGCGTCCTGGTCAGATAGCACATCCCATAAGCCAGGGGCACACGCAGGATCACCGTCTGGAAAATGGAGATCCACATGGGCGTCATCGTATCACCGGCTCCCCGCATCACGCCGGACAGGCTCTGCAGCACCGCCATGGCGATATAGCCCACGGCCAGGATCCGCATCATGGCCATACTCAGCTCCACCAGCTCGTCCGTATTGGTGAATATCCCCATCAGCGGACGGCCGAACAGCAGAATCAATCCTGTGATAACCGCCGAGATACCAATGGCCAGAGCCGTCCCCTGTTTTGCTCCCCGGCTGACCCGGTCATAGGCGCCGGCGCCCACGTTCTGGCCCGCATAGGTGGTCATGGCCGTACCAAAAGAAAAATTCGGCAGCATAGCAAAGCTGTCCACCCGCATGACGATTACATTAGCCGCGATAAACTGTTCGCCGAAGCTGTTTGTCAGCGACTGGACGATAATCATCGACATAGACATGATCGCCTGGGTCACGCCGGCCGGAAGTCCCAGCCTGATAATATTCATAGCGTATACACGGTTCCAGCGGATATAGCGCAGCTTCATATCAAAAAGATCTTTCAGCCTGCACAGCCTCCGCACGCACAGGATCCCCGATATGGCCTGGGCGATCACCGTCGCCAGGGCCACGCCGGCAACCCCCATGCCAAAGTTTACCACAAATACCAGATCCAGCACAATATTTAACAGACTGGCCACGATCAGATAAATCAGCGCCGACACCGAATCCCCCAGCCCCCGCAGGACGCCGCTTAATATATTGTAGAAAGCCATACCGCCGGCCCCTATAAACAGGATATGCAGATACTGGGTACACCAGTCCAGAATACTGGCCGGTGTGCGCAGGAGCACCAGCAGGGGCCGTGTCATGGCCGTTCCCACCACCATGACAAACACCGAGGCGATAAAGGTCAGCACGATACAGTTTCCTATGGTATGGGACAGGGCTTCCCTGTCTCTGGCCCCAAAATACTGGGATACCTTTATACTTGCCCCCATACTGATACCGATATACA